>CAZHOI010000015.1:0-1506 GCA_964534365.1 uncultured Candidatus Saccharibacteria bacterium | reverse complement strand
CCATCAGGTCGTAGACGATTCGGGGCAGTCCGGCAGTGACGGGCAGCCCCATTTCCGTTGCTTCTTCAACGGTTACTGGGTAATCGTGAGTAACTTGTCCGGTTGTCAAAGCTTGGATAATACTTTCAATATTTTCCGGTTTAACTTTTTGTTTGGGGATGGAATCTTTCAGTAAAGTTCTGACAAAACGCTGTACTTGATTCATGGCTTTACGCGATAAATCAGCCATAATCAAAGTTTGGTCGTCAACTTCACCGATAGGTTTATCTTCAACAACTTTGATGATACTAGCAGCAGGATAATTACCAAGTTGGGGATCTACAGGCCCGAGAACCGCATTTTCATCCATAACGATTTCATCGGCTGCAAGGGCAAGCATTGTACCGCCACTCATGGCATAGTGAGGTACAAAAACAGTTACTTTGGCTTGATGACGAATTAAAGCTCTAGCAATTTGTTCAGTTGCTAAAACCAACCCACCAGGAGTATGCAAAATTAAATCAATCGGAACATCTGGGGGAGTCAGACGAATTGCCCGAAGAATTTTTTCAGAATCTTCGATGGTAATGTAGCGCGAAATTGGTACTCCTAAGAAACTGATAGACTCTTGACGATGGATGAGTAGAATTACCCGGCTTTTACGTTTTTGCTGAAACTCATCTATACTGCGGAACCGACGATACTCCATTTGACGGCGCTGCCAAATCGGTTGCAAGGAAGAAAGTAGCAGAAAAATCCCAAAAATATCGAAAATACCAAAATTCATCGAATAAACTGTTTAAATTTAATTATTTACGTCATTCATTCTCACAATTTTTGGCAAATCGGATGTCTATCTGGAGATAGTGATTGGCAAACAGCTAAGAGTGAACAATGAAACGCGTTGATCGTAAGTGCGGCGAACGCGTGGCGGAACCTTAATAAAAGTTAAATAAAAAAATATGTAAGCGTGAAAATAATTCGCCTGTTCCCATTCGCAATTCGCAATGTTTCGGCTTGTGGGGGCTTGAACCCACCACTGATTGAAGATCGTTGAATCTATGATTCGTGCTGTGGCTTGAAAACCGAAAATTAGCCAATTATTTAATTTCCTTACTAAAATTATTTATTAATTGCTAATTGCGTTAGCGAAGCGTGGCGCTCCAAGCCCAATTGCGAATTGACAATTGCTTGCTCATCAGGTATGCAATACTTTGCTTTGTGATAATTCAAAGTCATTTAAAAGTCAAATCATTAATCGCACAAACCCACGTGAAAACTTAATTTTTTAATAATGGTTGATAAATTTACAATTTTTTTTAAAACTTAATGTTTAATAATAATTGAGAAAATTTAAGATACCTATTGAGCAACATAGGCGATATCTGGTTTTTTTTAGATAGATAAATATAATTAATTAAATAAATAAATAAATAAATAAATAAATAAATAAATAAATAAATAAATAATTAATTCAGGAATGGCCGCAATTGTCACAATACTCGGCTGGTGCGTGACACTACAAAC
>CAZHOI010000014.1:1041-1512 GCA_964534365.1 uncultured Candidatus Saccharibacteria bacterium | reverse complement strand
ACAGTATTCACATAGGTATTTTGCTCGCTCCCTAACTAATTTTCTCGTTGTACTATTAACCGTCATGATTGAGCAATGATTTTGGCATTGAGCAAAGTAAAAATTCGGTCTAGTTCTAATATTCCTGTTAATTCAGCTTCTTCATCTGATGTGAGTATATCAGCTTTTTTCTTCTCGGTTAGTTGATCTAAGCGAGATTGTAATTCTGGAGTAAATTTAAATAAGTATAAATTTCTAACCAAGCTGATTTGGATTCCAGATTCTACCCAGGATGAGGGCTGAACCATCATTTGAGCAATCATAAAATGATGAGTATAGTTAGATGTATGGTTGTATTTTAGCAATCAATCTTTATAATAGTTTTTTACTCTCAAGATGCTGCTATGTAAACCAATACCCAGTTAAAACTAAAAATTAATTCTAAATTCTAAATTTACCTCACAACCCATTCCCAATTAAAATAAACGGTGC
>CAZHOI010000014.1:0-1031 GCA_964534365.1 uncultured Candidatus Saccharibacteria bacterium | reverse complement strand
AGCGCCACAGACTATTTAGGTGTAGTTTGTATACCATTTAGTATTAACTTTCACGCAAATAAATGTTTATCCCTCTTACGGAATAGGCAAAATCAATCATCCACCTTATAACCTACAACCCATTCCCAATTAAAATAAACGGTGCCCAATAGTAGGGATGTTCAAGATTACTGCTAACTTGCTTCCGCTCTCCGGTGCGACTCTCGACAACAATACCCGCACGCTTACCACCAACAGAGTCATAATCATCGGTAATCAGCGCTATTTGTGCTTGTCGCAAGGCTTCGGCTTTAGTCATTTTCCGTTGCTTCAAGACATTATAAAATCCATTCATTAATACTTGCGTTCCACCGTCGGATACTTTCCATAAGGATGCAATGGTTGCTCTTGCTCCACGACTTTGAAATTGATAGCCTAAACCAAGTATTTCTTCACCCCTTCGGGGTTCGTCAGTCGCTCATGGGGGAAACCCCCAAGACCGCGCTGACTCACCATTACCAAAACCACCGATTCCGGTTTCGCAAGCGCTTAATACTACTAAATCTACATTGTTGAGCGTCCAATTACCGATTTCTTTGAGATTGGCTATTTCTCCGTTACCAAAGAGAATGAATGATTTAGATGCATCTCCTTTGACAAAAGCTGCGTGGGTAGCGAGGTGAAGAATATTATATTCGTTCATTTTGACGGTGGTGTCGTCTTTGTTAAAATCTTTGTCAATCAGCTTGGTAGTTTTGGGGAGTAATTTTGTCAGATTTTCTACTTCTTTACCTGCATAGGGCAATCCTTGGAAGCGATAATTGTCTCCTATGACTTGAATATTATAGTTACCGTTACATAAAACTTACCCAAAACTACCTATAAATAGAAAAATCTAGACATATATCATTTTGGCGTTTACTTCCTGCTTCAAACTGGGGTAGTCGGCTACTTCCCATCCACAGGCTGAAACTGTCTCACTGACAGCCTTAGATAAAATTAAAGTCAGTGAGAAAGTCACCTTCCCCACTGCTCTCCAAAACGGTACGTGA
>CAZHOI010000013.1:662-1648 GCA_964534365.1 uncultured Candidatus Saccharibacteria bacterium | reverse complement strand
ACGCTGGCAGCGGCTGGTGGCGCTAAGGCTCGTAAATACGATGAGATCGATGCGGCCCCCGAAGAGAAGGCCCGTGGTATTACCATCAACACGGCCCACGTGGAGTACGAGACCGAAAATCGCCACTACGCCCACGTTGATTGCCCTGGCCACGCTGACTATGTGAAGAACATGATCACTGGTGCAGCTCAAATGGACGGTGCCATTTTGGTATGTTCTGCTGCTGATGGTCCCATGCCTCAAACTCGGGAGCACATTCTGCTGGCTAAGCAGGTGGGCGTACCTAGTATTGTTGTCTTCTTGAACAAGCAAGACCAGGTTGATGATGAAGAGCTACTGGAGCTGGTAGAACTGGAAGTCCGTGAGTTGCTTAGCTCCTATGATTTTCCCGGCGATGATATTCCTATTACCTCGGGCTCTGCTCTGCTGGCTGTGGAAGCTTTGACCACTACCCCGGCCATCAGCCGTGGCGACAATGAATGGGTTGATAAAATTCTGGCGCTGATGGATAGCGTTGATGATTACATCCCCACCCCCGAGCGTGACATTGACAAGCCATTTCTAATGGCCGTTGAGGATGTCTTCTCGATTACTGGTCGGGGTACGGTAGCCACAGGGCGAATTGAACGCGGCAAGGTTAAGGTCGGTGAAACTGTCGAGCTAGTTGGCATTCGCGACACTCGCAACACCACCGTAACCGGAGTGGAGATGTTCCAGAAAACTCTGGACGAAGGGATGGCCGGAGATAACGTAGGTCTGCTGCTGCGCGGTGTGCAGAAAGTATATCCTCAAGAAAGAGGAGGGTGGTCGTCATACTCCTTTCTTCCCCGGCTACAAGCCTCAGTTCTACGTGCGCACCACTGATGTAACCGGTAGCATCGTCGCTTTCACCGCTGACGATGGGAGTGATGCTGAAATGGTTATGCCTGGCGATCGCATTAAGATGACCGTAGAACTCATCAACCCCATCGCTATTGAGCAGGGAA
>CAZHOI010000013.1:253-608 GCA_964534365.1 uncultured Candidatus Saccharibacteria bacterium | reverse complement strand
GCTTCGCTATTCGTGAAGGTGGCCGCACCGTGGGAGCGGGCGTGGTCTCCAAAATTCTGAAGTAGTCTAGCGCTAGCTTCTAAGGGACAGGAGTGATCATCTAAGGTGTTCGCTCCTGTCTTTTGTCTCTAAAGTTTTCGGTTTCGTTCTGTACCTAGACAATTTATTTTCCTCAGACCTATGGCTACTATTCAGCAACAAAAGATTCGCATTCGCTTAAAGGCCTTTGACCGCAGGTTACTTGACACCTCCTGTGAAAAAATTGTTGATACCGCCAATCGCACTAACGCTACAGCAATTGGTCCTATTCCTCTGCCTACCAAACGCCGAATCTACTGCGTGCTGCGCTCTCCCC
>CAZHOI010000013.1:0-242 GCA_964534365.1 uncultured Candidatus Saccharibacteria bacterium | reverse complement strand
GAATTATTGATATCTATCAGCCCTCCTCTAAAACGATTGACGCTTTAATGAAGCTGGATTTGCCTGCTGGGGTAGATATCGAAGTGAAGCTTTAGACCAGACTTGTTTTACCCGCTAGATAGTTATATTTAGCGGGCTCTTTTGGGTCTGTCGCGAGGAATAAGCTGGGTGAGTAACGCCCTTATAACCGGCATTTTGCAGGGGAGTTGGGTTAGAATGTCTTTGTGTAAACAAGTGTTACA
>CAZHOI010000012.1:0-2310 GCA_964534365.1 uncultured Candidatus Saccharibacteria bacterium | reverse complement strand
CATAGAGAATTATTTGAACAACTTTCTCACGGTCAAAAACCAAGAGTATTATTTATTACTTGTTCCGACTCTCGCGTAGACCCCAATTTAATTACCCAAGCTGGAGTTGGCGAACTGTTTGTAATTCGTAACGCTGGTAATATTGTTCCTCCCTATGGAGCGACAAATGGCGGCGAAGGAGCGACTATTGAATATGCCGTACAAGCCTTAGATATTAACCAAATTATTATTTGCGGTCATTCCCATTGCGGGGCAATGAAAGGGCTGATGAAGTTAAATAAATTACAGTCCGATATGCCTTTGGTGTTTGATTGGCTTAAGTATGCCGAAGCAACCCGACGTTTGGTTTTAGACCATTACAGCCAATACGAAGGGGAAGAATTGCTAGAAATTATGGTTGCTGAAAATGTCTTGACACAAATAGATAATTTACGCACTTATCCGGTAATTCACTCCAAGCTTTATCAAAATCAAATTAGCATTTATGCTTGGATTTATCAAATTGAAACGGGAGAAATTTTAGCATACGATCCTATCAGTCATGCCTATAGTTCACCTCAAAGTCAGATCAATGAGTATGAAGTTGAAGAGGAAGTTGAACCATTAAATAAAATAGATTATGGAAATTTAGGTTTTCCAATGACGCGTTTATCTCGCGAACAAATGAATCGAATTTATCAAGGTTCGAGTAATTAGTTTTGGGGTGCGTTAGGGCACGAAAATAAATAGTTTTAATTTTTAAATCCATTACCCTTAACGCACCATTAAATAGTTTAGATGACGATTGAAATCCTATTCAAATAAACCAAGCCCAATTGCATTAACAAGTGAGTATAAAATAAATTCAACTAATCTTATGATTTCAGTTAAGAACATGAATTAAATATTTCTACTTAAGTAAATATTCGGAGGGGAAATGACGCAGAATAGCAACCGTGGCCAGCTATTAATTATTGGCGGTGCGGAAGATAAACAAGGTGAATGCGAGATTCTGCGAGAATTTGTTCGCTACGCAGGTGGTACAAAAGCAAGAGTTGTGATTTTGACTCACGCAACGGACTTCCCGATAGAAGTAGGACAAAAATATATTAGTTTATTTGAGCAGTTCGGTGTGGAAAATGCTTGCGCTATTGATAGCAGAACCACCGATGATACATATTCATCTACTGCGTTGCAAAATATTGACAAAGCCACTGGGGTATTTTTCACTGGAGGAGATCAAACCAGAATTGTTAATACTATAAAAAATACCGATTTAGATGCAGCGATTCACCGTCGTTTTTCTGAAGGAATGATAGTGGCAGGTACAAGCGCTGGGGCTGCAATAATGCCCGATATGATGATTTTTGATGGCGATTCCGAAACACATCCTCGCATGGAAATTGTGAAAATGTCTCCTGGAATGGGTTTTTTCCCTGAAGTAATTATAGACCAACATTTTTTACAACGCGGTCGCATCGGACGTTTGATTTCAGCTTTAGCGCAGCAAAAACAAGCAGTTTTGGGATTTGGAATTGACGAAAATACTGCCATGTTAGTTACCCGAAACAAAATTAAAGTGATTGGAGAAGGGGCAGTTACTATTATTGATAAGTCAGATGTTACTCACAGCAATATTGACGATATTTTGAAACATGAAGGGTTGGCAATTTGCAATGCGAAACTGCATATTTTGCCAAGAGGATATGAGTTTGATTTGGAAACTCGTAAACCTATACGCCAATCAGTTAGGAGTTAGGAGTTAGGAGTGAGGAGTTACTCCCTTGCGAGTAGAATATTACCGATAAAAAAACCTTACTAGGCGCACAGAGCGCTGAGGAAAGAGCTTTCATAGAGATAGGTAATTATAGAGCGCGTTGGGAGTTAAGAAGCCTGGAGTTAAGAATTAATAATTACCTAGCGCAGCTAAGGGCGAGTGCGACATTCACCTTAATTGTTGTCTTCATCTGCCCATCTCTCACGTTAAATAATCCCACAGCTAAATGGCTGTGATAATATTAGAGACTGCTGCGCTTATTAAAGAAAAAAGTCGAGTTATGAGTCTAACACAAGAGCGAAAACAAGAGTTAATCTCTCAATACCAAGTTCACGAAACCGATACTGGTTCAAGTGACGTGCAAGTTGCGATGCTCACTGACAGGATTAACCGTTTGAGCAAACATTTGCAAGTTAATAAAAAAGACCATTCTTCTCGTAGGGGACTGTTGAAAATGATTGGTCAACGTAAGCGTCTTTTGTCTTATATTCAAAAAGGAGACCGCGAACGTTATAAAACTTTAATTCGCAGTCTCGGTATACGTGGATAAAAAT
>CAZHOI010000011.1:0-7689 GCA_964534365.1 uncultured Candidatus Saccharibacteria bacterium | reverse complement strand
GGGTTTCGACGGCGCCGATGTCGGTGTTGGAAGAAGGGCGGGGGTTTCCCCAGATGTCATGAGATAACCAATAATCAACTTTGACTTCAGTGTCAGTACCAGTAAATGCTGATGATAATGAAGGTGGCAAATCAATAGCAGAATCGATGGCAGGAGAACTATTAGCCAGAGTTAGCATATCAACAGTATTGCCAAGACCCTGAACCACTGACAGCGGATCAAGGAAAGTATCCCCTCCAGACGCATTCATTCCGGCGCTCCATACTGAGTAATTATCAGTATAAATATCACTCTGATCGGTACGATATGAGGCTTTTTGAGTATTATTCCCAGCAAGCTGTTTATTGAAAACCAAGTTTCCCCGAAATACATTACTTTGCTCATCATCGAACCCAGTGACTCCATGGAGAACCCCTACCGCCCGGGGATAGATCATATCACCGGAAGTATTGGCATAAGCGTTAGTATCAAGAGTCATCAAAATATTGTTATAGATTTGATTGTCTCTGGCTCGTTTTGGACTACCATCAGGATCACAATTGTATTCATTGTATCCTGTTCCCGCAGTTGCGGATGTGTTACAACCTGCCGGAACAGAATCAACCGGCCAAAAACTACGGTTATCAACCATTATACCGATTGCTGCATTGCGAGCGTTTAACACTGTATTATGGACAACTACTACATTGTTGGAATTAACTATTTTAATACAGGCCATTTTACGTACATTTCCCTCACCTTCATGATCTTCTAGAATGTTCTCGACGCATAAATTATTTGCAACCAACATGTCATCGCTGAATAGCTCGATAAACAGGTTGGCTGATCGATTGTTTTCAAAATGATTACCAGCCACTACAAATCTGCGGTTTTTTATAGGATTACTGAAGGGGGCGTTATCAATCCACAGCCCATTTTGATAATTGTCTTTAAACACATTACCTTCAATAACAGCATCGAGGGTTCGGGTAAATTTACCGCCACCGCCGTGACCACCACCCGTCATTACACGCCAGCCATTGCCAATACTTTCGTTATAAGCTAGATACAATCGATGAGCACCGGTTCCGCCTGGTCCTTCAACACCATTATTATTAAATTTGTTACCAACCACATAATGATCAATGCCATCTAAATCAATCGCTCCACTATTGTCATTTGTAACAGTATTATCGATGAATTTACCATTACTAGCGCCTAAACATATTGAAAATCTTTGAAAAGGGCTATTACCATACTCAAAATTAATACCGGCTACCATTAAATTTGTTCTGGTCGAATTATGGCAGTTAGGATCAGAAACGTCACCAGGATAAAATAAAAATTCACGTAGTGGCGTAGCAGGATTGGCAGCCGTGGCCCCTGAGATTGTCACAACTTCCCCAGGATATGCTACCAAAGCAAAATTATCAGTATTTGGCCTGATCGCTTCGTAATAAGTTCCCCCCCTTACAATTGTTGCTTGCGAGTTAGCATATCCACAACCCAATATAGTTGTCGAGTCCCCCGCACCAGATTGATCCACATAACAGAAAGAATTATAGCCTTCTGTTTGCAGCCAAGTTTCGACAGAGACACAGTTTCCTGATCCATCATGAACATCGCCAACCGCACATGCTTGATTATAGGTTGCTGCATATTTTTTCGAATCAGGACCAAATGGCAAATTGGCTGTGCCATAAAATGTAGTAAGGTCTCCTAACACTTCCCCGCCGTTTAATTGACTACCATATATTTGATCGGCTATTTTATCAAATGCAGATTTTAGCAAATCAACTTGTGAATTGGTTAGGGCAAGACCAGTCAATGGCACCAATCCTATCGTAATTAATAATAGTAATTTAAATTTCATAGTAGCTATTCAGTATCGTTGTTAATCGTTTTGACAACCTCTTCTTCCTCCATCTCAGTTGACTCTAGATTGTTATCATCAATTGATTCTACACTATTAATGCTAGCATCATCGGTGGCGGTAGCTTCCTTGACAATTGGCTGTGTCTGCTTGATTGATTCTACGGCATCCTCAGGTTCTAAGACATTTACTAATTGGTCAGTATTCTCCTCAACGTCGTTTACCGGCCCAATACCCTCATCAATATTTGTTTCTACTGCAGGCTCAGAGTTCTCAATTGGTGATGACTCAGCCTCCTGATCATCTTGATCGGAAACAGTATCTTCTTCTGATCGATCAACTGGTTGCAATTCGTTTAATCCACTATCATCAAAATTATTTGATTCGTCTACTGAATTGCCTTCTACCAGTAGTACAAAATAGTCAAAATCAATATTTGAATCAGCAGACTGTTCTAGTTCAATGGTGAATTCTCCATCTTTCTGATCTGTAATAAACCACTCGCCGGCTGGACCTTTCATGGTTACAAATATCTTGGAATTTTTATCAACTTGATTATTTTTTACTAGTAGCGAACTTGATCCGGACTGGATCACTCCCTCGCCTACCACACTGTTATCATCATTCGAATCGCGAACAATAGTAATGCCGCGAGTAAACAGATTGGCAAATACAGCCTGGCCATTTTTCCAGGTGGCGCCAATTCTGTTTAGGACACGTTCGACAGTTGAGCTAAGGTTTTTAGGTACCATCTCACCTAAAGAACGATCAGATTCTGGATTTGCAACCTCAATATCTGCCTGAGCTTTTGCTAAAGCTGCGGTTTGTTCGTCAACTTTGATCTTTAGTTGCTTGATACCTGCCAAGTTATACAGTGGTAGATTTTGATATCGAATTGCCTTGTATCCATTTTCACCATTCTGTTCAACCAGTTCCGGCAAGTATTGTTCAACCTGTTGCGCGATCAAGCCAGTATTTTGCTGTGAACCAAACGCAAATTCTGGAAATTCATCGTTTCTCCAATTGTAATTTACTACCTCCAATGAAGTCAGGGCGTCTAAATCAACATCTAGCGGATTAATATTTTGCTTCAGCCGTTCGTCAGATGAACAGGTTCCAGCAATCGCGGTACCGCCACTATTCTTGACACATGAATTTACTCTAACCTCCCCCCCTACATGAAGCCTGTCACTAGGAGTTGGTTGTCCAATTCCAACATTGCCGGTATCGCCTTCTACCTTAAATACATCTCCGTTAGTTCCCCCATCAGAATTTATCAAGAAGAATGAGTCACCTGATGCATTTTGACGCAAACTAAAAATACTATTATCATTTTGATTTAAAAACTCTAAAAATTCCTGGCTAGTTCCTTTTGAATGTACCGTTAACGATGTACCTCCTGTCGAGGTGTCATATACATGTAGTCTTGAATTTGGTGAAGCAATGCCAATACCCACATCACCACTGTTATAGTAGATATCGCTGCCTGATTGTGTCCACACGCTAGAACCTCCCCCCGAACCACTTCCTGAACCAGAAGTTGATAACAACGCCCCCACTGTCAAAGCAGTACCGCCGTTACCGGAGATAGTTTTAAAGGTAAGTTCATCGCCTGATCCAAAAGAAACGTTCAATCCTGTTGCAACTGCAGTATTAGATGACGACAATGAAACTGTAGCCCCGGTTGAAATAGAGTTTTTATATAACTCAACTGTACCGGTAGTATTATTTTGAGATTTTAATGTTAGGGCAATTACCGAACCACCTTCGGCAACCACTACCCCTTTGCCATTTTCAGCACCGTTACCAAACGACCACTGAAAACCATTGTTTTGACTGGCACTAAGCGATCCATTTTCTTCAGCCCAAATCATATAAGTATTACTAGTCTGACTGCTGGAACCCAAACTATTAAGCGCTATCCAATTACCACTAGAATCTTTGTATTCTATTTCGCCGGCATTATCGCGGAATCCATAGCCTGCAGATCCAGATCCAGAGAAATTTATATAGTCATCCGAGAATCCTATTCCTGCCAGTGTGGCATTAGTATTGGCAAGTAACGTTCCGGTAGTAATTTCTGGGGAATATAAGTTTGTTCCATTGAAAGTAAAAGAGTCAAAGTGCAGTAAAGAGTCTCCGCTTGAATTAGTGTATGGAACAGCATGAGGTTCAAAGGTTGCCGGGGTGTCAGATAAACCTAGATAAGTCGACGACCCGCCTCCACCACCACCAAGCGCCGCCCATGCGCCGCCTGAGTTTTTGTATTCAATGGTTCCAGAATTATCTCGTATTCCATAGCCAGTTGATCCTGTAGTTGATCCGAAATTCAAATATTGTGATGCATCCAGCAATAACCCCTGCGTAAATCGACCAACTCCAGATACATCTAGTTTATAATCTGGATCTTCATTTCCAATACCGACATTACCTTCATGATTAATTGTCATCCTAACTAAAGGCAATGCATTTGATCCAGATGGTGTGGTACCAAATGATAAATTTCCTGGAGTACTGGTTGATGTCCAACCTTCTGCAGCAAATCCAGAAATTGCAACCGCTGAATTAATAGCCGATCCATTGTTGCCTCCAAATAACTGTACGCCTAATTGGTCTCCTGAAGACATTGCATTGCCATCGTCACTGTATACTAATATTGCTCCTCCACTGGTCGGAGATGAGGAAACTGTGGCCCTAAATCTTGCCAATATACTTGACGAGCCCCCCATTACATCAAGGGTATAAGATGGATCGCTTGTTCCTATGCCAACGTTACCAGAACTCTGATTGATAAAAAACTGGTCCGTATTAACTGAAAAATTACCGCTAGTGTTCAAATTAGTAGTAACGCCATCAAATACAATATCGGTATCTGCAATTAATAAATCCCCATTGGTATCTAGCGTACCGTTGGTAGTTAAAGTATTGCCAGCTGTTAATTCATCATCCTCGTCAGATCGCAAAAACTGAGTTGAGTCAATTCCGTCGATATTGTCAGCAGTAAATGCTGCTGGTACCGCCCCTAATTTTTTACGTGGGGACATTTCGCTATCAGATCCAACTGTAACCCCCAGCCACAGCACTTGATCAAAATCGACACTGGTCAGGGAATTAATATCGCCCAGCAAAACGGAAAACAATCCTTCTTCTACTGTAACCGCATTACCTCCAGTGCGTGATTCCGTCCAGATAGCTGTCCCGCCATTTGAGACGGTGTACAGTCGAAAAGTCATATTGTAATCACTATCAGCCACTGGGGCACTAGTGCTAGGATCGTATAATTTGCCCTGATAATTAATCTCGGGATTGAACGCCGCATGCACTGTACTTATTGACCAGTTTCCCCCGATACCTCCAAATAATAAAATTCCAATGATTAGAGTTAATAAAATTACTACTGATAATTGTAGTTTTTTATTTAGGACTTGTCTTGAAAACAGTGACAATAGATTGGTCATTTCCTACCGAAAAGTATAGCAAAGCCTTGAGACCAAAATTAAAAGCTACACTAGCTCGTCAGCATGGTACTGATTATAGATTTATTTCCAACAAGATAATTTTGTAATGAGACAAGATATCTTAAAAAATAACACCTAACTGTAATGTCGTTTATACTAGAAGTTTTATTTAGAAAGTACAAATGATATTGTCAAAGCTTAATGCTGTGGATAAATATCTAAAATTCATTTTTGTAGAAATTAATAGTGCTTAGCCGTAGGTTTGACATCAATTTAATTATAAAAAGTTGTCATGTTGTGTATTACCGTAGAGTTTAGTAATTGATTCTTTGCAACATCCAATTATTTGGGCATTCATACGAATTACCATTCCACCGACACATATAACCTAATACGTATCCTGGCGAGGTTAGGTTTGACAGCGGTATAGTTGACTTTAACTGGTCTCTAACCCATGAGTCAACTGGTTGATTAGCAAAGTTATAAATAAGGTTTTGCCAGCTGCTACCGTCATAATAGTAACCATAGGGAAAATTTAATTCGCTATTATCTCCCGTACCCAAGGTTATATAGACATTATCAGAATCACATTTTGCATCAAGGGCTAAGATATTAGTATCAGGAACAATTGGTGGCGCATAACCAGATGCAGCTGGGTCACCAGGTTTGATATTGGCACAGTCACTAATAGTTACTTGTGGTGGGGTTGGATTAACCACCTGATTGACTGTTACCGATTTAGTAACCGAATCTACAGCTCCACGCTCGTCGGTTACAGTTAAGGTGACGTCGTAGGTGCCAGGATTGTCAAAGTGATGTGAGGCATAGGGTAAGCGGTCAGTACTACCATCAGAGAAACTCCAGTCATAGCGAATGATGTAACCATCTGCATCATCAGAATCATAGGCAAAGAAATTATACGAACCCTCACCTTTAATATCTTGAATGTCAAAGTCGGCGGTTGGGGGTTGGTTGGGGCCGAGGGAGGCTTGGTATTCGTTAATAGTTTGGTTGCCACTATTAATCCCGGTATTAATAATTGTGTCAGCAACAGAATTAATTATCTCACCCGAGGCAATTCCGTCGCGAAAGACTATATCACCCCGCGGGTGCTGGTTAGGGTTACCCCTTGCCAGACTAGTAAAATTAGCCACGTAATTACTATCACTATTGTTTTCAACCACAATAGCATTACGCTCTTTACCTAATTGGTTTCGATACGATTCCGGAATATAGTATAGACCTCCTTCAACGTGAAGGTTATCAAGTTTTGCAGTAATTCCTCTTAGGAAATTATTATTATCTACTGGGCCATGAAATATAATCCTGGGATTAATAATCATTGTATCCTGACCACCCCTACTAAGATTGTCATTATCATTTATAGCTGGGTTGCCGGTAGTGTAATCCCACCGAGGATCTTCTGTATTCTGATCAAAAGCTAGGAATGCGTCTTCGAATAAAGTGTTCTTGGCACTATTTGCCGCAGCCGTTTTGTTTAAACCTGAGGGACGAATAAACTGAACTCCATCACTGTCAAATGATTCGAATGCACCATGAGGTCGAGGTGACACCGACCGGCAGTCAACACAACCGCCGCCATTTGAATCTGAAATCTGATATCTCCATTGAACATAATCCAATAGCCCGTCTGTCATGACATCATCCAGACGATAACCCCAAACATTATCACTAAAGCTAACTTCCAAAGAACTATTACCCACATCTATAAATCTGACATCTTGAACTACAACGTCTGATGATAGTTGGATATTTATCCCTTCATCAAATACTTTTGTACCATCACCATAACCATTATCACGAACCGTACCTCGTAGTGTAAAATCACTAAATTCGGCCTGAGATTGGTTGCTGTAAACTATTTCTGGTGTATTAAATCCGGGCACCGCTTGAAGGATGGTGAAATATTTTCCAGCCCCTACCATAGAAAGATTGTTGTTATTATTAATTCTTATTTTATCTGAAAAAGTAAACGTACCTGCAGGTAGTACCGTATTTAAATCCCCATTGTCAACATTACTGTTGCGATCCAATATATTGTTTACAAAGAAAGATCCTGAGTTGTCAAAAAACACTTGTGCGTTAGACGTAGAGTTATTTGCTTGAACATCTAATTCTAAATTATTCCCGTTTACAGCAATTATTTTAGCTGATAAACCTAACGGACTAGGCGCTCGTAAATACCATCTACCAGCCTCTTTCCAATAATTTAAATCACTCCATTTACGATAAACCTCATCGAGCTCTTCAATATAGGCCCAGCCGTTACTAACACTCGAATTATTTGCTTCGGCCAAGGTGGTATAACTCCGCCCTGGCCAATACCCCCCAACCCCATCACGCGACCCCCGCAAGCCT
>CAZHOI010000010.1:0-8064 GCA_964534365.1 uncultured Candidatus Saccharibacteria bacterium | reverse complement strand
TTTTCATAGTTGCTTCAGTTTAGCTGAAGTGTCCTATTTGATTTGGGAATGTAAGGGTGTATTGCTGATAATGGTTATGAAAACTATCAATTATCAGCAGAGCATCTTGGCCTTGTACCCCATACCACCCACCCCCACGCTCATGCGTAATCTCACCCTTTTTCTCGCACTCGCTATCCTCAGCGGCTGCGCTAGCACCGGCAATTCCTCGGAAACTGCGAAAGTCGAAGAGAAGCGCGCCCTCTGGCAATGCGACGCACCCGATGATCAGGTGCGCTATGACTTAATTCCCGCAGACAACGTTACCCCGGCCGAACGCGAGGAGCACTGCAAACCACTCGACAATCAAGTTGATCGGGTCTATGCTAAAGAAGCTATACAAGTAGGTGGCACGGTTCTTGCTGCTTTCTTCGCCTACATCCTGGGTAGCGATCTGGGGTTCTGGTAGGTTCATGGCACAGGCGAACCGGCGGCGCACGTTGATACACGTGTTGCCGCCTTTTTTTGATTAATAAAAAACTGTCTATCCTAATTGATAAACAGAATTATTATCTAGTATCGAATTTGATCCTATTAATTATCATCAGTGTCAGTCGAATCAGAATCTACTTCGACAGATTCAACCGGCTCACCATCAGGGTCTACTTCGACAGGCTCAGTATCTGGTGAGCGATCAAACGCCTCTTCTTGGGCCTCTCGAACTTCTTCATTGGTTTCGCTCAAAGCTTGCTCTACTTGTTCAACGTCAGGCAATACTACATCAGCGGCTGGGGCTTGATCCAGCGAATCAACGTCCTGATCACCCTTATAATCGTCAGTATCAGGTGATTGATCAATTACGGTATCAGTTGATGATTGTTCTTCGGTCTCTGATTCTTGAGTATTTTCTTCCATAATCATCGGTGACCCATCAGAACCAAGGACATCTTCAGCCACTGATTCAGCTGGAGATTGCTTGTCTGTGTCATTAAAATCAGGTTCATTGGCCATATCTTCATCCCCCAGGGGAACCTCTCTGCCTTCTGCATTCACCTTCTCATCATGCAAGGATTTAGAATCTGCAAGTGATTGAATGTCCAAAGAATAACCAGTCAAGCGCGATGCCAGGCGCACATTTTGTCCGCCACGACCAATTGCCAGTGACAGTTGATCCTCGTCCACGGTAATAATAGCGCGCTTATCGTCTTCGATTAGTTCAATCTCATGAACCCGTGCCGGAGACAGTGCTTCTTCGATAAAATCAATCGGATCATCAGAATGCTCGATTATGTCAATGCGCTCGCCATTTAATTCCGAAGTTACGGTTGATACCCTAACGCCGCGTTGGCCAACCAGAGACCCAATAGGGTCAATATAATCCTCGATTGAGGATACGGCGATTTTTGCCCTTGCCCCTGGTTCTCGGGCGACGAATTTTATCTCGACGGTGCCATTAGCTACTTCAGGAGCTTCTTGACGGAATAATTCAACCAAAAATTGAGGATGTGATCGGGAAAGTTTTAAAAAGGCGCCCCCTCGATTACCCTCATCGACGCGGAAAAGGTAGGCTCTAATTCGCTCACCAGGTTCAAAGCGTTCACCCTTGATTTGTTCATTAAACGGCATGATGGCAGTAGCGCGACCTAAATCGACATAAATATTTCCTCGTTCGGTTCGTTGCACCGTACCAGAAACAATAGTGCCTTCTAATTCAGAATAATCTTCCAAAACCGCACCACGTTCAGCCTCGCGGATTTTAGATAGCATTACCTGCTTGGCGGTTTGGGCAGCAATGCGGCCAAAATCAGTACGATTTTCTAGCGGAAATACCAATTCGTCGCCCACAGATACATCACGTTTAATTAATTTGGCAGTGGCTAATTCAATATGTGTTTCCGGATTGTATTCGGGTCGATCATCCCCCAGGGGACCTTCACTACCTTCGGAATTCACCTTGTCCTCATCTCCGGTTGATTCTTGACCTTCCACTCGAACATTGGTTTCATCAACCACAATTTTTACCTGCTCGAACTGCGTAGCCGATGATTCACGATCATAATGGGCTCTAATAACCTGACCACGTTTACCGAAATCTTTCTTATAGGCGGCAGCCAAGGCTGCTTCGATTGCTTCTTTTGCTAGCTGAGGCGAGATACCACGCTCGTCCTCGAGCTGGGAAATAACCGCATTTATTACTTTTATATCAAACATATTTATTATGGGTAACTTATAATGGATCTTTTGACTAATCTAAGTATTTATAACTGATAAGCAGAATTTGAACAAAGACTGATTATCACGTATAGGTTCAGTGCCAATGCTAATAGAAATCTTTAGAACGATTTTCAAAAGCGTTTGAAAATAATTTCTATGCCTTTTAAAACAAGAACGCCCGAAGGTATAAACCTGCGGACGTCTAGATCGCTATTTAAAAAGTGATGTAGGCGTATGAACTTGCTATATTGTAATTTTTTTATCCTAAATTGTAAAGTTAACCTATTCAACCACCGTGATATTTAATTTGTTGTTATAATTTATGGCAATAATGAAGTTCAAGATCAGTAAACATTATATCCCGACGGTGATTTTGGGATCAGTATTTTTAATGGCTGCGGGTATTTTTGTTTATAGCCTTGGCCCAAATCAAATCTCTACGGCACTTGGTATAAGTGTGCCAGAGTCAGCTTCAGACGGAGCTATTCTGGAGACTAGCTCGAGAGATATTGACGCGGTCAAAAGTGTTGGCGACCAGATCAATAACCATAAAATTATAAATGATAACTTAGATCGACGCTTGGTTGCTGAGGACTATTCATCTAACGATAGTGGGGCGTCGACTCAACTGGAATTAATATCACTAGATTCGACTGATGAACTGATAGAAGTAGAAATAGATGCCAATGTGACCTCAGAAGCAGTTGCAGCCGAGTTCGCCGAAGACATTAGAAATTCCGAAAAAAGTTTAGAGGCTATTAGCAAAGATGTCGCATTACTGGATTACAAACAAAATTCTGTAATTGACCGCTCACCAGATCCTAATCAAAATAGTATTCCAGCCAATGATAACTCCCGAGAATATGAACCGGTAAAAAATAATTGGTTAGATGATAGTGACGAGCCAGAAAAAAAATCTGATAAATCTATAATCAATGAATCTTCTGAAATCCAAATCGCAGCAGATAAAACCCCTTATGATCCAGGTGATCAGTTTGCTCTTCTGCCAGCCGAGATTTTGTCGGTTCATAATAGTGCCCGATCGGCACTAGGTCAGGCGCCACTGTCATGGTCGGCTGATCTGGCAGCCTCGGCGCGTGTTTATGCCCAGCAGCTATCGCAAAGTTGTGAACTAGTGCACGAGCCTGGGATTAATCAGGGGGAGAATCTATATTACGGATGGTTTTCAAAACGGCCGGACAATTTTGACTCGGCCCGACCGTCAATTGCCTGGTTGGCCGAAGAGCTGGATTATGATTATGACAGCAATAGCTGTGCGCCAGGGAAAATGTGTGGTCACTACACCCAGATGATCTGGCATGATACAACCCAAGTTGGCTGTGCCCAGGTGATTTGCCCAGATAGCTTGGCAAAAAACGAACTAAAAATTATCCAGGTTTGTCGCTATGCTCCGCCAGGAAATTATATTGGCGAACGACCTTATTAGTCTTATGGCTGAAGCTTATACCATCCAAACCTTCCATATTGATACGTTATAATATTGTTACATGGCCACTCTCCTGGATCGAATGTATGCCCAGCTAGTCGACACTGACATTATTTCAGAAGCGGATTTTTTGCGTGCTAAAAAACAGGCCGACCAGCACAATTCTTCGGTTTTTGTGGAATTGCAAGCCGATAATTTAATTACTGATGATCAAGCTAAATCGCTTCAGGCCGAGCTGTTCGGGGTGCCATTTGTAGACCTGACAAAAGAGAAGATTCCCCTGGAAGTATTGTCTTTGATTCCCGAACCAGTGGCCCGGGCACAAAATATTGTGGCCTATAACCGGCAAGGTAATAACCTCGAGGTGGCGATGTTGGATGTTTCGGACCTGGCCGATATTGATTTTGTCGAGAAAAAAACCGGGCTCAAGGTAAAGCCGCGCTTGACGAATGTAGAATCGATTAAATCAGTATTAATTCAATATCAAAAATCTTTATCCGCTGAATTTGGAGATATTATCGATAGCGAGGCTGGTTCGGTTAGACAGTTATCAGATGACCAAAAATCTGGAGCTAGCGAAGAAGAACTGCGTGAAATGGCCGAAGAGCTGCCTGTGGTTAAAATTGTCGACACTTTAATTAAGCACGCAATATTGCAAAACGTTTCCGATATTCACATAGAACAAGGTGAAAAAGAGGTAGTGGTCAGGTATCGCATTGACGGCATTTTGCGCGATGCCATGAAATTGCCAAAATATGCCGGGGACCCGGTAACCGCTCGAATTAAAGTTTTGTCCAAACTCAAACTGGATGAAAAACGCCTACCCCAAGATGGTCGGTTTAAAGTGGAAACAGATGGTTATAAAGTCAGTTTCCGAGTTTCTGTTCTACCGACTTATTATGGCGAGAAAACTGTAATGCGTCTGCTAAAAGAAAACTCGCAAGGGTTCTCGCTAGAGGGTTTGGGTTTTCATGGTGATGGCCTGGAACGACTGCACTACGCGATGAAACAAACCACTGGAATAATCCTGACAACAGGACCAACCGGGTCGGGAAAAACAACTACCCTTTATACTATTTTGGATCAGTTAAATACCCCTGACGTAAATATCTCGACTGTCGAAGACCCTGTTGAATACCAGATGCCGCGAATTAATCAAACTCAAATTCGGCATGACATTGGCCTGGATTTCGAGGCCGGTCTGCGTTCCCTGTTGCGTCAAGACCCCGATATTTTAATGGTGGGCGAGATCCGTGACACCGAAACCGCGCAATTGGCGGTAAATGCTGCCCTGACTGGGCACTTGGTATTATCAACCCTGCACACCAATTCTGCTGCCGCGACCTTGCCGCGTTTGATGGAAATGGGAGTCGAGCCGTTTCTCGTGGTATCAACGGTAAAGGTAATTATCGGCCAGCGCCTGGTGAGGCGTTTATGCCCTAATAAAGAAGCATATACGCTGTCAGCTGATGAAATTCGCGAATTAGGAGAAACTGTCAATCTTGATAAGGTAATGCAAGATTTAGTTAATGGACAGGTGGTTCCTGATGGGACACCTTGGGAGCAGGTAACTTTTTATAAAGCCCTTGAATCTAGTGATTGTGAATCTGGTTACTCGGGTCGAATCGGCATTCACGAGATTTTAAAGATGTCTGATGCCGTCAAAGACTTGATGATGGCCGGTAAAACGGCTGATGACATTGCCGATCAAGCAGTATCAGAAGGCATGTCACGAATGATCGAGGATGGCATTTACAAAGCAGCCCAGGGGCTGACGACGATCGAAGAGGTACTACGGGTAGTTTCAGAATAGAATAGGACTTATCCAGAGATCCATAAGCTGATCAAGGATAGTATGCTAACTGGGCTTTTATACAAGTTAAATTTGTCTATTTATAAATATCATGATTGCCGACGTCCAAAAGGGCAACGGTGTTTTTATCATCCCACATAAAAACAATACGATTCGAATAATCGACTGAAAAACCATAATAGTTTTTTAATTTCCCCTTAAGCTTGTGAACTTTTAGCTTTTTATGATGGTTACGAACGCTAAATTCTGTGATTTTTTCTTTGACTGCGTTCTGAAGTGCTGGTGGGAGCTTGGAATACTGCCTGATAAATTTTTTAGTATAAACAACTCTAATCATCTAATTGTTTTGCCAACTCGTCTAAATCACCTTCTAGTCGAGGTTCTTATGAGGCTGCCAATATTCTCGCCACGGCTTCTTCTTCGGCTAGGCGCTTAATAGCATAGCGTACAATGTCGGCTTTATTGGTGCAGCGACGCTCGGCTTCTTCTTCGACAAATTTACGTAATTTATCTGGTACCGGTACTGATAGAGTAGTCATATGATAACATAATATTACTTTATCATATATTTTGCAATTACTTCGTTAAGTAGACTTTAGTCAATTCAGCAAAACCAGTCTTTTCATTGAGCAAAAAGCAGTATCAGAAGGCATGTCACTCATGATCGAGGATGGCATTTACAAAGCAGCCCAGGGGCTGACGACGATCGAAGAGGTACTACGGGTAGTTTCAGAATAGTGATCGAATGCGCGAATTACTTTATCAGTCGCAAATTTTATTTCATCACATTCAATCACTGTTTATGGTAACTGTTGTTAATTTATGTATCTACTGCTAGTATATACATATGAAAACCACATTTAATACCAAGGTAAAAAAATGGGGTAATAGCCTGGCAATTAGAATCCCTAAAAAATTAGCTGATCAATATAATTTGTCTCAAAATACTGAAATTAATTTAAAACCGGATAAAAACGAAATAAAGTTACAGTTACTGGAAAATAAAAACGTTAATCGCAAAAATTGGAAAAAATACTTTATTCCTATGAACAAACCGGCTGAAAACGTGAGTGATAATATCGACGAAATTGTTTATGGGGCATCTCGTTGATTCCGCAGTTTGGGTAAGTCTGTATTTGAGCTTTGATCCTTTGCATGACAAGGCAATTAAATTATACGAAAATCTGCCGCCGCAACAGGTATTCACTACTCCTAGAGTGGTCGAAGAAACTACTACAGTATTGGCTTATAAGGGTTCATTAGAGATAGCTTTGAAATTTATTAAATTTATAGAATCCGGCGAAGTTGAAATAATTACGATGAATCATACCGAGTTGCTAAATTTCTATACTCAATCAAATAAAAAAATTTCTACAATCGATGCGTCATTACTTTATTTAGCAAAAGAGAGACAATTACAACTACATACTTTTGATAAACAGTTACTTTCAATCTATAACGACTGAAAAAAGTGAAATAGTTACAGGCGACGATTCGGTAAAATAATTTGTAAAAATACGATTTATCGCGAGCTAACTACAAAAATCGAATAAACAGGCGATGTCATCCGGGGCAAATAAAGATGATTTTAAAACCAATTATGAGTAGTGACCCAGGTTTTGATATTAGAACGGGCAAGTATAGCCTTGACTCTAAAATAGTTAAAGCCGAGTAACTTTCCTGGTCAAAAAACATAGCGATATATCGCTATGTTTTTTATGGCTTGAAGTGAGTGACACCATAATAATTTTCATATTCGTTTTATTGCCATAAAGGAAAACTAGGTTTAAACTGCTTGACAAAATATCTGTATTGTGACATGATTATGTTTAGATTCTGTTCTTTTCATTCTACTTGCAAACAAATGCATAGCGGAAAGAATAATCATCCTAATAGTGTTTGTTTTTCTCGCTGTGCATTTCGCACGCATCATTGACCCGTCTGAATGCTGTCATTCGGACAGTGGCTGAAGACGACGTCATCACAATCATGAGGACTGTCATGAACGACACCCTTGACACTCTCCGCGACCTCCTTACCACGATCGAAGAACTCGGCTTGCCCCTGGGGCAGGTCAAAAAGCTCCTGAGCCAGGCAACTGAACAGGGACTCTGCTCGCCTCAAACCCAATCCCTTCTGGCGTCGGGTTTCTGGTCAGACCTGACCGAAGCTGCGGCGAAAGGAACCCTGGCTAAGGTGGATCGCACGATCCTACGCCACGTTTTGGGTCTGACTCCGCTCGGTATTTCGACTCTGACCCCGCCTGAAGGCACTCGGCTTCACCGCCTCACGGTCTCAGTCCAACTGGATGAGCAGTGGGAGGACGCGATCAGTGCGGCTGGGCCTAACACCCCTCTCGACTTCAACGTCTGGAAGGTAGCCGAGCAGTACCCGCCGACTGGCAAGGGCAGGGTCGAGCACGAGCTCGTCCTGCTCAACTACCAACAGGGTGGTGGCAGTTTGGACAAAGCCCTCGAATGGGCGAGTCAGTCTGGCCTTCGTCCGACCACTCCTCGTGATGTGTTCGCCGTCGGCTCGCAGTACCCGAACCTACATCGCGACCTCGGGATCAACCCGATGTACGTGGTCGCAACGACAGACTGTACCTTCG
>CAZHOI010000009.1:13128-15955 GCA_964534365.1 uncultured Candidatus Saccharibacteria bacterium | reverse complement strand
GGGTTTCGACGGCGCCGATGTCGGTGTTGGAAGAAGGGCGGGGGTTTCCCCAGATATCTTTTGATACATAAGTGTAAACATCAGGATGTAATGAATCTAGACCAGTCGGCAAAGTAGTCGCGATGTCAATTGCAATACTATTTTGTGGCAGTAATATTACATCCTCGGCAGATGAAATTGAAGTAAATACATTATTAGGATCAGAAAACATTGTTGAATCAACGTCATCAATAACCGACTGCCATTCAGTATAGGAATTAGTATAGGTATTGCTTTGATGTGATTGCAGAGATTTTTGATTGTTACCATTAGTTTGTGCGGTATGATCGAAATATAGATTACCGCCAAACTTATAAGAGCTCTCTTCCCCAGCCCCTGATGCACCGATGTGGACTTCAGCAGAAAAAGGAAACTCGGTTATACCAGTAGAAGTGTCAGTATATGAAGGTACGATTTTTGAATACATTATGTTATTAAATATTACATGATCGCGACTTCGTGCTGCACCATTCGAATCTTGTTCAGTATTTGCACCACCAGAATGTTCCCCCGAAGATGAGTCGCAAGTCGAATCACCAACCACATCACAATCTAAAAAAGACCTATTGGTTAAATTAAATCGTATTCCAGCGTTCTCGTTATTAATAAAAGTGTTATGCAGAATAATATTACGATTTGAGTCAGTTATTTTTAGACCACCCTGCTGTTTGGCGCTATTGGCTGGTGAAAATTTTTTAATTAACGCTTCTTCAAAAACATTATTTACTACCAGTGTGTTATGGGTTCGTAATTCTGCATGAACGTTAGTATTCATGTTTTTAGAAAACAAATTGTTAGCTAAAATGTTAAAATCATTTTCTATATCAATCCACCAACCATTGATATCGTTGTTAGCAACAACGTTATTTTGGAAAACCATATACTGACTACGACTAATTTTTCCCGCCCCGCCGTGACCACTACCGGTTGGGTCCGCCCAGGCATTATTATTAATTTCATTAAACTCGATAATCGTATAATCAGTATTGGTTCCGGTTAAACCTTCAATACCATTCCAACTAAAAACCGAACCTTGAATTAGATGATCGGGGCCATCAATATCCAACCCCCCAGCTCGGTTGTAGGAAACCGAAGAATCAATAAATTTTCCATTACCAATGCCTAAACAGGCTACTCCCCTTTGGCGTTTTGACGCACCATGTCTGAAATCGATTCCAACTACGCCTAAATATTCCATATTAGATTGTGTGCTACAGGTGGAATCACCACCATAATGAGGTCTAAATAAATTATAGCGTAGTGAAACTTCCACCGTCTCGTTATTTGGATTAGTATTACTTGCAAGTCTGACGTATACCGCATTAGGGCTTTCTGGCGAGCCCTCTACCCAAAATTCATCTTCGTTTAATACTGGTTTAGACTGACTTTCAAAAGTGAAGTTACCACTTGACCAAGTCCCGGCCACATCATCCCTGGGCATCAATACGTCATTGTTAACAATGAATAGTTCGCGCCGGCGATTTAGTAGCCATTTTTTGTCTCCAGACACATTGTTATCTACTTGTCCTCCCCAAATCCAATCATGTCGCCAAGTGCCATCACCCTGTTGTACCCATCCCCCGCTGCTCATGACATCTGCACCTGTTACTACTACTTCTTCGCCAGGATATTCAACCCAAAATGACGGCGAGGTGACGCTGCCGCTATTAAATGGACGAATGTCTTCTCTATAAGTACCACCTCTAATAATTACTCCCTTTCCCGGCCCGCTACCACATGCATCTATTGTTTGTTTTGGGGTAGAGATCGAACCATCGTTGGCATCATTGCCACTAATTCCATTAACATAACAAAATGAGTTTACCCCTTGTTGAGATAACCATTGTTCTACCGATACACAACTCTCGGTGTCGCGATCAAAATATTGGTTAGAGTTACATCTGTCATTACCAACTGTTGGCTCGTACAAGACACTCTCTGGACCCCACGGAACGTCTCCAGGTGAAAATGATGCCCCTAATACTTCTCCTTGAAAATCAGTTCCTAACAGAGATTGTGGTGTTCCATATTTCTCCATGATATAGCCCAGGTAAGTTTGTTGTACGTCTTGTAGGGTTGTGGCAGTAACAGGGGTGAAAAAACCAATTAAACAAAAAACTATTACTAATTTAAATATAGAATTTATATCAAATTTCATAATTTAGTTATTCCAGACTCCATCTACTCTCAAACCATTACGTATCTCATAACGCTCGACAGATTGTGCGGTGACACTACCATAGTAACCATTGCCATAGTTATATGGAAAGTCTCCAGTTACTGCTAGAAAACGTTGCAAACACTCGACCTGATTACCTTGATCACCTATTTGCAAGCTTCCCGCAATACTACAACCTGATGGATCAGTACTACTGCCAACAGTTATTGGTGGTACTGGGTCAGGATTAACCACCTGTGTAAAAATCATGACGTCTTTACCTAATCTCATCCTAATAATATTAATCAGACTTTCTACAATTGGTCGTTTTTGAACTGCAATTACGGGACGAACTAGTAAAAGAACTCTCTCTAGTCTCTCTAGTGATGTGGTATTTACCCCATTGTTTGATTGATCATTTTCGTCTGTTGAATCATCAGAATTAACTGTCTCAACCTCGTCTTCACCATCATTGTTGTCATCATTATTGTTAAGAGATGAAATTGATCCACCACCTCCGCCTCCGCTAGATGATCCCGATGATGAATCACTTGATTCTGATATTGTTACCACAACAACACTAGAGATAGTAGTATCACCATCATCATCAGTAGCGATGGCTCTAATTGA
>CAZHOI010000009.1:0-13028 GCA_964534365.1 uncultured Candidatus Saccharibacteria bacterium | reverse complement strand
TTGAAGTTAGTGCCGTTGGAAGGACTGGTTAGGGTGACTGATGGCGGAGTGTTAGGAGCCACTACTGTAATAGTAGCGGTATCAGAATCAGAAGCACCATCATTGTCGGTTACTGTTAGGGTCACAGTGTAGGTACCTGAGCTAGTGTAGATGTTGTTTACGTTCTGACCAATAGCATTGTTGCCGTCATCAAAGTCCCAAGAATATGAAGCGATGGTTCCATCAGAGTCAGTCGAGTCTGACCCGTCAAAGAACACTTCCAGTGGCGCCTCTCCGGAAGTTGGGCCGTAGTTAAATGAGGCGGTTGGAGCATTGTTGGCCGGGTCAGCTGCAGTTACCACAACAACACTAGAGGTAGTAGTATCACCATCGTTGTCTGTTGCTATTGCAGTCCAGCTAGTAGATCCAGCCGTATTTGGTGAGAAGGTGGTGGTATATGGCGATGTAGTGTCAGTCGAGTACAAAGAGCCATCGCGGTGGAACTGAACCGAAGCAATGCTGCCGTCTGAATCAGAGGCGGTGGTAGAGAAGGTAATGGTCTCACCTGTTGTTGGAGTCGTGTCAGAGACCGACAGGGTCACGGCCGGTGGTTGATTTTCGGTAACGGTAATTGTTACGTCTCCCGAAAATCCTTGTCCCGAGTCATTGTCGGTTACAATGGCCGAAAATACGAAGGTTCCCGCTGCCGATGGCGTAAAGGTGGTGATATATGGTGAGGTGGTGTCGGTGGCGTAATTAACGCCATCTCGTCTAAATACTACGGATGAAACTGTACCGTCTGAATCAGAGGCGGTGGCAGTCAAGGTGACGGTATCACCGGCCTCAACTGAAGTAGTGTCAGCCGAGAGCGATACCGTTGGGGTTGAGTTTGCATTTGAGACAGTGATATTTGCAACACTAGAGATAGTAGTATCACCATCATCATCAGTAGCGATGGCTCTAATTGAATGACTGCCTTCGATAGCGGTCCAAGTAGTCGAATATGGCGAGGTGGTATCAGTGTCTACAGTTGCGCCGTTTACCTGGAACTGAACCGAAGCAATGCTGCCGTCTGAATCAGAGGCGGTGGCAGAGAAAGTGACGTCATCACCGGTGTTGAAGTTAGTGCCGTTGGAAGGACTGGTTAGGGTGACTGATGGCGGAGTGTTAGTGACAGTAAAAGAGGCTATACTTAATACATTACTAGCACTGCCATTAGAGTCTGTAACGGCAATAGTACAATCAGAGTACGTTCCAGGTGATAGAGGATTAAAGGTGATCGTGTTATTACCAACCACTGCGTTAGTGGTAGAGGACAAGCAGCTACCGCCATAGCTTATAGTCCCATTTGTATCAGTACTAAAAGTATAATTTGGTGTCCGATCATTAGTCGGTGTAGGAACTGGTGTTACCTCGGTGATTGTAGGAGGTGGTGATGGTGGTGGTGGCGGTGGTGGTGGTGGATCTTCAGCCAGAGCCAATATTGGCAAGATCAAAAAAGCAATTGGTAGTAATAGTAACAAAAATAAATTTTTTTTAGGCACTAAACTAGTGGTGTTTAAAATATTCACACTATAGAGTGTATCGGTTAAAACAACTAAGCCCTAAAGCAAATTATATAATTACTATAAAATAACCAATGTCTAGAAATGGCAAGCCGAGATATTAGTAATATAAATACTTATTTAGAACAGAATATATAGTACCATAAAGGACAAAAACAACTTATCCCCAGCTTGAAAATGATTATTTCTAACTTTAACCAGTAAATAAAGGTTATTCATGTTTTTATTTAAGATTTAGCTTGAGAGCACATTTCTAAAATCGACCTTTTTGATTCTGCTACAGCCAAGAACCCTGCCCGATGTACGAATACGGCACCAGAGATATCACTTGCAATTTGTAACTCTTTATCGCGTAATCCACGCCAATTTTGAGGAAATCCATTCCGGCAATTAAATGAATTGTCAGTTATACACTTTGCTTTCCAAGTATTATTTTCTATATCATGATACACAATAAACAAAGTCTCTGGATAATTAGAGACATCAACTGGCCAATCTCCTTTTTCAACTACTATAACTGACTTATCAGTTGCTTCATGATAAGCTTTTTCAAACCTAAGATTGGCTTGATGTCGTTTAGTATGTAGATTAATGGTTTTTTGTAAAATTTCAGTAGTTAAGTCTAATAAATCATTGAAATTTCGATCTACGATTTCTGTAGAAGCTATATCTGGCAAACTAGAGCGCCATAGACTGGGCAGCATTGCCAAAGTGGGCACTCTACCACCATCAACCAAAGATTGTGTAGTAGGGTATCCATTATCAGGACCATCGATCATTTGAATAAATTGGCTCTCGATCGTATTGGCAATCTCTTCATTGCCACATATTTGTGACCCCCAATGCCGCCACACTAGACCAAATGCAGCATAAGGAACACCATTTTCACGAACCGGCGAACCAATCTGATGATGGTCATATCGTCTGGCAGAATGATCATAAACTCCACCTACGTCTATTACCCAATCAGCCGCATCTATTAAATCCTGATCACGAGTTCTATTTATTGAAATCTGATTATCTGGATATAGTAATTTAAGAGTACTGATTGCAAATAACTCATCCACGTGAAAAGTACCATTATGTGTTGCTACCTTAATCAATTTTTTTGATTTAATCATTGAAACCGATAATAGTGCTGAATAAACTGGTTAAAAATGTGATTAGCAAGGATGCCAATATTGCCCACCAAAAACTAGCTATCATGAACCCTTCTACTAGATAGGTGGCCAGGTATAAAAATCCACCGTTTATTGCAAAACCTAGTAATCCCAAAGTTAGAATGTTAAGAGGCAGCGTAAGCAATTTTATTAGGGGTTTGATAGTTATATTAATCACTCCTAAAACCAGAGCTACCAACAAGGCAGTAGTAAAATCTGGTAAAGATATCTGTTGCAGTAATTCAGCTGTTAAATATACTGCCGCTGCATTCAGTAATATTGTGATAACGAATTTCATACCTACACCATAGCAAAATCTATTATGAGTAACTACTACTTATCGTTCTTGATTCAAATTCGATATAAAAGCGATTATTTAAATCTTCCAACTCATAAGTTTGACTCGCAACCGCAATCAAATATCCTATAAAAGGTGGTTTATTTTGTTCCTTTTAACTTCCAACCCTGAGACAAAAATCTATCAACCTTTTTAAATTTTAAAGTTCTCTCTTCGACACCATTAGTTACTACCACTAAATCATTGCGACCAATTTCGGAGTTTTGGTCTTTGATATAAGTTTGAGACTGTTTTGTCTCATCAGTATTATTCGATTGATTTGATGATTGCCGTGCTCGAGCTGCCTCGGCCTCAACTTGCGCTAATTTATTTTTTTCTGCCTCGAACTCTTTAACTTGCGAGGCTAGTTTTTGGACAATATTTTTAGTATTTCGCTGAATTGATTCTTCCAACGCTTTAAATTGGTTCAAGCCTTCTTTTTTATACTCCACTACCGGCTCTTGTTGACCATAAGATTTTAGACCAACTGATGTTTTCAGAAAATCCATATATTCTAAATGATCAACCCATAGCCGATCAATAACCTGAAGCATTACCCGACGAATGGAATTAATGAACTTCTCATCATCAGCTCGTGACTCTATTTCATTTTTTCCTTCAGCACTTTTGACAACACTTTTAGCATATTCAACAATTTCTTCGTTGCTATGATTAAGAATCTCGTCTCGTCGCGAGTAAATTGATTGTCGTTGCGTATTTAAAACATCATCATATGACAAAATGTTTTTGCGCGAATCAAAATTAAATCCTTCTACCCTGTTCTGCGCTGATTCGATGCTTTTAGAGATAATTTTATGATCCATTGCTTGATCTTCGGGCATTTTGGCCATAATTCCCTGAATTCGATCTTTGGCTCCAAACACTCGCATTAAATCGTCGTCTAGAGATACGTAAAACTGAGTTTCGCCCGGATCACCTTGTCGGCCTGATCGACCACGGAGTTGGTTATCAATGCGACGGGACGGATGGCGTTCGGTCGCCAAAACAAACAGACCACCAAGATCTTTTACTTTTTCATAGCGATCGTTAGCGGCATCTTCTCCGCCAAGTTTAATATCAACTCCTCGACCGGCCATATTGGTCGCAATTGTGACCGCTCCCGGCTTACCAGCATTGGCAATAATTTCGGCCTCACTTTCGTGATTTTTAGCATTAAGCATCTGGTGAGGAATGCCAACTTTGTTTAAATAATTAGACAACTGTTCATTAGATTCCACTGATACCGTACCAACTAACACCGGTTGACCTTTGTCATGAAGCTTGCGCAATTTATTGCCAATGGCCTTAAATTTTGCCTCGGTAGTCGCATACACCAAATCATTTCGATCAATTCGAGCAATCGGTTTATTGGTTGGTATTACTATTACTTCTAGTGAATAAACTTTAAAGAATTCTTCTTCCGAGGTTACTGCTGTACCAGTCATGCCCGATAATTTGTCGTACATGCGAAAGTAATTTTGATAAGTAATCGAAGCAAAAGTTCGCGACTCGGCTTTGGGATCTACTCCTTCTTTGGCCTCAACTGCCTGATGCAGTCCTCCTGACCAGCGCCTGGTAGGCATTAATCGACCAGTAGATTCATCGATAATAACCACTTGCCCCGCCTGAATGACGTACTCACGATCTTTTAAATATAGCGCTTTTGCCCTAACTGCCGATTCTAAATGATGAACTAGTTTAATGTGTTCTGGTTGATAAATATTATCAATTTGTAGTAATTTTTCGGCTTTATGAACACCTGGTTCCAGGACTTGAATTTGACGCAATTTTTCATCAACGGTGTAATCTTCGTCTTCGACAAATTGTGAGGCAATGTGGGCAAAAGTCTGATAGAAATTTTCGGATTCGCTATGAGGGGCCGATATAATTAGCGGTGTTCTAGCTTCATCAATTAATACTGAATCAATCTCATCTATAATGGCAAAATTGTGACCTCGTTGAGTTTTATTATTGATTTCATACGCTAGATTGTCACGCAAATAATCGAAACCGAATTCGGAATTAGTACCATAGGTTATATCGCATTCATAAGCTTCTTTGCGATTGATGGGACGTAGAAAGTCATAGACTATTTTGTAATAACCGTCCTCGTCCCGCTCTTCATCTGAGGCTGATCCTTGGGACACTTCAGCTGATTCATCATATCGGTATGAGGTCGAGCCCGAGTTTATAACTGCTGCACTTAGACCCAAAAAACTGTAAATCTGTCCCATCCAAGCCAAATCGCGCCTTGCCAAATAATCATTAACCGTTACCAAATGAACTCCCTTGCCTGATAGCGCATTTAAATAAACCGGCAAGGTAGCTACCAAGGTTTTACCTTCACCAGTTCTCATCTCGGCAATGGCGCCTTCGTGAATTACGTAACCGCCAATTAATTGAACATCGTAATGCCTCATACCCAGCACTCGTTTTGCCGCCTCGCGCACTACCGCAAAAGCTTCATCAGCAATATCATCCAGGGTTTCTCCAGTCTCTAGTCGATTCTTAAATTCAAATGTCTGATTCTTTAAATCCTCATCTGAATATTCTGCTATTACTGATTCTAATTTATTAACTTGTATCACCCGCTTTTGTAGCCGCTTCAAAGTTTTGGCCCCTGGTGGTTGGGAAAAAATATCTAGGATACCCATAACGTCTCGTATTATATGGCAGCTGATCGGTTTGTGCTATGGATTTCTTCATCTAAAAATAGCCAGGCAACTGTATACCCAATCAGCAAGTAAGCGTAAGTTATAATTGTAGCCAAAGCCGCTCCTTGAAAACTATATATTGGTATTAGTGTCAAATTAAGGAAGATATTTAATCCAGCGGCGGTAAGCGATAGCAATAAATTAACTTTTAATTTATCAGTAGCGATTGCATAATTTGATAAAGGAAACATTAACGCAGTTAGTATCGCCACCAGACTAAGCAGAAATAACGTCGAGGCTCCGGCAACAAACTCAGGACCAAATAGCAAGCCAATTAATTCAGGAGCAAGCCAATACATTGCTGTTGCTAATAGACTATATAAAACTAGATTGCCTACAAAATTTTGACGCACCAACCGCCTGGAAGTCTTTTTGTCAGAATAAGATAGCTTGGGGAAAATTGCCTGGTTGATAACAAACATTGGAATTAAGGTGGCTGACATAATTTTATAAGCAGCGTTATACAATCCTACCGAATTAAAGCTATCAAGTGCTCCTAGCATTATGGAATCAATTTCGTTAAAGATATACGCCGAGATCGCAATCAAAGCAATAGGCCATGATTGCCTTACCAGATCAATCCATACTGAGAAATTAGCCTTACCAAGCGATATATTTTGTCGTTTTATTAAATGTAAAGCCACCACCAGACTTGCTATTGATGCAATCGAATATGATATTGCTAGTCCAAAAAGTGGACGAGGTCCTAGTAGTAAAACTATTCCTACTATCAAAATTAATATCGCTTGAGCAGTTTTGACCCAAGCTTCGTAATGCATTTTTTCTTGAGCACGAAAGAAAGCCCAAATGTAATCCCCTAAAATATTGCTAGCCGTAAAAATTCCTAAAATTAAAAAAAGTGAAGCAATTAATAAACCTTGTTGAAGTCCTAATAAGAAAAAACCAAAGCTGCCATAAATTATTAATGCGATTACTTGAATGATAAAACTAGATCCGTATTTTGAGGCATTTTCAAAATTAGTAGCTAAATTTCGGGTAATTATTTTGTTAATTCCTAAGTCACCAATAACTGCTAACATTGCGGCAATTGCCAAAGCATATGAAAACAGTCCGAAGTTTTCTGGACCTAAAACTCTTGCCGCTAAAGCCAAAACAACAAATTTACTAGACCGAATTATAACCTCGGACAGGCCAAGCCAGGTTATGTTTTTTAGAAATGGAGAACGCTGATAGAGGGCTCTGAGTCTAGAAATCATCATCTTCTATTTCGGTTATCTCGTAATCCCCCACTTCATTATCAACCTCTTTGGTCGCATGAACTATATTTGAACTGGATGCGATCGCTCTGCTTTGTACTAGAAGCATTAATCCAGCACCTAAGACCATAATCATAATCACATTAATAATTGTTTTAGCCGGACTGAAATTATTTGATTGCACGACTTGAGCCGTATTGGAATTTGCTGCCAAGCCGACAGGAGCAATTTTTGTAACGCTATTTGCAACAGGTGCAGAAGTTGTGGTCTCAGATTCAGTATTACTAACATCACTATAACTATTAAAAATAGCCTCCAGTCGTTGCTGCTCTAGCTTTTTTTCATCACTGTCATTATCGTCAGTAGCGCTGCTGCCAAGATCGTTCTCAGTAGTATCTGTGTCTTGCAACTGAGCTGAAATCTCTGGTATTAGGGTTGTATTATTTTCTGATACTGGAACTATTGGCTTTACCGAATTTAGCTCCTCGATCTTAGCTGTTTCATTAGGGGTTGAGTCGGTAGTTGACTCAACTTTTAGAACCACTTCGGCTTTATCGTCGCTAATTACAATTGGGTACTCCAGTTCAGCATCCAAATTAAAAGCGTAACTATCATCTGGAGCAAGACGCAGAATAGACGGCAATTTATAAGTTTGTTTGCCCACAACTATCTGCCAATTAGAAATATTTAGAATACTACGGTTATTATTAATCACTCTCAAATACCGCTTTTCTTTATAATATCCCGTACTAAGTCCCAGTTTTGGAGGTTCGATTTGTATTTGGTGATTAATGTTCTCGATTGTCTCTCCGTCATCTTTGACAATCAGATCAAGCGAATAATTACCCGGCAGTTTATAAATGCGAGCTACTGAGGGGCCAATTTTTCCAGTACCATCGTTAAATTTCCAATTGTATTGATAACCTTTCACTGGATTATGAATTTTAAATTCTACTTTTTGCTCGGCAATACCAAATCCAGGTAGTTGATAATCAGCTTTGCGAGATTGTTGAGTTTGCACAATAGGCTGGAGTGTTTTTTTACTAGTCGAACTAGTCGACAAAGAGGGGCTGAATTGATTTTCTAGAGCCGGATTTCCAGGCGAAGGTTTACGCGGCTGCCAAGACGTTCCCGCAATTAAATTAAGCGAATTACCGTCACCGTTACCGCCCATTTCACTGTCATACCTGATAATGGTGACAATGGAACCATTAGCATCTAGCAACTTGATCTCCTCGCCGGTGTTGTTAAGAGTAAAAACAGAATCAAACAAAGCAGTATCGGAATCTAGTTTAGATGATAAATTTTCGGCATTACCTGCAATTACCGCATAACTATCAGGCAACAATTCAGTTGGGCCCTGATAATGACTAATGCCGTGATTAACACTATTTTCAAATAATCCGTATTCCGCCAGATCGATCACTAAATCAGTATCATTGAAAACTTCTACCCATTCGTTTTTGGCATCAGTACCCTCGGGGTTAAACATAATTTCTGAAAATATTTGTGCTTGGGTCAGCGATGGAATAAATAAAATAACAGACGCTATTAGCAATTCTCGCATAACGTTATTATAAGCTACTTTTACTGACCTATGGATCAATATTAAAACTTTTAAACTTCTAGGATTGAACGCAATTCATCCTCGGATAACTCGAAAGCTGCCGTTTGTTTAGATTTACTAAAATTATTTTTTGACGCCTGAGAATTGGTTGAGTCATTTGCCTGTGCGTCCGGTTGATTATCACCTTTAGATGAAGATAATTGTGCTATTTTTTCTTTTTTATTATCAGAAGGAGTAGAGCTAGATTTAGTTTTGTCATCGGCAATTCTAGATTCTTTTGTCAGGCCTTCCTTGCTATCTGGATTGGTTTTCTTTTTTGGGTTCTTGGACTTATCTGAGTTGTTTTGAATATCTTTAGACGCAGCGGCTTTGACTTCATCCCTTTTATTCATTCCTTGAGCCGCGTTCTGGTGATTATCTGATTTTTCTGATGTAGATCGGCTAGTTTTTTTGGGCTGCTCAAAATCATCCGAACTCTTGCTAGGCTTGTCTGCCCTAGAATTATTTATTTCTTTATCAACTGAATCTTTTTGATTCTTATTATTCTCTTTGGCAGATTTTTCCGAAGGCTTGTTTGTCTTTGATTTTGGTGAATCAAATTTTTTACTAGTTTTTTTCTGATTATTTTTTTTTGATTTATCAGGTACTTTGATGCCAGCGTCTTTCAATACATCGCTTAGAGTCGAGCGTAGATCAGCCAGCGAATCTTTGCTGCCGGTTTTTTTACTTTCTGACAGATTAGCTTTTTTAGTTGATTTATCTTCATGATAAACCTGGGTTTTGGCAATCGCTTTTTGTAATCGCTGATTTAGATCTGGGCTAGATCCGCTTTCTGGTTTAATCGAGCCTTTGGATCGGTTTGGCTGAGGTATCTTAATTTTGTTATTGGCATCATCTAAGTTCTGACGCGATTCTCGATAAGCCTCGACATGGCGCTCTTTGCTTTTATTTTCTTTATCTCGACGGCGGGCAACATGGGGATCATCAATTAAACCGGCGTTTGATTCGTGCCAGGCAGCTAGTTGCTCTTCTACTTCGGCTCGGCGCAAGGCATAATTTTGTCGAGACCGACTAACCACTAAATCAGCAAATGACTGTTCTGGTAGTGGAACTGGGGGTAAAGTATTAGCGGAAAATGGTTTTGAACCCACCCCATCAATCATCAATCGCAAATAAACCTGAGCAAACCCCAAATTAACAATGTCTTCGGCTGAAAAGACTGGTGCAAATTCTTTCTCCAGTGCCTCGGCATCGGTAGCCCCAACCCTAAAAGTAATCATCGTACCAACGTTACCAAATACAGCAGCCCTAACCTCGTCGCTCATCTGTTCGATATATTGATGGGCAATTGTCAATGATAAATTATATTTCCTAGCTTCTGATAAGATGTCGGCAAATGACTCGTTGGCGAAAGACTGAAACTCATCAACGTAAAAATAAAATTGTGGTAGATTTTTGAGCTCATATGGAGAAACATCAGACCGTGACATTGCTCCTAAATATATTTTAGTAATCAACATTGACCCTAGTAAATTTGCATTATCTTCACCAACTTTGCCTTTGGATAAATTAATTAATAAAATCTTTTTATTATCCATCAATTCTCGGGGATCAAATGATGAATGGGATTGTCCAATAATATTTCGGATTAACGGATTAGAAATGAATTGACCAATCTTGTTTTGAATCGCCGCACCGGCTTCGGTCATATAGCGATCAGAATAACTAGCAAATTCGTCTTCCCAAAACGACCGCACTGCCACATCAGAAATATTAGCCACCACACGTTTACGATAAGTCTTATCGGCTAACATTCGATTAACTCCCAACAAAGTTGAATCAGGGTATTCCAATAACGCAAGTAGCGTATTATTTAAAATGTATTCCATTCGGGCAGACCACATATCTACCCAAATCTTTTTAAAGGCTGACATCAAGCCATTTGCCACCAAATGACGACGTTCATGCCCTACGTCTTCCATGACGTTAAATGAAATAGGGTGCGATAAATCAAATGGAGCAAAATACAAAATATCATCAACGCGATCTTCTGGAACATAATCTAGTAATTCCTCGACTAAATTTCCATGCGGATCCATAAACGCCATTCCCCGTCCATTATTAATATCCTGGATTGCCAAATTACGCAATAAAGTCGACTTGCCCATTCCTGTTTTACCAATCACATATAGATGTCGGGTGCGGTCTTCTTGTTTAATTCCAAACTGGCGCTTTTGATTGCGAAAATCAGTTTGAGCAAAGTAAGAAATGTCAGGTGATCCTAATTCCATTTACTAATAGTATAGCAGCTTAAGGTTTAGCAACATTTTTACAATAACTCCTACTTTAAACACTCTAGCTTATTCAACCTTTTGCAACATCCAATTACTAGGACAGCTGTAGCCTTGACCATTCCAACGACATACATAACCCAGCACGAATCCCGGAGAGCTGATATTTGATTGTGGAATAGTGGCCTCTACCGGACCTCTGGCCCATGCTCCGGTGCTACCGCCTGCAGTTGTATATACTAGATTTTGCCAATTACTGCCATCCCAGTAAAAACCATAAGGGTAAGTTATTTCTGCATTATCTTGACTACCCAATGTGATATAGACATTTTCTGAATCACACTCAGCTTGTAATCCTAGGACACCACTATTTGGAACCATTGGGGATGAGTAACCTGGTTCAGCACCGCCTTCGCTAGTTATGGCCGAGCAGTCTTGCGGGGAGGTTAAATCTGGTGGGGTTGGGGTCGGTTCAGTAGTGTCAGATACGGTAATAGTCTTAGTAGTGGTATCAGTGGCGCCACGCTCGTCGGTTACAGTTAAGGTGACGTCGTAGGTGCCAGGATTGTCAAAGTGATGTGAGGCATAGGGTAAGCGGTCAGTACTACCATCAGAGAAGCTCCAGTCATATCGAATGATGTAGCCATCTGGGTCAATCGAGTCGTAAGCAAAGAAGTTGTACGAGCCTTCGCCTAGAATGTCTTGGATATTAAAGTCGGCGGTTGGGGGAACGTTCTCGCCGAGGGAGGCTTGGTATTCATCTACTGTCATATTATTTTCCAAAATGGCAGTCCCTGTATCATCACGGATTACATTAGCTACCGTATTTTTTACCGTGTAATTCCATCCGTACTCCTCATCAGCTCTTAATCCAATTTCTGACCATGGCTTCGAAGTTGACCTAACCATTGATCGAAATCCGTCAATTACCCCATTTTTACTCCGTATCTCTATTGCCCTAGCGTCTTGGACTTCTGGGTCTAGAGATATCATTAAACCACCATTAACACTAAAATTCTCCCAACCTAATCCCCCAATACTTATTCCCCTCATAAGTTCTTCGCCGTTTATTGCCCCCTCTTGAACAATAACGGGATTATTCAGTTGTCCGTCTAGGCTCAGCAGTGCTAGACGTTTAATATTATCATTTGGATTTATAATAGGATTAACATGAACCTCCCAGACATCGTCTTGATAATCGCTGCCTTCTTCTAGATACAAAAACATATCTTCTACTAATGTTCCTCCAGCTGAATTCAGAGCTGAAGTAGTATTAAGGCCAGAAGGACGTATAAATTCGCCATTTTTTGTGGCCAAAGAATTCAAAACCTGGAGTAATTGAAGTTCCGATTATTCGACAATCTACACAACCCCCACCTTCACCATCCGCCCATTGCAACTTCCACTGAAAATATGTCCTTAATGGCTCGGTCGTAAAATCTTCAATACGATAGGCCCAAACATCGTTGCTTGACACATCAACACAAGAATTTGGCACATCGATACATCTGATATCTGAGACAATACTACCGGCTGCATGGGTAATATCCAAACCTTCACGGGAATCATTGCCCACATACCCGTTATCGCCAATAGTACCAATGATACTGAAATCCCTGAATTCCAAATTTCGATTACCTTGAGTGGTAATTTCAGGTGTTACTGAACCCTCAACTCCTGATAAAATACTTAGATATTTACCTTGGCCGATTAACTTAAAATTATCTCGATCTGTCCCAATTCGCAAATCATCTGAAAGATAAAAGGTACCTGTTGGTAAAATCGCGGTAATGTTACCGTTTTCGTTTCTACTAGAATTATCATCGTTAATAATATCAGTAACAAAGAAGGTGTTACGGTTATCAACGTATACGTTCGCGGCGGAAGTACTATTTAGGGCTGAGGTATCTAAAGTTAACTGACTACCATTCACCGAGATCACTTTAGCTTTTAGCGCGAGTGGAACTGGTTGGTATTCATAGTATTTATAAGGATCTAGAGCATTATTAGAAGCGTCAGGTGTTCGCCAGTAATCTAGATTAGAATAAGAATCTACTACTTGATCTATTTCCTCGATATAAGCATAAATTTGACCACCTTCGTTAATATTTGGACGGTCAGCTTGCGCTTCTGCGACCGTCTGATAACTCCGCCCTGGCCAATACCCCCCAACCCCATCACGCGACCCCCGCAAGCCT
>CAZHOI010000008.1:0-17087 GCA_964534365.1 uncultured Candidatus Saccharibacteria bacterium | reverse complement strand
AGATCCTAGGGTACAAGTCAGCGTATGAAATCATGAGAGAAAATCAGTTATTATTAAATGAGGAGTGTCCTAATTGAGGGTGGAATTCAGGTCGCCCAAAACCTTCAGCTGATGCAACGAATCAAGGTTTATTTGAACCCCTTGTTTAGCAATCCAAACCAAGTCCTCTTTAGTCTGTCCACTACCGGTAAAAATAATTTCGTTAGGGTTAAAATTGTTATTAATTGCATGCTCCACCTCACCTCTGGATACACACTCAATACCGCAACCTTCGTTTTTTAGCGTTTGTAGAATCATAGGGTGCCAGTTAGCTTTGACCGCGTAATAAATCTGTTTGCTTTCATACGTAATACTTTTATCAAGTTTCCGATACTGCTGCTTAATTTTATTTAAGTCATAAGCGTAAGTTGGAGTTCCATATTCAGATGTGATACTCAAGAGCTTTTTCGAATCAGGCAAATACATTATTATAACAATAGCAGTAATTTAGTGGTGAGACCGCTAAATTTAAAGTTTTAGTTAGTCGGTTAAACCATCTATTAAATATTGTTCAAACTCTTGAATTCCTTTAATTGATTCAGGGTATTCTGAAATATCTGGAAAATCCAGGTTATGGATGTGGGTGCAAACTGATTTGATTAATTTTTTTAATTCTTCAATCTCGGATTGGTCATATTCCACCTCAATCGAGACTACTTCCCCATTTAGTGGTTGAACAAAATCTATAAACCCGCAGGTTAAATTGAATCGATCGCGATAATCACGCGAATTATCGATTAGAATTTTATAAAATAATAACTGTTGTCTGTATTTGTGTAGTTTGATTTTTTCATAATCCGTACTTCCCTTCCAATCTGCTACTGGCTTGCCGGTTTTAAAGTCACGGATTTCATATCTATTTTCATCAGAATTAAAATGTAGCCAGTCAATTTTTCCGGTAAGTTGAAATTCATCAATTACAACGCCCTGATTGCTAAAATTTAGTTCACTGAAATCACGCGAGCTAATTTTGTCAGCTAGCCATGGGTAAAACACCGATAGTTCGTCAATACCTTTTAGTAAGTACAGATCAAATTCGTCGCGCGATATGCGTTGGGCGATTAAATACTCTTCAAATTTATGTTTGACCTGATCAAAATCTAGGTCTGTATTCGCCCTTTGTGCTCGAATTATTTCGTCAATGGTATTGTGAATTGCACTACCATAAGCACCAGACGCTGATTTAGCATGTGGGAAACGCAACAGATTTTGTTCCAGAAAGGCTTGCGGACCGCCTTTGGTGACGTCAATAAAATTATTTAAATGTGTGACGCTGTGTTTGTAATTGGTTAACAACTCGCGCAAGAATGAATCAGCTTCCAGTTCAGGTAGAATCCTAAACCTAACCGATAGGGTTGCGTCTAAAATATCACTAATTGACGGCACCTCAATTTCAGAGCTATTCGTCGGTTCTAGTTCACTAATAAACTCTAATTGCTCGACCTGTTTTCCGGTATCTGAATGGGTATATGAGGTTAGATATAATTTCTTGGCCGCTCGAGTTAAGGCGACGTAGAATAAACGTAATTTGTCATCATTAGTATCGGCGTCTGCTCCAATATTTAAAAATCTTGGCCAGGCAAAGTCTGATCCGCGATTGCGCGGCACCCATTCAGATTGTATGCAAGATAAAATAAATACGGTATTGAACTCTTGCCCTTTTGATTTGTGGGCTGTCATGACATTTACAGCATTAACTGCATTTATAAAAGGCGACGTATCCGCTACCAATTTTTCATTTTCCTGATGGATATCAACAAATTTAACTAGATCTGCTGCCTTGATTAACTGACCGCTACGATATTCACGTATTGCGCCAATAAAAACACGCAAACTAGACAAAAAGCTGAGGTACTGAGTTTTGGAATCTTGGTATTTTCGATTTGAAAAGTAATAGTTTTTAAATCCTGAAAAGGAAACTTTACTAGGGTTTTCATCCGAGACAACTTCAGCTTCACTATCTGGGTCGTCTGGTATCAACGAAACCTCGGTACCTACTATTTCATCAATAATTATTTCAACCGGTTCGTAAGTGACTTTTCCTGATAATTTAATTAAAAACTCGGCCAATTCTTTTAGTTTGTTATTTTTACTGGATAACATTGTTTGTAACCACCCAACCCTTTTTTTATTGGCCTCAACCGATAATTTCCAAATATCAATTTCATTAATTCCCCAAAAAGGATAATAGATAACCTCTGATAACAACTTATCAGTATGTTCATCGTCTTTGTCAGCGATCGAGCATAACAAGCGGATTATAGTGATTATTTGTCGAATATGCGGTTCTTTTAAAACATCTAACTGTCTTTCGTATCTGGTCGGCACCGATGCTTCTTGCAGATAAGGAATCAATGATTCAAGGGTGCGATGGCGACGACCGATAATTGCAATTTCGGATGGTTCGATTCCCTGGTTGATTAGTCGATTGATTTGTTGGGCGATATAACTGAATTCATGAGCTTGTGAGGGTAGTTGAATTCTTTTTATCTCGCCGTTTTCCTGGTTGAATGCTTTTATCTGTTTAGTTACGGCCGGTAAGATGTGCTCGATGCTCGTTTCATTACCCGAAATAATATCTCTAGACAGTTTTACAATGTCAGCACTGGATCGATAATTTTGTTTTAAAGTAATTATATTTACTTGATCAAAATAATTACTAAACTTCACCAGGTTACCAACCTCGGCGCCCTGAAAACGGTAGATTGCTTGATCATCATCACCGACCGTCATGATATTAGGTCGATTATTATTCGATAAACCTGATCCTATGTGCTTGATAATTTCAAGCTGGGCCTCATTCGTATCTTGAAATTCATCAACCAGAACATACTGAAATTGTTCCTGTAAATCAGCTAACAAGTCTTCGTTGCTACGTAGCGCTACTAGTGATTGCAAAATCATGTCATCAAAGTCAAAATAACCTTGATCATACATATTTTGTAAATATTTTTGATAAATAGCTGAAAGAGAGATCAATTTATCAAACCCAACCCATGATTTAATCTTTTGGGATCCATCAGATCGTTTAAGGTATTTATTTTTCCAAGCAGTTATTGGTTTAGTTGATTCTGCTTCCCGAGATTCATTAGCCGCCAGCTGATAGCTGTCATGAAGACTCGTTATCAATCCATAGCTTGCCGACCCAGCTTCATAATCGTTTAGTAGCTGTGGGAGTTGTTGTCCAAAGTTATAAAATAAGGCTAGGTCTTTTTTGGTAATGCGATTGTTAAACACATTAGCTATAACAGGTTCAAGTTTTTCATAAGTTAAAGATAATTCGGTGATGATCGACACAAAATCTGAGGGTGTTAAACCGGCTTGTTTTAAATCAGATAATGCTCGAATTGACTTATTTAAATAGATAAAACCACTATCAGGGTGATAGCTGCGAAGGGGGTCATCGTGATCGAGGTCACGAATTATTTCATCCATCAATTCAATTTGAGTTAATTCGTCAGCTGGTTGTAATTTGGCGCCACCATAAAAATGTTTTGGGTAACGGTCAATTATCCAGGTACCAAATGTATGAAATGTATTGATAGAAATTCGATAGGCGGTTTGTCCAATTAACGAAGTTAGTCGTTTTCTCATATTTACCGCCGCAGCATCGGTAAAGGTAAGGCATAAAATCTGTCTAGGGTCGGTGTCAGTTTGTTTTAAGATATTAGCCACTCGCAAGCTAAGTAGTTCGGTTTTGCCTGATCCTGGACCAGCAATCACCATCAATGGCCCATCAATTGTATCAACAGCTTGCTTCTGTTCGGAATTTAACCTGTCATAGCGTTTTTTAAAAACTGCTTCAGAGTCCATTTAATTTAATACTAGCAATAATAAGGGATCATTTATAGGTACTTATTTTTAACATTATTTCTGACACTGTTTTGACACTATATCTGACAACTGGGGCAAAAGTGTGTGCCCCGACCGCGAAGTTTGATTTTTTCGATCGGGGTATCACATGTATGACAACCTTCACCTTTTCTGCCAAACACCTGTAATTTATCGCGGAAATTGCCATGTTGTCCACCAGTATCAGCAAAATGCTGAAACGTAGTTCCTCCAAGGGCAATTGATTCCCGCATCACTTCCCCACTGACTTTACATAAAATGTCGGATTCTTTTTTACTAACTTTATTTGCTGAACGCGAAGGCAAAACCTTGGCTCTAAATAGTGCCTCATCAACATAAATATTACCCAATCCGGCAAACTTGGATTGGTCTAGCAAAACTGCCTTTATCGGAGACTTTGATTTATGAATTGTTTGGTAAAAATATTTACAATCAAAATCCGGATCAATCGGTTCTGGACCAAATTTTGATAATGTCTTTTGGACTCCTGCTTTATCAGTGATTTTCATATAACCAAATTTACGCAAATCATTGAAATATAAAGCACTGCCCCCAACAAGATTAAACTGTAACCTGGTATGGCGATTAGGTAGGTCAAGGTCATGATCAGACATCGTATGACCACCACGCGATAATTCATCATTGCTTGATTGATATAATAATTGCCCGGTCATTTTTAAATGGGTCAAAACAAACAAGTCCGGCTGATTGCGAAATGAAAATACCATTAATTTTCCCTTCCTAGAAATGTTATTAAAAATCTGACGTGTTAATTTCGATTGAAAATTCTCATCATGATCGGTTTGTTTGGGAGAATAGACCTCGATTGATTCAATTTCTTTGCCACGAATTTTTTCCTCGAGTTGTCGTCTGACAGTTTCAACTTCAGGCAATTCAGGCATTCTTTAATTTTGACATAGATTTTTGGCAAAATCTATTGGCCTAACATTAGTAGGTCTTTTATTATAAATAATTTATGACGTAATCAACTAGGGCTATGGTAGCCGTTGATTCAATCAAAGCTGCCAGCGCCAAAGCCGGGATTAGATATCGCCAGGCAAATAATAATGATCGTTTCAGTTCGCCCAGCAGTGATCGCAATTTGTTATTTAAATTTTGATACCAACCTATACTTTCTTTAGATTTATTCCTAAACGAATTGATCAGTAGAATCCCCATTCGAAAACCTAGGCCAAGAGCCAAAAACAGGGCTGGTAATTCGATAATTCCATGGGGTATTAAACCTGCCATAATAACCAATAGACCGTCGGTGGCTATTACCCGACCAACTACAATACCAATTATTAATCCATTTAATATTGCTGAAATTAATGGTGAAATCCCAAATAAAATACCCCCAATTATGACTGTTATAATGGCAATGGTATTTTTGATGAAGATAACGCTAAATATTTCGGTAGCTGATGAATCCCCCAATCCATTTGCCATATCAGCAATCTGGGCTATCAATTGACTGATAATAGCAGGTGGCGTTTGCCAATTTAATAGGCCATAAAATGTGGCGACCAAAAATATTGCGGCCAATATAAATACTTCAGCCTTGAATTCAGAAAATTTAATTGGGTTAACTTTCTTGGGATTAGGATCTGATTTAGCTGGCATATGACTGTTTAATTAAACGACCCGTAACTACCAACAGAAATATTCCCATGACTAAAATCACAATCGGGTGTTCGGATAAATAATCACTGTTGTTGATTAGGTTTTCCACGCCATAATAAGTTAATATGACACCTAAAATAGCTACTATTGCGGTTGAGGTCGGATAACGTTTGGCATAAGTATTACGTCGACTGGCAATACGGGATTCGATGGCTTTATTAATTTGTTCAATAGTTTCAGCAGTCAAATTAACCCCTGAACCGGTAATCATCAGAATGTCTTCGGTTATATTACGGGCTAAACGTGACTTTTTGGCACTATGAGAATTAATTGGTTTCATCTTCTAATTCTTGTGAGATTATTTTGAATTCGTTTTCAATCCCTGATAAATAGGACTTAAGAGTCTTTACTATCTGAACCGATCGGCGATATTTTTCCAATGCAATCGAGGGATCAATATCGTCATTACTCTCGAACCATTGAGTAATATCATCTAACTCTTGTTGTAAGGCTTTAAAATCTGGTTCAGTTTTTCTGTCTTCCTTTTTGGTCATCGTGTCGTAGGATCAGTTTACCATCAATCAGGGTCGCCGTCAGGTGGCTGTGTTTTTTGGCCTGATCAGTGGTTCGAATGGTTTTTGAATCAGCGGACAAAATAGCATAACCCCTAGTTAAAACAGCTTCAGGATTAAAAGAATCAAGCAATTTTTTGCTATATTCGAGATTGTTTATCCAATTTTTAAAATTGTAATTCAAACTATTTTGGCAGCTATTTTGGGAGCGGATTATACGTTGTCGATTATCTTGTAAAATATGTTTGATAATTTCGCGCTGCTGATTTGTATTGTTATTTGCTGATATTAATCGTTGATCAGTATTAAACGATCGCGCTTGGCGATATAGTAGTCTCGTTATTTGGGTCAGTTGTGTATTTGACTGGTATAAAATTTGGTTAAAGTAACCGCTGATTTTGTACAGTGTTCGGTTACCGCTTCCCAGTATCGATCGCAGCTGAAACATCTGGATTTGCAATTGTTTCAAGCCTTGAAAATGAACTTGTTTTAATTTGATTAAATAACCCTCTAGTTGACGTGCAATTGATGACAAAGCATTATCAATATTATTATTTACCTGGCCCAGAAACTGTGGCGCTAAATTAGTAATTTTTCTATATTGATTATTAATATTATTATCAAACGTTTGATACCGATTTTGAAAGAATTTACCCGCATCGGTTGGTGTTGATACGCGCACATCAGCCACCAAATCACATAGGGTAACATCCCGTTCGTGCCCCACCGCCGAAATCACGGGGTAGCGTGACGCCATTATGGCTTTAACCAAGCTTTTAGTATTGAATGATTGCAAAGATTCCAGTGACCCTCCACCACGGGTAACTACAATTGCGTCATAATTAATGGTTCCAGAATTAATTGTCTGCAGTGCCTCTAGTAAACTGGATTCAGAACGTACACCCTCGACGCGAACATCGTATTTGTCTATTTGGAAACCATACTGTCCAACGTGAGTAATAAAATCGGTTTCGGCATCAGATTTCAGCGCAGTAACTAGTGCAATCCGTCGGGGTAATTGATTAATGCCTCGTTTGCGTTCGGGTTTGAATGCTCCGCTGGCATCCAATTCCTGATGCAGTTTATCGAACGCTTTTTTCAACAACCCTTCGCCATGCAATTCTAGCGCCTTGACCTGTAGCGAAAAGCGCCCGGTTGGTGGATAGATTTGGGTTTGACCTTCTAACACTACCTCGGCTCCTTCTTCTGGAAAGGTGCCCTTGCCCTCGAAAGTATCACGCCAGGCAAAACAATCCAGTATTGCATCCCCTTCCGAGTCTTTGATACGAAAATAAATTGCCCGATTAACTACCTTGACCCGATCAGAAATCTCGCCCCTAATTCGTACGGTATGTTTGGCTAGCGAAAAATTGAGCCGGGAAATAAATTCTGCTACAGATATCGTTCCGTCATCATCCGAGGTAGAAAGATTATTCTGCGGCTCTGGCAGCTGGGCTTTTAATACAATTTCTAGCAACTGCTGACCATACTTCTGAACTTTTTTAGGTCCCAAGCCTTTAATTGCCAGCAGATCAATATTAGTTTCGGGCAACGTATCAGCAATCTCGGAAATGGTTTTGTTTTGTAGTATCCGATACAGTTCGACATTTTCTGTCGCTGCCTGTACTTGCCGCCACTCCCGCAACATTTTTGAAATCTGAACTTTTGCCGAAATACTCATTAGGTTTAAGTATAAGTAAATCAGCGGTATAAAAAAAGCCACGCTTCAGAAGAAGAGTGGGTTAGTGTAAGAAAGAGGGTCAGCGACCCCCGCATGGTTTACAGACCAGACGAGGGTCGCCTTTCCATCCCTACTGAAAATCCAGAACGCAGCCACAGTTGGGTCGTCCGTCCCGGCCCGTGCCCGAGCAGACCTCGACTTGCCCGTCTGGACAATCACTGCTGAAGCTCACGCTGTAGGGGATTCCTGCCGTCTCGATCGCAGCAAGAGATCCGAAGCTGGAGATTTTCTCCGACGCATCTTCAACGGAGTCAACAGTTGTAGCGTCACAACCTGTTCCTACCAATGCGATGGCAAAGAACAGAAGAAGGCTGATGGTTTTCACTTTGAGGTGAGGGTGTTGGGTGGTTGACAGAAGTTCTGCCGATAAATGACCTAACGGCGTTGGTCATAGCCGGATAGGCAAACTCAAAAAGCTTCCTTTTACATTAGCAAAGATCAGCTTTTCAGGACTGTACCCGAATCTGTCGACTTTTATAACATATTAAACAAAGTTTTGAACTTTATTATTGATAAATTTGTAGTATAGCTTTAATAATAATTATTATAATTTTTGCAGATAAAAAAAGCCGCCTGGTTGGTGTTCCAGGCGGGTGATGCGGGTATCTACGGAGGCTTACCCGGCGGGGGTGACAGCGGCGGAGACTGCTGTTCGAGTGCTGATGCCTGTGTCAGGCGAATAAATGCTCTCGAGAGCGTCTCGACCGTCGGCAGGATGGTAAACATCTGCTGTCAGGTTTCTGAGAAAGAACAAAACGAATGAGGGTGTCGAATTCCTCAGTAACGCAGTTGTCGGAGCCTTGGCTTCAACGACATTAGGTGCACTGCTGACTAAGCACCTACAGATCTACGTGAAAGTGGACCTCGCAACTTTTACTGGAGTTGCCAACCTTTGTATGTGATCTGATCGAGGCAGGTAATATACCTCAGATAAAATATCAGTATCACAGGGCTAACAAGGCCAACTAGCTTCTCAGGTCTTATGAATTATCGCCTGTCTAGTCAGCGCCATACTGGGAGGGGCAAGTGATTCGGCACTCCTCGGTTCTGGTTTATATAATTTACACTATTTAAAATATTTGTCAAGTACTTTTTTTAAAATCTTTTAAATTTTTTCTCAACCTTTATTTATAAACAAAATAAGCGTACAAATTAAGGTAGAGAAACTTTTTGAATAGTTTCTCGAAAGAACTAAAAGAGCGTGGAGGTTTTTATATAGCGGCCCTCCCTACTCTACCGCTGGCGCCTTAGCTGGCTACTTCTTGGACTTCTTGAGTCCGCGCTTCTTGGCACCACCGCGGTTTTTAGGACCGCCGTTTTTCATAGCGAGAGCCCGACGCTCGGCCTTCGGAAGCCGCTTGGACTTACGAGTTTTCTTGCGATTGGAAGCGAACTCCATCTCGCGCCGGTAGCGCTTTGACTCGTACTCATCGAGAGAAAATGGGTTCGGGTTCTCCCAGCTCGGAACGTCGCCTGAGTTGTGATAGACACAGAAAGAACCGTGTTTTTTGAACTTGAGAGTCTTCACCTCGTAAGAGCTGACACCGATGGCAATGGTGTTGCCGCCGGCGTCAATCATGTTGAACAGGGTCGCCATTAGGATATGGGCTATGGATAGTCAATCCGATTGAATTTAACGAAGGTGACTATTACTTCGCTTATGGATATCGACAGTGTGTCGATTCCGTGTCATATAATAATACATTTTATATTTATGTCAAGGGCTTTTGGAAATAAAAAACAGTAAGTCGTGGTGACTTACCGATATATTTGAAGTCTCCTCCCCACGAGCCGGGAGGGCGGTTGACAGCTCATAGCCGCCAACCAGCCTTCCGGCCCGGTACCCTTCCCAAGGGTAGGTGTGAAGTCATTATCGAGGACTTCAAAACAGTGGCGGGTAACCGACCATCCGATTTGTCCCGTCGGCCGATCGGCACCCGCCCTGATGTCGCAATCCAGGTATCACTCACATCCTGGATGGTGGGAGCGACATCAGTTTAATTTTATGAACAAATACTTGTGTATCTGGTAAAAGATTATACTTGAATTATTAAAAAATCCAATAAAATAACCACCTTGATTTCAGGTGGTGCTACAGCAACCGGTTTGACTGACTGTTCGAGTGATTAAATCCTCGAACAGTCAGCCCTATTCAATCAGAACGTACGTTGTTTCGCGCAGAACGGCAAAACGAAATCCATATTTCAGGTTACGTAAACTATCCCTTTTTATAATCTCTGGAATAATCTCCAGCATCTTCAATGACTCTTCAACGCTTTTATGGACTTGCAATGAGTCTACTAATACCGAATCTGGCTGAATTGGATCAGGTTCTTCCTCGAACAAAGAATCAGGCACGGCTGGGAGGGCAATCATGCTGGCTTCTTGGACCTGCCGGCGGTCTATTTCTGCGTTGCCAAAGATGAACAAACACACAAGGACCAAAGTCATAGCCCCTAGAATACGAAGTCCTGAGTAGAAACTTGAAGGGAGTTGCATTGCAACGGGGGTCGGAGGTGAGGAGGTGGGTAGCCAAGGCTGTAGTGAAAAGATCAACTACAGCATTGGCTGTTCTATATTCGAGGTTAGCACCAACTGAACAAAAAACCAAATAGAGCGTTAATAAATAGCACTTAATCAGTCCTATCAACAAATAGACCGTCCTCCATCCACAATACTCGATCACAATCACGAGTATACTCGCGCTCATGCGTAATCATGACAATTGTTTGCCCAGTTTCAGATAATTTCTTCATTACCTCTAATACCTCCTCGGACGAAGCACCATCCAGGTTGGCTGTCGGCTCGTCGGCAAATAAAATTTCAGGGTTTTTGGCTATTGCGCGCGCAATTGACACCCGTTGTTGCTGACCGCCAGATAATTGATTGGGACGATTATTGTGTTTATCTGCTAGTCCAACTGAATCTAGTGCAGCGTGGGCTGCCTGCCGGGAACGCGCAGAGTCCCAGCCCAACATCATAAGTGGTAATTCGACATTCTCTGATGCGGTTAGCTCAGGAACTAATGCATAATCCTGAAAAATGTAGCCCAAATGACCAAGCCGAAAACTAGTGCGCTCGGCTTCGTTTAAACCGCTCACCTCTTGTTCCAATAATTCAATTGTGCCGGTAGTTGGTTTGTCCAGTAAACTAATCTGATACAACAACGTGGATTTACCAGCTCCTGATTTACCCATAATAGCAATATATTCGCCCTGATTGACTGTCATATCAATGCCTTTGAGGACTTCAAGTCGCAAATTACCCTCGCCATAAGCTTTGGTTAGATTATTTGTTTTTACTGCAATTTGTTTCTTATTCATCTGATCAGTGATTTAGTTTTGGAGCTCATTTGTTATTGATAATTTATTGTTTAGAATTTACTTTATCTGCCAAGAATAGAGTCTAGAGTGTTTTGGCGCACAATAAGCCAGGCTGGTATGAATCCAGCGACTGCAGTGACTGCCAACATTATCCCCGCCCGAATCGCTGTTCCGGCTGGCTCGGCTACCAAGATTCCATCAGCAAATGGAAAATCAATTGGATTGGCCGCTACAAATGGAATTAAAACGGCATAAATCAGGACAGTAGCTAAACCAACTCCCAGCAAGGCATAAAAAATTGCTTGCAGTAAATAGGCCCGCTCGATTGATCGCCCAGTAATACCGATGCCTTTTAAAATACCAATATATTTCCGACGAGTAAGGGCGTTAATGTAAATCACAATAAAAATAGTAATTGAAGCCACAAATATACCAATTGATCCTATTAAATTACCCAGTAGTCCAAAAGTAATCTTTATATCATTTAGAAAACTTGGAATCGCTTCGGAAAAAGTTTCGATTTCTGCAAATTGATTAAAGCCTGATTGAGTAAGCGAATCTTTTATTACTATTGGATCAATGTCATCTGCAACATCAATAGCAACTTCATTAATATTGGTATTTGGCCGACCAGTTAATCGTCGCCAGTCATCAGCTGTCATAAAAATTCGCGATGAGTTCTCGCCAACTTTGGAATCAACTACCCCCACCATGGTGAATTCTAAGGTTCGGGATCCGAAATTTTGCCTTCCCGCAGTTGTTGGTGCTGCCGGGTCTACTCCCTCGCCGTCCAAAATAGACCCGGAATTAGTAACTGTAATTCGTACTTTCTCGCCAGGGGTTAGATTTTGCAAGGGTACAAATATATCGGAAAAGTCAGTGTATTCCGCTAGCAACGTATTGCCAATCAACACTTCCCCACTTCTATTTGAATCCAGATAGCTACCGTCAATGATATATTCTGATAAATTTGTCACCTGATCTTCTATTTCAGGATTAATTCCTACCACATTACCCCCTACTGAATTAGCTGATTCTTGAAAGTCACGTCGGGTAGCGTAATTTGCCTCGATCGTGGCGCCAGAAATATAGCGCGGACTGTATGCCACGACTCCACCCAAATCAGCGATAGTTGATAGCAGTCGAGAAGAATTCTCGATCGAGCCTTCGGTCGGTAATTCTGACACAAAAATATCACCGGTAAATTGTTCACGGTTAGCCTTGACCGAACCTTCGAACAAACCAACTAAAATTCCGGTTGTTGCCACTAGGTTAAGAAACGTGATCGCCATAATAGCTACAATCAACACATTCAACCACAGACTAGAGTGTTGGATTTGTCGTTTAGCCAATAGTCGGGCAACGCGCCACGAATTATTAGTGTTTAGCTCTTCATTCATATCAAATTTAATCTGATTGTTGCTCGCGCACGATTATTTCTCCGGCTTCCAATCCAGCAGTAATTTGTACCAGAGAGTTTGCACCTCGCAATCCAGTTTTAACTGTTTTTTCAACTACACGATCATCGTCAATTTGTTGCAGAACATAATTGCGAGAATCCTCGGTAAACAGATATGACTGTGGTATTGCAACAGTATCATCAATTTGATCCAGCACAATCATTGCCCGGGCATTCATACCAATTTTAATACGATCGGTAGGATTGGTTACTCGAACAGTGGTGATATAAACTGGCACTCCTTCAACACTTGTTTCTATGTCCTCGATCGATACTACCTCGCCATTCCATGTAAATGCATCATCATAAGCGTCCAGGGTAATCAAGGCTGACATCCCCTCTTGTATTCTGGCAATATCAATTTCTGGGACTTGTAATTCAATTTCGTAATCACCTTCTGAAACAAGCACAGCTGCAGTTTCTGCTGTACTGGCAGTTTCACCTACTTGTAAATCAATTTGGGCAATGGTCCCAGAAAACGGCGCTCGCAAAATGCGGTCCTGGATTTGAGATTCGACTATCGCTTTGGCAGCCCGGGCTTGTGTTAGTCCTGCTTGGGCCGAGGCCAAACCAGCTCTGGCGGATTCAACTGATGCGGCGGCGCGACGTTCTTCGGCAGTTGTCAGCGAATCTAAACCAGTCTCTTGAGATTCCAAACGATTTACTTCATTTTGTGCTGCAGAAATTAATCGTGTCCGGGTAGCAATGGACGCTTCTAAGCTATTTATAGCAGTTTGGTAACTGCTAGAGCGAACATTTGGGATTGGAATGGTGAAATCAGTAAAAGTATAAGATTGATTAGTTTGCGGCAACGATACAAACAAACCTCGATCTCCTAGTGCAACCGGCAAATTAAAATCAGGAAATGAAACCGTGCCCGATTCCAGACCAGTAAAACGTGCTGAATATCCTGTACCTGATCCCGAACGATAGAAATCAAGCTGGTAGCTACCCTCTTGATCCGAATTATAGCTACCAGATATTTGTGGTTGTGGCAGATTACGCGACGCATTAATAGGATAAGCCTGGAGGTTATTATTCAATAAATTTCTAGTGGCATTTTCAACCAACTGATCTTGCTCTTCTATTATGGTGTCCAAACTATTTCGAGCTGACTCCAGGTTAGTCAAAACACCAGAATTACTGGCTTTTACGCTGGCTAGATTTGCTTGAGCTTGTTCCAGCCCAGCGTTTGCAGAAGCAATTGAAGCTAGAGCTGAATCAACCCCGCCATCCGCCCTGGCCAACTCGGCAGCTAGAGCTCCTGTATTTAGTCGGGCAATGATATCACCCCGCCGTATTTCATCGCCTGTTTGCACCAGTACTGCCGAAACCTCACCACTACTATTGAAACCGAGGTTAGCGCGATCAACTGCTGAAACACGACCAGTTAGCTCGACCGCATCTACTACCTCTTCGCGAGTAACTTCGTATTGTTGATAGTCAAGACCATTAGACTGATTACTAAATATAAAAACTAGTGCAGCAACCAAAATTATTACCACAATCAACTTATGATTTTTAATCCAGGCACCAATCATTGACAACAACTGTTTAATCTTTGTCATTATGGCAGTGTAACAAGACTATTACTGCAAAACTACATAATTTATTGGTTTTTATAAATTTTGTTTAAAGAGTAAGTGTTCATAAATTAACTGAGTATCAAGCTGACATCATTAATTAATTCTTGACTGCGTTTTTTGTTACTGCTTTCAGCGAATATTCTAATAACTGGTTCGGTGTTTGACCCCCTGACTTGAACCCATTCATTATTATCCATATTGATTTTAATTCCATCGATGTCCGAAACATTTTGGATATTATATTTTTCTCTCATATAGTCTATTATTTTTTTTGAAAATAAATGTACGTCTGAATGATTGTTTGAATCAATTTTGGTTTTTAATAATGAGCTTTTTGGTAGCTCTGAAACTAATGTGTCAAGCGTTTTAGATGTTTTATTCAGCAACGAAGTAATATGATAGAGAGCTGATAGAGAATCTCTACTATAGTGCCGCCTACCATCAATAACACCGCCATTGCCTTCACCGCCAATAATGAGACTTTTTGACTTCATTTTATCAACAACATTTTTCTCACCAATCTTAGACCTATATACTCTACGATTAAATCTATTAGCTAATCCATCAATCATTGAGCTGGTGGATAAATTAACTACAATATCTCCTGGATAATTTTCTAAAAGCATATTCCATACCGATAATACAATTGTATATTCTTCAGACAGAACTTGACCAGATTCGCTAATTAATATCAATCTGTCTGCATCTGGATCAACGGCAATGCCAAAATCAACCTTGGATTTTTTTATTATTTTACTAGTTTCAAATAAAGTATTAATTGAAGGTTCAAAATCACGGTTTGGCCTTAGCTCTGGATTGCATGCAATTTTTTGTGATCTACAACCTAATTGCTCAACCAGCATGGGTAAAATATATGACCCCGAATTATTAACTGCATCGATTCCAATTCGATAGCCATAGTTAGATGTTGGAAATTTTTCTAAGTGCTCCTGATAAGCCTGAAATTGATAGGATGTTGCATTAGGTGTTAATTCTTTTTTTAGTTTTGGTGCGGTTTCGTTATGAAAGTTTTTAAGGATTTTTTTTAAGGTTGATGAATTGATAAATTCCCCGCTCTTGTCCAGAAATTTTAACCCATGCCAGGGAGCTGGATTATGACTTGCTGTAAAAACAATGCCACCAGTACAATTTAATTTTTTAACTACAATGCCGCTCGTAGGTAGGGGCGCCAATCCAATAACAATATTTTCTATTCCCATATTATTCAAAAAGGAAATACATCGTCTAGACATCTCAATTGAACCCGGTCTAGCATCCCAACTAATTAAAATTTTAATACTAGGATCTGAAAAGGTTCTTATAAACGCTGTTATCAAACCAATCGCATCAATTGATGAGAACTGAGTAGGATAAAGTCCTCTAATTCCAGAAATACTGGTTATTACATTTGGGTTTAGTTTCATTTGTAATACTTATAAATTACTTAATTACAATTGATTCCAAGACCTTCAATTGCTCGGCAGTATTCGCTCCTAAGCCTTTTTGCGGATCAATTGGCACCGCTGTTATATTATGACCCTGCTTGAAAGCCAGTTGAACTAAATCAGTCAGATAAAATTCATTCTGAGCGTTGCTAGTTTGAATTTGTGATAGATTTTGGCATAACCAATCTTTATTAAATACAAAATAGGCTGGATTTACTTCTGTCACCTGCTTTTCTGCATCATTGGCGTCTTTATATTCAACAATTTTAGTAATTGACTGATCTTCATTACGTATAATGCGGCCATAAAATTCAAAAGCTGATCGCCAAGAATCAAAATCAGAAACCTGAACACTAGCCATTGTTACCGGCCCATGACTGCCCTCATGTTCTTGAACCAATCGATCAACCATAATTTGGTCCACTAAAGGTTGATCACCATATAGCACCACAACACAATCTGCATCTTCTTGCAGCGATGGACAGGCTGCCTGGACCGCATGAGCCGTTCCTAGCTGATTGACTTGGGTTACATAATTCATATTTTCTCCTAAAGTTTTTTTGATCAGGTCAGCCATATACCCAACAACAATTATTGACCTATTTAATTTATCAGTGTCTAAGTTGCCTAGTAAATGCTCGATCATGGACCTGTCGGCAATAGGTGCCAAAACCTTGGGTCCTTTGTACTTCATCCGGGTGCCTTTTCCAGCGGCTAGAATAATAATTTGATACATAAAAATTAACTTAATTTCTTCACCTCATTTAAATTATAAGAAATAATCTCTGCAGCATGAGATTTATCAGCTGGTTTGTCAAAGTGAAAAGACCCAATAAACTTTTTGTTATCAATAAATAATGGTAACCAGTGCCTATCATCAGACCATATTTGATTATAAGGAATGGCGTCTAGATTAAACCATTTTGGTTTCATTTCCTCGGTTTCAACTGGTTTGCCAAAGTATTCCAGGATGTTGTAAATATGAACCTCTAACACTTTACTACTATCTACAAAACTAAAGTTTAATAATCCTAATTTTTCTACATTTGTAGTTTCAATATTTGATTCTTCCTTAACTTCACGATGAAATGACTCTTCAATTATTTCTCCTTCAGAAACTTTGCCGCCATAACCATTCCACCGCCCTTCACCAAAACCACGTTTCTTCATAGCCAGAAGTATTTGATCATCTGTTTTTATAAATCCTAATGTCATTAATTGCTTCATACAGTTACGCTTTACTATCATATTCTTTATTGGTAATATTTCACAGTATCTAAACAAGGTCTCAAAGAACGTTTAGAGGCTAATAGATTTTGCAAAAAATCTATGCCAAAAATCAGTAAATTTTCTAAAATTTTTGATGATAAAAGAGGCCCCATCGTCTAACGGCTAGGACATCAGGTTTTCATCCTGGAAATCGGGGTTCGATTCCCCGTGGGGTCAC
>CAZHOI010000007.1:0-17818 GCA_964534365.1 uncultured Candidatus Saccharibacteria bacterium | reverse complement strand
CACAAATCACAAATCACAAATCACAAATCACAAATCACAAATCACAAATCACAAAGAATTCTGAGACCTTTTTATAAACTGCAATTTAATCTTGATAATTCTTGTCCTGGTTATTAGTTCGTGTTAAAGTACTGGCTACTATGGCAAAAGTATGTCCTATCAGTGGTAAAAAATCCGCCCCAGCTGGCAAATATTCTAACCGTACTCGTGCGACCCAGTTCAACCCTACCCGAACTAAACGTCGACAATCCCCAAATTTTCAGCGCAAGAAGATTTTTGTACCTGAACTTGATAAAACTTTTACCCTGACTATCTCTACAACCGGGATTAAAACGATTGAAAAGAAAGGCGCTTTCAAGGCTCTGCGAGATGCGGGGATTATTACCGACAAACACATCGCCTACGCTAATTCTAAAAGTAAGTCCGCGATTTAATCATTTTTGATTCTTTTTACGCTGTAAATTACGCTGTAAACTCGAATCTTTGTACCGCACTAATCGCGGTTTTTAATTTGATAATTGCCAGCCCTGATTGTCAAAACTAGTTTTAAAAGTAGTAGTGCCGTTGAAACCAGTCATATGAACCTGGGCCAGACCGTACTGTTTTACTGCTGCCAGTACCTCGTCATGGGGGTGGCCATAGCGCGAATCAACCGGTGCCGAAATTATTATATGATCAGGGGAGGTCGCCTGTAAAAACTCGACACTGGTCGAGGTGCTAGACCCATGGTGTCCTAACTTTAAAATGTCTACCTTTAACAAGTTTGGGTATTGATCCATCAAATATTCCTCGACTGCTTTAGAGGCATCACCGGTTAGCAACACACTGCTGGAACCAACATCAATACGGAGGATTACTGAATCGTCATTGCGATCATTTGATAAATTTGGCACTGGCAGCAATGTGGCAGTCGCGTCATCTAATATCAAAATTTGCCTCAGTTGATCATCAACATAGTATGAATCTAGTGAATCAATAGCGGCAACATATTGTTTATAAGCATTTGTGTCAGTTTGTTGTCCGTTATCAACTAACACCTGAACCTGATAGCGATCGAAAACATAACTCAATCCCCCGATATGATCGGCGTCAGGATGAGTTGCTATTACATATTCGATAGTACGATCAAAAAAAGGCAATTGGTCTCCCAGTCCTTGTAATACTGAACGATTTGGACCGCCGTCAATCAAAAGCTGAGTGTGGTTTGACCAGTCCCGGGTATTTTTTTGTATTAAAATGGCATCACCTTGCCCGACGTTAAAAAATGATATTGCGACCTGGTCAGAAATGGTAATGCGGGCCTGATAAAATTTCAAACTAGCCAAAATAATTAAAATCAAAATCAGGATTAACAGAATGATTGTCAGAAAGCTCTGTCTAGGTGATAACTGAGGTCGATTAGACATCGCCTAGATTATAAAATTTTTATTGACAATAAAAAACCGGCCAGTGCCGGTGTCTTAGTATTATTAGAGATTCAACTTAACCCGAATGCGGCGCATAAAATGCGAACCGATTTGTTGGAAAGCGCAAGACCTCCCGAGAATATGATGGACTGGCAAAGGCCGGTGGCGCAATTACCGTTGGCGAATAGAAATACACCGTATCTGATGATAATAATCGATCTGAACCATCAGAATAATATACTCGCTCGGCTACTGCCAAAGCATGATCCCAAGATGGTACGCCAACTGTGTCGTAACTCATAGCTAAATTGCGATGAGCATTACGATCAAGATGCGGGTGCATTCCAGAGAATTGAGATTTGGCTAGCGCTGCCCCCTTGTAATTATTGGTGCCAGATTCATAATCAAATGATCGGTGGCCACGCTCGACCCGATTGCGCAATACCCAGGCAATGTAGGGCATCTCGTCATAGCGTTTAGTTTCAGAGTAAATAACCCTGGCCGCCCACAGAATATCTTCTTTTTCTTGGGCTAGCCTGCGAATTTCAGCCGCAATAGTAGCCAAAGCCGCCTGACGCTCGGCCTCGGTAATAAAACCATCACTGACTTCGGTCGATTCAGAATCAACCGGCACTTCGGCTCTGGTAGTAGCAATCCCTGAAAGCATGGTCAGGGACGCAATAATCAGTAGTGATCCGAGGACCTTTTTACCAACATTAGCAGAACTAAGGTCGGATTTTGTAATGTGCTTAATGAGTGACTTGATTGCAGTCCGCTTCATTAAGGTAATTTAGTATTAATTATTTCGGACAATTTTTCGGCCCACTAATATCTTTTGGAGCAGCAAGACCAATCGCTGGCAAAAGGCACTAATCGCCATATAAAAACGCCTTCTGTTAAGTACAGAGGCGTCTTGTACGCATGATTATAGATGCCGTTTTAATGCTTTGCAACCCTAATTTAAAAATCGTTGATACTAAAATTAGATACTTGTTAAGTAATCTTTTATGTAGTGTTATTCTATCAATAGCCTACAATTTGTACATTTAAAACGATATGCTGGGATTTATAACAATTAAGACTAAACGATGAAATATAGCGCTAAAAAATTTAATCTCAATTCATTAGACGGGATTTCCAAAAAGACGATCACCGAACATCTAAAACTTTATAAAGGATATATCAAGCACTTCAACAAAATTCAGGCAGTAATGCAGGGCGAGGTTGCCCCAGATGCTGATCCCTATACTAATAAAGAAACCATTAGGCGTTTAGGTTTTGAGTTTGGCGGCATCCGTAATCACGAATATTACTTTGGCGCCCTAGAAGGTGGCGCGCAGAAAATTTCAGCCGATAGTGATCTAGCTCGTAAAATTTCTAATCAATTTGGCAGTTATAAAGAATGGGAAAAAGGATTTAAAAAATGGATAGCCGGCATGCGCGGGGTTGGTTGGGCTATGATGGGCTATGATTCGAACACTGATAAATTGCTGAATTATTGGGTTGATGAGCAACACATTGGTCACCTAACCGGGGTCCAACCACTAGTTGCCTTGGATATGTGGGAGCATTCATATTGTATGGATTACGCCCCCAGCGAGAAAAAGAAATACGTTGATGCTTATTTCAGAAACCTTAACTGGACAGTAGTATCGGGATGGTACGATCAATTAAAATTTAACATTTAGCTTCCTTACCATCAAGGAATGCTGATATATTAAGCTTCCATCCCGGAAGTTTTTTTGCGACCAAATTTTCCTCTAAAACTTATTCCAATATAAATTTAATATGATGCTGGGTAAAAAGATGGCTGGAAGCCGAGTTTCAAGTGGGCTTTTCATTTACATCTCCTTAAGCCTAACGCAACCAACCACCATCACCCTATCGTGCGAGACGATTGGGTGATTCTTTTTTATGTCTGATCACTAACTTGTTTCAAGTAATGGCGCTGAAGTTTGTATAAAAGCAGTCCGATTAAAATGTAAATTATTGTTATTAAATAAAATGGTAGCGAGCTAACCGTCAGACTCGCCAACTCCCAACTTCCCAGATTATTTGATATCACAAATATGTAGTCCAATAATCCATAGCTTATCAAGGCAAATAGACTACTAAAGATTGGCAATACAGCTGAAAAGACATAAGTTAAAAATGACCCTAACATTGCCCAGGGTACTGCTGGCAATACCAACACATTCGCTAGCGGTGAAACAATTGAAAATTGCCCCATTAAATAAACCAGCCAGGGAATTACCGTTATTTGTGTGGCCAAGGTGGTGACCACAATTTCGCGCAGCCCTAGTTTTGGTGAAACGAATTTAAAGTAACGCTCGATAATGGGAGTGACCACAATAATACCGATTGTCGCTAAAACCGATAGTTGAAATGACGGATCATAGAGGGTGATTAACGGTTGATTTATTGTCATTAAAATCACAGCTGCTGCTAACATCCCCAGGGCGCTGACCTCGGATCCGTACAGACGTGAAACGACTGCGATTGAAGCCATAATCCCCGCCCGTATTATAGTTGCTGACGCCCCGACCAGAAATACAAATAACCAAATGCCAGCAAAACTGATTCCTGCTGCGATCCAATAGGGCAGGAAAGCCAAAGCAGAAGATAAAGCTAAAATTACGATCGCCACGTTATAACCCGAAAGCACAACGATATGAGTTAACCCAGTTCGCCTGAATAACTCGTCCACCTGATCCCCCAAGGCGTCATTGGCGCCAACCGTAATCCCGCCCGCTAGTGACGAATGTGGTTCTGGTAATTTGTATGATAAAGCATTCAAATAATGGCCTTTTAAAATTGCCAGCGTCCTTTTGATCGAGGGCTCAAAATTACCGGTATGCTCCAGCCGTGCGAAACGTATTTGAGCTGACACGTCCTGCAGAGCAAGATAGTTTTGATAATTAAACTCTCGACCAGTTTCGCCCATAAAATTCTCAATCGGTTTTATTTTTCCGCGCATTAATACCTCGTCACCTACTATAAATTTCTGGTAGACATCAGATGTAATCAATAATTTTGATCCTGGCTGATTGGCAAAATCAGTTGGTGACACAATTAGACGTTGATAGGACTCACGATATTCTGGAGCTTTGACTACCACTGCCGGCAGCTGGACTGTTTGGTCATAATAATTATGGTATAAAGCAATGCTGCTATTAATTGGCATCAAGAATCCTACCGTCATCCCAATTGCCAAACCGAAAACTTGGTGTTTAACTTTTTCAGATAAACTGTGGTTACGTAGCCAATAAATTATTCCGATTATTATCAATATTATGGCAACGTACCAAATAATTGATAGGTCGGTGTTTACAGTTCGATAAATAATTACTAGTGATAATCCAATGGCGGCCGGTATCGAGAGCTGATTGAAAATTATTAGCAACCACCTTCTCGAATTAATCATACTAATCTAGCTAGCCTGCCAGGTTTCAATTATCTCGTCACGCTCGGCAGCTGAATTAGCGCGCCTAAATTTGGCACCTGGTTTGCCCGAGACCCTTTTTTTACAGTCAGCCCAACTATCATGAATAATCAATTGACCTTCTACATACGACAGATAACAATAGGCACGGCCGCGAGACTTAGTAGGTTTTAAGGACTTGATTTCCGGAACAACTAAATCAATCGGATAATTTGCACGTACCCCTCGATACAATTTCAATTTTTTATTATCGGCTGCTTCGGTGGCCAAAAAATCAGCCCGTTCATTACCAGGGATGCCAACATGCCCCCGAACATGCCGCAGCGCCAAATTGGGAAATAAAGGTTTTAATCCGGCCAATTCCTGCCAAAGATCTTGGTTTAAAACCGGTTCTTTTTTGCTGGTTTGCCAGTTATTTTTCTGCCAACCATACAGCCATTTTTCAAATCCATTAATGAGGTATTGGGAGTCAGTATTTACTGCAATTGACTCTGACTGCTGGTTATTAGTTTTCAAAAACTTTAAGACTTCGGCGCAGGCAGTAAGTTCCATTCGATTATTAGTTGTTTTATCAGCCCGTCCCGACAATTCGTACACGTTGTTTGTCGAAGCGATCACCGCGCCCCAACCGCCAGGCCCAGGATTGCCACGCGACGAACCATCAGTGAAAACAGCAATTTTTTTATGCATCTTGATCTGTATTGTAACAATTAGGTAGGCTGCTGCAGCGATTTTATTTGTAATCGTACGTCACCGATATAATTATCAAATTCTAGGCTACCTTGAATTCGGGCTGCTTCCCCCGATTTGATCGGCAGATCGGCTATACAAGTACGCCACATTATCCCGCTAAGATTATCAGATATGTTAATACGCAAATGGTTGCCGGATTTGCCAAATTCAACCAACGTAGGCGAAGCCTGGATTTCGAAAATTGGTTCAGGCCAGGCAACTCCAAATGGTCGATACTGTTCAATAGCTTGGTGTAGGCTGAGGTCCAGCTGATCCGGATCAACCGATATAACATTCTGATCATTGGCAGAGATTTTGGCGGCTGCTAAATCAGGGGACGCATTCCGATGTGATTCCGCCAATGCCTGGGGCAATTGATGTAATCGGCTATCATTTAGGACAAAACCACCTGCCGCTACATGACCGCCACAGGATTCGATAATTTCGCAACTAACCCCCTGCATAATTTGATAAACATTATCTCCCTCTCCAGCCCGACAAGAACCTTTTAATTTATCGCCGGGACCACGACCCCAGACAAATGCTGACCGATCATACTCATCAACCAACCGCGATGCCAATAACCCACACATACCGGGCAACCATTCGGGATCACCTAACACTACCACCTCATCGTAAAACTCCTCCACTTTCCCAATTTTTTTATGCGCCTGTTTTAACATTTGAGTGAGAATTTTTTTACGCTTGGTATTTAGTACCTCTAAATCAGCTGCGGCTTGACCGGCTGCCTCGGGATCATCTGCCAGCAATAGCTCAAGCACTTTGTTAATTTCTCCAACTCTCGAGGCTGCGTTAATACGCGGTGCCAATTTAAACGAGATATCAGTTTCAGTAATACTACCCCGCTGCAGTCCACACTGATCAATTAAAGCACGCAGTCCATAATGTTTAGTCTTATTTAGTACTAACAAGCCATAGTGAACTAGAGTTCGGTTCTCGCCGCGCAGTGGCATCATGTCACCCACAGTTGCGATTGCTACCAAATCCAGCAGCCACTTCTCCCAACCTGCCCCGACCTCCAGCCCCTCTTTGGTACGTAATTCTTCTAGCAAAACTTGCATTAATTTAAATACCACCACCGCACCGCAAATTTCTTTGTCAGGATAATTGGAATCGATTCGATAGGGATTAACGACAGCAGCCGCCATTTTCATATCAAATTCATCAGGTAATTGATGGTGATCGGTCACAATAACCTCTAGATTTTTTTCGTGCGCTAATTTTAAAGCATCAATCGAAGCACTGCCACAATCAATAGTCATGACTAGATCGACATTATCTGCAATCATTTCCATCACATGTTTTTCCTTCAAACCAAAACCATGAATATTTCGGTTGGCTACCTTGACAACATAGTTTTTAAAGCCAATTTTCTTAAACACTTGATCAACAATTGAGGCACCAGGCAAACCATCAGCATCATAATCAGCAAACACAATAATTCGATCATTGTTTTTAATAGCATTAACTAATTTTTTCGCTGCTACCTCTATATCCGGTAATAGCCTAGGATCATGCACATCAGCCTGGTAATCGAAATTATTTAAATCGGCCAGATCGTCAATCGCCAATCCTTGTTGAAACAACCACTGCAATACAATAGGATGATGGTCCGGCCATCTTTCGACCCATTTTGATTTTACTTCGCTCCATTGCTTCATCTATTTAATAGTGTAGTACGAATTGCTATGATTAACATCATGCCCAGTTCTGATGATAAAACTCTGTTCGAAAAAATTATTGATCGCGAAGTCCCAGCTGATATCTGGTATGAAGATGATCAGTCCCTGGTGTTTTTAGATATTAATCCGGTTGCAGCCGGTCATAGCTTGTACATTACCAAAAATCCTTATCGTTGGATCCAGGATCTCCCCGCCGAAGTCGCGAGTAAATTTTTCGCCATGTTACCTGATCTGATTGAAAAACTAAAATCTGCAACTAATACAGACTATATTCAAGTCGCCATCATGGGCCTGGATGTCCCTCATTTTCACGTCCACCTTATCCCTCGTAACTTTGGTGACAATCATAATGAACTTTATCCAAATTCAAATCTAAGCTACGACAAAGCAGCCCTACTGAGCAAATTCGGAATTAAATGATTACTGCTAAGTCTTTTAAACAGATTCAAGTTGCGCACACGAAAACTATTTTGAAAAATCTGAAGTTAACCAGATTGTTATCGTGGGCGAAGAGTAGGTCCTGGTAAGGTTTAAGGCCGTTATCCTATAACATTTAAAAGTTAAGTTCTTAGAGCTGAAATTGCTGGCAGGTTGCCATTAGATTCGATGAAGTCCAACATGGCACCTCCCCCTGTTGATACCCAGTCAATCTTTTTTTCCAACTGATCGTCAAATGCGGCCAAGGTGTCACCGCCGCCTATGATTGAATAGCAATCTGACCCAGCTAGTTTTTTAGCAATAGTATTGGTGGCTAAAGCATACCCCGCCTCATAATTACCCAGCGGCCCATTCCACACGACCAAATCTGATTCCTCGATCAATAACTCCAAAGCCTTGGTAGACTCTGGACCAATATCTAGCAGCATTATTTGGTCATCGGTTTCTAATCTGGCAACAACCTGGTGACCTTCTTTGACAAAATCAACCGGCAACACCAAATTAGAGTGATTAGCAATATCCTCTAAATCAATTTCATCATCCGGCATTAGCGATTTGCCAACATTAACTCCCTGGGCCGCAAGCAGCGGGTTCATCAAGGCTCCACCAACAAAGACTTTGTCTGCCTTTTCTAATAATTTTCTTATTAAAGGGGCTTTCGTTTCTATTTTTGCCCCGCCAATTATAAAAGTGAACGGGCGGTTAGGTATAAATACCTTGGATAATTGATCTACTTCATTGCTAAAATTTATCCCTATATACGAAGGCATTAACCGGGGCAGTGATACGATCGAAGTATGATTGCGATGAGCCGAGTCAAAAGATTCGTTAATGTATAAATTGCCATATTCAGCTAGGACCCGAGCAAAATCCTTTTCATTAGCTTTCTCGCCTTCATGTTGACGCAAATTTTCAAAAATATATAGCATGCTGGGCTCGAACAAAATTTTATTATTGTGAGGGTTGTAATCATCAACCAAGACAGTATCGTAGCCTTCATTTTGAAACCATTGTACTACCGGCATCATTGTTGATCCGTAGTCATTTTTTATGTGCGAGAGTAAAATCGGGATTCCACCAGCGCCTATAACCAAGTCAATTGTGCCTAGCATTCTTCGTAGACGTAAATCATCAATAATATTCTCGCCATCATCCAGGGTCACATTTAGCGATGATCGAATCAGCACTCGATCTCCTGGTTTAATATTTTTTGATTTGATAGGGTTCATGTCCTAGTCCTAGTTTGGTTATCCGTCATGGTTATCTGTCATCCGTTCTTAGCGGCACGCTTCATTTCATTGGCAATACCAATAAAACTATCTGCCTCTAACGACGCGCCACCAACTAAAAATCCGTCCATATTCCCATTTTTGGCTAAATCAAAAGCGTTTTGAGGTTTAACCGAACCCCCATACAGAATTCTAACCTCATCGGCAATTGCTGGGCGCCATAACTCTGCCAGTACTTTTCGGATATAAAGTGACACCTGATGTAGTTCATGTCCGGTTATCGCAGTATTAGCCCTACCACCGATAGCCCAAATTGGCTCATACGCAATTACCACTAATGCTAGCTGACTAGATGGCAATCCAGACAGGGAGTTTTTTATCTGATTTCTAATGAAACGCAGGTGAGAACCATCAACTTCACGCTTGGGCTCGCCAATACAAACTATGGGGGTTATGCCGTGTTTTAGTGCTGACTTTAATTTAGTGTTTACTATCTGGTCTGTTTCACCACTACCACCTTGCTCTAAACTACGGCGGCGCTCGGAATGACCCAAAATAACATACTCAATCCCCAGCTGATTTAATTGGACTGGTGACACCTCGCCAGTATGGGCACCACGGGCTTCAGGATACATATTCTGGGCTCCAAACTTTATTTTGCGACCGTGGTAATTGGTTTTCAAACTAGCCAACCACAAATGCGGCGGGCAAAGGGCAAAATCCAGCTCTCTAATCTTGGAGGCTTTCGTAATTATTTGTTTAGATAACTTAGCAGCTTGGTTCAGACTGATAGGATTAAGTTTCCAGTTTCCCGCCAGCAGTGGCTTGTTCAATTTTTTTTTTGATTTATCTGCCATATGATTTATTTATGATAGCAAAAAAACAGCTTCGTAGCTGCTAGTTTGTTTGTTGGTCGCGCCATTCTATATAAGTAAAATTTTCAGACACGGCTGGAGTCAAAGGGGGTGGACGTCTTGACAATGATCTATCATAAAAATTATCCCTATCATAAAAACCAGATACAGTGGTGCCCGAACTATTCACCCAACGTGTTCCCCCGCCCTCGTTTGAAACAATTGATCCCACAGTTTGTAAAAAATCACGATATCTAAATAAAGAGTAATTGACTCCACCCCAATTACCACCATAAAAGTCGCGGCCATACCGCCCTGACTGAGCCAGGAAAATCCCCCTCACCCCCATGTCATCAGGCACTGAATATGGAATTTTGATACCCCCTTCAGAGACCACCGTTAAACCGTCACTACCATCATAATTATCATAATCAATGGTATTAAATAAAAACACATTCGACGCCTTTATATCGTTTAACAGCCCTGATGCAATTAATAATTTGGCATCAACCTCGCCATATAAGAAAATATCTTTTTCGAAAAAGGCGACCGGGCAACTGGTGTCTAGACTATATTGCCCTAAAAAGGCACTGCGACCATCATCACAAGTCGGCACCTGATCAATTATTTCATTCGAACCACCACTGCCATCAGCACCGTCATCATCGTCATAGGACGAATAGTTTGAAGGGTGGCCAGACCCATACTGAGCTCCACAATATTTTTCAGGATAGTAAACCGCATCTAAGTTACCATCATCATCTAGATCTTCAAGATGAGGAATATCACGCAGGCCGCTTAGCTCCCATACTTCAATTTGGGCTTCGCTACATTCAGGCGAATTATAGGCTCCACCGTTACAGTCATTTACAATCTTAACTTCATACGCATCAATACTAGATTTATCGGGAAAATAAGTACCGCTATTAATGGCACTATTTTTAATAGTAGTCAGATCAAGAGCTAGCGCATTAAAATCGATGGTGCCGACTTCATCTTGCCACAGATCATCCCGCGCTGACGGATGCACTGGATTTCCATACACCCCACTGGTCTGAGAGCTAGACACCACCGAATCATTAACCCCATTCATCATTACCTCGCCATTTGAATGATAGCGCCCCCGAATAAACCGATCGTCTCCAGCCCGAACATCATTGTTATAAATGTAGGCATAATTTGCTGCGGTGTCTTTGGCGTGTTGCTGTTGGATCGAATAGGTCTCGTCTTCGCTAAATGAAGTTGCCGTGACATTGACTTTGGCGTTTTGCGTAATTCCACAAAAAATCTCGGGTTCGACCTCATATTCTAGTAATCCAATCACATTCCCAGAAACAGGGTCAAGGTAATCGCGATCAAATCGGTAAGCACCATCAGCATCAGCGGCAACTCGATCCCAGCCGCCGTATTCTTGGGGGTAGTGAGCTAAATACCACCTAAAATTCTCTAGACCAGCGTCGGCCATCTGGAGTGCCGCTGTTTGATCAATCGATTTTCGCAGCGTTTGTTCTTGACGAACTACGGTTGACACTAAAATTCCTATTAGGATCGAGAAAACCGTACCAAATACAATAATGGTTAATAGCGCCGCGCCTTCACTTAAATTATTGGTTTTTCGAATCTGATCGGACATTTATAAATCTATTGTAACGTAGGTTTGAGGTTACGCAGATAAGCGCTTGATCGTAATACGTATTCTTCGGGTGCTCGATTAGGATCAACGTTAACAACCAGATTAACCTCGACAAATCTGACTTCATCCACGTCATTTAAATCAGTAATTTCAAGGCCATTCTCGTCAAAATATTGGAAAATCTCGGCCGGAAATCCAGGTTGACCATTCATTATATGCTCGGCCACAATATTAGTTGCTGTAGGTGTTAATGGATAGAAGTCAGTCGGTACATTAGGGGCTTCGTAGGTATCTTTGATCAAGCGTCGACTGGCATCAACGTAATACCTGGCTTTTTCGACCGCTTCGTCCCGATCGATATCAGAATAAAATATTATCGTATCAATCCCCAGATTCTCTATCGGATAGGCTCCACCTTGTGACGGAACTGCTTCGCGCAGGTCCCGCACCATAGTACCTACTCCTTCGCGCGCATTCTCGATTGCAGCTGACTGTTCAATCGCATAAGCATTGGTGACATAGAAGTCACGAATCAATTTAGTAGCAATCGTCATAATCAAAGTGAAAATTGCTATTACCACCAACATTTCAATTAAAGTAAAGCCGTTAAAATTTCTAAAATTAGATTTCATAAATATATTCGTTATTCCCTAGAGTGATTTCAATATCTACCGAATGCGCTGGGACACCTCCACCTGATATATCTAGCCGATAAGTGTCAGTTGCATTGATACTGGTATTAACATCGCCAAAAGTATGTTGACCGCATTCATTAGTGGTGCCAATTCGATTAAACGGAATTGCTTCAAGGGTCAAATTAGCCCCGGGATATACAATATTTCCGACAGCATCCTGTACCCGTACTGTCAGAGAAGACGTCGGATCGGCATCTTGATGCCATATCGATGAAATAAGCTGGGATGTATTAGGATCAAGGGTGAAGTTACGCTCGGCCTTGGGGCAAGTTTGCAATTCTGTATAGTTTGCTAAATTGCGCCAGCGGGGTCGATATCGGTCAGATTCAATATCTTCTACTATTGCTTGACCATTTGCGTCGGTATTTAATTCTAGATCGTACTTCCAGATTTTGCTGCTGGACTTGTCACTGCGTTTACCTGGCCATTCAGTACCAAATAGACGCAATGATGCATCGCTAACCGGTTGACCTTGTTCGAGGGCGGTCAACTGAGCGCTCGTCACGGCAGGAGTAGCCGATCCGTCAGCACTGGTTAAATTAAAGCGGATAATAAGATTATTGATGATACTAGGATCAATTGATTGCAAGTTAATTGGACTGGTAGCATCAAATCCGGTGGAATTATTAGGCAACTGGCTATCAGGCACTATGGTAGTAACGCCAGCGTTATCATAGTAAAACGCAACATTAACTGACCCAGCGGCCGGCTCATTAGCAGTGCTAAATTCAAACCACAACCATTTCTCCAAAACAGTCGCTGACTCGATTGCGGTAGTATTTTCTGCACTACCAGAATTTAAATACAGTGCCACATCTGGATTGTATTCCAATTCAATATTAGCTGGAGTCACAGCGGTTTGATTGGTAGTCATTAGGGCTGAGTCAAAAAATACTCCGTTAAATAACGATTTGTTAGCAGTTTCGTAGGCTGATAATGCTACATCAGAGGTTTCGTCGATAATAAAAGTCAGTGAAGTAATTTGAGATTCTTCGACGGTGATTTTGTCTGGATTTGGTGCTACCAGCATTTTAGTAGTTTTGTTATATGGCCAAACCTCGCCATCTCGATAAGTTCGGGCATAACTGTAATTTGGATTAATTAATTCCGTGCCAGTTGGTAAATTTGCCACTATCGAATTGCCCCCCGAATCTTCGGTCTCAATATTTACAAATACTTCATAACCCGAAGCCTCTTCCAAACCGCTTAATAGTCGCCGACCATCGACATCAGTTATTCCCGGCTGCAATATTTGCGGCGAGGTTGCTTCATTGATAATCATCACTTCTAAACCAGGAACCGGATTACCAAATGAATCTTGGACTGTCACGCGAATACTACCGCCGCCGGCACTGGACTCGACCCCCTCAGGTGACACTTGGGTAGTTAACACAATCTCGTCGGTACCGTGGCGATTTTGCCAACTAACAACTACCTCGACTACCTTGTAATCAGTTATTACCGAATTTTGGTCGGCGGATCCTACCCCATCAGTCGGATCATCACGGTAATCAATCATGGCCTCGACCGTAAAATCAAGTTTGTTTAGTGAAACCGTGTCTTGTTGTGTGATTGGCCCAGCGGGTGAGCCTACCTGGCAACCAGGGTAAGTCGCGGGATCATAAATCGGGCAGTAATTTGGACTAGCTGGGTCGGTATTTTTAACATAAGTGCCCAAACTGGAATATTCAATTGATCGAATACGTTCAATTTGTTCTACCGCAATTGCATTCGCAGTGGTTTTAATTTTACCTTCGGCAATTAGCTGCAGCGAGGTTTGCAACACTCCGAACACCGCGTAAAAAAACAAACCCAATAATGCAATAGCAACCACGATTTCAATCAAAGTAAAGCCACGGGAGGTATTGGGAAGTGGGTATTGGGAAGTGGGTATTTTTTTAGATTCCGAGGATTTAATTAGCCCTAAAAGTAGTTTTCGACAAGAGGTGATTAGCTCAGACAAATCGTCATTGGTCTGTTTGCTGAGATACTTTAAATCAAATGCAATTAAAAGTTGACTTTCAACCTCATAGAGCGAACTGACCGCCATAGTATAAAAGTGCACCTTGTCTTTCTTGGTTCGCCTGCCAAACCCTTCGGCAATATTTGATGTAATTGAAACAGCAGCTCGTCGTAATTGCGAAATCAGCCCGAATCTCTCTTCAGATGGAAAGTCCTGAGAAACTTTATAGACTTTTAAAACCAGCTGATGAGCCGTTTGCCAACCGTAAAGATCTTTGAATGTTTTAATGGTTGGGTTCATACTTTATTCTCTATACTGGCTTCTCGATACAATTCACTAAATACTACTGGTAAGCGAATACATCGGAGTTAGCATCGAAATGGCGAAAAATCCGACCGCACCGCCAATTACCACCATCAAAACTGGTTCAATTATGGTCGAGATGTTTTTAGTTTTCTGTTCGACATCATCACTAAAGAATTTACCGACCCGACTAAATAATTCTGAAACTTTACCCGTTTCTTCACCAACTGCCGCCATTTCGGTGAACAAAGGTGGGAATAAAAATTCGTAATTTTCAAATACTCCTGAAATAGGTGATCCTTTTTGCACCTGCTCGCCAGCCTCGATTATTACCTCGCGATAATGTGGATTCTGTACCACGTCTTTGGTAATTTCGAGTGATCGCGTAATTTCGACCCCAGAACCTAGCAATGAACCAAATGTCGTGGCAATTCGGGCAACATTAACCTCGCGTACAATAAATCCGACGACCGGCAGGCGCATCACTATCCAGGTAAATCCTCGATTACCCCACGGGGTTTTAATTAACCATATAAATGCGCCCACTACTACCCCAATCATAATAAAGGTCAAAATAGCGTTATTTTTTAATGTATCTGATATCAGAATCACCAGTTTGGTCGAAGCAGGCAAATCGACCTCCATATCTTTGAATACTTGGGTTAAGGTTGGCACTACATAAATCATCATTAAAATTCCAATCAAAATCATCGCTGAGACGATTATACCCGGATACATCATGGCGCCTTTAACTTTTTTCTTTAGTTTATACGATCCTTCCATCTGGTCTGCAATTTGTGCCAGAGTCTGGGTCAAAGAGCCAGATTCTTCACCGGCTGAAACCATCGCAATAAACAGGGGCGAGAAAACTTTTTGATGTTTTTTTAACGACTCGGAAAAGCTAGTTCCAATCGAAATTTCCTCGCGAATCGAGGCCACTACATTTTTAAACTTGCCCTTTTTGGCTTGTTTATAAATCACATCAAGCGCTCGTGATAATGGCAATCCCGCCTCCAGCATAGCGCCCAAATTACGAGCAAATAAAATCTTCTGTTCGGCCTTGACTCCACCAATGTTGATTGAATCCAGTTTTTTTAATAATCCGGTCCGTTTGACTTCTTCTGATGACAATAATGAGTCGCCGCGATCCTTGATAAAGTTAAATAACTCGGCCTTGGATCCAAATTCTCCAACCGTTGAATATGTTTCACCGGATCTAGTTAGTGCCTCGTATTTTATTTTCATAAACTTCTGCCGCGTATTATATCAAGTTTCTACCAAATCTGTTTCTAGTTTTACTTAATAAAAAAGCGGTCGGAGCTATTGCCTAGCCGCAAAACTATTTAAGATTTTTCTCAATATCTTGCCACAGATTATAAGCGTCTCCATGACTTAACAATCCTCTGTATGAGGCTAATACCTCTGGCCTTGAATCACGCTCTAAATTTCGTAACATCTTGCGCTTAGTTGCAGTCCGTATTTGCCGATAGTTTGGAAAGTGGATCCAACCGAGGAAATCAACCCCCGAAGTTACGGTTGAAATCGAGACTTTACGTGGATGTAATTTTAATCTTAAATGTTTATCCAAATATACTGCGATATATCGCAGTATATTTTCAAGCTGTTCCCTATCATGGCTCATAAACACAAAATCATCCGCGTAACGAATATAACACTTCACCTTTAAAGCATGCTTTACATACTGATCAAATTCATTCATGTAAATGTTTACCAGTAATTGTGAAGTCAAGTTTCCTAACGGTAGACCTCTCTTGTTAAACAAGTCTGAGTAGGATGAACTAAAACTGCCAATGATTTCATTTAATAAACTCATGATTTCTTTATCAGCAATACTCTTGTTCAAAATATGAAACAAAATATTATGATCAATACTGGCAAAGAACTTCCGAATATCACACTTTAGCACCCAACAGGCTTTAGTATTATTTTTAGAAATCTTTCTGGCAAAAAACCTGAATCGGTCTAACGCACGGTGCGTGCCTTTGTTGTTACGACACGAATACGAATCATGAATGAATCGCTTGTCAAAAAATGGATACAGTTGTCGATACACCGCCCGATGAACTAATCGATCACGCACAGTTGCTTTATGAATATTGCGCGGTTTTGGGTCCGATATATTAAACGCCTGGTATGGTCCGTGCTGATAGGTTTTATTAACTAAACCACGGTGTAAATCAATAACGTTATCCATTAGGTTGCGGTGGAATATTTGCACATCAGCACGGCCGCGTTTTCCGGCTACAAATTCTTGCCAGGCAAGCAGTAAATTATCTAGCGAAATGATATCCTGGTAGCTAATATGACACCGTCTTCGCATCCCTCGAATACTACCCCCCCCCGAGATTTAGTAAAGACAATCATCAAAAGCTGCTACCACTGTTGCAAAGATTAAAAGATGTTTACTTATTGTGGTGCAATTATTACGGGCACATTCCTAAAATTCATCGCTATACTCTGGCTCAACGAATTGATGACTTATTTATTGCCAGTATTGAATCAGTCGCAACTGCATCATTCTTATCGAAATCCGAGAAACAGCCATACGTTCGACTAGCAATTCGAAAAGTTGATACCTTAAAAGTATTGTTGTTGGTATTGTGGGAAGCAAAGTCACTAGATAACAAGAAGTTTTTGGAGCTATCCATAAAAATCGATGAGATCGGCAAAATGCTGGGCGGATGGAATGGTCAGTTAAACAGACAACTTAATCAAGCTAACAAAAACTCCACCAACTGATTGCGTTAGTAGAGCAGTAAAGAGAATTGCGGAACGCGAACCAGTCGAACGAAGCACCGAAGTACGAGACATGATTCAGGTTCGCCTTGCGCTTCGAGTCGTTCCACCACACGTTGCAGGTGTCGCGGTTGCCATCGAAGGTTACGTATGAAATACCGGCTGTTTCACCATCCCTCGAAAGCGTAAGTTAATAGCTTATCTTGAGATTGTATTTTATTCAGCATCTAAAATGCTTTAATATTTCACACCAAGTATCTTTACTTTTTAAAGTTGTGCAGATTTCACGCTATGTCTAGTCGTAACCAAACATATTCTGGAAGGTCTGGATACTAGCATTCGGTCGGCTGTAGCCGTAACCACAAACCTAATTAACCTACATAGCCAAAATTATTATATCAAAAACAGCCCCGCCCGCACATAAATGCACGAACGGGGCCGAAGCCAAGGGCAAAGTGACTAAGAGCCAGTGCTCAGGATCATCAGAGCCCAGATCTACTTGCGGAACGCGAACCAGCCGAACGAAGCACCGAAGCACGAGACATGAAGCAGGTACGCCGCGCGCCGCGAGCCGCGCCACCACACGAAGCAGGCGCCGCGGCGGCCACCGAAGGTACAGTCTGTCGTTGCGACCACGTACATCGGGTTGATCCCGAGGTCGCG
>CAZHOI010000006.1:0-47222 GCA_964534365.1 uncultured Candidatus Saccharibacteria bacterium | reverse complement strand
ACTCCGAATGAGATGCTAGAGTTAGTTTAACCGCCATATGTTATTGAATTAAACATTTTCTTTAAATCCTTGAACCAGCTTTAATCCTGGCTTCTTGCATCGCCAAATCAGCAACCAAGGTTTTATATTCTTCTTCTGATAAGGTTTGTTGCTGCTGCAGCGCTGATTCGGCCTGGGCTTTCGCAGCCTCGACCACTGATAGATCTAGGCTGCCAGCCCGATCAGCCTGATCAGCTAGTACGATCACCTGAGTTGGCTGATTTGGTGCAGTTCTGACCTCGATTATGCCAGTTGACACTGCCAGATATTCGACTGATTCATCAGTATGTACCACCTTAATCACTCCTGGCTGCAACAGAGACACCAGTGATATGTGTCGATTAAGCACGGTTATTTCGCCGTCAGCTGTTGGAATTGTACATGACCTCACATTATCCGAGGTGTAAGTAGTTTCAGCGATAGTTGATATTTGTAATTTCATAATGATAGTCAATTAAGATTTAAAACACTTAGTTGCTGTGGGATTCTGAACCAATTTCTAAACCGCCCTCGCTTGACTTCTCACTATCTGACCGCGCTTCATCTGACGAATCAAATAAAGCCACTTCTTGATCTGATAATAATCGATACATATAAGCCGAAGCAATCGCTGTTACTGGTACAGTTACCAGCAGTCCTATAAATAAAGTGAAGATAGTTAGTAAATTTATAACTCCAATTAAAATTCCAAACCAGATCATGATCAACTCGTGCCCTTTTACAATCGTAAAACTATGTTTAATAGCTTCGGTCGCGGTCATTGATTGATCGATGATGCCATATTGAACAAAATACAATCTGATCGCAATTACAATCATAACAATGGCGCCAATCGCACCAATGATAACAGCAACGATAACTGGCATATTAAAAAATATCACCCCAAATATTGATCCTAAAATTAGAACCAAGGGCAACAATATTATCGCGAAAGTCAGCAAATACGCTCCAGCTACCGATATTAGACGCCGGTCCATAACTGACCATATATCCGAAAACTCAACTTTTTCATTCTTGTCAGTAGCATCTAAGCCAGCTTTTAATAGACCCAACCCGAATAGAGTTGATAAAATCGAGGTCATTACCGTAATCAGCCCTGCCACTAAGGTTATTGTTTCAGCTTCGGTTGTGGCATCAATCAAAGCACCCACAATATTTGGTGACAATACCAAGGCTGAAATACCTAGCCAAAGCTTTGGTTGAACTTTGAATTTCTCCCAACCATATTTGATAGCATCAGTTACTGAAATATCATTTAATTTAGAATTCATAATAATTCTTATCTTACCTCAACTAGTCGACCTTGACTTCATCAATTAATCCTTTCATGTAGAAGGCTGATTCTGGCTTGTCATCATGTTTACCGTCCAGAATTTCTTGGAAGCCACGAATTGTTTCTGCAATAGGTACGTATGTTCCAGGAGTTCCAGTAAACTGTTCGGCCACGTGAAATGGTTGGGTTAAAAATCGCTGAATCTTACGTGCTCGCTCGACCACTAATTTATCTTCATCAGATAATTCATCCATCCCTAAAATAGCAATAATATCCTGCAGTTCTTTGTATCGCTGCAATGTACCTTGCACCCCACGAGCGACATGATAATGCTCCGCGCCCACAATATCTGGTGATAGAACAGTCGAGTTTGAATCCAGAGGATCCACGGCCGGGAATAGTGCTAGCTGCGCCAAAGCACGGTTCAGAGTAACAGTTGAATCTAAATGAGCAAAAGTGGTTGCCGGGGCCGGGTCAGTCAGGTCATCAGCCGGCACATATACTGCCTGCACTGACGTAATTGAACCCTCTTTTGTCGAGGTAATGCGTTCCTGTAGATTAGCCATCTCGGTTGCCAAGGTTGGCTGATAACCTACCGCTGATGGCATGCGTCCCAGCAAGGCTGATAATTCAGATCCAGCCTGAGTAAAACGGAAAATATTATCGGCAAAGAATAATAGATCGCGACCTTCTTTCTCGCGGAAATATTCTGCCATGGTCAAGGCAGTTAAAGCAACCCTGGCTCGCGCACCTGGTGGTTCATTCATTTGACCGAATACTAGGCCGGTTTTATCCAATACCCCAGATTCTTCCATTTCAGCGTACAGATCATTACCCTCGCGAGTACGTTCACCTACTCCAGCAAAAAATGAATAGCCGCCATGCTGTGACGCAATGTTGTGAATCAACTCCTGAATTATGACGGTCTTTCCCACCCCTGCCCCGCCAAACAATCCCACCTTACCCCCTTTTAGAAATGGTGCGATTAGATCAATTACCTTAATCCCCGTTTCTAAAATCTCGCCTGAAGTTGACTGATCAACCAACTTAGGAGCTGGGCGGTGAATCTCCCATGTCTCAGTTGTCTGTGGAGCTGGTTTATTGTCAATTGGCTCACCCACCACATTAAACATTCTGCCCAACACTTCTTTGCCGACCGGAACCGCAATCCCCCGTCCAGTCGCTACTACTTTCTGCCCTCGAATCAGTCCTTCTGATGCCCCCATCGCTACCGCACGGACCTCATTGGCACCCAGGTGTTGTTGCACTTCTAATACTAGCGTTTCATTATTTAATTCAACTTCCAAGGCGTCATAAATAGCTGGTAGTTCTCCAGCTGAGAATACTATGTCCACGACTGGCCCCACGACTTGAATTATTTTGCCAGTGTTTGTAGTTAAATGGGAGTTATTGGTAGCTGTTTCTTCGTTGGTAGTAGTCATAATTGTATTTGTTTAGCTTTGTTTTGGTGTCGAGTTATCAGTCATAGTTATAATTTATCCTTTTATTTAAGCGCTTCTGCTCCCGAGGCAATTTCGGAAATCTCTTGGGTAATAGCAGCCTGACGTGCCCGATTGTACGTCAACTTGAGTTCGTCTGCTAGTTTGTCTGCATTTTCAGTAGCATTCTTCATCGCTACCATTCGTGATGAGTGTTCCGAGGCCAGCGATTCTCGCAGCGCATGATAAATTTGAGCATCCGTTAGTCGTCGCAGCACAAATTCCAGCACTTCTGATTCGGTTGGCTCGAATTCCATGTCTACTGGCTCGAAATCCTTGATTAGATTCCGGCTTGGATCATCCTTTTCAACTAACATATTTTCAATATTAATACTTTTGACAGGCAACAGCTGCCTGGCCAATGGTCGCGATACCAGGGTCGAGACAAAATCGGTATATATAACGACCACATTCCAATAATCGCCGCTTTCAAATAAATCATGGATCACTTTGGCTAATGCAATTGTGTCGCCATAAGTTGACGATTCATCAAAATCCTGAAACGAAGCCCGGATTTCGCGTCGCAATCGCCTTGCGATAGTCTCGGCATACCGACCCACGCAGACAAATTCTATTTTGGATCCATGTTTTGATTCGGTTCGATTAAGGTATTCAGTAGCGGCCTTGGCAATCCTGGCATTATATGATCCGCACAGTCCGCGATTGGACGATATTAATACCACTAAATTTTTATCATTTTTACCGTGGCTCAACAGCGCATGATCGCGTTTGTCATCAGTAGATATTCGCGATAGTACCGATAAAGCTTCTTCGGCATAGGGCCTGGTTTGATGAAGGCTATCAATTGATTTTTGCATTTTGGAAACCGACACCAGCTCCATTGCTTTGGTAATCTTACCAACGTTTTGAACCGAGCTAATTTTTCCTTTAATTTGTTTTGCTGAAACTGCCATCGTTATTTTTTACTACTAGTCTTATCCTTGCCAGTACTATCGATCTCTTCATTTACATGGGATTCATCCGACGATTTCTGTATTTTAGCTTCGTCCTTGGTTGTAAGTTGTTGGTTTTTTATTTGATAGCTCGACATAAAGTCTTCAATCGCAGTTTTTAGGTTGGCAATTATCTCGTCATCCCATCCATTCTCGATCTGGTGCAGCAATTCAGGTTGATTTGTTTCAAGATGCTGAGTAATTTCTGATTCCCAATTTTGTACATCTTTCAGTTTGATTTTATCAATGAAACCATTATTAGCTGCCCATACCAAAGCAGCTTGGGTCCCAGCTCTAACCGGGGTCAGCGGTGGTTGAATTAATAGTTGAGTTAGCCGGGCCCCACGATCTAATTGCGCACGGGTCGAGGCATCTAAATCAGAGGCAAACTGCGAAAACGCTTCCAATTCACGATATTGAGCTAACTGAGTCCGCAATTTACCAGCCACTTTTTTCATTGATTTGATCTGGGCTGATCCGCCAACTCGTGAGACTGAATTCCCCACGTTAATCGCTGGACGTACCCCCTTGTTAAATAACCCGGTTTCTAAAAAGATTTGTCCGTCAGTAATCGAAATTACATTGGTTGGAATGTATGCCGAGATATCTCCAGCCTGTGTTTCAATTATTGGTAATGACGTTATGGAACCACCACCTGATTTATCGTTGCGTCTAGCGGATCGCTCTAATAGACGTGAATGTAGGTAAAATACGTCACCAGGATAAGCTTCGCGACCCGGTGGTCGGCGCAGTAGCAAGGACATTTCGCGATAAGCTACTGCATGTTTGGATAAATCATCGTAAATTATTAATACATCTTTTTGTTGATCCATGAAATATTCTGCCAAAGCAGTCGCTGAATATGGAGACAAATATTGGTAGGCCGCACTATCGGATGCCCCAGCCAATACAATAGTGGTATATTTCATCGCTCCGGCATTTTCTAACTCGGTTACGATACGCGCAATTTTTGATCGTTTTTGTCCAATTGCTACATAAATGCAAATTACGTCCTGATCATGCTGATTCAAAATGGCATCTATGGCAACAGTAGTTTTTCCAGTTTGACGGTCGCCAATAATCAATTCGCGCTGCCCCCTGCCAATTGGAACCATTGTGTCGATAGCTTTGATTCCTGTTTGCAGCGGAACATTAACCGGCTCGCGCTCCATGACACCAGGGGCAATTTTTTCAACTGGATAACGGGCCGCTTCGGCAATATCGCCTTTGCCATCAATTGGTTGCAACAATGGGTCCAATACTCTGCCCAAGACCCCATCGCTGACTGGAACCGCCAACACCTCGCCTGTTCGTGACACCTTGTCGCCTTCTTTGATTTCTTTAAAGTCACCAAATAGCACAACCCCAATCGAGTGTTCATTTAGGTTCTGAACCAAACCGCGCTGACCATCTGGGAATTCGACCAGCTCACCGTACGCTACCGAGTTAAGTCCAGATACGGTCGCAATACCATCAGAAATTTGCTCGACTCGGCCGATTTGTTCCACGTCAACCTCAACCTGAAAATTAGAGATTTTACCACGCAGTTCTTTGATTGTTTTATCTACACTCATATTTTAATACTTAAACTAATTTGTTAATGTTTGCTCGAGTCTTTGTAATTGTTTTCTGGCGGTTAGGTTTAGTTGTCGATCAGTATCCTCTAATAGAGTACCAGCGATTAAGTCGCTATTCTGTTTTGCATTAGGCGGATGATTCAAAATTTTTTCTGACACAGCGCTATTTGATTGGTTTGTAGGGTGATTTTGATAATGCAACAGAACCTGATTATCCAGTTTATTATTGCTGGCATTAATAATGCGTGTAGCACCCCGGTCAATTACTCGCGTTTGCCTTCTTTCTAGCTCGTGATCGATAGAAGTCCAAAAATGGGTGAGGTTTCGATCCTCGAAGAACTTATTTACTTCGCTCAACACCTCATCAACCGAGTTTTTTTGACTTTGATCAATGATGTAGTCAGTTAGCTGCTTGATACTGTACATAATTAATTAGTAACTTTAGAATCATTATTAACCTTTACCTGGCTAAGGTATTTTCTGGCCACTGCCTGTTTTTGATCAGATACAATATCGTCTTGCAATAGCTTTTCTGCTGCTGCTACCACTAAACTTGCCGCCTCTGATTTAAAATTTCTAGTCATTGTGTCATGTTCATCAACTGCTTTTTGTTTTGCCTCGACAATTATCTTCTGTGCTTCGGCGGTCGCTTTATCTGTTGAGCCGCTTATGACTTTTTGTTCTTTCTCTCGTGCATTTGCTAATATCTCGCCAGCTTCTTGACGTGCATTTCGCAGGATTTGATTACGCTCGGCGGTGGCTTTGTCTCTAATTTTTATTGCATCATCAGCATGTTGTAAACCAGATTCAATTTTAGCTCGGCGGGCGTCTAGAGTTTTTGTCAGGGGTTTGAATACAAATTTGTTAAGCAAAAAATAAACAATAACAAAATTTATGAAATTGGCTATAGCAATTCGCCAATCAAATCCGATATTTCCTAATGCTTCTAATATTTCCATAATAGTGTAAGAGTATTGAGAAATGAGTATTGAGAATCAAGTATCCTCAAGAGCTCACTTTGTTGATTTTTCTATAGATCTTTAAAGTTTGAGGCAATAAGCAATTTTTGATTGAGGCGTATTAATGATACGACGAATGAAATAATTGCGAAGTTAACAAAGAAATTTAAGATCTAGAGGAAAATTAAATAAGGAAGAAGAGTACCAGGGCGTAAATAGCCGACGACTCTGCCAATGCCACTCCGATAATCATTCGGGTAAATAACTCGCTCGACATTTCTGGATTGCGGCCCATAGCTTCGAGAGCTTTACCAATCAGATAACCTTCACCAATTGCAGCCCCGAATAACGAGGTGGTAGCCAGTCCTTTTGCAATAACTGTTGCTGCTTCTAGTTCCATAAGAGTTAAATAGGATTAATTTATAACAATTATTAAATGTTGCTGATAATTTAAACTGGATCAGTATCCAGAGGTTTTAGCGCCAATGTATAGTAGGCCGCTGCCAAAGCACCAAACACAACTGTCTGAACTACTGCAAATAATATATTCATAGTCAGCCAGGCGCTTGGTATGACGTACGCAAAGGCACCGAGGATTAGAAGTGCAAGGACTTCTCCGGCAAACATGTTACCAAATAAACGAAACGATAGCGAGATTACTTTTGCGAATTCGGCAAAAATATCTAGCAGTCCGATTAAAAACTCGACTATGGCCATAGCACCGGCACCAAGTCCCTTTTTGAATCCTAAATAGACTTCCTTAAATTTAAAGAATCTTCCTAAATAGCCAAAAAATCCCCAATCACTTATTGAGGCCGCTTGTATTACCGCCACTACACCTAATGCTAGTCCCAGGGTGGTGTTGAAATCCGAAGTCGGTGTTCGTAGCAGCGGTGCATCATTATAAGTAATGCTAGTCAATCCTGGTACCAGCCCAATTAAATTAGCAACCCCGATGTAGACAAAAAGGGCGGCCACTAATGGAAAAATTCGCTTTGCCCATATTTCATTACCGGCAATTTGAGCAATCAGATCAATAATCGCTTCATAGATGGCCTCGACCATATTCTGTCTTTTACCAGGTAGTTCTTGTAGACGAGGAATAAATATTGAAGCAAATATGACTATCAATACAATAACCAGCAGTGACATTAAAAAAGAGTTTGTAATCGGGATTCCGTAAAAATTACCAAAAATCTCGGGTCCTACGCTGGTTACATCACGCTGTATTCTAAATATGCCATCCATAGGGTTTGTATTGTACTGATATTAAACTATTTTGCGAGTCGCATTGTTTCTTACCGTTCCTCTTCGTCATCCACAATCGGAGTCATGTCGATATCCTCTATTTTTTCACGCTCGGCTCTGATTTTATCTAACCGCTCTTTCATTTGCCTGACCCGGCGCAAGGTAATTGCCCATGATAATACAAAGGCGAAAAATAGTGCTGCATACAATATCCAGCGCTCGAATCCCACCCAGTTATATAAGACTGCCACCAATATTGCCGGAACCGCAAAAATAGCAATTATTTCCAACATAATTGCAAAAGCTTTAGTTTGTTCACGCATTTCCCAGTTCTTCAAACGTTGCTGTTGTGGGGTGCGTTGTTTAATTACTGTTCCTGGGGTGGTGGTAGTTTTATTATTATCAATTTTATTCATAATTACCATTATAGAATAATTTTAGTTCTGATGATTGAAAAAGTAGTTGTGTGCACATTTAAGATTTTACCAATTTCGCCTGTTAGCTGTCTGACATAACCTCCAGAGCTAAGCGTGGTACTAAATTCCAGTAATAAATACCTCTTATGCTGACCGGAACTAACCGCCTTTTGCCAAGACTTCAGAATTTCAGCCTGCCGAAAATCACCTGATACTTTGCTGGTTAGCATTTCAATATATTGCAGCAATTCGCGGACCTCGATCTGTTTAGCATCTAGATAATTTAAATCCTTTATTTCAAAATTATTTAGTGGCACTAATTCATCCTTTAGCAACTTTTTATATTTTGCCTCCCTAGCCCATTGCCACAGTGGCTTGCCATCTACTGGACGCGCCGAATAGGCTGGATAAGGCCAAGTGTGTCCACCAATCAGTCTTTCAACAATATTTGGAAGTCGGACTTCCAAGTTTTTATGATTCTTAATTTTTTTGGAAGTCGGACTTCCAAATTGTGTTATCAATCCTAATAAGTCTAGGGTGTCGGTTTCAAATCCGACCAATACTTTAAACTGATAGGTTTTATCTAGCTTTAAAAACTCTTCTTTACGTTTACATGCCTCCCCAACTAAAATCAGTAATTCGCCCTCGGCCGCGGGATCTAATCGCCCGGCATAAGTCATTTTAACCTTATCATCCAAACCTAATTGTTTTCGTACTCGCTGTAGTTCCTGTAATGGAGTTTGCCCTAATTCCTTCCATACTAAAAATACCCGGTCTTCTATTTGTTTAATCTGATTTTTATTTGTCCACATCTAAATTAACAATAGCGCATGGCTCATAGAACATGAAGCATGCATATTTAAACAATTGCAAGCTTAGAAATGGGTCGCTTTTAGCTGATGAGCAAGGCAGGGCGACCAACCTTAGGGTTCTTACACCCAATTGAAGTAAGGAACACGATACCCCCATTGAGTCAGCCAGCCGTGCATCTTGTGAAGTAGGTGCCCAGCCTTCCATGCTTCCAAAGGTTTGCCAAGCCGATGAAAGTCAGCTGGCATTTCTAGATTGCGGAGGTAGAAGTCTTTCATCCAGCACATGTACTCACCCATGTTGTTTGTGGTAAGTTCAGGCATCGGACGTACACCTTTCTGTCTGATAACAGGTTGCACCAATAGTGCGGAAGTCCATACATAATAATATGACTTTTTACATGTTATGTCAACCCTTTAGACTACTCTACTCTTCCCTGTTAAACTAAAGATAAATGAGTAATAAAGATGAGCTTTCTACCAAACCATATAAAGGCGTTCGAGATTTATATCCTCGCGATGAATTCGTGCAGCGCTATATTTTTGACACTTGGCGCGAGGTTTGCGAGGGATTTGGATATGCCGCCTATAATGCGTCAATTTTAGAGCCGGCGGATCTTTATTACGCTAAATCTTCAGACGAGATTGTATCTGACCAGACCTACCAACTAACCGATCGTGGTGATCGCGAAGTAGTGCTGCGCCCAGAAATGACGCCTACTATCGCACGTATGGTGGCCGGTCGATCGCGCGAGATGGGTTATCCCCTGCGTCTGTATTCCATTCCCAATGTATTTCGGTATGAACGCCCGCAACGGGGTCGTCTGCGTGAACATTGGCAATTAAACTGTGATTTATTCGGCGACGATACGTTATCGGCCGAGGTTGAAATTATTCAGTTGAGTGTTCGTTTAATGGAGTCATTTGGTATAAGTCAGGATAAATTTGAAGTTAGGGTATCTTCTCGGACTCTATTAGATAATTATTTTGATAAGTATAACCTCGACCAAAATGAACGCAATGAGGCTATGAGGTTGATTGATCGCTGGCATAAAGATGAATCAGCTAGGATCGAGCTGGAGGAGCTGCTGGAAACTTCATTTGATCTGGAACCGAATGCCCAGATCAATAATCTGATTGCCAGTTTGAATGGTTTGGGAATTAGAAATGTGGTGTTTGATCGTACTATTGCGAGAGGGTTTAACTATTATACCGGGATGGTGTTCGAGGTATTTGACAACCATCCTGATAATAATCGATCGTTATTTGGAGGCGGGCGTTATGATGGTTTGGTGGAACAATTTGGGGTCGAGCCTATTCCGGTGGTCGGATTTGGTATGGGAGACGTTACGATGCAAGATGTCCTGGAAACATATCAGCTAGTGCCCGAATACGTTGCACCGGCAGAATTATGTTTGATCGCTAATTCGATCGAAGCAATTGCCCCCCTACGAACCTTAGCTAGTGAGCTGAGGCAAAAAGGATTAAATGTCGAGACTGATACTACTCTGCGTAAAATTGCTAGTTCAATCAAACACGCTGACAAACGCGCGACTCCTTTTATTGCCGTTATTGGTGAAGACGAGTTATCAACTAGAAAACTAAAACTAAAACATTTAAATTCAGGAGCCGAGCTACCGTCACAGACCAAAGATGTTGCCGAAGTGATCTCAACTTTTTTACTGGAAAATTAAACCTTAATCTATCCTTTAAATATGATAGGCTTTAAAAGATATGAGTCGTGAAATAGTTTTTGACATTGAAACACGCAATACTTTCCATGATGTGGGTAGGCGCGACCCTTCAGCTTTAGATATATCAGTCGTATCAATCTGGGATTCAGCTGAAAACAAATTTAGCTCATTTGTATTGGAAACTTTGGACGAGTTATGGCCGATCCTCGAGCGTGCCACTACCTTGATCGGTTATAATTCCGAACACTTTGACACTCCTTTATTAGATAAATACTATCCGGGAAACCTTTATGGATTACGGCAAATAGATTTGATGAAAACAATCCAGCAGTCATTTGGCAAACGAATTGGCCTGGACCCAGTTGCATCAGCTACATTGGGGGTCCAGAAATCAGCTCATGGATTACAAGCGGTCGAGTGGTGGCGCAATAGTGAGGTAGATAAAATAATTAAATACTGCGAACAAGATGTTAACGTTACCAAGCAATTATATGAACATATGCGAGACGAGAATTTTGTCTTGATACCAGATATATTAACAGGAAAAACACAGAAAATTGTAGTTGATACCAGCGATTGGTACTCGCAGTCCACCGAAGAAACCGGTGGTATGACGATAGGGTTTGGTTTCTAATTTAATATTAATTCTAATTCTGAGCCTAAATTAATTGCAAATATTCTTTGATTGGATCAATCCCTTTTCCTGTTTTAGCCGAATAGTATAAAATCTTGATTAAATCTAATTTTGGTTCATGTTCAATTTCTCGTTTTAACGCAGATAACTGTTTTTGATTTAATCTATCAATCTTGTTTACTAATAAACAAATTTCAATACTAGCTTGAGAAGCGAGATCAATGGCACTGCGATCAATATCAGTCAAGCCTGCTTTGGCATCTAAAACCAAACAAAATTTTTCAATCCGGGCCCCAGATTCATTAATATACCAAATCAACCGCCGACGTAGTTTTTCCCTAAATGCGCGACCATGTTTGGCATACCCATAACCGGGTAAATCCACTAGATAACGAGTATCGTCATCTGCAGAAATATTATAAAAATTAAAAGTGACCGTTTTTCCTGGCGTAGTTGAAACTTTTGCGGCTTTTTTATTATTTAACAATCGATTAATTGTTGAAGACTTGCCGACGTTTGATCGACCAAAAAATGCCACGTGTAAACCATCGTTAAAAATTGGGTCCGAACCAGATACAATAGTTGGATGCATTAAGTCTAGCCTACCCTAGATTGTTTACCCAGACTAGTCATGGCCGAGATATTTGATATCATTAGCACATGGACGAAAAACAAAATAATAAAATTATCATAGCAGGTGCGGGGTTGTTGTTATTGATTTTAGTTGGATTCGCAATCACCGGAGCCAGATCTGAACCAGCTTCGGTGGCTGATGGACCTCGAATTGATCTATCGGCTATTTCGACAGTAACTAGTGAAGATAATATTAGAGGACCTCAGAATGCCGCGGTAAAGTTAATTGAATATTCAGATATCGAATGTCCGTTTTGTCAGGAATATCATGAAGAATTGCTTGATTTGGTAGAACGCGATCAATTGGCCAACTTTTCTTGGACTTATAGGCATTTTCCTTTGACTCAAATTCATCAAAACGCTTTTGATTATGCTGTCGCTACTGAATGTGCTGCAGAGCAAAATGGTTTTGATGATTACATTGATACTATTGTTAACCGAGTGCGGGGGGATGAAGACTTGTCACGAGATGATTTAATATCACTGGCCGACAACCAAGGTTTAAACCAAACCAGTTTTAGTGCCTGCCTAGATTCAGATTCGGCTATCCAAAGAGTTACCAGCGAAGCTGCCGAGGCCCAGGCTGCTGGAGCAACTGGAACGCCGTTTACAGTATTTGAATTTAATCGTCAAATAACTGCTGCCGAACTAGAAACGATTCAAGGTTTGTTTGGAGCCAGTACTAGAATCAATCTATCTGACGATGGAACCAAAATGGCGGTCGGCGGTGCAATTGGATCTACTCAAATTCGAGAAATTGTAAATACCGTTGTTGACCCAGCGCAAGATCAGATTGTAGAAGATATCTCGGAAGGAACTCAAGAATAAATTTGGGTAATTGCAATTTAGAGCGCCCTTGAGCGCTTCTTTGCTATAATATGCTTGTGAAGCAGATAGTAGGCGTTTTATTTGGTGGCTACTCGGGGGAAGCTGTCATATCACAGCAATCAGCTTTGAACGTATTTAATTTAGTTGATGATATTGCCTATAAAAAATACCTCATCGAGCTAAACAAAAGAAACGATTGGTGGCTACATTTTGATGGCTTGAAATGGCCCCGCCTTGATGATGAAACCAGGCTAGTATTCAAGGTCCAAAATGAAATTATCGAAATAGATATAGTTTGTAATGTAATTCATGGACCACCTGGTGAAAACGGTGATCTGCAAAAATATTTAGATATAATAGGTACTCAACATACAGGACCTGCGAAAGATGTCGCCGCTAAAACTTTTAATAAGCACCTTTGTAACAATATTCTTTTGAAAAACAACCTGCCCGTTGCTAAAAATTATTTACATCAAGGTCAAATAACAGCACTATCTATTAAAAATATCGCGCAGCAACTTGGTGATAAACCATATTTCATAAAACCAAACAGCGGTGGATCCAGTCTTGCAGCCGGAATTGCCCATTCTGAACCAGAATTGGTAAGATTAATCATCGCCGCTTTAGAAGTTGATGATAAGGTTTTAATAGAACCGGTATTGCCTGGACGTGAATTCTCGATCGGTGTGATTAACTTTGATAACGAAATAATAGCTTTGCCGATTACCGAAATTATATCGGATAATGAATTCTTTGATTATCAGGCAAAATATGATGGCGCTTCAAGCGAAATTACCCCAGCAGATATTGAAAACGGTCTTGCCAGCGACTTACAGCAACTTGGTAAAGATATATTCGAACTACTTGGTTGCAGAGACATGATTAGATTCGAAGTCAAACTAGATAAAAATAATTCTTATAAAATCTTAGATATTAACACCATCCCTGGTTTTACTAATGCCAGTATTTTGCCCCAACAAATTAAATCAGCAAACATCGACCCAGCCGTATTTATAAATCAAATGATCGACAGGGTAATTGAACGAAATAATTAGTAAAGATCTTAATCATCCTACTACGCTAAAGCTTCGCAGGATTAAATTTTACTGAAGTAATATTTAGAAGTGCATGATGCGATCAGATTTTTCTGATTGCCTAATTTTTTCGTGCGCTTTGGCCTCGATTTGTCTAATTCGCTCGCGGGTTACTCCAAAAACCTTGCCGACCTCTTCGAGGGTGTGGTTAATGCCGTCTTTGAGCCCAGATCTTAGCTCGAGGATTTCGCGTTCCTTGTCAGTTAAATCAGCTAAGATATCCTCGACATGGGATGACAGAAAACGTTTAGTTGATTCTTGATCTGGGGTGTCAATGGTTTCGTCTTCGATAAAATCACCCAGCGTTGATCGCCCATCTGCTTCATCGCCAACTGGGGCTTCTAGTGAAACTACGGATTGTCTAATTTTCTCGATTGTATGAATTTTTTTAACATCTAAATCCATTTCCATTGCGATTTCTTCGGCTAGCGGTTCGCGACCTAGATCTTGAGCAAGACGGCGTTGGATTCGTTTGTATTTGGCAATAGTCTCAACCATGTGAACCGGAATTCGAATGGTGCGTGATTGATCAGCAAGGGCGCGGGTAATCGCCTGACGGATCCACCAGGTAGCATAGGTTGAGAACTTATAACCTTTACGCCATTCAAACTTTTCGACCGCTTTATTTAACCCCAGGTTTCCTTCTTGGATTAAATCTAACAGTGTTAGCGACGATGATCGCGAGGCATAACGTTTTGCAATTGAGACTACTAATCGTAGGTTGGCACGCATCAAGATATTTTTCGCTTCTTCATCCCCTTTTTCAATTCGCTTGGCTAATTCCTTTTCCATATCACCGTCAATCAGCGGATATTTGCCAATTTCTTTTAAGTAAATTTGAATTGAGTCGCGTGATGAACCAGATCGACGTTTGGCTGCCTTTTTATCCGCTTCTTTCTTTTCAGCTAATTTTTCGTCTTCGCCTGATAACATGCCGCTGGATTTGATTACTTCCACCTGTGAATCTTCTAGGCGGTCATAAATCTTCTCTAGTAATTCAATATTGCTCTCGATTTGGGGAAAGAATTGCGTGATTTGTCGATAGGTAATAAAACCTTGTTCTTGAGCCTTGGCGGTTAATTTTTCAATAGTGGCCTGAAATTCTTTCTCTTGATCAGTTCTGGTATCAGCAGTAATACCACGCCTAGCATTTCGTCTGGCAGTACGTTCTTCAACGTCATCAGCCACTTTGGTGCGCGACCTAGCCCGGCGATCAGAAATTCCCAATGGCTTGGAAGAAGATTTGATCGAATCGCTGTTATTTGAATCGTCTTTGTTTGATTGTGGCATAAGTGATAAGGAGTTAGCTGCTAAATAACCTTTTTGGATTAAATCCGCATTAAAAAATGAGTTTGCAAGGTTGTAAATAGCTTAATAGTTACAAATCCTAATTTTACGCTATTTGCTTTCTATAGGCAAGTCTTCAATTTTTTTCTTTAGAGAAATTATTTGGTTTAAGTCCTCAACAGATTTATTTGATTTATGCTCAATTTTATTAATTTGAGATTTTAGCTCATCCATTCTGTTCCGAATAATATAATCCCGAATCAATATATTAATTTCTGACAGCAGTTGTTGAGCTGGTTTAACATTGTTACTTAACAAGGCTTTGGTAGTTGGTTTAGGCAATCCAGTTTTGATAACAGTTGTATCAGGTATTTTCTCGTCAGGATAGTGATGTTTCAGAAGCTCAAGCTTTGTTGCTAGGCTGGCAAGAATTTTATCAGTTGGTGGTATTTTAGCGCCAATGATAGCAGCCGAGTTTTCTCTGTTTTTTGGTTGTTGGGTAGTTAGGTCGCGAGATGATTGTTTTTGTTTAATCACTGCTAATTCGCGCTCTAGCACGGATTTATCAATTTCAATTATTTCGGCTATTTTTGTCAGTTCGCTGTCTTGTTCGATTGGACTTTGTATTTGATTTACAAGTGGTAATACTACTTTTGATAGTGTCTGGTTTAAATTAGTCTGATTGCGACTATTTCCCTGGGCTTTGTAAGTTAATTGTTGTGGCAAAGAAATCGAATTTTTAAGTAATTTATGCCAATTTGCTGGGGCTTGATTAATTAAATCAGCTGGATCTTTGTCTGCCGGTAGATCAATTACTTTAACCGTCATCCCCTGTTTAAAAGCAAGTTCGGCAACTTTGACTGATGCTTTGATGCCGGCCGAATCTGGGTCAAAAGCTATTAATAGATTATTTGTATAGCGGCCAATGATTTTTAGATGCTCGTCAGTAAAAGCGGTGCCAGACGAAGCGACTGTATTCCTAGTTCCAGCTTGATGGGCTAATACTAAATCAATTTGGCCTTCAACCAGAATAGCAAAATCAACCTGTTTGATAGACGTACGCCCTTCATACAACCCATAAAGGGTTTTTGACTTTTTAAATAGTGGACCCTCGGGTGAATTTAGGTATTTTGCGGACGATTCATTATCCAATCGCCGTCCCGAAAATGCCACTACTCGACCGGCAATTCCCCGGATAGGAAACATTATCCGATCTCTAAAGGTGTCATAAGTTGAGTTATTTTTTTGTTTAATCAGTCCTGCCTCAGCCAGAATCTGATCCGAGAATCGTCCTTGTAGATCGTTATGCAATTGTCGCCAATCATCTGGGGCATAACCAATCCGGAAACGCATGACTTCATCATCATTAATACCCCGTCGATTTATAAAATGTTGAGCAGCACTGGCTTTCAGAAAACAAGATTGATAAAAGTCAGTTGCTGCTTCTAGCGCATCATAAATTTGGCGTTTGTCGGCCGAGTCACTGGATTTTTTATTCGCCAGCTCGACCCCAGCCTTATCCGCCAATAGCTTTAATGCCCCAATAAAGTCCAAGCCCTCGATCGTCTGAATAAAAGTAAATATATCCCCGCCTTGATCGGTTGAAAAACAATGGTAATAACCTTGTTCAGGCGAGACAAAAAATGATGGGGTTTTTTCACGGGTAAAGGGTGAGAGTCCTTTTAATCGCGATCCCGCTGGCTTTAAATCAACGTATTGTGATACCACGTCCACAATTGATAGTCGATCCTTAATTAAATCAACATCAGAACTCATTGGATTAGAGTATAATGTTTGTCCTAAACAAAGTCGAAGGGTATTCAGAAGTCAGTATAAAATTACACCACAAATTTTATAACCCGTTGGGTGTATAACCCGTTGGGTGACTGTCACCCCACCCATACATGAAATAAAACAACCCCGACCTACTTTGCTAATAGCTTTTCGGTTGGGGCAATGTTCATTACAAGACGATCACTAACTGCTAGTCTTTGATCGAAACAGATCGTGGGTGTCGCTTACAAGTCTGGCGGCAAGTGCGCTGTCACGATCACACTCCCTTATAGTGCCTTTTGGTAAAACCGGCCGACTACAGCAGTCCATGAAGGTCCATGGGGGCCATATGCAGGCCCTGGTTTTGGCTTGGCAGCTAAGAGTGCATCAATCTCACCTTTGACGATGGCATGGGTAACAGAGAACGACTGCTGAAGGATCTGGGCCGCAACGTTCTCCTCGTCGCGCAAGAGCGAGAGCAGGAGGTGCTCGGTCCCGATCACGTCCGACTTATAGAGCTTGGCCTCGAGGTAGGTGATCTTGAGGACCTTCTCAGCCTGCTTCGTGAGCGGGATGGTGCCGACCGTGAGCGTCCCGCCGGTCGAGCGGACGGTGTCCTCGACGGCCTTCTTGAGCTTGAAAAGGTCACAAGCGAGGTTTCGGAGGATCTTGACGGCGATCCCCTCGCCCTCGCGGATGATCCCGAGCAGGAGGTGCTCGGTCCCGATGTAGTCGTGCCCGAGCCGGATCGCCTCCTGGCGTGAGTACGAGATCACATTGTGGACGCAGCTGGAGAAGTTGCCTTCATCATTATCAGGTTTCGTTTCAGGTTTAAACAATCCATTTTTTTCTGTAGTCACAGATCTTGGCCTTTCGGCAGGGTTTGTGGATGAACGTGGTAAAGGATCGATTCCTTGGCCACGTTCGAGGAAGGATTCAAATATAGTTATAAAACAAAAACCGGCATATTGCCAGTTTCGGATTAGGCTGTACTGGTTAATTGTCCCTGTTCAAGTTCTGGCCCTAGTCGTTTTCCTTGACTAAGAAAAGTCACTGGTTCGGGTTTGTTGCATTTCCCACTCATCCAAGTATTCTTCCTCGATTCCATCAATTAGTTCTTTCTTTTTAGACCCTTCCATGCCTGAACCGGCTGGAATCAACCGCCCCAGAATCACGTTTTCTTTCAAGCCGTGTAAATTATCTTCGGCCCCAGATGCGGCTGCATCTATCAAAATCCTGGTCGTATGTTGGAATGACGCCGCTGACAACCATGATTTACGCGACAGTGATACATCAGTAATCCCCAAAATGACCTCCTTGGCTTTGGCTGCTTCGCCTCCTAATTCTTTGGCCTCATCATTAACCTCGTTAAAAGTGTCAACTTCTACCAATTCTCCGGTAGTAAAACTAGTATCACCAGGGCTGGTAATTTTAACTCGTGAAAACATCTGGGCGACAATTAATTCGAGGTGAGTTCGTGAAATAGCCGCGCCTTGTAATTCATAAATCTTGCGCACCTGATGAATAATATATTCCTGAGTTGCACGCTTGCCGGCAAATTTAAATAATTCCTTTAAGTTAGCTGATCCATCAGTTAACAGCTGACCCTTGGTTACACTCTGACCTACCTCGACAATCGGGGTACGATATTGTAATACCCGATATGAAGTAGTGGCTGATTTTTTGTCTCCAGCTGAAGATTTTGATTCACCTAGTACTTTAATTACTTTTTCGTATCCATTCTCCTCAATTGCTATAACCTCGCCATCTTCATGAGCAATAACAGCCGGTGATTTAGGATTGCGACGCTCGAATATCTCGATTACGCGTGGCAGACCCTGAACAATGTCACCTCCTTGTGATGCAGTACCTCCGGCGTGAAAGGTGCGCATCGTTAACTGTGTTCCCGGCTCGCCAACCGCCTGGGCGGCAATAGTTCCTACCGCCTCACCCAGCTCGACCGGTCGATCGGTTCCCAAATCCCGACCATAAGCCATTTGCGAAATTTTGTTAGAAGATTTAGAAGTTAGAGGAGAATAAACCTCGACTTCAGTAATACCAGCTTCTTCAATTTGATGAGCAAGCTTGTTATCAAGGTAAGTATTTTTAGTCGCAATAATATCACCTGATTGGTTTTTAACCGTGGCAGCAGTATAACGACCCTCGATGTTCTTCCATAATGGAATTACCAAACCACCCAAGTTCTCAGCCGTTAGAGTGATTGAGCCATCGGTCATAGTGTTATCTTCATAAGTCACAATTACATCCTGGGCCACATCAAACAGTTTTCGGGTTAAGTAACCAGCTGTAGCTGTATTAAGAGCGGTGTCAGTCAAACCTTTTCGTGAACCATGGGTTGATACAAAGTATTCAATTGGTGTATGACCTTCTTTGGACCCAGTAAGCACCGGGAACTCTACCTGTTCACCCTTGTTATTAACAATTAAGCCCTTCATTCCGGCCATGTTTGTCATCTGTGATACCGATCCTCGGGCACCAGATTGAATCATATCGTACCCTGATTGACCTGGTTGTAGAGCGTCTGCTACTGCATCCTCGATTTTTGATCGTACTTCCGCCCAAATCTGGATTACTTTTTGATATCGTTCGCGATCAGATAATAGACCTTGATTGAAAAAGTCTTCAACCTTATCAACCTCGCTTCTAGCCTCGGTTACAATTTTTTCCTTGGATTCTGGGATTGGTACGTCATCTAGCCCCCAGGTAATTCCAGCCACTGTCGAATATTTAAAGCCAAAGTTTTTGATTTTGTCGATAATACCTGGTACAGCCTCGACCCCGTACTCGACAATTAAATCACTCATGAGGGACTTCATTGCCTTTTTGGTCATTTCCTTATCAACAAAAGTATAGTCGCTGGGTAGAACCGAATTGAATAATAGTCGTCCTACCGTTGTTGTGAATGACTGGTCTTCAAAATGACCGTATTTGGGGGTATCAGTCGGATAAACCTTGATCCAATCGCGCAAATCAATGCGGCCAAAGTCATAAGCAGTAATAGCCTCGTTTGGTGAAGCAAAGTGACGCTCGACTGGGATTTCAGCTGGCAGTTCTTCGTCGGTTGAAGTCATCCAAAATGAACCCAATACCATGTCATGAGAAGTCGGCGAGGTAATTGGTTCTCCTGATCCAGGTTTAAGCAAGTTTTTATCAGCAGCCATAAAATGTCTAGCTTCAGCTTGAGCAGCAACTGATAATGGAACATGGACTGCCATTTGGTCACCATCAAAGTCAGCGTTAAAGGCTGAACACACACATGGATGCAATTTAATTGCTTGTCCTTCCACTAGCCGCGGTCGAAAAGCTTGTATTCCCAGGCGATGCAGCGTCGGAGCACGGTTTAGCAGTACATATTTACCTTGAATCACTTCTTCGAGGATCGCCCACACCTCGGGTGATTCTTCTTCGATTAATTTATTGGCCCCACGAATGTTGTGAGTCATTTCCAAATCAATCAATTTATTTATGACAAACGGTTTAAACAATTCCAGTGCCATTGTTTTTGGTAAACCACATTCATCTAATTGTAATTCTGGACCAACTACAATTACAGAACGACCGGAATAGTCCACTCGTTTACCTAGCAAGTTTTGTCGGAAAATTCCTTGTTTGCCTTTGAGGTTGTCAGCCAGTGATTTTAATTGTCGTCGATTAGCACCCGATCCCATCGAGTTAGTCGAGCGCCTGATTGAATTATCAATTAATGCGTCAACCGCTTCTTGGAGAATTCGCTTTTCGTTACGCAAAATAACATGAGGTGCGTTAATCGCAATCAATTTTTTAAGACGATTATTTCGGTTAATTACCCGCCGATATAAATCGTTAACGTCAGAGGTCGCGTGACGACCACCTTCTAGGGCAACCATAGGTCGCAACTGTGGTGGCAAAACTGGCAAAACCTTTAGAAACATCCATTCAGGGCGAGATTTTGATCGAATTAGATCGCGAACAAAACGCAGCCGTTTAAGCAATCTGGATTTAATTGTTTTAGAGCGAGTATTTTCTAGATCATCAATTATTTTTGCTTCTAATTTGTCCAAATCAATATTTTGAAATAGTTCATAGATCGCCTCGGCGCCGATTGATGCTTCGAACATCGAACCGTACTTCAGCGAATAGCGGTTGAAATCAGCATCTTCAATGATTGACCCTTCTTGCAAATCTTCGATCTCGCCTTTGGTTTTAAGATAAAATTCCCGCAGTTTATCGCGCTTTTCTTCGTCTTCAATGGTTTTGTAGGAAGCTTTATATTCGTTTTCTAGTTCGCTTAATAGTCGAGTTCTTTCTTCATCACTAACCGAGGTCACAATATATGCAGCAAAGTAAATCACTTTTTCCACGTCTTTGGCCTTTGCGTCCAAAAGTAATGTCATCCGTGATGGTACACCGCGCAGAAACCAGATATGAGACACCGGGGCGGCCAATTCAATATGACCCATCCGTTCACGTCGCACAATTGATCGAGTGATTTCTACCCCACATTTTTCGCAGACAATTCCACGATATCTGACTCCTTTATATTTACCACAATAGCATTCAAAATCGCGTTCGGGACCGAATATCTTTTCGTCAAAAAGACCGTTTTTCTCGGAACGTTGTGTTCGATAGTTAATAGTTTCTGGTTTGGTTACTTCTCCCCATGACCAATCCATAATTCGATCTGGCGAGGCTAGGCGCAAATTGATGGAATCAAAATCTTTTACGTTATAAGTACTAAGCGGGTTTGCTGCAAAGGGGTTATTTGTATTTATTGCCATATTATTTTTGTTCGTCACTATCTAGTAAATCATCGCTATCTGCTTCGTCATCGTCTGACTCATCATCCGAAGTGTCAGCTTTGCGTGCTGCTACCTCGGCGAATTCTTGATCTCCTGATATTAATTGCACATCCAGTGACAGAGCTCGGAGGTTGTTAAGCAGGACATTAAATGATGCGGGTACATTTGTATGCTGGATGGGTTTACCTTTCACGATTGAATCAAAGGCCGCCGATCGTCCCAAAATATCGTCTGATTTATAAGTCAACATTTCTCGCAATGTATGGGCGGCACCATAACCAAGCAGGGCCCACACCTCCATCTCACCAAACCTTTGACCTCCGTTTTGTGATTTACCACCCAGAGGCTGTTGCGTGATTAATGAATATGGTCCAATAGCACGTTGGTGAATCTTGTCTTCAACCATGTGATGCAGTTTAAGCATGTACATATACCCAACTGCAATAGATTGCTGAAATGGTTCGCCAGTTTGACCATCATACAGAGTCATTTTGCCTGATCGATCGTAGCCCGCTTGTTCTAATTCATCCTTAATCTCGTCTTCGGTCGCACCTGCAAATGGTGGGACAATTGCCTGATAACCTAATGCTGCCGCAGCTAGACCCAAATGCAATTCCATAATTTGGCCCAAGTTCATTCGAGACGGCACTCCCAACGGGGTTAATAGAATATCAACCGGGTTTCCATACTGATCAAATGGCATGTCTTCTTCGGGCAGGATGGTAGAAATTACCCCTTTGTTCCCGTGCCGACCAGCTAATTTGTCTCCCACCTGAACCGGTCGTAATTGGGCAATTTGAACATGAATCCGTTTAATAATCCCCGAATCTAATTGATCGCCATTCTCGCGGGTAAATACGTGTACAGAAACGACGCGACCTTTTTTGCCCACTGGCATTCGCCTGGAAGTATCTTTGACATCGCGGGCTTTTTCACCAAAAATCGATCGCAATAAACGCTCCTCTGGAGTTAGTTGAGTTTCTCCTTTTGGAGTAATTTTACCAACTAGAATATCGCCGGCACCAACTTCTGCCCCGACCCGAACTACACCTTCTTCATCTAAATTGCGCAGTTTTTGTTCTGACACATTAGGAATATCTGGTGTCGTTTGTTCAGGACCCAGTTTAGTGTCACGCACATTTACCACCACTTCTTCTAAATGGATCGATTGAAACTTATTATCCTTGACCAGTCGTTCGGAAATAACTATCGCATCCTCGTAATTATTTCCATTCCAGGTCATAAAGGCAACGCGAGCATTTTGTCCAATCGAGATTTGACCGCGGTCAGTGGAGGTAGTATCAGCTAAAATTGCGCCGCGTTTTACTTTGTCGCCCACTGATACAACCGGTCGCTGATGCAAGGCAGTGTGCCCGTTGGTTTCTTCGTATTGCAATAAATTATAAGAGTCTTTTTTGCCATCTTTGGTTTCTATTTCAATTTTTTGACCATCAGCATAACTGACTGTTCCCGGATTATAAGCAGTCAAAATTCGACCTGAATCGAGTGCGGCTTGGGCCTCGATTCCAGTTGCAACCAATGGGGCTTCGGGACGAAGACATGGCATTGCCTGCTTTTGCATGTTTGATCCCATCAACGCACGGTTGGCATCATTATGATTTACAAATGGAATCATCGAAGTCGCAATAGATAGCGCCTGATTAGTAGCAACATCAATCATCTGAACATCATTACGTCGGGCAAAGATCGGCTTGCCGTATTGACGAGCTTCGACAATTTCCGATACTAATTTATCTTTATTATCAATCTCGGCTGCAGCATGCGCAATAATATAACCCTCTTCTTCATAGGCGTTTAAATATTTGACTTCACCAGTAATTTTACCCTTTTCGACTACCGCGTATGGTGCCTCGATCATACCGAATTCGTTGATTCGCGAAAAAGTAGCCAGTCGCAATACCAAACCAATATTGGGACCTTCCGGTGTGTGGATCGGACACAGCCGTCCATAATGTGATGGGTGAACGTCACGTACCTCGAATCCCGCCCTTTCGCGAGTTAAACCACCTGGCCCCATTGCCGATAGGGTTCGCAAGTGCGAGATTTCAGACAATACGTTGTCTTGGAGCATGAATTGCGATAATTGGTTAGAAGCGAAGAACTCGCGCACAATTGCTTGCAGAACACGGGGGTTGATAATTTTAATTGGCATCAACGTGTCAATTTCAATCGTTGACATGCGGTCTTGAACATTTCGCTTCATTCGCGATAGTCCGACGCGCAATTTTTGCTCGAACTGCTCGCCTACATAGCGCACGCGCCTGGATCCCAGATGGTCTATATCATCTGCTTTGGATTGGGGGTCATTATTCAAAGCGGCAATATGTTTGATAATTAATACTAAATCAGACAAGCTCAATACTTGATCGTCCAGATCTTTGTCTTTGATTCCTAGATCAAATCGTTGATTGAATCGATAGCGCCCAACTCGTGACAGGTCATAGCGCTCTGGAGTAAATAATGAATCGATGAACTCTTTGGCATTCGGTCCTGATACAATGTCACCTTCTCGTAATCGCCGATACAGCTCTACAGCGGCTTCTTCGGTAGTAAAAACCTTATCTTTTTGTAAAGTAGTTTTAATCAAAGTGGTCGCTGCTTCGTCACCTTGGAATAATTTTAGAATCTTCTCTGGTGTTTCCGCCTCCAAGGCTTTTAGTAAAACTGTTGCCGGGATTTTTCGTTTGCGGTCCAGTCGCAATTGCAAAACTCCGGCATAATCAACCTCAAGTTCTATCCACACCCCCCGGGCAGGTATTACTTTGGCACCAAAGACTCGCTTACCTCGAGATTCGCCTTCGGTAAATAAGATTCCGAATGATCGAATCAGCTGCGGTACAATCACCCGCTCGACACCGTTAATTACAAAAGTACCATGATCGGTCATCAGTGGTAATTCAGTCAGAAAAATCTCTTGGTCTTTTGATGTACCCAAGGATTTGTTAGTCAGCTTGACCTTGGCCCGCAACTGGGCTTGATAAGTTAGTTTATTAGCCTTGGCATAATGTTCGTCATACTTTGGTTTGCCTAAAGATAGAGATTTGAATTCTAGATCAAACTTTTTTCCCGAATAGTCAGAAATTGGTGAAAATTCATTGAACAACGCCTTCATGTCTTCCTCAACCAGCTTTTGATATGAGTTTAGTTGATTTTCGACGAAATTAGGATATTCAGCCAGCTGTTGGCGGAATTTGGCAAAAGTTTTTTGATCTTCGGGTCGCAGATTTTCTTCAATTACAAAGGATAAATCTTGACCAGTTGGGGCTTTACCGCGAGGCACTAGGGATTGGGATGGCATGTAGAGTTTGAAAATTAATCAATCAATACCTAAATATAAAATATTCGAAGCACTGACCGATAAAATTATTAATATTATCTGGACTAACGCCGTACTAATATTTGTTAGCACGAAGGTTATGGTCAGTACTCAATCGGATCACCGTTAGTTATGGGCATTCTATAAAAAGTAGTGATTAATTTCAAGTAACGTTAACTAATTCTAATGTAAAGCTTGAAATCATGGCAATGTTTAAGCCTAATTTGTATCAGCTAATACATATTTGTCATATCTATCACACCCACACCCAAAACACAGCCATTATTGCACCACATATTTGCAAACCCGTTAGGTGACTGGTTAGGTGACTGTCACCCCCTGCCTACTATTACACCATGAAAATATATTTTGTCAGAGTGGCTGGCACCCTATAAATAACACTCTGAAAACTCTTGTTATCGGTGATAAGTTTTTATATAGTACACGAGCTTAAAAATTATTTGCTAATAGAAATATCAATTTCTATGCCAATTAATAGCCTAGCAATTATTCATTTCAGCTCCCTAACCGCTTGATCCGAGTCGTTTGACCCAGACGATCAGGTCAGGAGCCGAATTTTAACTAGAAATTATTATGACTACATCTGTCATGGACAGTATGATTGGTGCGGTACAATCCCGCCCAACAGTTAACACCATTGTCGAAGGCCCTGTCATTTCCATCGAGCCCAAAGCAGTTTACATCGATCTGGCACCTCATGGCACTGGTATTATTTATGGCCGCGAATTCGTTAATGCTCGCTCAATTATAAAGAATGTTAACGTTGGCGACACAATCGAGGCTAAAATTACCGAACTAGAAAACGAAGACGGTTATATCGAACTATCACTAAAAGAGGCTCGGCAAGCGATTATCTGGGCTGAAGCCGAGGACGCCATCAAAAATTCAACCGTATTGGAGCTACCTGTCAAAGAAGCTAACAAAGGTGGATTGTTGTTGGACTGGAACGGTATCACCGGATTTTTGCCTGCCTCGCAGCTAAAGCCTGAACATTATCCACGGGTGAATGATGGCGATCGAGACAAAATCCTGCTGGCTCTCAAAGGTTTAGTTGGCCAGAAAATAAAAGTCTCAATTATTTCTGCCGCCCCGAAAGAAGGCAAGCTAATCTTTTCTGAAAAAGATCACACCGAAGAAGATCGCGAGGTTATTGTCGGCAAATATGATGTTGGTGACGTAGTCCAAGGCGAGGTCACTGGCGTTACCGATTTCGGAGTATTTATTAAAATTCAGGACTCTCTAGAAGGACTGGCACATATATCCGAGCTAGATTGGGGTCTAGTTGATGACCCGCGCGAAATGTTCCGTACCGGTGAATCGATTAAAGCCAAGATCATTGATAAACAAGATGGCAAGGTGTCTCTGTCTATCAAACAATTGAAAGAAAATCCATGGGAGCAAGCATCAGATAAATACCAACCTGGATCAACAGTTAAGGGCGTGATTGTAAAATACAACCGTCATGGTGCCTTGGCTTCGGTCGAAGAAGGTATTGCCGGATTAGTTCACATTTCTGATTTTGAAAATGAAGAGGAGCTACGCAACAAGCTGTCAATTGGCCAGGTATATGATTTCAACGTAACGGTATTCGAACCTAAAGACCGCCGCATGGCCTTAAGTCTAGTTGAAGATAAATAATTAACATTCACCTAAAAACTAAAAATTACCGCTAATACGCGGTTTTTTTAAATCAATATTACACCACAATTTTATAACCACGTTGGGTGACTGTCACCTACAACTCAATTTCCTTTTTAGTTTAAATTTAGGTTTTTTACAGATATTTGTTTTAATAATTCTAATTCTTCTTCTCTAAATTTTCCCAACACGTACTTATCGGCCTTGATTGATGGAGCTACTTCGATCGGGCGGACCCCTAAACGCAGCCGACAATATTTATTATTACCCAGATGCTGATTGATCGATCGCAGACCATTGTGTCCCCCGTCACCGCGGCTACAACTATATTTGAATTGACCAATTTCCAGATCTACCTCGTCATGAACTATCACTAGGTCTGATTCTGTCACCCCAAATTTGCGCATGGCGTATGATACAGACTGGCCAGAATTATTCATAAATGTTTGTGGTTTGATCAAGATAACTTTGCAGCCATCCGCCACCTGTTCTGCCCAGCTATAATTACCATATTTATCAAATTCGTAATTTAGATTCGGAAAATGATGATCCAACCACAGCCAACCAGCATTATGTCGGGTTTTTTGATATCGAGACCCTGGATTGCCCAAACCGGTAATTAATTTAGTTTTCTTGCTCATTATTATTAATCAGTATAATCCGTTATCCGTTATCCGTCATCTGTCATCTGTCAAATTGCCTTAAACTACAAAACATAAAAAAGCTGGCAGCAAGACGGTGTAGTTTCGTATATTTTCCTTATGAATGAGTTTGGTTCTTTAAATGATAATGATAAAGACCAAGTTTCTCGTCCCTATCTTTCTCCTCCACAGCTTTATCGTTCCCAGTCTTCTGATCCTTACCAAACTCAACCAACCAACCACAACTTGTCATTGCGCAACCGATTGCGAAAATGGCGCGCCGAACACACCTTTCTGTCACTGGTCGGAGAGGTGGTTTTTCTTTTAGTGTTTGTAATTCTGCCTTTTCGGACCTTTATCGCTCAGCCATTTATGGTATCGGGCGAATCAATGGCGCCCACGTTCAGTGATGATGATTATCTAATTGTAAACCAGTTATCCAAACGAGTATCAGGTGAATTCGATCGATTTGACGTAGTGATTTTTCGCTATCCCAAAGACGAATCCAAATTCTTTATCAAACGAATTGTAGCCCTACCTGGCGAGCGGGTAATGGTGTCAAATGATCAAGTAACCATTTATAACGAAAATAATCCTGAAGGCCTGACTCTGGATAATGGCTATACCCAAGGCATTACCACCGGCTCAAATGATATAACCCTGTCACAAGACGAGTATTTTGTTTTGGGTGATAATCGTAGCAATAGTTCTGATTCCCGATTCTGGGGGCCGCTGCCTTTAAAGAACATTATCGGCACACCACTCATTAGAGTTTATCCATTTAACAAAGCTGACCTACAACCTGGTCAAGTATTACCATAGCTTTTGCTAACCTACCTGACCCTAATTTAATAGCTTACCTCTTTGAAATATGATTAAACCAAGTGATGAAATATTTAGCCCCTTTAAAATAGGTCGTGAATTTTCCTATCAAGGACCATTTAGCGCGGCTATCCCTACTGCCGAACACTATGGCTTCCGATTGGTAAAACCGATTGTCACTAATAAAGCCTCTCAAAAGGATGATGAATGTCCGATCTTGATTAATCAACATATCAAATTAAACGCGGTTGATTCTTATTTAAACAATCTTGACGATCATTGTTATCCCGCCCTGTTATGTCACACCCACCGTTCTAAAGAAAAGAAAGGCTTTGTTAATTTGGACACCTATGGAGTTGAGGACCCTTTTGTAGAGACTTTACTGTTGAAATGCGCTTATGAAATATTGGTTGAAGAAGGCCATAAAAATCTGGTAATTGAAATCAATTCGTTTGGATCCGCCGAGTCATACCAAAAATTTGCCAAAGAGGTCGCTAAATTTACAAAAAAACATGCTCCTAAATTCTCGACTAATGATCAAGAAGCGTTGAGTCATAATCCGTTCTACATTTATAAAATTGACGAATCTGGTGATGGCCATCTGACTCAAAATCAACAAGAGCTACTGCTTCACCGCCCCCGTCCAATTGCGTGTTTATCAGAAAATTGCCGCGGTCATCTAAAGGAATTGCTAGAACATTTGGAAGAAGCCGGTTTGCCTTATCACTTGAATCCGTATCTATTTCCTCAATCAGGTAAACATACCGAAACCGTATATAAAATTGTTGATACCGATACTGACGAAGTAGTTGCCTATGGCGAACGATTCAACTCACAAGCCAATAAACATTTGCAGGATAAGCTCGAGCAATTACCAACAGAAACCGTGTCATGCGCTGCAATTACCATCACACTACCAGCTGGGAAAGCAGAAAAATATCAGAAAACCGATCCTCTGGATGAACAGAGACAATATAAAGTTTATTTTGCACATTCGGGTCTGATTGCCAAGAAAAATACCTTAAGGGTACTATCATTATTTCGCGATGCTGGTATTGATGTTAAACATTCGGCTATAAAAAACACCCTACGTGAACAGCTCTATCATGGCGAACAGTTCAAATTCCCTGTCACTACCATTTTGGGCGTTAAAGAAGTTCAAGACAATACTATTATTGTAAGAAACAACCAAGCCAATCGGCAGAAAGCCGTGCCATTATCCCGAATGTGTGCATATGTCAAGCGTCAGCTACGTTAATCATCATTCAATAACTTGCACTGTAGAGCCTAATCAGTTAGAGTAAGCGAGAAAAATATGTTAAACGTAGAAGTCAAAGCCAAAGAAAACGAATCGACTACTAATTTGCTGCGTCGATTTTCTCGCAAGGTTAATTCATCTGGAATCTTGCGCCGAAAACGATCATTAAAGACTCGCAAACGCGACGTGTCGAAAAATGTTCGCAAACAGCAAAAAGTTCAGGCCCTAGAAAAACGAGATCAGGTAGAAAAAATGATCAAACTGGGTAAATTGCCAGACCGGCGTGCCAAATACAAGGGAGTGTCGTAATCACATCTAATTTTGAATCCAAAAGTTTTTATTGAAGATCAAACTAATAAGCAGTCTATCGAGACTGTTTTTTTGGCGATTAAAGAAATTTATTCTAGAACTGACAGACCTAATACCGGTAGCGGGATTCATTCCCATGACGAAATTGTGGTGCCGATCCTATTAACTCGCCTGAAAAATTATGTATTGGGCGAATCTTATAACCTAACCATTAATTTTGTCGCGACACAGGAGATCAAACGTGTTAATAAAAGATGGCGTCAAAAAGATCAGGTAACCGATATATTGTCTTTTCCCTACAGTCAAAAGGAAGGTGAGATGTTGATTTGCTACCGCGAATTAGAGCGTCGCTGCAAGGATTATAACTACAGTCTCACTGGTTTTTTTCTTTTTTTATACGTTCATTCACTGTGGCATCTGCGCGGGCTTAACCATAGTTTTTATATGAGGTTCAGAGAATGGCTTACTAGAAAAATATATCGGCTGAATTAGTGTAAAAATTGATAATTTTGTTGATCAAGCTGTGTTATCATAAAACCAAATGAGCGGTGATTTTGCGGTTGGAATTGATATTGGAACCTACCACGTCAAGGTGGCCATAACGAAACGGTTAGACCAAAATCAGTCAAGCAGAAAAAAACGCTCGGCCGGCCAGATTGAAGCTGATTCAACTTACAAAATAATTGGTACCGGACACGCAGAATCCAAAGGCATGCGCTACGGCTACATAATCTCGTTGGACGAAGTTAAAGCCTCGCTAGAACATGCTATTGCGATGGCCGAACAAAGTGCCAAAGTTAATATCCGTGAAGCAAATCTTGGAGTCGGCGGGGTGTCACTGGATTCAGTGGTATCTAGCGGGTCGGTAATTGTCTCTCGTGGTGATGGCGAAGTATCAGCTGGTGATATCGATCGACTATATGAAGTAGTAGAGAACAATCTGCCAGCTCCTGAAATAGTTAATAAAAAAATAATCCACACTATTCCCCAGCAATATTTTCTAGATGGCAAACCACTTACCGGTTCACCAATTGGGCTGACTGGGGTAAAACTTGAAGCCCGATCATTATTTGTAACCTGCTTTGAGCAACATTTAAATGATTTGGTTGATGTTGTCGAGTCACTGGGGATTAAGGTTAACAATGTGGTCGCTTCGCCCCTGGCTGCGGGATTAATAACCCTCAGTCCTACTCAGAAAATTGCCGGTTGCGTTTTGGCTAATATCGGTTCAGAAACAGTAACGGTAGTAGTTTATGAAGACAACCTACCAATTTCATTAACAGTCTTGCCAATTGGATCCAGTGATATCACCAATGATTTAGCCTTGGGTTTAAAAATCCCGCTAGAAAATGCCGAATCAATCAAACATGGGTCACTAGGAGCCAGTTCTGGGCTGCGGGTGTCCAAGAAAAAAATCGGCGATATTATCTCGGCGCGATTAACGGATATATTTGAATTAATAAAAGCTCATCTAAAGAAAATAAAGCGTGATGGCATCTTGCCTGCTGGTGTAGTCATTACAGGCGGTGGCTCGAGTTTGCACAATATTGAAGGTCTGGCAAAAGACGTGCTAGAACTGCCGGCTAAAACCGCAAATTTAAACCTAGCTAATAATCAATCGGGAATCCGCGATGCTTCGTGGTCAGTAGTTTACGGCCTAGGGGTTTTAGGCCTTAGTGATGACGACACGATTGGTTTGCCTAATACTATTTCGGAAACAACGCTGCTGGGCGAATTATTCTATTGGTTTAAACAGTTTCTTCCCTAGCACATTTAATTAAGTGATTAATTTATTCCGAGGGGAACAATTGCTTAGTTTATTTAGTAATTTATGGTATGGTTTAATCATATAAATTCAATCCAGCTATTGCTAGACAGTAAGTTATAGTAATGGTCAAATTAAATATCATAATATATGGCTAAAAAAGTTAAAGTTGATCCAGAAACATTTGCACGCATTTATGTTGTTGGCGTCGGTGGCGGTGGTGGCAATATGGTAAATCACATGAAGGGCTCGGACATGCAAGGAGTCGAATTTGCGGTTGTTAATACTGACGCCCAAGACCTTCATCATTCAGACGTTCCCACCAAAGTTCACATTGGTAAAAACTTGACCAAAGGCCTAGGCGCTGGGATGAATCCTGAATTAGGAAAACGCGCCGCCGAAGAAACCAAAGAAGAGATCCAAGAGTCTCTTAAAGGTGCTGACATGGTATTTATCACCGGTGGTATGGGCGGTGGAACTGGAACTGGGGCTGCCCCAGTAGTGGCCCGAGCCGCGCGTGAACAAGGCGCTCTTACTGTGGGTGTAGCTACTAAACCATTTTTCTTTGAAGGTAATCGACGTATGCAAATCGCATTACAAGGTTTGCAAAACTTAAAGGATGAGGTTGACGCTCTAATCGTCATTCCTAATGATCGTTTGCTACAATTGGCCGAAAAAGAACTGACTGCTTCCGAGGCATTTGCTCGAGCAGACGAAATTGTACGTGAAGCTGTTGAGGGTATATCTGATTTGATTATTACTCCCGGCATAATTAACGTCGACTTTGCTGATATTAAAGCTATTCTAGAAAATGCCGGCTCGGCATTGATGGGTATTGGACGGGCAGCTGGTGATAATCGCGCGGTAGAGGCGGCCCAGATGGCTATTAATTCCCCACTACTTGATGTGGCAATTACCGGTGCTAGAGGAGTTTTGTTTGCCATTGCTGGATCCGAAGATCTAACTTTGAATGAAATTCAAGAATCAGCTCGTGTTATTACTGAATCAATTGACCCAGACGCCAAAGTTATCTTTGGTACTATTCGCGATGAAAAATTAAAGAAGGGAGAACTGCGGGTTACTGTTATTGCTTCTGGATTCCCAGAAGACCAAGTTATCTCGGCAAATTCTAGTTCATCAATATTTAATTTTGCTAACAAAAAGTCAGCCGATTCAGATGGTGCGGCCGATACTGCTGCAGCTGAGTCAACTGATAAAAAATCAGATTCTAAAAAAGACTCTGGATCATCAATATTTAATACTGTATCCCCTAAACCTAAATCAGCTGATAAGACCAACAAATCACCCAATGCAGACTCAAAAGATAAATCAGATGATAAAAATGATGACGACGATTGGTCTTCGGTGCCAGCATTTCTACGCCGCAACAGGAAATAACCTTCTATTTGCACAATTTTATCGTTGCAGCATAAAAAATTGCCTTCACTGTACCTCATGTACACCTTCAGGCGATTTTTTACTTGCGCCTCAAACTTGAGGCAAATATACAATTATTTCTACATGACTTATGTCTCAAAATAATATTAATACTGGATTCTCGATATTCACTTCTCTATACTCTAAATTATGTATGATTTAATTATTATTGGTGGCGGTCCGGCTGGTTGTGCAGCTGGAGTTTATGCTGCACGCAAACAGTTAAAAACCTTGCTAGTCACCACTGAATTTGGAGGCCAATCAATAGTGTCACCTGAAATTTATAATTGGATTGGTGATCAAAAAATATCTGGAGATGCCCTGGCTAAAAAACTGGAATCTCATGTTCGATCTTATGAATCAGATGATTGTTTAAACATTATCGAAGCCGCGGCGGCACTAGACATTCAAAAATCAGCTGACCATTTTGAATTAAGTTATGAAAAAAATGGTGAACAACTCGTGGCGACAGCTAAAACTATATTGATCGCGTCAGGGTCCCGACGGCGACAATTAAGCGTGCCTGGGGCGTCCGAGTTTGAACACAAAGGAGTTGTATACTGTGCATCATGCGATGGACCACTGTTTTCCGGTCTAGATGTCGCGGTAGTTGGTGGAGGTAACGCTGGTTTTGAATCGGCCGCGCAACTACTAGCTTATGCTAATTCGGTTACTTTATTGCATCGACGTGATGAATACAAGGCGGATAAAATCACCGTAGATCGAGTATTAAGCAACCCGAATATGACAGGGATCCTGAATGCGGAGCCAACTGCAGTATTGGGTGATAATTTTGTATCTGGACTGAAATATCGCGATAAAAAAACTGATACCGAACATGTTCTAAACGTCATGGGGGTATTTGTTGAAATTGGTGCGGTACCTAATACTGAATATGCCAAGCATGTAGTCGAACTAGATCCAGCCGGTTATATCCAGATAGATCCGTGGACACAAAAAACAGATACCGAAGGAATCTGGGCGGCTGGTGATTGTACTAATGTTAAATATCACCAAAACAATATTGCTGCTGGTGATGCGGTCAAAGCCGTAGAAGATATTTATTACTACCTGAATACTTAAGCTTTGATCTCTTGCAAACGTCCCTCCATCTGATTGAATGATCGAGCAGTATTAGTAATTACTTCATCAAGTTTATCATTTACCTTATCAAGCTCGTTATGGGTTAATTGCGCTAATGTTTCGCGTTCACGTGAGGCAGTTTCAAAACCCGCGTCCATTTTACTAGTCATACGTTTCTCCATTTGCTCAAGGTAGTTTTTCATTTCAGAATCCATAACAGAATTACATACCATGATAAATAATTAATTGGAGGTAATAAAACTGATACTAGCAAAATGACATCAACGACTTTAAAACTGTCGTGAATATTTACTGTGACTTAATTAACATCAAAAAAACCGCTTTAAACTGCGGCTTTTTGTTACTAGTTATAACTATTTATCCTGAGCTTTGTCGAAGGATTAGTTATCGGTTTATCCCTACATCATGCCCCCCATACCACCTGGCATACCGCCTCCTGGCATTGGTGCATCAGATTTTTCCTCTGGTTCATCAGCAATCACCGCCTCGGTAGTTAGCAGGATAGCCGCTGCTGACGCAGCATTTGATACCCCTGCTTTGGTTACCTTTACCGGGTCAATGATTCCTTTTTTGATCATGTCGTCTACAACCTGATTCTTCATTGCGTCATAGCCTTTACCAGACCTAACATCTTGCAATATTGCACCGTATTCTTCATTACCGGCATTAGACACAATTTGTTTGAACGGTGCGTCTAGCGCCCTAATCAATATCATATATCCAGCTGCTTCATCATCACTCATACCTTTGCCAGTAAAGCTCTCACGTAACTCGGCAGCCACACGTACCAAGGCAGTACCCCCGCCCGGCACAATTCCCTCCTCGATCGCTGCTTTAGTTGCATTTACCGCATCTTCGATCTTGTCCTTGAGGTATTTCATTTCGGTTTCGGTAGCAGCGCCTACGCGAATAATGGCTACCCCGCCAGTTAATTTGGCGATCCGTTCTTCCAGTTTTTCCCGATCAAATTTTGAATCAGTAGAATCTAATTGAGATCGCATCATATTTACTCGAGCTTCAATTTCTGACTTGTCTCCTGATCCTTTTACAATTGTGGTTTTGTCTTTGCTGGAAATTATTTTACCAGCCTTGCCCAGTACCTCGGCGCCAACCTTGTCTAGGGCCATGCCAGTTTCCTCGGAAACAACCGTGGCGCCAACAACGGTTGCAATATCAGCTAGCATCGCTTTTTTGCGATCACCATAACCAGGAGCCTTGACTGCCAAAACATTAAATCCGCCGCGTAATTTATTAACTACAAATGTCGCTAGGGCCTCGCCATCAACATCATCAGCAATAATTACCAAATCTTTTTTGCCAGTTTGGGCTAGTGATTCCAACAGTGGCAAAATATCTTTGACGGCCGAGATTTTCATATCGGTTAATAGTACCGGAACATCTTTCATTTCCGCCTCCATTCGTTCTGGATTGGTAACAAAATATGGCGAAATATAGCCTTTATCAAATTCCAGACCTTCTACCACCTCTGATTCCAGACCGGTAGATTGTGATTCTTCTACTGTTACGACACCATCTTGACCAACTTTCTTTATCGTGTCGGCGATTATCTTACCTAATTCGGCATTTTCGGCTGAAACAGTAGCCACATTACGAATCTCTGAATCCCCTGATACATCAGTAGCTGCATCAGACAATTTTTGTATTACATCAGCAGCAGCTTGTTCGATTCCTGCTCTAACTGACATCGCATTTGATCCCATTGCGGTTCGTCGCATTCCTTCGGCAATGATCGCTTGGGCCAGAACAGTTGCGGTGGTAGTACCATCACCAGCAACCTCATTAGCTTTGGTAGCGACTTCTTTGATTACTTCGGCGCCCATATTCTCGAACGCGTCTTTTAGCTCGATTTCTTTGGCTACTGTAACTCCATCATTGGTAATCTGTGGACCACCAAAGCTTTTGGACAATGCTACATTGCGGCCCCGGGGACCCATAGTTACTTTTACCGCATTAGCGACCGTGTCTACGCCACGTTTTAGCGATCTTCTTGCATCTTCGTTAAATTGAATTTGTTTTGCCATGATATTCTTTTTTACAGTTAGAAATTTTAGAAAATTTCTGCCTTATGGCATAGAAATCAGTGATTTCTATTAGCCACATAGCTAATGTTTCTAAAATTTGTTTTATAATTTATAATTTGAGTTTCTTACCTTTTTTATAGATAGATGATTTTCTAGCTGCCAGTACCCTAAAGACCTAATTTACAATTCCTAGGATATTTGTTTCGGTCACAATATGATATTTCACATCATCTAATTCCAGATCATCTCCCCAGGAAAATAAAACTGTGTCGCCGGGCTTAACCCCAACTGGTTGACGCTCGCCTGAATCCAATAATTTACCAGGACCAACTGCAATTACCAAAGCCTTTTTAGCTCCTGATTTTTCATCCTTAACCGACGCTGGCAGTATCAACCCTGACGAGAGCTTGCGTTCTTTTTCTTCTGCAGTTAAATCTCGCAACAGCACTCGATCACCTAAAGGCTGAACTGGTGCTTTGTCTTTATTTTTTTTCACCATATGAATATATAATTACAAGCTAATTTGTAATGAGCAGTATGATTATATGCCAAGTTGTTTATCTAAATCAAGCCTTGCCGAGCTGATAAATGTTTTATAAATTTATACTTGCCCTCCATTATCAATTAGCGTATTCTTGGCATTAATGACAACTCTACTACCTTACATCCAAATTGGTTTGGCTGTTGTGATGGTGTCTTTGATTCTAATGCAACAATCCGAGGCCGGACTGGGTGCCGTCTTTGGCGGTAGTGATGGTGGTACGATAAACCGAACTAAGCGAGGACCGGAAAAAACCATTTTCCAAATTTGTATTGTAGTATCGGTTTTGTTTGTAGCTTCTGTGTTTCTTACCACCGTAATAAACTAAGGCGCTTTTAAACAAACATTTCAGAGTTGTAGTTAAAGATTATCGATTTCGTGGTATTACCACGCTAATTAAACTATGAATAAAAATAACAATTCCCGCCAGCGGGCCAATACCAAAACTTTTACCAGCAGTGGCAAATCTGACGGCCGCAAAGTTACCACTACTACTTTGAAAGAACGCCGGCCGCGGCGAAAATCAGGTAGCTCTGGTTCTAATAACTCAAGTTCTAATAATCAAGATGGACGGTCCAAACCGCGTCGTCCAAGTCGGTCTCGATCAAATAATAACAAGCACCGATCATCAAACCGACGCAGTCACACTCCAACCACTCAAACCAAAGTCGGAGGTCACAAACACCGTCTAAATACCGCTGATCGATCAGATGCTATTCCTGATCTAGAACCAGGCAATATTCGCATTGTGACAATTGGTGGTTTTGAAGCTATTGGTAAGAATATGTCTGCCATTGAAATTGGTGATGATATTATTGTGATCGACTGCGGTTTTACCTTCAAAGATCAGAACACGCCGGGAATAGATTACATTATTCCCAATACTAAATATCTAGAAGATCGCAAAGACAAAATCCGTGGCGTTATTATTACTCATGGCCACCTTGACCATACCGGCGGCATCGCATACGTATTCCCCCGAATTGGCAACCCGCCAATTTATTGCCGGTCATTTACCAGTTTAATGATTCAAAAACGCCAAGAAGAGTTTAAGGCTAATCCCCCGCTGGATATTAATGTAGTTGAAACATCAGATCGCATTAAATTAGGTGATCAATACGTTAGATTTTTTGGTATTACACACACAATCCCTGATTCAATGGGGGTCGTAGTAGAAACCCCTTATGGTAATGTTATTAATCAGGCTGACTTTAAACTGGATCATGTCGATGGCGAAGTATCGGACGAAGAAAAAGGTGTCTACGGCAAATTAGGTCAAGAAGACAATCTACTGATGATGTGTGATTCGACCAATGTGGAAAACGAAGGCTTTTCGACCCCGGAATGGCAAGTGCATCGCGATTTGGAAAAGATTGTTGCCGGAACTAACGGACGGATAATCTTGGGAGCATTTGCATCGCAAGTTGATCGCCTAACAGCTCTATTGAAAATTGCGGAAAAACACGGTCGCCACATTGTATTAGAAGGTCGATCAATGCGAACCAACCTGGGTGTGGCCGAGCAAGCAGGTATCTTTGTACCCCAACCAGGAACCATGATTTCGGCCGAAGAATCGATGAAGATCCCACCACACAAAGTTTTAATCCTTTCCACCGGATCGCAAGGTGAAGAATTTGCGGCCCTGATGCGAATGGCAAACAAAACCCATAAAACCTTAGCTTTTAGCGAACATGATACGGTGGTTTTATCAGCCTCGATTGTTCCTGGCAATGAAACCGCAGTTGCTCGACTAAAAGATGAAATCGCTCGATCCGGGGCTCATATTGTAACCTACCGTAATTCAGAACTATATGTTCACGGATCAGGTCATGGTAACCGCGAAGAACTAAAATGGCTCCACGAAACCCTGGAACCAAAATTCTTTGTTCCTCAACACGGCTCGCATTACATGCTGCGTCTTCATGCCAACTTGGCTAAATCGCTAGGCATGCCACAAGAGCATATTGTGGTTTCCGAAGACGGCGGCATTATCGAGATACAAGATAAAGGCTCTAAACTGGTAAAACTAAAAGCCAAAGCAATGTCAGACCTAGTTACCGTTGACGGATTTTCGATCGGCAAAGTCCAAGACATTGTTATCCGTGATCGTCAGATTTTATCAGCTGATGGTATCTTTCTAATTGTCATCTCGCTTAACCCAAAAACTGGGCAGCTACGCAAATCCCCCGACATCATTTCGCGCGGCTTTATCTATCTTAAAGAAGAAAAAACGCTAATAAATGAGGCCCGCCGAACAGTACAGCGAACCGTCGATTCATACATCAAGAAAAATGGACGACCCTTCGACTTTGACGGCCTTAAATCACAGGTAACTGACGTAATGCGCAAGATGCTGCTAAAGAAAACCGCCAAACGCCCACTGGTAATTCCGGTTCTAATCACTATGTGATCAACTAATTACCAGGGTGCAAAAATTATAAGGGTGTAAGAATGACAAAAATATATAAAAAGTCCTATCGAGGACTTTTTATATCACAGAGAAATCACTCTAGACTACTTAATTGCCAAAATTGTTTATTAGCTGATACCAACCATAACCAATTTGCTCGCCCAGGTTAAGTTCAGCGATATTTGCCAGATTAGCAGCATTGCTATTGTCAGCATAGTTCATATTCTGACTAATCAGGGTACCCACTAAAAACATGAAGGCAAATCCGGCAGCCAATACCCCGCCTGCCGCCAACATTGGCAGTTTATTAGTAGGAGTAACTTCGTCTTCATCCTTATTGTATTTTTTTTGTGAGTACTGGATTGACGTGTCGTTAGAGCTAGAATTTAGATCAGATTTACCTAATTCATTGCTTAAACTAGGCTTATTTGCATTATTGGCGGTTAAAGTTTTAATTTGATAATTCTCTGAACTAGTTTTACTGCCGTCATTTTGATTGAAATGATGAACCCAAGGAGAGATTATTTTTTTGGTCACTACTGTTTGATGCTCGGCAACGTCATCGGCAACATCATTTTCAGGATCAGTTTTATTTTCGTTATTAAGGGCTGCTAGTACTGGCTCTTTATTATTTTCAGACCTTTGCTTAATTTTAATATAAGGCTGCACCGAGTCATCATAGTCTTCTTGATTGGAAACAGCTGAGTTACCACCTGATCTAACTTGGTCCAGTTCTTCTACCGGCACAGTGTCGACAGTCGGTTGATCAGCAGATTTAATGACCTCGTTTTTATCAAGGTCATCATCGACTGCGCTGTCTTTAACCACATCATCACTAGACTGATAATTCTTGGCTTGAATATATTCAAATAAATCGGTGATTTTTACTATTCGTTTCCGACCATCCTTTTTGGAGTCAATATAACCATCGCGAGCCAGCTGTCCCACATAATCTTTGGTATAGCCAGTTAATTTAGCTGCCTGTTTTGTAGTGATATAACCGGTTAAATCTGTTCCCATTGAACTTAATTATAACACCAGCCCAGAGCCTTACCTTATCTCGTCCTGGATAACTTTGGTCAATATCTTTGGATTCACCTGCCCTTTCGAGCGTTTCATTCCCTGACCCATTAAAAATTTTAAAATATTTTCATTTCCCGCTTGATAATCTGCTACTTGATCAGGAAAATCAGCAATGATTGCTTTGGCCAGGGCAGTAATTTCCCCTCGGTCACTTGACTGACTGAGAGACAAGGTATTGACCAGGTCTTCTACGCTAGATTTATTATCATTTACAATCAGCTCTTTTAATAATGTGTCGCCACCGGTAGAAGAAATTGCATCCCTTGATAGTAAGCTTGTGATTTCACCAATCTGGTCTACATAATCGGTAATATTTTTTAAAGGTTTATTTGATTCCGTCAGCGCCCCAATAACATTCGTAGTAATGAAATTAGCAATTTTAGTCGGTTCAACCTGAGGATAGTTCTCTACCAAATTTGAAAAGGCCAAATAAAGCGCGGGTTCTGATAGCAATAACTCTATTTGGAGTTTAGCCAGGGATAGATTTGCCAATTTTTGCCTCGAAACGGCGGGAAGTTCCGGTAACTCGGCCTGCATTTGATCCAAGTCGAACACTTCATTAACGTATAGTTTTGGAATATCAGGATCGGGAAAGTACCGGTAATCATGAGCGTCTTCTTTGGCCCGTTGGCTAAAGGTCAGCCCTTTATCTTCATCCCAACCACGGGTTTCCTGAACTACTGGCTCGCCTTTTTCCAGTAATTCTATTTGTCGCTGAATTTCGAAATTAATGGCTTGTTCGACCGATTTAAATGAATTTAGATTTTTAACCTCGGTTTTAGTACCTAACTTTTCATTATTAGACACCGATACGTTGGCTTCAATGCGCATTTCGCCTTTTTCCAAATTAGCTTCGCTGACATCAAGGTAACGTAACAACATCTGCAATTCGCGTCCAAATTCGGCTGCTTGGGCGGCCGAATGAACCACTGGTTCAGTCACCAACTCCAACAGCGGCATCCCCGCGCGGTTTAGGTCAACCAGCGAATAATCACCTTCATCGTGCAGGGATTTACCGGTGTCTTCCTCTAAATGAATCCTGGTAATCGAAACGTCTGCCAATTCCCCGCCGGTAATTAGCGGATATTTATATTGTGATATTTGATAGGCCTTCGGAATATCAGGGTAAAAATAGTTTTTACGATCCCACTCGGTATAATTTGCAACTTCCGAATCGATTGCTAATCCAACCTGAATCACTTTTTTAACGGCCTGATAGTTAAGAGCTGGCAAGGTTCCAGGGTGAGCAGCATCAATTGGCGAGACAATTGAATTAGGATCTTTTGTCAAAGCCAAATTTGAGGAGCGTGAAAACAGCTTGGTTTTAGTTTTCAATTGCGCGTGAACCTCGATACCAATTGTGGGCTGATAGTCAATTTTGGTCATCATAAAATTATTGTAACTTAATTGTCACCAATGTCGCTAGGATGCTTTCCCAGCAAATCAGTAACATTTAGTCTTAAAGTTTTCATATTTTCATCATCTAACACCGACACTACCCAAGCATCTGGAAATAAAGTTTTGGCTTGATCTATTACCTCTTGTGTAACCTTATCAGCTTTGGTCAAAATCACTTGCTCGGGTTTTTTAGATAATTCTGTATCATATCGTTGCAATTCCGCCCGAATAGTTTCGTAATCAGTCTGCAGCTGTTCTGATTCGAGGCTCAGGCAATGTAGCAATACCCGGGTGCGGGTAATATGCTGCAGAAACTTATGCCCCAAACCCTTGCCCGAGGCTGCACCCTCGATCAACCCTGGTATATCTGCCAGTACAAATTCATGCATAGTACCAAGATTGGGCTCGAGGGTGGTGAAGTCATATTCGCCCACCTTTGATTTTGCGTTAGTTAAAAAATTTAATAAGGTAGATTTTCCGGCACTAGGCAGACCAATTAATCCAGCATCGGCAATTAGCCTCAGCTCGAATATAAACTGTCCCTCCTCGCCTGTTTTACCATCCGTCTGTTGACGCGGAGCTTGATTAGTAGATGATTTAAAACGGGTATTACCTTTACCACCTTGACCACCACGCAGCAACCTAATTGAATTTTGAGTATCCAGAACATCATGTTGTTGCCCTGTAGTTGTGTTTGTTATCAAGGTGCCAACAGGTACCGGCAGCACTAAATCTGGTCCATTTTCGCCATGCAGTTTATTATTACCACCAGGTTGGCCTGGTTTAGCTTTTATTATGTTTTTGCCTACATACCTATCTAGTCTAGTGTTATCTTTAACCCCAATGACCAAGATCGAGCCGCCATTACCACCATCCCCACCAGCGGGCCCGCCCTTGGGAATATACTTTTCGCGTCGCCAACGAACTACTCCGTCCCCACCTGACCCAGCTTTCAGAGTTATTTTTATTTGATCAGTCAAAGCCATATTTGTAGTATATGAAAAAACTAGGTAACAACCCAGTTTTTATTAATTTTAGTAATTTACTACTGTTGCGGTAGGGTTTGGGGAAGCCCATTATTAGGCTGAGGGTTGTCAGCCTGGGTATTCTCGGCGGACTGTTGTAGAGCAGAAGGCGCAACCTGTTGTTGGGGTGACACATTGTTAGTTGCTGAATTATCAACTGGATTTGATTCCATGTTTTGCGCATTTCTAATAGCCTCGCTAACCCCACCATCTTCGGTTATATTTTCCCAATAAATCACACTACTCAGCGGAATAAACATACGATCTTCTGGACCATGCAGCTCTTCACCTAGTTTAACCAAATTAATTTGTTGCTGTTGTTGTGATTGAGTTCCGTCAGGTAGTTGCTGCAAAGCAGGAGTTACACGCAAATAATAGATGTCTTCTAATACTAGATAATCGTTACTATTCTGCACTAGTTTTCCAAAATAAACTTCGCCATTATTTAGAAAAATCGCTTGATATAAGTCTTCGTTTGGGGTAACTATTAATTCGCTAGTTTGAGGCGCTATATTTAATGACACTAGTAATACCAGACCAGTCACTACTGCTATCGTCCACAAAAGTGTTTTAGACTTAGAAAACCGCTGATAATTAGTGTTGTTATTTTTTCTAAAAGGATTTTCACTATACTGCACTGACTCATTCATAATATCAATTGTAACCTAAATATTAATACTGTTATTAATAGAAGTAGTTGAAATATTTAGAAGATAATTTCATATGAGTAGTACAAGACGAGATGTGTTTAAATAACTGAGCCAAATAATCATTAAGTCGTTCAGGCGACATTAATTATCATTCGTGTTTTGGGGATAAGTTGCCTATCTCTTAAAATTAAAATATGCAATTGCGGTTATAGTTAATATAATTAATAGGAGCCACAAAGATAAATTATTAAATCGTTTGTCAGATTCTAGATTAATATCACCAACAGAACTATCCGATATAAATGTAGGCTCTATTATCAATTCTCTTTCAGAACTGAAGATTTTATTACCGTTCATATTATAAATATTTATGACCAAACTATAATTACCTGCTTGAATTTGGTTATAAAGTGACGCCTTGAATAAATTACCGTTAGTACTGTCAAAATTCATAATGATAAACTGAGAGACACCTGCAGACCCGCCCTGAATTTCCAAAACTACATTGTATTCGTCCTCATCAAATTGGCGATTAGTTAATTCGGTAATAAATATTCCATTACGATTATCTTTTTCAACAACTATCACGTCCCCACTTTGGCAGTTTTGAAATTCCACATCACAATACCTTAATTGCCAACTTTTATCATATCTATCAGACTCTAAATTATTATTAACCAACTCAGTTTGGTGGCTGTTCACAATATTATTAATGCGATCAACTATAGTATTATCTTGTGGGGGTAATTCTGGAGGATAAACAACAAATTGACCCTGGATTACGTAATTTTCATCTTTTAGCACAAACAAGGTGTAATAAACTGCCTTATCGCTTATAATCGCTTCCTCGTCTAAAAAAAAGTTTTGACCGACCCCTGAATAAACCAACTTTCCTACCTCTGGAACAGGTGAGAATCCCAACGAGCTTTTAGTTAATACCACTTCACTATTATCGATTACTCTATCCCAGCTCAATAACACATCAGAGCCAAAGGGTACTACTCGGAAAGTGATATTAGGGGATTGATCTGTAGTACTGTCTTGCGCAATTTGTTGGGTGACTACAGGAGTGATCACAATTTTTTCATTACCAACTGAATCAGTAAAAATTGTTTTCATGTCATATTCGACACCCGGCTCTAAACCCTGCAATCTAATATTGCCACTAGTTTCAGGATCATCATTAATTTGAATCACCCGGAAATTTGTTTGACCAGAATTTGCTAGCTGTATTTCTACAAACAATGCTTCGCTAGCCGTCCATGGTATGGTAATCGAATCACTATCGAACTCAACAATTCCCAATCCGATTTCAAACCCATTGTTACTACCATTAAATGAAGTTAATACTCCTCCACCTTCCCCACTAGAGCCAGTACTTGTTTCATCAACTACTTGTAGTTTTACATCTACCCCTGAACTCTGCGTGTAGCCAATTATCGGAATAGCCAAGCAGACTACAAAGGCCATTAGGGTTAACCAGGACTTAATCATAAACTAGTAGCGGTTAAAACCACCGTTGCATTATAGCTGCCAGCTGGTTTTATAACATTTGAACCAATACCGGCCTGAAAGACAATGTCAATAGAATCCCCTCCAGCAGTAGTAGCACTACTGCTGACTGCAATTTGAGCGTCGCTAAGGGTTAGCCCCTCCCAACAAGTAGTAGTTGACGACGTCGAGCCGCTGTTACAACTAGATCCATTATGCTTGAACCGGCTTGGCACATTATCACCTGATACGGTATAGCCGAACTCGTTCTCACCACTGGCTAGGGTAAAATTCAGATCAGGATTTGATCCGGTGGGATTATAATCAGCAAAATTCTCGCTCGATGGTCCTTGCATGGCGGGGCTAGTATTAGCTTTTATTGTTAGCTGATAACCTCGGGGAGAGGCTGTGTCTACGGCTGCAGTGGTAGTGCCTGATGAAGAATTGGCTGTTATCCCAGACAGGTTTGGCAATGTTATATCACCTCCGGTAGTTAGCGTTATCGGATAATCATCGACCTGTTGGAAGCCAGCTGACAACCTATAATTAGAACTGTTGCTATAACCGCTACTATTTTGACCAATTGAATCAGTTATTCCGTAGTTAGCACTCTCGGACCGATCACCGCCAATGTTTATTGAATCAAAATTAATTTGATAGTTTGTACTACTCATCTGAGCTTGTAATACCAAGGGAAAAGCAACAATAATCACAAATACTAGTGTGCGATCTACCACTAATTTAATTATTCCTTGAAATTTTTTTCTATTTACGACGGATAACATACCGTTTGGCCAACATGTAATACAATCCTAACAACACGGTTACGAATATAATTGCTATTAAAATGTAATTTAAAGGCAAAATCATAAAAGATATTTTTTTAGAATCTTCGAGGTCGCCATACCCACGCTTCAAGTCAAGGGATGCTGTGTAATACCCAAACAACTTACGATCATTATTCCATTCCACTTCAATCTTTCGAGTTGATTCTGGCAATGCAAAAAATGGCTCAATTAGCAACTTATCGACTTCAGTACCTAATAAATTACTAATTGTTATTGATCCGTAAGGAATTAAGTGAACGTTACCATTATTTTCAAATTTAATTGAAAAATTCTTTGGATTACTACTAAAAAAGGCTTTTTCCTGAAGTGTAGTGCTAAAGTCAATTAATTCCCCAGCTGAATTCAAATCGCCGTTAATTTTAATTAGCAATAGTGATCCAATTCTGGATACCAAGGTAGCTCCACTACTTTGAGTTTGTTCTCCTTCTAATTGACTAGGGGCATTTGAAATAACCACTGCTCCATAGCGGCCCCCTGGTGACAAGTTAGCAGGTGCAGAAATATTAACGCTGACTGATCTGGTTTCGCCAGGCGCAACCGTTATTTGAGATTCCGATAATTGAACAGTTTCCCGCAACGAATAAGGACCAACATCATCCCCTAACAAAGTAACTGCTTGTTCAGGATTATCAGATCCTATTAAGTCTTCTAGCGTCAAGCTAAAAGTGGTTAAATTTTCAGACGTATTAGTAACTCTAATGTCTCTGTTAACAGATTCACCTGGATTCAATACTACCTCTTGTTTGGCAGGGCTAACTACAAAACTAGCCCCAACCTCTGGCTCGTCACCCGCTTGAGCAGACACTAAGATAACAGCGCTAAAGCTGAACACTGCAAATACTAAGCTAGCAATTAAACTGGTTTTCAAGCCGGTAACCATAATGGAATAAGATTAGTTTGTTGTTGCAGTAGCAGTTATCGTAGCAGCGTATGAACCTGAAGGCGCAAATAGTCCTTTTTGTTCTACCTGATAACACACTGTTGTGTCAATTCCCCCTGTAGAAGTCGTGGAACTTCGTGACGCCACTGTTCTAGCGGTAGTTTCATCAAAGCCATGATAATTTAAATTTACATTGGGGTCTCCGCTGGTACCGCAATCTGAAACACTACCATCTTGAAAGTCGCCATCGGTATCAGTTCCATATACAGAAAAGCCAAATGCGTATGTGTTGTTGTCTTGGGTTGACCAATCTGCAGGAAAAGTTCCTGCACTAGATGCTTCATGAAAATCTTCAAATTCGTCAGTGGTCAAATCGTGTTGTAAGGCCGCATCCGTGCTAGCCAATAACTCCAGATCATAACCAGATGAACCATTGGTGGTTACAGTCCAAGTATTACTGCCATTAGCAGTATTGTTTGTTGATGATAGGGCTGGAGACATTGCTACCGTACCAGTTCCAGACAACCCATCAGCGATTGAGATTTCTTCATTAACCTGCAAGGTAACATTAACAGTGTCGTTGTCAGTAGCTGCTACCACTAGTGCCGGTTCTAGGCTAGCAAATACAAAAGCAACCATAATAAAAGCTGCTGATGTAACACTTGTGAATTTTAATAATTTTCTCATAAGTTAATTTGTTTTCTTTAATTTAGATTAATTAATTTAGACAACAAGATTTACTCTTGCTATCAGGTATTATATCAGTTATTCATCTAGTAAATTTTACTGTCCAAAATACGACATTTATACCATGTAGATAATAAGTTATATTCTTCATCAACCCTTATTATCCGTGTTCACCAGACGAGATATATTTATTTTAAATACATTTTGCTAGTTTTAATTAACCTGATATAAAGATTAGAGTATTACTAGACTAAATGGAGATTTTATACCACTGGGGATAACTCTTACTAGGGCGTCTCTTGCAGAGTCCAGCGATTAGG
>CAZHOI010000005.1:36713-50099 GCA_964534365.1 uncultured Candidatus Saccharibacteria bacterium | reverse complement strand
CCGCATTAATTAAAAAGTTCAGATTTAGCTGGACTTTTTTTGCTAAATTAAATGAGCAAAGAGTGTTGAGGAGCAAGGCGCCAAAGCGAAGTGTGGTAAATCCCTCCCCCCTCGCCAAGACCCCCAAGTATTGGAGTGGCCCGAGAATTTAAAAACACCCAATCTTTCTGGCTTTCTGGGTATTTTTAAAGCTAAAATTTCTACTACATTACAATCTATCCAATATCTGTTTCATCTGATCAATCTCTTTCCTCTGTGCTTTAATAATCTGATCACATAATTGTTCAATTTCAGGATCGGTAATATTTGCCTCCTGACAGGTTGTAATTGCTCCCGAATGATGTGGGATCATTGATTTTAAGAACAGCTCATTCCCCACACTAAATTGTGATCTAGCTCCAAAAATGGCAAGTACAAATATCAAAGCACTCCCAAACAACAGTTGCAGATTTAACTTCTCATTCGGCATCATATCTCTCATAAGAAGTATCATGAGAAATACCATCGGTGCCACCATTACTACCGCCATATAAAAGGGTCGTGAGCTAAACAAATATGCATGTGATATTTGATTTACTAGCAGATAGGACAGGCCATACATAATTACAAAATGTATGCTGATTGTTTTCGCTAGACTTTTATAGGATTTGTTCATATTAGTCATACCAACTATCACGCCACTGTTGCATCATTTCGATTTCGGCAGTCTGAACTTCAATAATATCATTTGCCATTTGCACTAATTCTGGACGATCCGTGTTTTCTAATACCAATTCGGCCATATCTACTGCACCGACATGGTGATCAATCATGCCTTCCAAGAAAGCGATTTCGAACTCTTCTCCAGTTCTTTCACCCAAGTCATCATTCATAACTGCCATCATTTCTGCCATCGACATATTATCCACGCCGTGCATCATGCCTTCTATTTCATCAGCGTGATCCGCCAAGCTACAAGTCTCGCCTGGTGCGTGCAAATGATTTTCTCCGGCGTTAACACCGAATATGTATCCGCCTAAACTCCCAATTATGATCATTGCGAATAATAAAGTTGTTTTCTGTTCCATATTTTATCGAGTTAATAGTTTAATAAGTTTGAATAAGTGGTATAGCTGGCTGGATTTTTAATTTATCGATTGAGCGTTGTAAATACCTGTGCCATTTATCCTTAAATTTTAACAATTTAAGCCAATAGTAAAGATAAGATTTAATGTGTAACTCTTCATTGGGTTTAGTAATTACAAACAATAAAAAAGTCGAAATAGCCAAGATTGCTAGTTGCAAAGGGGCGGTGACACTGATGGCGTTATTCTCAAAAACTATTCTGGTTTGGTGAAAAATACACTCCTCCGCTTCTGCACAGCTGCCGTGCGTTATCATTTGCGAGTGATCTTGTAAATTAGCTGAAATTACACCACCAAAGATTGTCAGAGTGATTATAAAAACGAAAGTCAGTGAAAGTATTTTGGTGAATATGTTCATACTAGTAACATTATTGTAGCCATGACTACCATTAACAGATTTTCTGCCAGCGTAACCCACGTCATTGGTACTTTGAATACTGTCCCTAAACAGGCACACATTACAACCTCATTTTTCTTTAGTTTTAGATATACCCCTACGGCGCTAATTAACATCAGGACTATTGTGGTAACCAAAGTAAAAATTGGAGCTATCCAAATGAAGTATAGTAGCCCTAATCCAATCTCAATAAATGGATAAATGTAAGAATATACCTTCGATCGCTTAGCAATTAAATCATAAGTTTTATATGCCTCGACAAATCCTGAAAGTTTCGATGCTTTCAAAAATCCAAATACTAGAAAGAAGGCCCCCATAAACATCCGCATTCCGAACATTAGATCTTGATTATAATTAAAGCTTATTGCGACGGAAAACATCAAAATAGCGGCTAGAATAATGATCAGGGGGGCAAAGTCTTTGATAGTGTAATGTACTTTTATACCAGTCATAATTATTACTTTTTCTTAAAAACTTTTATTATTTCATCAATCGCTTGTTGTCGCTGAGAGCTATTCAGCTTTTCACCCAAATGTTCTTCAAGGTGATTTTCCAAGATTATACTTTCTACTCCAGATAACGAAGATTTAATGGCAGAAATTTGAGTGATAATATCTATACAATATTTACCTTCAGAAATCATTTTATTAATGCCCCGAACTTGACCCTCGATACGAGACAATCGGTTTGACAATGATTTCTGATACTTTTCCTGCATATGGTTATTATACCCGGTAGGGGTATATAAGTAAAAATTATCGACAGATAAAAAACCCTAGCCAGGGTTAGTTAAAGTAAAAATAGTTTAATTTGCTTAATTTCTAGCTAAAGCAATGGTCTTATTGATTGAAGATCGAGCTTAGTGAATTGGCTAGATTTTTAGTGGTATCATTTTGAGCCAGATCTGCAACCTCTTCCAGCCAACTGGCAAAATTTGCCGTTTCATCATCAATATGTGCCAAGGTGGCGGTTGATAAGCTGCCAGATACCAAATTGCTAACCGTTGCTAAATAATCCTCTAGCTGATCATAAACGTCAATCACGGTCGCGGTATCAAGCGTTTGAGCATGAGCCGCCATTGGTGACAATAATATGTACGTAATAATAAGAGTGGAATTTATTGTATTCATAACATGTATAATATTGTTTTTTAATAATTTGTCAAGGGATTTACAACTTACATTGTTATGATTTCATTTAAGACCACTAATTCAAATAATCGACTAGTTGGTGCGGTATCGCCAGATATATAAGTGATGATTTCATAATCAATAATTATTTCATCTGCTTGTTCCCTAATTTCAGTAGCTCTGATTGACAAAAAGCTATCTGGGGAGTTGATAGTGCCAAACGAAGACAGTAAAATTGCCTCGAAACGACTTTTTTCAGACTCTACAAAAGTTTCGATTTTTTTATTAATATTTTCGTATACCGTTGTACCCTGGCCCTCAACTTGATTAACAACGTACGTGTCTAGGTTAAAAATATATGGATCAGTGTGGCTAGCAGACTGATATTCCAAAGAAATATTGGCCAAATCAGGCAAAATTATTTCTGCAGTCGGATCAGAGGGCCCATTAGTTGGTGGTGTAGTTCGGGCTGATTGGTTTGTAATTGTTTGCTGGGAGGAGGTTGTAGGTTGTGTTGAAAATTCAATTACATAACGGATAACCCACATTGATCCGTATAGCATGAATACCAAAAACAGTGCCCCTATCAGACTTATACCCAGGGCCTTTTGCCGCTCTGAATGTGTTTCCATGTCGCTTAAATTATAGCGTCTATCTGCGTTACAATATGATTATGCCCTCAAATCCAAATATTCCCGAGGTGTTAGAATGGGAAGCCAATGAAAGCCTGCATGGAGACCGAACCATTGATTGGTTTTGGGGGGTCGGATTAGTAGGCGCGGTGATTGGAATTACTGCCATAGTAATTGGAAATTTCTTGTTGGTAATTTTGGCATTGGTTGGTACCGCAGCGCTGATAATATCTGCCCTAAAGCATCCACAAATTCGCTATTATGCATTAACCCCCAGGGGATTGATTAAAGACGAGATTTTATACCCTTGGTCAGAATTAGAAGTATTCTGGATCTTGGATTACGAACCGGCTGTCATGTTAGTTAAATCTAAACGTTCGAACTTGCCCCTAATTGAATTTCCAATTCCCGAAACTGTCGATCCTGATTTAATACACGATTATATGTTTCAACATTTGGATGATGAACCGCTACGGATTGGCACTGCCCAGTCCATTATGAATCGATTGGGTTTTTACTAGGCAAATAATTGCTCGGCAATAAATTTCTTATCAGAACTCATATCTTTTAAAATGTTCGACCATTGTGTTGCATTGCACCAACAAAGACTTTTGACCTCGACATCGGGATCACCATTAAAAAATCGATTCTGGATGGTTTTTAAATCATCAATTAAAGTTATCGTGAAATACAATCCAACATTTGTTTTATGAGCATAATAGATTAAGTCTAGTGTTATGTTGTCTACTGAATCTTTTGGAACTAGGGCTTCCTCGCTTAATTCAACCAGCATTTCATTAAAAATGTCCTCGCTAGTTATAATTGGTTTTTCGGGTTCTAAAATTCCCCCAATAATCTCGTATCTGTTGTTATTAAAAGACTCTCCTGATAATTCCAAATATAGATATTTATCATCAGAGGTAACCACTGTAGCCCCCATAAATACACCCCTGCGCCATTGATCGATTGATCTTTTCCAGTATTTGGGTATTGCTAGCATGCCGTCTCGTATCTTGTATTCCATTAAACTGAATTCTAGCTCTACCCCATTGTCAATTTTTTCAATGTTTTCTAAGCGATGAGAAAGACCGTTCCAAAGTGATTTTTTCTTATCTTTGGACAAAATTAATTTTCTCTGCCAATCATCATTAATATATTGCAGGTCTTTATCTGATAATTTTAATGAACTCGCTGCCAGCGGCTTTATTCTTATGTCTTTTAGTTTTAGCTGACCCTTATACAACAATATGGGAGTAATCATTGTTTAAAGTATATACGTTTATAACCACATTTAGAAAAGATTATATTATCTAGTTAACAGTTTCGACAATACCAAAGCTTGGCGGCAGCGGGCCAGGATTTACTACTCGCTATCGCTCCCAGCACCTTGCTTCTCATTTTGGCGCGCAGCAAGCAAATAGAAATTTTAATTTCTATGCCATAGTGAATAAATTTTCTAAAATTTATGAGCGTAAAGTAGTGCTCTCCCGCCTATGCTAAAGCTATGGCAGACACAGCGCCAGGATTCGGTCACGAGTTTCTAATTCTCTCGACAAATCGAGATCATAAGAACTCTCGACCCCGACTCACTTCCCAAACCTTCAGTTTGGGTCCCGTTCCGTCTTTCTCATCCTAGGAGAGTAGTAAAACAAAAAGCAGCCACGCTCTGCGTGACTACTTAATGTTTTATGTGCTCTCGCCAGGATTCGAACCTGGATCGCCGGCTCCGCAAGCCGGTGTTCTATCCATTGAACTACGAGAGCATGATAAGTTCTATTTTATAAGAGTGGTTGCAGTATAGCTGCGAGTCACCTGAAAATAAAGGCTCTCTAGGAATTATAAGCTAGTCAAGATATCAGCTACAATCTCAACCAAAATCCTAGCTCCGACAATTAATCCAGCCCCTATCAACACATTTACCAAAGTTTGCTTGGCTTCTTTGATTTTATTTTCATTTCCACGGGCGATTACAAATCGCAGACCAGCCCAAACAATGAATATAACCGATAGCGCAATCAATACCTCCATTAACCCTGTGGTTATTTTATAAAGTAAAGAAAATATTGTATTGCGACCCCTCTCACACAAAACCTCTCCGTCTGCATCGGTAACGCAGTCCAGGGGATCGCTTAAACAGTATGGCGAATTAAGGTTAGCCACATCAGCGCAGTCAACCTTGACCCCCGATCCTGCTGGTGGATTAGGTGATAGCGGATCATTGATGCTAAATCCAAAGTCTGAATCATCGCCAGATCCGTTGCCTGAACCGCTACCAGATCCGTTGCCTGATCCACCCTCACCTGATCCAGGATCACCCCCAAAAGCACCGCCTACATACACCAACTCAGCCCTAACCTCGGCTGGCAAATTGCTTGCCAAATCTGCCATTAATCTGTCAAGTTTGACTACTAGACTAGCATTAGTTTCATTGGTTGCAGCAATATTAGTAGCTGCGCAGTTGTTGGCATCATTGTCGAGGTTACAGGATTGGTACGAATCGCGGCAAAAGTTTCTGGCACCAGTACAAGTATTTTCAGTATTAAAACACACCAACGCTACATTTTTACTAGGACCATGGGTAGGATCAAAACAGTATTGTCTGGATTCAGAACCACCTATTTGTGGGGGTGAATGTCGAACACAATTTTCTTGATTAACGCCTGAACGAACAATCCAATCAATCGAAGTTAAATCATTATCCCGACTAATTCTACAGCTAGATTGATTTTGAGCAAAACAATTCCATTGCCAATTGCTAGCAACCTCATTAGGTCCAGTAGAAACTCTGCGTTCATAACACCATTGCGACTCCACTAGCTCACTACCGCCACCAGGTGGAGTCACACCAGCGCCAGGATCATTGCTAAATTCACAGGCGAATGAATCACCCGGGCTAACACAACCACTGGATTCGAATTCCCAATCCCTACCCTCCCAATATTGCCTCTCGGACTCCAAAAAGTTACTACAGAGTGATCTGCCAGTACAAACACTAACTGGTTGGGGAGTGATTACTACATTCGAATCACTTTGTCTAATGCGGTAATCAAAACATTGAACTGGCGAGCTGGAGCTAATTGAGCACATATTTCGTGCAAAGCTGATTGTGCAATTACCATTGTAGCGACTACCCAAGGTTTCAGGACGAATTCGGTGCTGAGACAATTGTGATTCACAAATAGTTTGGGTTTCAAAGCAGTGGGTAGAATTAACTGAATTATCATAGCCACCCCCTGGCTGCTGCGGGGTTTCAGTAAAGCAATATTCATTAGCCTCGGCTGGTGTTGCCACAACTAGGCCAAATAGCATCAGTGGCAGTAATAACCAGACTCGTATCATGCCTCATATCATAACACCAAAAAACCGCCCGAGCGGTTTGCAAGTTTTCCGACGATAATTTGCGAATTTATTTTGTTGCAGCAGTGGTCGCCAATTTTTTTGCTAGCAGTGATTTACGCCGGGCCGCTGTATTAGGTTTGATAACACCGCGTTTGGCCGCCTTGTCAATTGCCCGGTAGGTCCCCGGTAATAACTCGCCCGCTTTTTTCATATCACCTGCCGCAATTAAATCATTAAATTCTTTGATACATTCTTTCATTGTCCGACTACGGCGCAAATTATACACCCTTTTACGAGCGTCAGATCGTAGCGATTTTTTTGCAGCTGATAGATTTGCCATAAGTAGGCAGAAATATAACATATACCTACGACTAATAACAAGGGCCAGGGTTAGGTTTTTTGAAATATAAGTAGCTTTGTTTTTTGATTAAATTTTTCCAACGAATTTGCAAAGCTAGATAAAGAGCGACTCTAAATAGCCGCAAGATTATGAAACACCCACCAAAAGTGAATGTCACGTAATTTATGTTTGTCTCTTTTCCCGACTGTAGCTATTAAAGGTAGTGTGCTATGTGTTCCATGGTTCATGATTTATACTAACAATCATGATTGCCTCGCTGCGTGGAACAGTTATTACCTCGGATCTGGACCATTGTGTTATTGAAACTGGTGACGGAGTTGGGTATTTAGTATTTATTACTTCTGACACCGCTAGTTCTATCTTTGATAAGGAAAATCAGCCACTTTTTCTGCATATACATACGATAGTCCGCGAAGACGCCCTGGATTTATACGGTTTTGAATCAGTTGCTGAAAAAGATTTATTTCAACGAATTATTAATGTATCAGGCGTAGGGCCAAAATCAGGACTGGCGGTATTATCAATTGCCCCCATTAATCAGCTTAGATCAGCGATTGCCTCGGGTGACGTAGGCTTTTTAACCAAAGTATCAGGGATCGGCAAAAAATCAGCCCAAAAAATTATTCTAGAATTACAGGACAAATTAGCTGATGAAGCGATGTCAAGTCCAGAGGGCGCCGGCGACTATGCAGTTGATAATGAAGTGTTGGCAGCATTGGTTGCGCTAGGATATAACGAGCGAGAAGCTAGAATGGTGATTAAACAGATTGATTCGGACATCACTAGTACCGAAGATCGCCTAAAATCAGCGCTAAAACTATTATCATAATAAACTCGCGAGTATCTATAAATTATGATGTTACAATAATTTTTAAATATGCCGGTTGATTCTATCATTGCAGCCCTAAAAAAAATTTTGCCCCGTAAACTAATTGCTGGACTATTGCCAATTTATCATTGGCTGTGGGCAGCAGGGTCAGCACTCTACTATCGATTTCCCGCCAGAAAGTTAGTGGTAATTTTTGTAACTGGATCAAAGGGCAAAACAACCACTACCGAGGTTATAAACACGCTCTTGGAAAATGGTGGTTATCGTACTGCCCTATCATCTGGCTTGCGTTTTAAAGTATTCGATCGGTCAATACAAAACAAATATAAAATGTCAGTACCGGGCCGCGGGATACTGCAGAAATTTTTGCGCCATGCAGTACGCGAAGGCTGTGATGTCGCCATAATGGAAATGTCCTCACAAGCAGTTCTGGACCACCGTCACCGGTTTCTATTTCCAAATGCCCTGGTGTTTACTAATCTCGAGCCAGAACATATCGAGGCTCATGGCAGTTACGAAAATTATGTTGAAGCAAAATTAAAATTAGCCCAAGCAGTTAAAAAATCACCTAAACACAAAAAAGCTATTGTTGCCAATTTAGATGACAAGGAAGGAAGGAAATTTGTCGCCCGATCTTATAGTCACACAACCAACGATTGTAGTTATTCTATTGATTCAGAAACATCCAGACTCTATAACAAAGACGAACTGCGCTTTACCTATCGCAAAATTCGATACACCTCGTCATTAAAAGGTTTGCATAATTTAAGCAACATCCTAGCGGCTATTAAAATAGCAGAATTTATGAAAGTTCCTTCATCAATTCAGGTTGAGGCTTTGGCTAAATTAAATGGAGTCAGAGGTCGGCTCGAGGAAATTTCAGAATCATCTAAGTTGGGATTTGCTACTTATGTTGATTATGCCCATACCCCAGAATCACTGCGTGCTATATACAACACATTCAGCGATAAAACTATAATTGGTGTGTTGGGTAATGCCGGCGGTGGACGCGACACCTGGAAGCGGCCTAAAATGGCCAAAATTGTCGAAGAGTATTGTGATCATATAATTTTAACTGACGAAGATCCTTATGACGAAGATCCTCGAGCTATTGTTGATGAAATGTATCAAGCAATTGAAGATAAAAGCAAAGTGCTGATTGAGATGGATCGACGAAAGGCTATTAGACAAGGACTGGAACAGGCCCTTCGACAAGCTCAGAGTAAACAAAAACAAGACGTTGTACTGCTAGTTACTGGCAAAGGCACCGACCCCTTTATCATGCGCGCCACTGGCGAGCGCGAACCTTGGGACGATGCTACGGTAATACGCGAAGAAATAGAAAAGCTAATGGCTAATGGCTAATGGCTAATGGCTATGACAGTAAACACCAAATGGCAATGGCAGTAGCGGCATGTACGTTCAGTGATTCCTTATTTCCTTGTTGTTTAATCTCGACAAACGTGTCACATAAGTTTTGAAATTCGAGGTCAAGACCAGTTGTTTCCGTACCTGGTATTAATAAAATTGGTTGCAGCGGAATAAAATCTTTTAATTGTTGTGAATTATCAGTCTGCTCGAGGCCTACGATTTCGAAACCTGCCCTTTTTTTCTGTCCAATAAATTCTTCTGCCTTTTCTACCACTTCCCACTCGACTGTTTTTTCAGTGCCCAAGGCTACTTTATGAAAATCCTTCCTCCAACGGCCAAATCGATCTTTGGGTGCTGGGGTATAACCTGACAACCATATTTTTTGCACTCCTAAACACTCGGCAGTCCGAAAAATTGCTGCCGTATTATACACCGATCGGATGTTATGCAAGAGAAGTTCAATAGTAAGTTTCACCTAATAATTATACGATAATTAAATCTTTTTCCTGAGCGAAGCCGAAGGATAGACCGATATGCAGTAATTGCTCAATTTGATTCATTTACTTATCATATGATGCATGTAGTGTACATAGCGCATATTATGTTTCAACCTTTCACATTTTCTATCTATCCTGAATTGCTGGCGTTTAGCTGGTACAGTGTGGCCGTTTTGCGAATTTTTATTGGCTTTTATTGGCTCAGGTTAATTAAAAATCACAGCAATCTGCTTAATCTAGCATTAATATTAGTATCAATTTTATTAATAGTCGGTTTGCTTACCCAAATGGCTAGTTTAATTTTATCTATTTATGGCCTGTGGCGGTGGCACGGGGCCAATAACCAAACCAGGTCTGATTTATGGTTTTTGCTAAGCATAGTCACGCTGTCACTATTATTTTTAGGACCAGGACCATTCGCTTTTGACCATCCTTTTTAAAAGAAACTATTCCAAATTGAAAAATTATACTTTCTCGATTATAGTGCTGTCACCTACCGATACCCGCCTATACCCGCCCGAACGTACCGACGTTCGGTACGGGCGGGGCTCAGCTTATTAAGCCATGTACTTTGTATATGTTATCCAAGATCAAAAAGGTAACTACTACAAAGGTATGACTAATGATCTTGATCGGAGGCTCAAAGAACATCGCGCCGGGTACACGAGTTCAACAAAATATCTGACAAATCTAAAAATAGTTTATCAGGAGCAATTTGAAGATAGGAATAGTGCTCGAAATAGAGAGAAGTACTTCAAATCAGCAGCTGGTAGAAAATTTTTAAAAAAGATATTATCTACCGATACCCGCCTGTAGCTCAGCCGGTAGAGCAGCAGCCTTTTAAGCTGACGGTCGAAGGTTCGAGTCCTTCCGGGCGGACAAAGAAAAACCTCAAGATTCAATTCTTGAGGTTTTTTCTGGTATTGATTTTAGTCCTTAAAAAATAAGTCCTACAATTACTAGTAGCACGATTGCACCAACTACTGCCCATAAAAATGACCAGATATCGGTTGGACGATCTGCACCAGGCTGACCTTCTTTAAAATTCACTTTATCAGCAATAAAGCCTCCAACGAAGGCACCAATAATACCGACTAGGATGTCTAGATACCAAACTAATTCAGTACCTACCACCTCGCCAGCCAGCCAACCGGCCAGACCACCGAAAATTATCCAAAGTAATATATTCATATGTTTATTTTTTTGTATTAATGAGCCTAATACTAGCTCTTAATCATATTATACTGTACCAACTGTACACTTTGCAACCTCTAATCATGGTGGGAGTGTGAATGAGCTTTTCGGTTAGCTGGCTGATAATCTTTTAAAAACTTTACCGCCAGATATGTCACCAATGGAACCGTCAAAATTAAGCCAATTGATCCCACTGCGGTGCGAATAATTTCGGTGGCAAATAACTCGCGATTTATTATTGAAGCCAGACTGGAATCAGATCCGTAAAATAGCAGCAGCAGCGGCAATGCCGAGGCCGTATAGGCCAATACCAATGTATTAACCAATGCCCCAACGTGTTCTTGCCCAACACGAAGGGCTCGCTTGAAAATTTTTGACGGATTAGTTTTTAATTCTGTTTGGTAGAATTCAGTAACAATCGCGGCTTGGGTAACAGCAATATCGTCTAGTACTCCTAAGACCCCGATTATAATTGATCCCAGTAGTAGTCCAGTAAAATCCAGATTCTCGCCGCCCGAAAACCGCAAATACACTGCCGTATCATCAGTGAACCCGGTTAATTTTGATAGCCAAATAAACACTTCCCCCAGCAATGCTGTAAATATCACCGCTGTCATAGTGCCTCCAAAAGCTACCGTAGATTCGCGGTTGAACCCATGAGTAAAATAAATTGCCGCAAACAAAACCAGTCCAGCAACTAAGGTCGAGACTAAAATTGGATTGTAACCTTCCAGCAGCAAAGGCAATAGCAAATAAAAAATAACTAGCAATGAAAACCCGAGTGAAATTAGCGATCGCAGTCCTTGCCAGCGACCCAGGGCAATTACAGCCGCTGCAAACAGTGCAACCACCAAACCCAATGCGGGCAAACGATTACGATCTGATATATAAAATGACTCGGTATCATCAGGGCTAAGCCGATAATTTACATAAACCGACTCGCCGGCCTCGTATTCAAAAGTATCAGAATTAATTATTCGCTCTTGTCCTGCCAGGGGTCCACTGGTAAAACGAATTTGTAATTGTTGAGTAATAACTGGATCAGAGTTTAAATTAACTTGAAGCTCGTCAGTGCTTATCACCTCAACAACCTCGGCCTGAAAATTTCCCACCTCTTCTTGTAATAGCTCTTGGGATTGAGCCACGCTGGGAGCGTTAGTGAATAAAATTACCAAGGTTAGACAAGTTAAGAAAGTGCTCAATGTTGTTTTCATAATATCTTTATTTACAAACACTACAGATGCTAAATAGTTCCAAAACATGATTATTTATTATACTAAACCGTTTTGAATTATCTAAAACCCGACTGTCAATTCTGGGGCATATTTCTATCGGTTCGCGATAGCCACATCGATTACAAGTAATATGATGGTGGTGAACATCCTGCCATTCATAGTGGACAACCCCGTCATCAAACCAGGTTTTATAAATCAAGTTTGCCTCGGCCATTTTATCTAGTGATCGATACAAAGTCGTAATATTCATGACTCGACATATAGCAGGATGCTGTTGTAAATCCGCTATCGAAACAGGGCGCGATATTTCTTGCAGGGTTTCTAGAAGTAGAATTCTGGCCTTGGTAACTTTTAAGCCCGTTTGTTGCAACAGTTTTTTTGATAGTTTGTTCATGATATCAAAATATCATAAACGCAAATAGTTTGCATTTAACTAAAATTAAGTTAAAGTGATTAATATGGAATTTATATACGCCTTAACTGCCGGCTTTATTATTATGTTGGCATCTCTGGCCGGAGTCATTTTCACTAATCAAATATTGGGAAATTGGTTGTCTCGAAACTTAAATTTATTAGTTTCTGCTTCGGCCGGAACTTTTAGCTTTTTGGTTTATAGCCTAGCAATTGAATCAACCGAATTATTAGGTAGTCAGACTGCTTTGTTATTGATATTTGGATCATTTATTTTATCTTGGGTTGGGTTCAAATCGATCCCATTTTTCCATCATCATCACAATCATAATGCTCGCCACAATCATTCTAGTGACGATGGCCGTAAAATTTTAACTGCCGATGCCATACATAATATTGGTGATGGTATTATTTTATTTGCTGCATTTTCTGTCTCGCCCGCGCTTGGTTTAGTGACTGCAATCGGCGTGTTTCTACATGAATTGGTCCAAGAATTATCAGAATACTTTGTATTACGTCAAGCGGGATATTCTAATCGAAAAGCGCTAACGAAGAATTTTCAAGTATCCGCCACCATTCTAATTGGGGTCTTAATTGCTGCTTTATTAAGTCAATTCCCTGTCGAGCCCTATTTATTGGCAGTTACCGCTGGAATCTTTCTAACTGTCGTTTTACAAGATTTATTGCCAGACACGATCGAGGCCGCTCGCCAACCTGATAAACTACTACCTTATGCCGCTGCATTTTTGGTCGGAATCACGTTAATGTTTGGACTATCAGAAGCTGCTGGCCATAGCCATGTTCACGAAGATCACGAAGATCACGAAGATCACGAAGATCACGAAGATCACGAAGATCACGAAGAT
>CAZHOI010000005.1:30589-36613 GCA_964534365.1 uncultured Candidatus Saccharibacteria bacterium | reverse complement strand
CACGAAGAATTCTGAGATTTGTTTAACTTAAATTAATTAACTATTATGTATAAATGGCCAATTGGAATAAATTAAGTGGTTTGGGCAAAGTCGTCGATCGACGCGGAACCAGCGGAGGTGGATTAGGGATTATCGGGATTATATTAGTATTAGGTTTAACATATTTAACTGGGGGGGACGTAATAACTACTGCCCTAAATCTAGGAACCCAAGAGCTTTCCCAAAATAATTTGACCGAGCAGCAACGAGCTCAATTCGAAGGGTTTGATGAATATGAAGAGTTTAGTTCCCTAGTGTTGGGATCATTAGATCAATATTGGGAAAAACAATTACCGTCTGAATACATTCCCCCAACCCTAGTCTTGTTTCGCAATCAAACTCAATCTAGCTGTGGCGGAGCTAGTTCAGTAACCGGTCCCCATTACTGTCCTCTAGACGAAACTATTTATTTAGATGAAACTTTCTTCATGCAACTAACTGACCGATACGGTGCCCGTGGTGGCGACGTAGCTGAAGCTTATGTAATCGCTCACGAAGTTGGTCATCACGTTCAAAATTTACAAGGACTACTAAATGGCAGGCGCGACAATGACGCCTCAATTGCAGTCGAGCTAAATGCTGATTGCTATGCCGGGGCTTGGGCGGGGTCAATTGCTGATGATAACGTGTTTGGGCCGGGCGAAATAATTGAAGCCCTGGATGCTGCTGCGGCAATTGGTGATGACAACATTCAACAACGTACTACCGGCATCATTCAGCCTGAATCCTGGACCCACGGATCCAGCGACCAACGTCGCAGTGCATTTACTTTAGGTTATCAAAACCCTGAAAATCCAGGTGTTTGTCTTGACTAGGATTAATCTTTCACTGTCTGTAGTTTTATTGAGGAGCAATTTTTAAACTTGGCAACAAGCACACCCTCGTTAACTTGGTTTAACTATTTTTATTGAATACAAATCGCAGTGGCGCTGATACCCATGGTTCACCGGCGTAATTAATTCCTATTCGTGGTGTCGAGATGATTTTTTGTTCATCAATCACAGGGGCGTCTTCAATCCACAATCCACTGTTAACCGACATAAATTGATTATTAAATGATTTATCAATTTGTAGATCGCGAGTTAGTTTACCAGGACCATCTAGCCCTCCTGCCCCGCGAATTAATACCGCAGCGGGATAGCCTTCGCGATCGGTAACAATATTTAGCATATGGTAAATGCCATAAATCAAATAAATATAAAGTCTGCCGGGATCGGCAAACATCACCGAGGTTCGTTTAGTAAATCGATTCATATGAGCGTGACAGGCAGCATCATGGGGGCCTACATAAGCTTCTGTTTCGTTAATTACTAATCTGTTCACCTTGCCGTCTGGCAGTTTCCGACATAGTAATTTGCCCAATAATTCCCTCGCTACTGTTTCGGTGTCTCTGGCAAACCAATCAGGATTAAGTAATTCAGACACAAGTTTGCGGTTTAGCTATAAAAGGTCTTAATTTGAATTTACCATTGTCTTCACAAGATTTACAACACAGTATGCGCCTGCGTTGATCGCCCGATAGATCAATCGCATAGTTTTCAGTCTGGTCATTACAAAGTTCGCAAGTACCTATTATTTCGCGTTCGCCACTTTCCCCCGCCCCAACATCGGTAGTTACTCGATTATCGAATACAAATAAAGTGCCTTTGAAATGAGAGTTGGGAAATTTCTCTAGGTAGTCGTGGATGCCGTCTTTTAATTGATAGAGATTGGGAAATAGCGAACTATCCATTAAGCAAGTCGCTTTTTCGCAGCGAACTCCGCCAGTACATACCGTCAATACTTTTTTATTTTTGATTCTAGGATCATTTGCTAGTTCAGCGATCCTGTCCTGGCCCAGGTCCCGAAAGTTTTGCAATCCAGGATTAATAGTTTTTTCAAAGTAACCACATTTAATTTCGTAATCATTACGTAGATCTAAAATTACAAAATCTTCTCCTGACTTATACCAGTGTTCTAGTTCGTGCGCTGCTATATTGGTTGCCGTTTCAATTGCTGGGCAAATATTTTTTGATGACTTGAGAGCTACGATTTCATCCCGAACTTTGATTTTCAAATTTGGAAAGGCCCGAGAATTTCCGGTCGAGATTTTAAATTTTATATCATTAAACCGATTGTCCGATTGTAGTTGTGCGATATAAACAGCAATATTTTCAGCCTTGCCCTCGAATGTTCCGTTTATTCCCTCGCTAGCAATCAATAGTCGGCCGGATAATTTCAGCTTTTTACAAAGGGTCTGCTGCTGATTTTTAAGAGTCTCGGGATCGGTAATCGCAACAAATTTGTAAAACAGGATTACCTGATAATTAGCTTTATCTTTATTCTTCATCATTGGAATTGGTGCTTTCTAGACATTGAGTCAGTTCGTCACTAGGAGTAAAGCCACATTCGCCATCTGACTGCAATTCGCACTCTGCCTCGGCGTAACAGGCGTATTCCAACTTATATTCACAAGTAGTAATCAATTGACCGCTGTCTTCTTGCCGAACACAAAGCTGGCTGGAACAACCGGCTCGCACGCAAGTTGCCGGACCTGAATTATTCGACCCGTTATTTATTTGCTTTACCTCTATCATAAATCGATAGTCATTCAAATCTATTTCAGAATTAACCGTTCGATCGGGATTAACTTCATTCAATAATAATTGATAACTAAATACCGAAACCGGTGTTTTTAATTCTAATAACTGGCGCTCTGAACGTGCCTCATCCAAATCTTTTACCATAACCTCAAGTACTACCGTACCAGCATCAATACAATTAACCTCGGCCGGACAGCGTGAATCTTCAACAATTCGCATCAACGTTAATACTAAATTATCTTGTTGATAAATAATCTTAGAATTTTCTACAGGCAGTTGATCGACGGGCAAAGTATCGGGATTAGGCTGATCCAGTCCTGAGCCTTCCACATCGATTAATTGATTTAGAGATTCCAGGTGATCTTTGATGTTTTGCTTTAAGGCCGAGCTGCTATAACCCGCTAGGGTAATTGATTGGGTAACGTCCAAAAGCTGTTCGTAGCGATCTAGTAGTCGTGATCGTGAAACTGGCGAAAGGGCCGCATTTGAATCAATAGGAGTCAGATCAAACTGGGCCGAATAACAATCCTGACCCGCCAATAATCGCAATTCCTGATCAATGGTTAGTGAGGCCAGGTTGAGGTCCTGTACCAGAAAAGCTGATCTAATTTCTGGCAATTGAGGTGCGGGAGTAGAATCTGCTCGTACTGCTACACCCAAACACTCGGCTGGGGTTTGACGATCTGGTTTATGATCCAGCCGAAGACTAGCACTGAATAAAGCCCCGGGCTTGGCAATCAAATCAAGACAAGCCGCAGTAGTACAGTTTTGCCTTTGCTGCCGGAAACGGTTTTGATCATAGCTAAAATTAGCTCGCTCCACCTCGAGCGTTTGGGTCGATCCCGGCTTATCAGAGCCGCTATGCAATAATATTAAGGCCCCGGCTAATACCAATAATAAAATGATGACCGTAAGGGCAATTAGTTTTTTAATCAAGGTAGATTCTATCGTCATGTTATTTATCCCATATCATAAACTATTGCGACCTCGCTTGGCTAGAGAGCAAATAACTCTTTAAAACCAAAAAATTTAAATCAACAAAATAACGACTGGTTTAAATAGTAACGGAATTAATCACCGGGGGAGTTCGACTGGACTAAAGGGGCTTTTCTAGTAGTTAAACCTGCCCCACATATTAAAATGGTGTTAATCACAAAGGCCCACAAAATAACAGACAGCGCGGCCGAGAAGATCCCATAGTCTTGATAGGCGGCCGAGAAACCTAGCATATAGGACAACGACAGGTTTAGAACATAAATTGACAGCGATACTAGCAATCCGGAAACATAGGCCGAGCGCCGTTCAACCGATTTGCCAATTGCAGCACGGTAATAGGTAGCAAATAGCCCGGCTAACATTAATAATGTCACCATGGTTGCCACTAGTTCAAGGACGATGCTTAACCCTACGATACTGCCAGTAACTTGAATGATGAAATCGGCTAGATTGCTTATCAATGTTTGCACCAAAGACACAATTGCTATAAAAATAAAGATAAATACTGCATATAGCAGACTACTGATACGTTCGCTAAGATTTCTGATAAAATTTGGTCGCGTATCATCGTCAAGGGCCACTTGTTGAGCAACGAAATTTAGGCGGGCAAAATAAGTTGTCGTGGCATATAAAAATGCGATCAAGCCACCAATTGTTAAAGCGATTGAATAGTCAGCCCCGACCAAGCTTTGCACAAAATCCTGCAATCTAGCAGCAATAGGGTCGTTAAATATCGCCGCAATGTAGCCGTTAATTTCTTGGGTTATGAAACGCTCGTTAATTAATATGCTAGAAACGGTTATCAGCAAAGATAGCAGTGGCACAAAAGCAAAAGTAGCGTAGTAGGTTAGGCCAGCGGCTTTAAAACCAATATCATTTTTGGTCCAGGTTCGGACTATGTGCCAGACAATGTCTTTGAGAGTTTCTGGTAAAGCCAATAGCGACTGCAGTGATTTATTCACTCGATATTTATTCACTTTGTAGATTGTATCGTACCACCGCGCGAGCGTACGAATTTATCCTGCTTATCAGCTAATTGTTGGTCTGAATGAGTGGCTAAATATTGAGATATTGCCTCGGACTGTCGGCGCAGTTCTTGATCCAGTTGGTGAATGTCGGGATTAATAGCCAGGGCCTGATTCGAGATCCCTAATAGATATAAACCCTCCAACGATCGCAGTCGTGATAGGGCCACGTATCCCTGGCCAGGGGTAAATACCCGAGACAGATCCAGCGCCGCCTCCTCCAAGGTCATACCCTGAGACTTGTGAACTGTTACTGCCCAGGCCAAGCGAAGCGGTATTTGTTTAACAGATGCCTGAGTCCCGCCATCAGCAGTTGATTCAATTCCCCAGATAACCGGTTTTGCATTGATAGTTTTACCCGAAGATAATTCTATCTTGGGTCCAGCTGACCCGGTTGAAACCACCCTTCCCCTGGTACCATTAACATATTGTCCTTCAGGATCATTTTTAATAAACATTACCTCGGCATCTGGTTTTAGCACAAGCTTATGTTCGATCAAAGAACTCTTGACTAAAGTTTCGGCTAATTTAGCGCTGCCAATATGAGTTGCCGTATAAATTTTTTTGGATGCCGGCAATCTTTTTAATTGTTGTTTGTTAATCCGATCGACGTCTTCGTTATGAGTATATAGTCGAGTGATCTGCTCCGGAACTGACAAACGCTCCTCCCCCGATTCGGGGCCTATTACTAAACGCTCTTGCAACCATTCAAAATGCTGCTGTTCAAATTCACCAATTCGCAAGGCTGATAATAATTCAGACAAATTGCTGTCATTGTGGCTGCGATACTGACTGCTTAGATAACATACCGCAAATGACGCAGCCGACCATACTTTTGCTACTGGCACTAGACGAGATTCCTTGCCAATTGGAGGCAATTGAAAAAAATCACCTGATAATACCAACTGAATTCCACCAAACGGCCGCGGGTTTTCCCGGACCTGTTTCAAAACATCATTTATTGAATCTAGCTGACGATGCGAGAGCATGGACACTTCATCAAGGATCAAGACATCAGTACCTCTGACGCGATCAACCAATTGATCATTATCCTGGATACGCTCCAGATCACGATCCGACAGCGTATCTTTGATGCCAATCCCAGACCAAGAATGAATCGTGCGACCTCCTAGATGAGTAGCTGCAATTCCGGTAGATGCCGTCACTGCTACTGTCAGGCCTTGATCTTGTAGCCAATCTCTATACTGATTAAGGACATATGTTTTCCCGGAGCCCGCTTCGCCAGTTAGAAATACATTCGCGCCGGTTTTTAGCACCTCTAGCGCTTCTGACTGTTGCATTGTTTAACTCTACCATCCCCAACTGACAACTGACAACTGACAACTGACAACTGACAACTGACAACTGACAACTGACAACTG
>CAZHOI010000005.1:0-30489 GCA_964534365.1 uncultured Candidatus Saccharibacteria bacterium | reverse complement strand
ACAACAAAAGGATGCTGCTTTATTTATTTTGCTGCTCTATAGATTAAAATCTGATCATCATTTGGTTGCGGCAATCCCCGACCGTCGCGGTTGCTGGTGGTAATGGCCAGACTGCCATCTGGGGTAACTACTGTAGTGCGCAATCGACCGACATCTTCAACGAGGTGCCGCAGCAATTGACCAGATTCTAGCTGATATTGATACAGGGATTGACCACGCAAACCGCCAAACCATAGATCGCCTTGCCAATATGATAATCCCGCGGGCGCCCAGGTTTCATTAGGACCTGAAGCTGCTATTGGCCATTGGGGGTTAGGTATTGGGGAATCTTGTCCTGGAGCTGGTCGCTGTGTGCCCGAGAAAAACGGCCAGCCATAATTACCGCCAGGCACAATCAGATTCAGCTCATCTTGGCCGCTATCAAGACCAGATGGACCATGTTCCGTTGAATACAAATTCCCTTGTCTATCCCAGGCTAGCCCCTGTGGATTGCGATGCCCATATGAATACACGGGCGACTTGGAATTAGTTTTGGGAACAGCCGAAGGAAACGGATTGTCCTCGGGAATTGAACCATCAGAATCAAGGCGCAAAATTTTGCCAGCTAGTGAATCTAGATTTTGGGCCAGATCAGGTTGAGTAGCATCGCCGGTCGTAACATACAATAAATCATCGGGCCCAAAAGCCAATCGACCCCCGTCATGGTAAGTGGCCCCGGGAATGTCATCGATAATAATAGTGCGATTAATCAGAGACGTTTCATCCAGTGGCAACTCAAACCTCACGACGCGGTTGCGCGTTATTTCTTGGCTATCGTCATAAGTTTCATATAAATATATTTGGCGATTGGTCTCGAATTCTGGATGAATAACTGCCCCCAATAAACCTCCTTCGGCCGAGGCAGCCAGATCAGCTGGCCCGTCATATATCAGTTTTTTATTCGCGGTAGTTACGTCCAACAATTGCCCTGGTCGCTGGGTAACCAATATTCTGCCTTCTGGTAAAAACAATACTTCCCATGGAACCTCTAGATCCGAAGCCAATGACTGTGGTGATAGCTGATAATCCATCGAGAACTGCTGCGTATTCTGAGTACCCAAATTTGAATTATTTGGTTGATACTGAGGCAAATCAGATTCAGTTGGTTTAAAGAATAGAGCGGGCCCGTATTGATAGCCGATAGCACCTACTAGCACAATCAAGGCAATACCCAATAAAAAATTTTTAATCATATTAATTGTTTAATTAATTATTAAAAGCAACTGCAGCAAACCTCTGATGGGATTAGTCTACCAACCTGACCACCTCGACTGTTTCGGTTTCGGTAGCGATTTCCTGTTGAAACCTTGACTTTAACTGATGCCAATAGCGTTTGATTTGTCGATAGGCCAGCCAGGCCAAAATTATTAAAATCACAATAAATGCCAGGGTTAAGTAAAATAAAATCTCAAAGAGTTCATATGGACCACCAAATATTTTGCTAAAGCCCAAGCTAGCAAAAATCAACAGGGGCAGTGCAACCCAGCCCAGCGCAACAAATAAATACCCTTGGATTATTCCCCAGACCGCTTCTTGTCCCGCATGACGTGGATCGCGTAGTACCTGCCTTATTGCATTAGCCTTGGTAATAAAAGAGATGATGCTCATATAATTATTATAAACTAATTTATTACCTTTTAACCCTTTTTAAATTGAGGCGTTTAAAATTATTAACTGATAACTTATCACTTTATTCTTCTTTACCCCATTGCCACCTAGGTTTCTCGCCTTTCAAATATGCAATGCGAATAAAAGTTATGGTCAATAACACTGCTGGTAGCACAAAAGTAAACATCACCTCATTTATCGGCGAGGTCTCGTCAATGGTTAGGCCAAACATTATTACCAGAATTAAATACACGACCGTCGTTAACCACCCTTGCCACGTATTTGGAACCCAGCCCCATCCATATTTCTTGCGCCTAAACCAAATGTTTTTATTCATAAATTTTTTTAGGCTTTCTTTTTATCCGGATTAGACATCCCTCGCCACGCATCCCAGGTATCAAGGTCATTTAACCCAGCGTGTTTGGCATATAAAAATAATTGCATTCGATAGGCAACTAAATGCTTTAAAGGAAATTCAATCAAATGAGCTGATCGCGACGCAAGCACCCCAAACAATTCAACCTCTTCATCCAAGTCTTCATTAGACAAATCGTTAATCCGATCACGCATGTAATCCATTTCAGAATCCATTTTATCACTGAACTCGGCTGGGGTGAGGTCATTGGCCGCGTGCGCATTTTCTTTAAACACCGATAAATCACCTTCGATAATAGCTCGGGTTTGGGTGCCAGCCACAAATGATAAATACTGTAGCAATTCTAGTACCGTTCGCTGTGATTCGGTTGGTTTAAAATCGTAATGATCTCGACCCAGCTGCGAGGCCAAGTGTTTGATAATTCTTACTTCAGTTTCTAGTGAGGCAATTAGGTCTTTTCTTTCGAACATAGCTAGATTTTTTTAGTTAAATTATTAGATTTATTAAAATGGTTAAAACAATACTTATGACAATGCTACCAATTACCGAGAAATTAACCTCGGTTCTTTTGCCCTTAAATATTTTCATATTATTCATTGTACAAAATGTAACATGGATATAAAAGTGCTAAATCTCAAAGTTTTACAATTTAGATAAAATGTGGTCCAGCATTTGCTTTAGTTTTGTACACTATGTACAATAAGGGTATTAGACCTAACAAATAAAATTATGAATACATACGAAACATGGCTGGAAAAAGATATTGTGGACTTGTCAGGAGATAGTATCGGTGAAGTAGAAAATATTTATGTCGATACTCAAAGCAAAGTACCAACGTGGCTACACGTTGAAACTGGATTTTTTGACGACAAATATACTTATATTCCGATTGAAGCCACCGAGGCCGATCACGACAACGATCGAGTGGTAACCGCATATGAGGCTGACTTTGTAAAAAACGCCCCTCATTTTGATGAAGACCAGCTGCTATCAACTGCTGAAGAGCGACAACTATACGAATATTATTCCCTCAATTATGAAACTGGCGCTCCGATGACTGATGATGAATACGATAACTATCAACAAGGTGTGGCCGCAGGCGAGGGTGTTGTACGATCAGAAGAAGAATTGTCAGTTGATACCCAAGAAGTTGAAACTGGTACTGTACGACTGCATAAATATGTCGAAACTGAAAACGTAGACTTGACTGTGCCGGTTAGAAAAGAAAAAGTTCGCGTGATTCGAGAACCTGCCCATGGCCAGGCCGGACATATTAATGCCGGTGGCGTCAGCGAAGAAATTACCCTCAAAGAAGAAGTGCCTGTGGTTGATAAAAAAGTTGTTGCCAAAGAAAAAGTGAGCCTGGAAAAAGACGTTGATGTTGACCATGCTCATATTAACGAGACAGTTCGCAAAGAACGCGTTGAGGTTGACGGCGATGTCGAGACAGACAATTAAGCTCGACATTTAAACCAAAACAATTAAAAAATAACTAATAAAAAATTATGACAAGTGAACCTGTATATGAAAAAGAACATGATAATTCGTGGCTAAAGTGGCTATTATTACTATTGTTGTTAGGACTACTATTGTGGGCATTGTTTGAATTCTCAGACAATGATAATGATGTAGACGTAATTGATCCTAATCCTGACGTAGTATTAGACGAAGATTTCGATAATGATTTTGACAATGACTTGGATGTCTTGACTCCGGTAGTTGGTGACACTCTGGATAATGAAATGGTAACTGTAACCGAAGTTGTCAGTGATCGACTATTTCGCGTAACCGCAAATAGCCTACCGTCAACTGGTACCCTACTGTACCTAGATGATTCGCTAGATTTATTCGAGGCTGAAACTGATGTAGTAATCCGACAAGGAGACACCCTGATGGTTTCTGGCGAATACGTTTCTGAACTAGACGAACAAACCCTAGAAGCTGACGAGAGCAATCGCGTTGAGGTTGAAGGAATAGTATTTCTGGTAACTGACGTTGATTTGGACGCCTAGTTTCCAAAATACGTATCTCAAAAATTTAAAAATCGCCCAACCGGCGGTTTTTATTTCTAAGTAATTAATATGGATTTGGTTTGAGTCCATCATTTTATAAATACACATTTGGAGAATAAGATTAACTATGCGATGGTTGACCCAGATGAAAACAGATATCAAGCAAATTTTACTGATCATGAACCCTGTTTCTGGCCAGCAGGACTTTGTTGATCTAAAAAATACGCTGAAAGAGAAATTACAGGCTCAAGATTTAAATTTTGAAATCAAAATAACCCAAAATAAAACTGATGCTTATAGTTGGTCGCGTCAGGCTGAACCAAACACCTTGATAATTGCCTCAGGTGGCGATGGAACTATTGCCGAATGCATCAATGGCATTATCAAGTCCGATACTAATAATCCCCTGGCCCAGATTCCTGTCGGGACTGCCAATATATTGGCGCGATCCCTGGAACTACCAACTGATCCAATCGAGGCTCTGAACACAGCAGTGCAACAATATACTACCACCATTGATACCGGCTATTTAGTGGAGCATGATCATTATTTTGTCTTAATGGCCAGTGCTGGGTTTGGGGCCAATTTAATTAAAGACGCTAATCGAGAGTTGAAAAATCATTGGGGCTTTTTGGCCTATATAATTAGTGGTATCCAAAATTTATTTAAACTCCATCGGTCAAATATTACCTTTTCAATTGATGGCGATACCAAAACAGTACGGGCACATACGGCGATGGTAATTAATGTCGGCCAAGTATCGACCCTGACGATACCAATTAGCGAGGACATTTCACCATCAGACGGTCTGCTAAATATATTATTGATTATTCCTAAACACCTTGGCTCGGTAATGCGATTGCTAGGAAAATTGCTACGCAGCAAATTGGATGATGATCCGGGTACTCATTTTTATACCGGTAAAAAGATTCGCATTTCTTCTAGTAAACCCCTGACATTGCAAGTAGACGGCGAGTTCATTGGCACCACCCCCTTTACTGCCGAGATGCGCGCTAATTCAATTAGATTAGTAGTTCCAATAGATTCAAAGCAGACAACCTAGTTTTCGGAAACCTGATCATGATCAATAAACTGTCCAGTTGCTCTATCCCACACCAATATACTTAGCCTTTGAATTGCTGCCTCTAATTTACGCGCCTCCTTATCTACTTGTCTTAAAACTATGTTGATGGCCTTGGGATTATACGAGTAGTTATATTCAACGGTTACTGCTTGGATTAACTCTAGCTTCTCTGGTGGTGTTTCCATAACAATTTTTCTAAAGAAGCTGGGGTATTTATCAGTCCAACCATCGCGCATCCCAAACTCTACCATTAACGCCCGGCCGTCAGTTGCCTGTTGAACTTTTACCGGCAGGAAGTCTAGTAGATTGAAATCAATATCAAAATAACTTAGTGCCCGCTCGATGCCGACTATTACCTCATCCATATCCGGAAGTTCGTTAGCAGTTTCTAATTCAAATTGACTAGCCTCTATGGCTCTGAATCTGTCTTGTGCATATAAATGCATATCAGTAATTAATTTAAGCTTTTTTGGTGAAATATCCTGCACGTCATATTCATACAATTCTCTTTGGAACCGACGGATGAATCGGGCGTGTAATTCAGCCTGGACAGCGACCACCTCGTTGTTATCGCGATTGTCTTCTGCCCTTTTCTGCAGGAATTGCAAACGTCCGTTTATTTCCTGTTGCAACTTGTGATGAAAGTCTTCACCACCGGAACTAAAATCATATTCTTCCATTACTTGAATAAATTATAACTTACAAACTATGGCTTGGTAGGACATTAATTGGTTGCCGACATAATATGACTATGCTTTAAAATAATTTATTAATATCCGAATAATTATTTCTAACTATTTTTTTCCACCAATCGGTTTCATTACTAGCTTTTACGTGATACTTTCCATAAATCAATAACACTCGAGATAATTGCAGCTGCTTGTTGATCACCACAATGAACCGATTACCCGATGATTTGGCAGATTGTTTCGTTCCGAATACTTTAAACTTTCCTTTACAAATCATCTGGTCGCCAAGATCGATAATTGTTTCTAGAACATCAGTCTGGGCAATAACTTGTAACGGATTGCGACATATATCCTCAATACCTTGCAAGGTTAGATTCCAACGCTTGGTTTTATATTTTTTCTTGAAGTCTTTGATGTAATGGCGATCACAAAATGATTCTACCTTTACCGAAAATATTTCAGACATACACTAATACAAATCTTGTTCGTCATGCTGGCCAATTAATGCATACGAAATAATTTCGTTTTCAAATGCTAACTTATAAGGCAGCTGGTTGTGCGTAAAACCAACAATGTCTTCGGTTGATGCATCAGCCCACTTTTTATAGATCTTATTAATTAGTTTCAGCTCTTTTTTGGAAAGGTGATCTAGTTTTGTCTTTTTACCACCTGGTCTAGCTGACACTAATTTAGCTTGATAATTTTTACCAGCTTTGCTCTCGACCTTGATTAAATTATCCCATTCTAGATCTTCCAGAGCTTTAAAGAAAACGTCAGGTACGGGACCATATTGAATCTTGCGATAGCTCATCCCACTCATACTCTCTAGCTGGTGATAAAACCAAGTAAAATCTGCCAGGTACAGCAATTTGGCTAATTTAGTTTTAGGTAATTTACCATCCCCTGCTGCAATTTGCAGGTATGCCAAGATCATTTGTTTGTATTTATTAATATCTGGCATTTCATCACCTGCTAGTTCTTCAACACTGATTCCAAAGATGGTACTAAGCTTTTTCGCCTCATCCAATGTTACGTCACGCTTCCCTTTTTCCAACAACACAATCGTATTGCGTGACACACCTAATAAATCCGCAATTTCTCGCTGTGAAATCTTTTTACCACTACGAAGTTTTTTGATAGTTTGTCCAATCATTGTTCTTACAGTAACTTACGCAGATCATCTGCGCAACTTTTAATACAATGCATGTTGTTAATTATTACATTTATTCGTATTTATTAAAGCGCTAGTTTATAATATAAATGGCAAGAAAATCCGCTTGTCAAATTGGTCGAACTGTTATTACCAATCAATTTGAAATCTATTTATGAATTACTATGTAAACAAAAATCCCCAATCTAACACTGAAAAAGAGCACGAGGTTCACGCCAAAACTAATTGCCAAACATTCCCAGATTGGAATAATATTATCACGCTTAGAGATCGTAGTTCTTGCGAATCAGCACTTGAAGAAGCTAGACAGCTTTATGACGACGTTGACGGTTGTGGCAACTGTAACGAAAATTGTCATACAAAATAACTAAGGCTTGCTAGCAAATAGGTCGAGGAAGTACGCGTTCAACCTGCAGGAGAAACGAAAGTAATAGCCACGCAGTGCGATCAGGACTGAAGGCCTAGCCCGCTTCCGCCCCAGTGTTTGCTGGGGTTAGTTATTTTTATTTAAATCTTGTGTAATATTCTGAAAATTTATTGAATCCAACTTAACATCTTGAGTTGAAAATAAAGCAATGCCCAAGCTTACAAAGATAGTTAAAATTGCTATGGCTATTGCTCCCAAAGAAAAGTTTCTGGCTTGCTTGGCATTTTTACGAGCTTCCTTGAGTTCATCATAGTCAGTAACTTTTGACACAAGATCTAAAGGTGCTGACCAGCGATTTGTGTTTATCCATTTTTGATTTGAATCTGGCGATTTTGTTTTTACTCCACCTTCTATATGTTGGCGTCCATTTTTAAATCCAGCCGGATTCTTGATCTCATCTTCAAAAAACCTCCTGACTGCTGACTTACTAACCTTTGGGTAAGTTTCTTTAATAAAGCTTGTCAATTCCTCAAGAGTAAAACCCTTATCATCGTGAAAGCAGTACCGCGCTGCCGCAATATGCCAAGGTTCTTTTTTATGTTTCAAAAACTTCATCAATTTCCTGCATAATTCTATCAGTTTCGTATAGGGCGACGATTATTTTTTGATAATTAACAATATTGGTATTGGTTAGTTTAGAATCTAGGTGATATTTAACTTTTCTTTAAAATACTCGTTGGTTTCCTGATCACTTGAAAATACATAGCAACCTTTTTGACCTCTAGTCATTAATGTTCGATATGTATTTTTGATAATTAAATCGAGCCTTTCGCGAACCTCTTTCTCGTCTCCTTCTTTTATTTGCTTTTTCCATCCGCGAATTGATCGATCTGTACTAGCCCTCGCTTCTGGAACAGTTACAATTTTTCCGTCTCTAACTATTAAATCGGGACCAATAATGACACCCACATAATCAACTTCGAGCCCTTGGCTGGTATGAATACAGCCGACCTCAGATACTGAATCTGGTTGAATTATCCAGGCTTGCCCGTCTTCGTCTAGGTTCCAGGTAGCCTCATAATTACCAATCTTAATATCTTTAAGTAAAGGCTGACGTTTACTGACCCACTTCCAACAATACCCTGCTAATACTCGAGCTTTATTGTTTAATCTGTTCCTTTCAGTTATAACATCGTGTAATTTCTGTGGGTCATCAAAAACTTGAAAATCATACTCGATGTCTTGAATAATAGTGTTTGCTGTTTTCCTTATTTGAAGCACTTGATCTAACCATGCCAAATACCCATTAGAGCCATTGCATCGAAACTGCGATTCAAGCTTAAGTTCGACAACATTTGCGCCTAAACTTTTAGCATGATTCCAAATTTCCTGCTTATCGCCTATGTCATCGATAGTAACCCTTTGATCTTCATCAATAAAAAAGATTGAAGTTTTTGAAGCTTTAATGATTTCCTTTATTTGATTTTCTCCTAAGTGCTTAAAAATTCCAGATTTTGCATTTAACCGATGTGCTTCATCAACAATTAATACATCAAACATATTAGGTTCTACAGAATGAAAGGTACCGGAGCTGGAAAATAAATTCGATATATGCGACTTCTTGAACGATCCTGTTAATTTTTGTTCATACACAAGCCGTGGCGCTGAATTACGTGTAACGTACTGCGGTATTAATTGATTTTCAAGAGCATTTACTAACAAATTAATAGCAACGACTGTTTTGCCGGTACCTGGACCACCTTCAACAATAAGAACATTCTTTCCAGTTTGATTATCCGTTTGAGGAAATAGATTCCGAGCATTTTCATAGACAACTTTTTGATCATCCACCATAATGAATTCTTTATTGCCTGAAAGCATCGAAGATAATTTGTCAGCCAAACTCTTTGATGGTCGAATCCTTCCATGATCTATTCGGTACATTATTTCGTTTCTGTCACCATGTTTGATATGTTGCTTGATAAATTCACGAAGTTTTCTTGTATCATCCTTTAAGAATAAGGGAGCATTCTTGATATGATCTTCATAAAAATTATTTTGAATAACATCATCGACTTCATAATTGTGTAAATAAGCACAGGGGTATAATTTAATATCTTCTTTGTCTACAGTCTCATTAAAGTCTTCAAGCAGCATCTTATATGACCAAGCTTGATATGATGGATGTGCAGTTTCAACTTCTCCGTGCCTAAATCTAGTCTTAACTATAGCGTCTTTGTTAGTAAGTTTGGCTGATGACCATTGTTTAAGTTCTATTATTATCGCACTATCCGACATCTGGGTATCTTGGCCAGTAATTATGAAATCGATTCTCTTTGTTGTTCTTGGTATGTGATATTCAATTGAAATTCCAGCCTCATCAGGTATAACAGAATCGTTCAAAACTCGGTCCATATATTGTAATGAGTTGCTCCATGACAAAAGCTCACTTTCTCCCACCCTTCCGCCAGTAGCAGATTCATATTTATCTAAAATAATTCCACTAATGTTATTGCTAAATATATCATCATGAAATTTAGACTTTTTTTCTGAATAAACTATCATAATCTATATAAGCATTTCTTCTCGGAAACTAAAATAAGAGTCTTTACTAACAACCAAATGATCGTAGATTTCAATTCCGATCAATTTTCCAGCTTTGACTAATTGCTCAGTAACATTTCTGTCAGCTTGTGATGGTATTACTTTTCCTGACGGATGATTATGCGCCACAATTATGCATGCTGATCTATTTTCAATCGCAGGTTTAAAAACTTCTCGAGGATGAACTAGGCTGGTATCTAAAGTTCCAATCGTTATAACCTTTTCCTGAATTAAATTACCTACCGAGTTTAAATACAAACTTACAAAATGTTCCTCTTGTTTAAACCCTATAAATTTTTTCAGATAGTCTGCAACAACTGAAGTGCGTGTGAATATTTCTTGTTCATACAATTTTTCTTGTGCTAGTTTTTCGGATATTGCTTGAAACAATTTTAAGCCAAAAACATTGGAGGGCCCTATTCCTTTTATTAATTGTAACTCTGATGGTGATGCTTCTAAAACTTTCTTAAGAGAGCCAAACATTTTCATTGATTCTTTTGCCATGAGCTTGCAATCCTTGCGTGGGGTACCTAGGGTCAACAATAGCTCTATTATTTCATAATCTAAAAAACCATCTAACCCATTGTTTAAAAACCTCTTTTTCAAACGTTTTCTATGACCTTCACTATTAGACACTACAGTATTCATAAATCAGTATATTTTTTAGAATTACCTTTGGATTTTTCTATTGGATAATTTATTTCGTTTTGATCCATTTTCTTGGTCAACTCTTCCTGAAGATCAATATTGTAATGATTTGATAATTTGATCAACCAATAAAATACATCTGCTAATTCTTCTCCTATCTTATTCGCACGTTCAGGTTTTAATTCATTGTCTTTTGACCATTGAAACAATTCTAGTACTTCTGAAGCTTCAAGTTGTAATGAGATTGCTAGATTCTTTGGATCGTGAAATTGATTCCAATTTCTCTCATTAGAGAATTTTATAATTCTATCTTTTAAGCCTAATAACCCGTCTTTTTTCATTAATTAGATCCTACCGTAATTTTGGTTATTTTTCCTATAAAACTTGCCCTCGACCGATTGTTTCGATCGAGAGCAATAAATTAACGTGGCGGATCCTATTACCATGTGGCCACCTCACCCTCCATCATCATTCTAGCCAGATAAAACTGCCCACCTATCATTGGAGCATGTTCTGCGGCCCGGGACGAAAATAGCCAGACAGGATATCCAGGGTAAAGGCGACGCGCTAATTCTGGTAGGCTGATATTTCCCAATAAATTGCGCGTCGTAGTCAACGGATACACTGCTGAGTTCCGCTGAACAGAAAGACTTTGCAACTGCGAATCTACTCGTGAGATTAGGTTTTTGTCCAGGGGTAAAAAACCGATCTCTTGATCTGTTTCGCAGATGACTACCAAGGGCAGGCGGCATTCAATGATCCTGGCATCTAGCCTAGTGTTTTCATCCGCCAAAATGCAATCAAGTTCTTGCTTGATAACTAAAACCTCTGGCCTAAGGGTGTTTCTAGTCCAACACACCACTTCTTCTAACCTTTCGAAGTCCTCGTCATTTGGCACTTCATAAATTATTTCTCCATCTGGGGTGGCATCAACAATTTTTTTAGGAAACTGCCTTTCCAGGGTCTCGCGTTGGCCAGCTAGTTTACACAGCTCCTGGTAGAAAGTTGATACAACCGCCTCTAAATTCAGGTTTCCTCGGCGAAACGATTTTCTGGTTTTTTCGATCGCAGCTAGTAATTGCAGTTGATAGCTTTCAGGATCAATCCACCACGCGGGAAGGAACGATACCTGAAAACGTTTGCGGATGATCGACACAGGGTCTGTCATGGCAGCGGGGGTCTGGTTCTGTCTAAAATATAAGGTTACAGGCTTAATGATTCAACCTTTATTCACAGGGGTAAAAAAGGGACTTAATCAAAAGACCGATTTACCATAGAGGATGGACAATAATTTGTTGATTATATTAGACGTGTAAACTCAAATTAAAATAAATATTAACCCTACGGAATAACTTTAATAATCTTTCTAAACTTATAGATATAATTTCCCTATTTGTTAGGCTGGGCACCGTCATTCATTTCAGGATCATAAAAGAAGGTTTGCAACGTATCGCTGTATTCGCCTAGACGGTATTTCCCGTTTCTTGACTCAATAATCATAGTTTGTTCCTTGGGTAAAATTACAAACTCATAAACCTCATGATTTCCTAGGTCATCGATCAGGCTTTGAGTTAAATACTTCTCGGGTATTCTTACTTGAACAGAAAACATATTAGTGTCGATTTTATCGATGTAAAAGTTTGATTCGTCAAGTTGATGCATAGTGAAAGCAACTTTTAAACAATTTTGCATTCCCTCGTAAATTGACTGCTGATCCAAACGAGGCAACCATTCGGAGCCGTCATCGGGCCTATTTATTTGATTTAGAATATCATCTAAGCTCATTTCCTCAATTTTAACGTATTTTGGTAATTTTTACCTTTGAAAATTTAGTTCTCGCCCATATTATTATCCTCGCTTGATAATTTTTGACAACATCTAATTGTTTTATTAATCTAGCGCTAGACTCCACCTACCCCTCGAAACCATGGCTGGCCCTATTGTTCCTCAAATCGGCTGGAATACAGCATATCTAGATTCTAAAAAAGGATATTATTTCAAAATTATTTGCCCACAGACTGGCATGATCATTGGCCGCACTGCCGCTTTTTTCAGTGTTGCGGGATTAGGTAAAATTACTCATGCCTTGCAGTCGCTGTTCAATGACCCTCATTTAACTTCACAGTTGATCTGTCTGATAGAGAAGCTTGGTCCCGAGCTTGCACCTTGTCATCGGATTGATGTGGCACTGGATGAGAAGTGCCATGACTTAGTTAGACTATATCAGTCTAGCGATAGTTTATTGGCAAAGGCTTGGTTCCGGCGAAACTAACACCCGGTCGCGCCCCACCACTGTAGGTTGGGCGCGATTTTAATATCACATTATTTAATTATTAAAAAATGCCAGATCACTATCTGGCGGGGTGAAGAAAGAACAATTAGTCGCTGCACCTCCCCACCCCGCCCGTTCGTCAGGTCATCCTTGAACCCGAGGCCGGATCAAAGCCGGAACCGTGCGTGGAGGCCGACGCCCTTGATTCAGGGGGCTGATTTTGCCAGCTGGGCTAATCAGCGGTCGTAGTCCTGAATCAAAAGCAAAGCTGGGATCAGGGGCAACATCCTGGCAGCGGGGTTTTAGACCCAGTAGCGGGAAGTAGTGCCGTAGAGTCACAGACACTTGATCCATCCCTGGCCAGCCGCTCATGACGAACCAGCGTCAAAGCCGCTGTGATATCGTGTGACTTCAACAACGTCCGGATTCGCCGTACAGTCGTGAGGAGGTCCGTGCAGCTCGATAGGCTGAGAAACGTCTTCATCGGCGCGAACCAACGTCAACATCGTTCCAGATGACGGAATGGTGCCCTCGGCCAGATCGGGGACCTCATCAGGGGTAGCGGTTTCAGGAGTAAGTTCAGTCTGGGACTGATCATCAGGTCCGATGGACTTGCCCCAGTAGGTGCCCTGTCCCGAACCACACCGGGGATCAGTGTTCGAGCGAGGGTCATGAGAGAAGCCACGAGACGGAATCGAGAAGGCCATTATGAAATGGGAAGAAGGCTCCGGTATGGCAGAGTGCCTATCCGGTTCATAAACAAGATACCCTAGTCTGGATTCTGTGTAAAATTTAGCTCTCTTAATTTGTCTTGCAATCGCTCGTACCACACCTGGTAACCAGCGTCCGAGAGGTGGAATTTATCGGCCGCATAATACTTATCAGGATTTTGTTCAAACAAATCATCTTCGCGGGAGCGAAAATTATCAACCACCGGCACGTCAAGCTCATTTGCTACCCGAAAGTATTCAGCGATAAATTTCTGCGACCTGGTCGTGTAAAACCAATCTGCCGGCATTGGAAATAACGGCGCATATCCCACTGAACCCGATGTCATGAAAATTACTTCATCTGATTTATCTTTGGCCAACGTTAACAATTGCCGCAGATTATCAGTCGCCTGCTTTAAGTTGCTTAGGTGAAAAATATCATTGGCCCCAATTTGAACAATTGCTAGATCAACATCATTAATGTCTGATTTTTGTAATTTGTTTAGTGCGCCAGCTGTTTCAAAGCCACTTTCGGCCTGATTGATAATTTGCCAACTAGGATAACTGGCCCCTAATAGTCCCGCCATCGAATTACCAGCGGCACTGGCCCCAACCCCAGCCTGGAGGCTGTCGCCAACGATCAAGATTGTTCTGGCTGGGTCATCAGGTGATTGCTGAAATGGGATGGTTTCAGCAACTAGTTCGCTGGCAATGTTGCGCAGCGAATTAATTCGAAATACTTGATAAGCTAGATAGCATAATGCGATTAAAATTATAGCGCCGAGTAATATTTTCATTGTCCTAAGTATAGCCTTTACTCTACCCAATTATCTAATCGATGACGATTGAAATAAATTATGCGGGTAATAAAAGATTCCAAATGGGCGTAGAAATGATAGGTGCGACGGAGTTTCTGCTTTTGTTTTTTCAGTGAAGGTGATCGTTTCGGCCAAAAGTCAACTGACTGGTTAGTAGCGAATACAATAGATTTGCCTTCAATTTCAAATAAAATGTGTCCCTGGAATGAATCCAGCCAGTCAATTATTTCGGACATCAGATCGGGAGTAAATAATTCGCGAATTTGCCGTTGATGATTGGCATATAAATGAATCTTGTCTTCGAATTCAGTCGATTCTAAACCAACCGTTTCCAGGTCTGGCTCGTGAGGACGTATCACCCCCATTGGCGACCCATTATGCATATGTCCCGCTGCTTTTAAGGTGGTAAAATCATCAAACTTTATCAGGCTCATCAAACCACCAAAGATCTGTACTTCTTCAGATACCGTTTCAGTATAATGTTGAACTTTGCCATTGATCAGCCTAGTTTTGTTGATCTGTCTGTCTTCTCTAACCTTGGCTACAACATCAGCGATCGTTATGTCTGCGCCATGCGCGCGAGAACTGCGGGGATTGCTGATTTGCACATCACTAAAATCTTCGCCCTCAAACAAGGATCTAAAATGCGATTCTAGGGATTTTAGATCGGCGATTGCGCTGTTGTGCCACTTGAATGAAGAGTCTCTATAAATATTTTCGATCACTGCATTTCTAAATTCATTTTTCCGGTTGACAAATTGATCACTGGGAGAATGCTGGCGATAATAATAAATTCCATACAGAGTAGCGGCTGCGGGTAAAGGCAAATATATGTGCTCACTAATAAACCATAGGACCAATCCGGCAACAAAGCTAACAAATATAACGATCAGCGCTAAAATTTGCTTATTCCGGGCTTTTAGGTCAGATTCTAGACCAACTAATAAATCACGATATTCGTTTTGCCAGTGATCCTCAAAAAGCGCCAAATAGTTTGTTTCCATTATTTAATAGTACTACTAATTTAGTGCCTATATTTATAGTCTTTTCTAGATAAAAGTTATTGCGGTGCCATCTTTGCCCGCTCGACCCGTTCGACCGATTCGGTGGACGTAGTCGTCGCGGGTTTGGGGAGCGTCGTAATTGATAACATGCGTAATGTCATCAATATCAAGTCCCCGGGCCGCAACATCAGTCGCTACCAACACCCGAATCGAATGGGCCCGAAACCGGTTCAAAATCTTGGTCCGCACCCGCTGTGGCTTATCGCCGTGAATTGATTCGGCATTAATTCCTTTTTTCTTGATATCGCGTGATAGTCGATCCGCGCCACGTTTGGTTCGACAAAATACAATGGTTTTGCCAGTTTCATCTTGATGCAGAAGCTCCACCAATAGATCAACTTTTGATTCGCCAGGTTTAGGTTTAATAACATTTTGATCAACCGTAATGGCCGTTTCTCTGGTTTTAACTGATATTGTTTTAGCATCAATGGTAAAATCGCGCACCAGACGTTTAATCTCGTCAGAAAATGTGGCCGAGAATAACAAGGTTTGGTGGCCAGTTTTAAAGTGATCCAAGATATAGCGCATATCATGAACAAACCCCATGTCGAGCATTTGATCAGCTTCGTCTAAAACAGCGTAACTGAATTCAGATAAATCTAGTTCGCCCCGATCCAGTAAATCTTTTAAACGGCCTGGAGTACCAATTACAAATTCTGGTTGGCGTTGCAATTGTTTGATTTGTCGACCAATAGACATTCCGCCGACACACACAACCGAATACAGCTGACTGGCGTCGGTCAATTTCGCCACTTCAGATTCTACCTGTTGGGCCAATTCTCGGGTTGGGCACATGATCAGTGCTCGCTGCCTCTGGCCCTGATCATCACGACCAGTCTGAATGATTTGGCTGGCAATAGGGAGGACAAAAGCCAGAGTTTTTCCGGTACCGGTGTTAGCAATTCCCACGACATCTTGACCATCTAGGATTAGTGGAATAGCCTCATCTTGAATTGGGGTAGGATCTTCAAATCCGCTCGCTGCCAAGCTGTCTTTTAAAACTTCAGGCAGGTCAAAATCGCTGAAGGAATGCTGAATATTTATTTCAGGCACCGGTTGGTTACTTATTTCACGAGCCTGTTTCTGGCTATCGTTAATAAATTGCTTAACATCAAAGGTGGTTTTTGATCGCGACCGTCCCCGATTACGTGACGAATTTGGGCGACGCCTTGACGAATAACTTCCAGATCGCTTTCGGCTGGATTGCGAAGAGTTGCGCCGAGGACGGCGTTTTAATTTTTTTGATTCCATAGTTTTAAGTAGCCACCTAGATTAGTGGCCGTATTGTTGATTTAGAGTTGATTAATGATGAAAACCGAGAAATGCGGGCTCTCAAAATTTGCAGTAATGATTTGTTTCACCATCCGCTACAATCAAACACTTTAAGTAAATGTAACCGTAGTTTTTAAACTAACTAGCAAGACCCTATCTCAATGATGAATTAAGGTAATAATATATTCTATTTGAAAAATGTCAAGCCAGACTATTTTTCTTCTACTAGGTGTAAGTGATTATTAGAATCCGCCTGCAAAGCAATTTGATTAGGCTTGTAATGATAGTGCAATCTAGCCACCAGTTCTTTTACGACCGTAATAATTGTCGCCAACAATGGCACCGCCAATAAAACCCCCAATAATCCAAACAATACCCCTGCAATAATTTGAAAAATTAGAATTCCAGCTACTGGAATGTCCAGTTGTTGATTAACTACCGCGGGGGTTACGATATTTGATTCTATCAATTGAATTCCCAAATAAACTACAACGGCTAGGACAAATAGCTCGATAGAGAACCCCAACGTAAACAAGGCAATGGGAATAATTGGAATCAAGGCGCCAATATTTGGAATAAAGGTGGCAAATCCCGCAAATAACGCAACTGCCGCTGGATTAGGCACGCCAATAATTAGCATACCCAAATATACTGCCAGGCCGGTAAACAAAATTGAAAATGATATTGATTTTAGCCAGGCTCTAATGGTTTCATAAATTTTATTGACCAAATTGACAATTGACTCGTGGGTAGAGCGCGGCACCACATAAAGCAAAGCCTTTACATATGATTTAGGATTGATTAGCAACATCACCGCTACCACCAAAACTGCCAGTAGATTAGTAACTATCGAAATTAATACCCCAGCTCCTGAAAATACAATTGGCAGTCCATTATCAACAAAACGACTGATAATGCTGGGTTCGCCGACGGCAGGGATTGCCATTTCGCTAAATTCAGTTTGCAACAATGACTGCAAAATATCACCTAATCCTGTGCCGGCAAATTGTATCTGCAATGATTGGATCAATTGCGGCAATTGCGCCACAAATGACTGTACTTCACGCGCCAATAACGGCACTAACCATAGTATTATCATTAAAAACAAAATCGTTACCCCCGCCACCGACAATCCAGTGGCCCAACCCCGACCCAACCCATACCGTTCTAGGCGCTTGGCTGGCAAGCTGATTCCAATTGCAATTATCACTGACAAAAACACCAGTAAAATTACTTCGTGCAGATACCAGATCGCCCACAATCCAGCCGCTGTCAACAAGATTGTAATTAACTTTCGATTGAACGACTGATCGTTGGTATTAACAGCCATTTTCATACTCCTTATTGTAACAAAATATGGCACGAATTGGAGGACTGCGCTAGGTTATACAATATGACTGTCACAATGGCCGGTAACCATCAATCTTTGATCACATCTGCGGCAAAACTGGTTAATTATTTAGATAAACTGCCAATCTCGATCAAATTATCGCCAGGAATTATTATTTCTAAACGCAGTGCCAGTAAACGTAATCAAAAATTAAAGGTTTGCCATACTAGTTATGGTTTGGACGCAACTTTAACTCATAACGCCACTATTCAAAAACTACGGTTTTACACTAGCCAGCAATTGCTGGTACAAAATTATTTAGAGCAGTTTTGCCAGGATCAAAACATCGATTTTTTCGCTACAAAATAACCCCGCCGTTTGATGATTACGGTGGGGTTTGAAAAGTGAGGGCTTGCTTCTCTGATTCAAGAACTATATAGCACTCGAATCGCCAATCTATTTGAGCGGGATCAGAATCGCAAACCGAGTATTGGGAAATGGCCAGGTTTATTTCCGCATACTTACCCGTTGAATGACCAACGAAATAAGCGTATTGCAAATGATCAGATGGAATCACCACGGATTGGCCCAGCGCACCGTATACTAAACCGCGTCCTGGTCGATAGAATTCATTCGCCAATAACAATGCAACTCCCTGATTATTCTCATCAGATCGCCACAGCCTCAATTTGTGGTTGGTCAGGCTTTCGGCCCGGTCCGTCACTGTTGACTGCCATTTTTCTAATTCAGATAATTCTTCAGCTAAACAAATGCTTGGAATATCACATACGTTAGGATCTAGGTTGCTTGATGCTGATTCTTGTAAAACAAATTGGGCAAAGGCAAGGTTTGGAAGAACCAAGCCTAGAAACACCACAAAGAGCCGGGTCATGATTATTGCCCCTCCGGGCTGTTGTTGACACTGCCATAGAATTTACGCTTAATAATCAATTTTTGCAACTATTTCTTAAATGCCGTTCTGGCCTGTTGTTGATCAACATCAATTGCCCTAATGGGAAAAGGAATCGTAAAGCCCTTATCGCGGTATAGTTCAGTGATTGCTTTTATCGCTTCAGACCGAGCGGAAAGAAAATCATCCTGAAACTTATAATCAATCCAGAATCGAATCATAAAATTAATCGACGAATCGCCAAACTCTTCAAAATGCACTGCCGGCTGAGGCTCGTCATCCGAATAGTGAAATTTCTTCAATAATTGAATGGTTTCGTACTGAACCGCCTCTAGGTCATCATCATATGAAACGCCACACGCCAAATCGATTCGTTGCGAACCTAGTTCTGAATAATTAACAATTACATTAGTGAAAATTGTTTGATTAGGTATATGAATTACTTGACCTTGAAATGACTTGATAATGGTCGAGCGCAATTCAATTGTTTCCACAATACCCATTTGATCAGCCACCTCGATTACGTCCCCCACCCTAAACGGTCGCCTAATTACTAAAATCAATCCCGAGATAAAATTAGCAGCAATGTCCTGAAAGGCAAAACCCAAGGCCACACCCACAATTCCCAAACCGGCCAACATCGAAGTCACCGTTTTGTCTAGGTTAAGGATACCCAGGGCTATCATCACTCCCAAAAGGATCACCGCGATTTTAACTAGACTAGCAACTAAGCGCTCGATTGTAACTGGGGCATCAACGCGATCGAATAATTTTTCCGCTCCTTGTTTTGCTGTCTTTGCTAAAAACCAAAAGAAAGTCATAACCGCAATTGCGGCAATTAATTGTGGCAATCCCTGAATAAAAGCCTCTACCCAGGTTTGTAGCTGACTCCACCATACCCCAACTATATTTTGAATTTCCATATGTCTAGTATGGTAAAGAGATGATTGGATGTCCAATCGCTGGGCTGAATATGATTATTTTATTTACCCTTATCACTATCAAGTCCTAGCGCCCAATTTTCTAGCTCGACCCATAGATTAAGGTTGTTTTGGCGAGAGCTTTGCTGTGCAGTCAGCAGTGACATCATGATTGTCCTAGCTTGTTCAGCACTCCATGAGCAACCCCTGGATTTTCGATAAACATATGGTGACAAACCAGCCGATTTGGGACTGTCATAAGACTGAGCCAAAACGACTGATCTCAGCTGCCACCACAACACGCCAAAAATATTTTCACCCTCCAGATTGTTTTTTCTGGCCTTTTTGAGGCTTTGCCAAATCATAATTGCCTTGGTAGTCAACAGCGCATCGCTAACCTCAAAAGCCAGTGGTTTGTTGCCGGTGCTTTTTTGTGATTGGCCACTAACTTCAATTTTTGCACCAGCGTCCTCCAACCAGCGCAGCCAATTCTTGTTCAGATTGGGTTCGACCCAGACAAATATTGATTGGGATTGTGACAAATTTGATAACTGGTTTCTCATTATTTTTTCGGCCTCCTTATCCGGGAATAATCTAGTTATTTTTACTAAGGATTTGCTGAAGAATAATCCCTGATCGTTGGTAAGGGTCTGTAAATTATATTCGAGGTTATTGGTTTGCAGTTCGACTAGTTCAGCCGCATGTTGTTTTTCCTGCAGAGAATTGATCATATTCCCCGCCAATTTTGCTGACGAGGCGTAATCTGAACCGGTATATACCAACAGCATCTAATAATTATAACCAGTTGAGGGGTTTTGTACTAGAAGATCCATCAGGTAGTGAAATTAGTGCTATAATAAAGGGTATACAAAATAACTTAAAAATATGAACGATTCTGACAATCCAAACCTAAACAATGCCGCCCACGACCAGCGCGAACGCTGGGAAGCAATGAGGCAAGAAATGGACGCCAAAGCCGATAAATTAAATGCCGAGCAACGCATGCACTACAATGACGGTCTTAAAAATTTCTCCGAAGAGGCTGATGCTGCTGGCGACTGGCTAGAAGCTGACTGGGATCAATTTAATGCTCGAGTTAAAAAATGGTGGAATGGTTTTGAAGTAGAAGCAGACGAGGCAATTTAATTTCTAAATTGAACTCTACCTTAAAAGCTCGCTAGTCGAGTTTTTTTAATTAGCTAAATCTTCCAAATTCCACTCGGCTAAAAACCGTCTAGCAAATTCGGTCGTGAATTTATGTCGTTTGATAGCGATTCGACGACTCACATCAAAGTTCAAGCTCTGATACAGCTTCAAAATCTTTTCCTCGACATGCTTAAAAGACGACGGCTGGGATTCGGGACTATATAATAACTGTCCTAAGGATTCTCCTACTGCAAAAACCCTAGCGATTCCAATTGCACCCAAGGCTTCAATTCGATCCGCATCTTGCACTATGTGCAATTCGGTATCGGAAAAGCTGTCGGTAGTTTGCACCCCAGTTGACCAAGATACACTCTCACAAATTTTAATTAACCATTCTAGTTTATCGCTGGATAATTTATCTTCCAGCCAATTAGTAATCACCAAACGGTAGGTGGTTGTGTTTTGATCAACCAGTTTATGATCACCAACTTCATGCAATAATGCTGCCAGCTCTACAATCTCTATATCACAATCCTGATTCTAGGCGATATAAAGCGCAATTTTTCTAACCCGGTTTATATGATTCCAATCATGACCACCATCAAAGGCATCAGCCTGGTTTCGAACTAAATCCTCTACGTATAATACTAATGAACTATTACTCATATTCCTTCATCTCGAGCCAGTTCTGCCCTACTTTAGCATCGGCTATCATTTTGATTCCGCCGGTCTCATCCAGATCGATCACGTTCTCCATAATTGATTTCAATTGAGGTACAATTTTATCAACCTTATCTTCTTTTACAGCAAACACTAGCTCGTCATGAACTTGCAGTAACATGAATACGTCTTCATCAAACTTATTTTTATCAATCCATTTTGAAACCTGTACCATTGCCAGTTTTATAATATCTGCCTGCGTGCCCTGAATTGGGGCGTTAATAGCCATGCGCTCGGCCTGGGCCCGCAGATAGGGCAATTTTGATTTAATAGTATTGAAATAACGTCGTCGTCCATAAAAGGTAGTCGTATAACCATTTTTTTTAACCGATCGCTTGATCGAGTCTTGATATCCAGCTAGGTCGGGAAAGGCTTCAAAATATCGATCCAGGTAATTAATGGCTTGCTGTTTGGTGATTTCTGGTCCAGATCCTTGATTTAGATTTATCCGCAGGGCGTTGGCACCCATGCCGTATAAAATTCCATAATTTATGGTTTTGGCCGTTGATCGCATGTCTTTGGTTACTTCATCAATTTCTACCTCGAACATGTCTGCAGCAACTGATGCGTGAATATCATCACCACTATTGAATACTTTTTTTAGATTATCATCACCTGACAACCAGGCCGCGATACGTAATTCAATTTGAGAATAATCGATCGCAACTAACTGGTAGCCTGGCTGAGCCACAAACGCCTGTCGTATTGGCGAGCCCAGTTCAGAACGAACGGGAATATTTTGTAAATTTGGTGCGCGCGACGACATTCGCCCGGTGGTAGTTCCCCACTGTACAAATGTTGCGCGCAGTCGTCCATCGTCATCTACTAGTTTCGGCAGAGCAGCAATATAGGTATTGATCAATTTAGACAATTCCCGATAACCCAGAATTAATTCGATCACCTCGTGACTATCGCGTAATTTTTCCAATTCGGATTCAGCGGTCGAGAAGTTACCGGTAGAAGTCTTTTTAATCCCTTTTTTAGGTAGTTTCAACTCATCAAATAATACTTCGCCTAATTGTTTTGGTGAAGATATATTAAATTCATGTCCAACAATTTGATAGATTTTTGCCTGAATGTTGCCAAGCTTTTTTGAATAATCTTTTTCAAGCGATGCTAAAAACTTTTGATCCAGGACGATGCCGCGGCTGTTAATGTTGGCAATTACCGGCAGTAACGGTTTTTCTATTTCTTCGTAAACTCGATCAAGCTGGTCTTTGCTAATTTTATCCCGCAAAATTTGATGGGCTGATTTCAGGTCATCGCTGCCACTGGCACGCTGTATCTCGCTTGCAGATGGATTGGTCTGATCAGAATCCAATAACCACAACATTAGTTTTGCCTCGTCCAACAACTCTTCATCGACTTTGCTAGATTCAGTTTCAGCAGCCTCGACACTAAATAGACTACCCTGATCTTTATCCACTTCCCCATCAGGTTTTGTTTCTAAACCAAGTTGTTTTCGCAGTCGCACTACTAACGATCTAAATTGTAGCTCTTTTGTTTTGGCAATCAATAATTCCGGTTCCAGATTATCCCGCCAAGTTGCCTGCTTCAGGCTGATTGATATTGGGGCATCAAGGCGAATGGTGGCTAATTCTTTGGAAAATTCGGCCGTAGCTGATTCAGATTGCAATTTAGCAATAATACCTTTGCGGATTTTTAGTTCGGCTAATTTTTCTGGATTTTTTGCAGCAATCTGCAGAATATTCTCCAAGCTACCAAATTCAGTGATCAATTTTGTAGCCGTTTTTTCACCTACCCCGGCAATACCAGGAATATTATCTGACGGATCGCCTCGCAATCCTTTGTAATCTGCAAGCAGAGCTGGTTTAAATCCATAGCGATCGATTACCTTATCCTCGTCATATAACACGGTGTCTTTAATGCCGCGTCGCATGGCATAAACCCGAACCCGACTGCCCTGAACCAACTGTAAAGTGTCATGGTCTCCCGAAGCTATTACAATCTCTAGATCACCTGATTGCAGGTCATCTTGCAATTGGGTGACTACCGTACCTAATAAATCATCGGCCTCGAACCCACCAGATTCTAGATAGGTAATCCCAAATGATTCTAATACCTCGCGCGAAGTTTGTAATTGCGCCTTTAATTCAGGATCAGTTTCTTTGCGACCTGCCTTATATTGCGCAAACATTTGATGGCGTACGGTTGGCTCGGCCAAATCGTAACAACCGATAATATAGGTCGGATCAAGAGTATCAATAATTGATAGTAACATTGTATAAAGCCCAAACAGCGCCCCTGTTGGTTGTCCGTCCGAAGTTTCAAAGTCAGGCAGAGCGTGATAGCCTCGATGCAAAATAGCATGCATATCCAGTAATACCAGCTTATTTTTTTGATCTTTATTCATAAAATCTTATTTGGAAGTCGGACTTCCAAATTTTTCAATTACATAATAATTGGTTTCATTGCGAGACTTATTTACACTCTTGGCCAGTCTTTTGCCTTCATCTAGGATGTGACTGGAATATTTCTTTACAAATCGCGAACTTTTAACAAGCGCCTTGCTTTTCAACCCATGTACAACATCATTAAACAAAATGTAACCCCGAAGATAGTTTAGTTTTGCATCAGTTTCAATTAAGTCTCTTTTGGTTTTTCCTTGAAATAAAACGCCGCTTCTATCATATTTATTATTAAAATATTTAGTATAGCCAGTGTTTAAACGTTGTAAATATTTTGACAAACTTTCAGGTTTTTCTACTTTAACCAGTAAATGATAGTGGTTCGGATTTATTATATATGCATCCAGCTCGAGTAATGATGACTTGCTTGGAAGTCGGACTTCCAAATTTTTCTTTTTGCTATTGCGGCGAAGATCTTCCTCGTAAATGCTACCGATTGGATCGATGGTATTAAAGTAATATAAGCTTTTTTCTAGCCTTATTAAATCAAATTTATCCCGAACGATATTTGATTTATTAGTCCCTCGGTTATAGGCATGATAATAAAGGCTCATGAGTTAACTATATCACTTATTTGGAAGTCCGACTTCCAAATTTTTTATTACTTGATTTTTTGCACCGAAATAGTCCTGGTAAAATCGTTGATCTCCTCGAAGGATAGTTGATAGACCGGCTTTGGCAGTTTTGATTTTATTTTCTTCCACCATTCAATTACAAATAAATTTTCCGGATTTTGTAATTCTGGATCTAATTTTAAAGCGCTGAATTCAGCAGCTTTTTTGAGTCGATAAACATCTAAATGATGGACCCGTTTGAATTTATATAAATTTTGCCCTAATTGATAATCGCGCATCAAAACAAAAGTTGGTGACTGTACTTGATCAGCCTCTCCGCCTAAAAATTCGACCAACCCCTTGGTCCAGGTAGTTTTACCTGAACCCAAATCCCCTGATAATCCCAATATGGTTGCCTGATTGCGGTTTAGGCCAACTACGTCTTCTAGAATTTGTTCGGCAATTGCAACGTTATCTTGGTGTGATTTAGAAACGTAGAAATCTTTAGTTAAACCAGACATTTAAGCATAATTATAGCGTTTTAAGGGGGATTTATCGACCAATTCGTTTGAGGTTTAAATGAGGTTTAAAATAAAAAAAGCGGACCCCGAAGCACGTGTAGCCTGAGGTCCTGGTTTTAGTTTTTTGTTTCTATCTACAGTTAGTCGCAGTAGAGCTCACCTCTGCCACTAGATTCGACTCGGACGTAGTCGCGAGGTGGTGCCCCACGAGCACGCCGAGAGTTGATCTCGGGTAAGCGAAATTCGCAGACATCCACGATCACGCCTCCAGGGGTCTCAAGCCGAAGCAGGACCTCTTGCTCTTGTCGCACATCGACATCGCGAGCGAGGATGATGGAATTACGAGCAGAGCGCCTAAAGCCTTCATCTATCACCGTGAGGTTCCCCTCATTAGTAATAAAAGTAACAACTAGATCTTGGGGATCAAGGTTGTTCAGCAATGCATCCACCCCAGCCTCTACTGCGCGGTCGTTGCAGTAGTCATCATAACCGCGTTCGCGGCAACGATAGTATTGTGCAACGCCCTGCACCCCATCGCGAACGATGGTGGCTACAGAACGAGCGGGCTGTCGCTCCACAGCATTCCTATCGCGGGGCTGGTAATGAGAACGGTCGGCTTCAGAGTCTGTCCCAGTAGAGTTGTGTTGAAGGGCACAGATGACATTGAGGCCGCGTCGTCTCATATCTTCGCACATGGCGAGGGTTCGCTGCGCACTATCGGAAAGCCGCTCGGGCTCCGCTGCCGTAGACGATGACTGCTCTACTAGAACAGTTTGAGTGACACAACCAGAAAGGCTGAGAAACAGAATTGGAAGGAGCAGTAGCTTCTTCATGGTTAAGGGGTGGTTGGGTGAGTGGAAACTTCTGTCTATTATTGTACCATTTTAATGGTATTTGTAAAGGTTTTGTACCCTTTTATACATGTCTTTTAACATAAACTTACGCAGCAAAGCCACATCTCGTTTACTGCTATAATAATTATCATATGCCGCTGGAATTTGATGATGCCCAAATCGACAAAACCCTGACTGATTTCTATGCTGATGAAACCGAGGATCACGCCAGAATCCTGGCTCAAAAACTGGGTTTGTCATATGCGGACTTACGCGGCGTTCCCTTTCATAATGATGGCCTGATGTTGCTCGGGGCAGACAAAGCCCGGGCCTGGCAAACCGTTCCCTTTGATCGCCAGGGTCAGGTAGTACAATTGGCTAGTGTTGACCCGCAAAAGCCTGAGGTCGAGCAACTAGTTACCAAACTGACCAATGATGGCTATATGGTGTCACAGTTTGTCGTCTCGCCCGCCAGTCTGTCGAAAGCCTGGCCGCTGTATCAGGAAATTGAGATGGTTAATCGAACTAATTTGGGTGACATGGGAATTCAAACGGGTGATTTGGTGAAATTAATCAAAACTGACAAATCGGCCGCCGAGGTAATACCAGTTCTAGAATCCGGATTACTGCCCGGCAAAAAGACTACGCAACTAGTTGAATTATTAGTAGCTAGTGCTATTTCAACTAATGCATCAGATATTCACCTAGAACCTCAAGAAGACTACGTACAGCTGCGATTTCGCCTGGATGGGGTTTTGCAACCGCTGTTGCGCTACACCGCAAAAATGCATGCGCGATTATTATCGCGATTAAAATTGATGTCAGGACTAAAACTAAACGTTCATACTGAACCCCAAGATGGTCGATTCTCGATTAAAATTGCCGATCAAGAGATCGAGGTGCGAACCTCGATTATGCCAGGTGCTTTTGGAGAATCAGTGGTAATGCGACTACTAAATTCAGACACAACCAAAGTAAATATCGATTCGCTGGGAATGCGACCAGAACTGCTGCAGGTAGTCAGACACGAAATCAACAAGCCAAACGGCTTGATCCTAACGACTGGTCCTACAGGATCGGGAAAATCAACTGCAATATATTCATTGATAAAGGACATCTACGAACCCGGGATTAAAATCATCACCATTGAAAATCCGGTAGAGTACCACCTCGACGGCGTAGTACAGACTCAGGTCAACAAGGATGAAGGCTATGATTTTTATGATGGTTTGCGCTCTGCCTTGCGTCAGGATCCGGACGTTATTATGGTTGGTGAAATTCGCGACAGTAACACTGCTAAAACTGCCATTCAAGCGGCTTTGACCGGACACTTAGTATTCTCGACCTTGCATACCAATGATGCAGCCGGGGCGATACCGCGTTTGGTTGATTTAAAGGCCCTGCCAGATACCCTGGGACCAGCGATGAATCTGATACTGGCCCAGCGTCTAGTTAGAAAAGTAAGCCCTCAATATCGCCAAGAAATTCCCCTTGACGAATCAGACAAACAAGGTCTCCAAGATTTATTTCAGGGACTGGACGAGCGCTACTGGTCGCCGCTCTTAGATCGCGGTACCAAATTTATTGCTGCCCCCGAAGTGCCCGATGAGGAGGCGCATCATGGCCGAATTGGCGTATTTGAAGCCATTGTAGTAGACAAATCGATCGAAGAATTAATCCGACAAAACGCTGGCATTAATGCCATTCGCGAACATCAAATCACCCAAGGTCTACCCACCCTTGCCCAAGATGCAGCTCTCAAGGCTCTGGAAGGCATTACTACTTTTGAAGAAGTAACTCGGGTTGTTAATTTATTTTAAGTTATTGAGAAAAATTCCATTGGTTAAATTTTTTTCGGTCTGCCTGCTGATGTGATTTAATTAAGCTATACTGATAATGATCGAGGTTGGCTGCCCTTTGAACCAAATCTCGGCTACGTCCGTGGAATACGTGGCTGCAATACAATCCAAAACTGATTGTTGAGGTTCCGAGGGCAGCGAGGCTCGATCTAATAACTTCTGGTAAAAAATTTAATAATTAATCTATTTATAACCTTTTAAAAGTGATTGGCACCATTGGCAGCAACCACTGTGAGATTAGTTTTGTAGTAAGTCCCTGGTATCGGCGAGTAACTTGTATAAGTCTTTACATGCTACTAACCCTGAATCAAGTTCGTTATAATACAACTAGCTTATGAATGATCCAATAGAAACCGCAGTCGAGCGCGAGTCCCCTGATTCGCTGGATCGAAACTTACGACCCCAAACCTGGGATGAATATGTTGGTCAGGAAAAAATAAAGGAGAACCTACGCATTTTACTTACTGCTGCCAAAGGTCGCGGACAATCACCCGAACACGTATTATTTCACGGGCCACCAGGGCTGGGAAAAACTACTCTTGCCCATTTAATCGCGCGTGAAATCGGAGGTAATTTAAAAGTCACCTCGGGCCCAGCCATCGACAAAGTCGGCGATCTGGCCTCGATACTAACCAATTTAAATCCTGGCGATATTCTATTTATTGATGAAATTCATCGCCTTCACAAAACGATTGAGGAAATACTATATCCGGCCATGGAATCCCGAGTATTAGATATTATTATCGGCAAAGGCCCCAGCGCCCGCACTATCCAGCTGGATTTGCCCGAATTTACCCTAGTAGCAGCCACTACTCGCCTGTCGCTGTTATCGGCCCCGTTGCGATCACGATTTTCTGGTGGAGTTCATCGTCTGCGCTATTATTCCGATAACGAGCTGGCTACTATTCTGCAGCGATCAGCCAGAATCTTGGGAATCAAGGCCGAAAGATCAGGCCTGGACGAAATCGCTCATCGATCCCGATCAACCCCCCGAACAGCTAATTATTTTCTAAAACGATCCCGCGATTATGCGCAAGTTCACGAGATCGATTTGAATAAAGCCACCGTTAATAAAACTTTGGAGCTGCTCGAGGTTGACAACAGAGGCCTAACTAACAGTGACAGACGACTATTGCAAACCATAATTCAAAACTACGGCGGCGGTCCGGTTGGGCTATCAACTTTATCCGCGGCACTATCCGAAGAAACCGGCACGATCGAAGATGTATACGAACCCTATTTGATGCAAATTGGATTTCTAGAGCGCACGCCCCGCGGTCGACTGGTAACCCAGAAAGCGGCCGATCATTTAGGGATTCCCCTTGATAGCAGCGCTCAGTCTAAATTACTTTAATATATATTTGATAAAATTTGACATCCTGGCCTAAGGCTTGAGTCTATTTTATAATTCTAATCATATGGCAGGACATTCAAAATGGGCTAATATCAAACATAAAAAAGCGGTGGTAGATGCCAAGCGCGGCAAGCTATTTACTAAACATGCCAAAAACATTCAGGTGCAATCACGCTTGTGCGACGGCGATGAAAACGCTCCTGGATTGCGAGCGGCGATTGACGCAGCCAAAAAAGATTCGGTTCCCAAAGACAACATTGAACGCGCTGTTGCAAAAGGTGCCGGCGTAGGCGGGGATGTCATGGAACAAATAAATTACGAAGCGTATGGTCCAGGAGGTACTGCCATGGTAATTGTATCTCTCACTGATAATCGCAACCGCGCTGCCGCCGAGGTTCGACATCTGCTATCCCAACAAGGCATCGAACTGGCCAATCCTGGGGCCGCAATGTGGGCATTTACAACACCGGATGGCGGCCAAACTTACTCCCCTACAACAACTGTAGATCTATCGGATGAAGACCAAGGGAAGCTGGATAAAATCCTAGAGGCCTTAGAAGAGTCTGATGAGGTGTCTGAGGTATTTACCACTGCAAAATAATGAAGATAATGGGAATTGATCCAGGCTATGGTCGGTGTGGCGTATGTGTCATTGACGCGGCTAAACGTCCCGAAACGGTGTTGTTTTCTGACTGCATCGAGACTAAAGGCTCAACTGATATGTTCGAGCGGTTCAAGATTGTGTCTGACGCGGTAACCTCGGCCATTAATTTATATCAACCCGAGGTCATAGCGTTGGAGAAATTATTTTTCGATAAAAATACTAAAACAGCGATAAATGTCGCCCAGGTAAGAGGGGCTCTGATGATGATTGCGGCGCAAAAAAACTTGGCATTATTTGAATACACACCGGCCCAGATCAAGGTTGCCGTTACCGGATATGGCAAAGCCACTAAACGTGACGTTATTTTTATGATTCCCAAATTGGTTCAGTCAGACAAAATTTCGTCAGGAGTAAAAATTATTGATGACGAATATGATGCGATCGCCACCGCCCTTACCTGCTCGGCCAGTGAAAACTTTTCTAATTAGCGCTCTGTATTGCTGATGTGTCAAATGTCCCTTGTTTAATTCAATAACATATGGCGGTTAAACTAACTCTAGCATCTCATTCGGAGT
>CAZHOI010000004.1:0-57179 GCA_964534365.1 uncultured Candidatus Saccharibacteria bacterium | reverse complement strand
ATTACGGTCATTAATTAACGTTACTAAAAACCGCCATATGTGTTTAGAGATTACCCCCTGGCACCTTATACACCCAATATCTGGCTCCTTATTATTTACTTGGTAATTAAACAAATATTAGAAAGTAACCCAACGTTGCCAAGGCTAAGCTGGGCACAGCAGGCATCCTAGCCTTATCAGGCAGATGAGCCAGTCACTGCGAATATAGGTCTAAGTGAACGTTTTTTTGTGTTAAGCGTCTTTAGTTATCCGTTACTCTAACAAATCTTTTCTTGCCGATGCGGAATACTTCACCTGATTGAGGGACTAGTTTTTCATCAGTTACTTTTTTATTAGAATTTAATTCGGTGACAGAATTTTGATCAATCAGTCTGCGCCACTGGGTTTTTGACGGTACAATTTTCTGACGTACCAGAGCCTCCCCCAAGGTTTCGCTGTCATTTAATTTTATTTCCGGAATATCCGCTGGGATTTCACCCTTGGAAAAAGTGTTGCTGAATGACTGAGCTGCTTTATCGGCCGCATCTTCTCCATGATAAATAACTACAATCTCTCGAGCGAGACGTTTTTTTAAATCATAGGGATTGGCATTCTCGGAAGTTAGGGCTTTCTTGATGTCATTAACCTCTATTTCAGGAGAGAAGGTAGTTAGTTCAAACCACCGGCCAATTAATTCATCTGGCAGCGACATTACTTTGCCATACATATCCTCGGGATCGTCATTGACTCCAATATAGTTGTCTTGGGATTTTGACATTTTCTCGGAACCGTCTAGGCCCTCAAGTAAAGAAAATGCCGCCACCGATTGTGGAGGCACCCCAGCATTTTTCATAACGGTCCGACCCATTAAATTATTGAATAACTGGTCGGTGCCGCCAATTTCCAGATCACAGGATCCGAATATTCGATGAATCATCAGTGAATCTAGACCTTGCAGTACGGGATACATTAATTCATGCAAATACAGCTCTTGGTGGCCCTCAATTCGATCTTGAAACATGTCGCGCTGGATTAAATTGCTATGAGTTATTCCCCGCAGGGTTTGCAAAAAATCCCGAACACTTATCATCTGGAGATTATCAGATTTTTGCCGCCTAGTTTTTTGATAAAGTACTGCCTTGGCCAGATAGGAATTTTCAGGGAAGTTCATTTTAATTTGTTTGAGCCCCTTGATCGGTGCATCAGGGTTGGCCACTATTGTTTGGGCTGGGGCCACCAAATCAGAGAGGGATAAAAACCAGTCCGAGTTTTTGGTCCAGGCAAAAATGTTAGGGTCCTCGGTTTTGAGGATTTTTCCGATTTGTTCGAGGTAGGTTTGCATATTCTTCTCGATGTCGCGAGCGGAAAGCTCGGGCCTTACTTTTGATTTGCCAGTAGGATCCCCAATCATAGCCGTAAAGTCGCCTACCAAAAAGACTACTTTGGCTCCCAAATCTTGCATCGCACGTAATTTACGCAGGACTACCGCATGTCCGATATGAATATCAGGCCGGGTTGGGTCAGCCCCCAGTTTGACCACCGGACGTTCATCAGACTGCTGGTTGGCAAAACGGATTAGTTTATTTTTGAAATGATCATTAGGATCGACAAAACGTTCGGTGGCGCGGCTAAAAATATCTTCAACTCGTTGTTGGGCGGTTTTTTTCATCTAGAACAATATCATACCAAAACCTGAAATTGGATTCAGTCTGAATATAAGTCTCTAAACTCCCACGATTACTTATCAAATTACTTACGTCAGGACGTTTTTTTGAGTATACTAGCGCCAAAGATATCCCCTGCTTATCAACCAAGTAATCAACATATGAAAAAAATCTTTTCTACCGGCTGGCGAATAATTAGAATTGCTATTTTGGCAGGGTTAATATTTATTACCGGAAGTATTATTTGGGCCGCTACTTTGCAATTGCCCACCCTAAATAATTTCGAAGAACGTCGTGCGCTACAATCTACCAAAATTTACGACCGAACTGGTGAATTTGTTTTATTTGATTTTAATCAAGACGTACGACGAACCGAGGTCGAGCTAGAAGAGATTTCCGAATACTTACAGCAAGCGGCTATTGCAATTGAGGATGATACTTTTTATGAGCATTCGGGTGTCAGACCCGAATCAATTTTACGTGCGGCTGTGACTAACCTGCGCGAGGGTGGCCGAACCCAAGGTGGATCAACCATTACCCAGCAAGTGGTAAAGAATGCACTTCTAACACGCGAAAAATCTTACACGCGAAAAATCAAAGAAGCGATTTTAGCAATCAGATTAGAGCGCTTGCTAGAAAAAGACGAAATCCTAGAAATATATTTAAATGAAAGTCCTTATGGCGGAACTATTTACGGCGCCGAGGAAGCCGCCAGAAGCTTCTTCAATAAAACCGCCGCCGAACTTACGCTGGCCGAGGCTGCCTATTTAGCTGCTCTGCCACAGGCCCCAACCTATTACTCACCATATGGCGAGAATGTAGAGGCCCTGCAACGCCGACAGAGCTTGGTACTTGATCGAATGGTTAATTTGGGTTACATCACTCCAGACGAGGCCAGTGAAGCTAAAGACGAGGAAGTCGCGTTCAAACCGCGATCGGCCCAAGGTATTCGCGCACCGCATTTTGTGTTCTATGTTCGCTCGATTCTAGAAGAACAGCTGGGTACCGAAGTAGTAGAAAACGGTGGTTTGCGAGTAATTACCACTCTGGATCTAGAGCTGCAAGAAGAAGCCGAGGACATTGTCAAGCGTTATGGTGAACGCAATATTGATCGTCACAATGCTGAAAATGCAGCGGCTGTAGCCATTGACCCTGACAACGGACAGATCCTATCCATGGTCGGTTCGCGCGATTGGTTTGATGATAGTTTTGATGGTAAATTTAATGCCGCTACTGCCCTCAGACAACCAGGTTCTACTTTTAAACCATTTATTTACGCCACAGCATTTGATCAAGGTTACACCCCAGACACGGTTTTGTTTGATTTGCGAACCCAATTTAATGTCAACTGCCCGGCCGGACAATTTAGTAATGATGACGGCTGTTATGCCCCTATAAACTACGATGGCAGCTATAAAGGACCGATGACTATCAGACAAGCCCTGGCTCAGTCTCGTAATATTCCAGCAGTCAAAGCTTTTTATCTGTCAGGACTACAGAATTCCGTCGACACGGCCGAGAGCTTGGGTATTTCTACCCTAAATGACATTGACCAATATGGCCTTACTCTGGTTTTAGGGGGTGGCGAGGTAACCTTGGTTGACATGACGGGCGCCTATGCGGGATTTGCCAATGATGGTCGTGTGGCCAAACATACTCCGATTCTGGAAGTAATTGATAAATCCGGTGATATTTTACTGGAAACCAAAGATCGCGAAGGCTCACGGATATTAGATCGCCAAGTTGCCAGACAAATCAATAGTATATTGTCTGATAATGCAGCTCGAACCCCATTATGGGGAGCTAATTCCTTGATCAATATTCCTAACACCGCTGCAAAAAGTGGTACTACTAATAATAGCCGGGACGCTTGGTTAGTCGGTTACAATACCGACATTGTTATTGGGGTGTGGGCTGGAAATAATGACAATCGGTCTATGAATGGATTGTCAGGTCTGATTGTTAGCCCAATCTGGAACGAGATTATGAATGAGGCAATTGATCAAGGATACGAAGGTCAGGCTTTTGCTCGGCCAGATACTGATTATGATGATTTGAAACCAATTCTGCGAGGAGTGTGGCGCACTGGTGGCCCCAATTCAATTCATTCGATTTTGGCTTGGGTTGACCGCCAAGACCCATTAGGACCTCCACCGCAGAATCCACAACGTGATAATCAATTTCAGAATTGGGAAACGTCAGTCAGGCGCTGGGTAGCTAGTGGTGCTTACCTGGGTTACAACAACTTTGGATCGACAACTGGTGACTATCAACTTGATATTGATAATCGCAATGTTCTTAATTTTGAAATTCTCGGCGCTCAAAGTAGTTATAATCCTGGTGATGTTATTGATCTGGTAGCGGTTTCTGATGATCAGATTGATAATATGGCCGTATTTATCGATGGTAATTTAGCCGGATCTACAACCGACTCTGGTGTGGTTAGCTTTACCCTCGATCAAAGCTTGCTTTCGGGAGGCAATCGACACACCTTGCGAATCTTATTAACAGGATCAGGTAAGGTTGGCGAATTCTCGATCAATTTTACTACTGACTCTGAACCAGAACCGGCCGAAGAGGACCGGCAGCCAAGAATACCTGGTGATATGCAATCGGATGATCAGTCAGATAACGAGGACCAAGAGGATGATCAAAGCGGCAGCATATTGACTCCTATCGAAGATTAAAAGCAAACAAGAAAGCGTTAGGCTAGTAAATCTGGTTAAATGTTATCGGGCAATCTTTTAAATCATGATTAAGTTGTTGCAAAATGGTTTGCTGATGTAGTTTCAGATAAGTTTTAATCACCGGCGTGGATTCAGTGGTAATAGTTTTACTGCTAATCCTGATTGCCTTTATGGGTTTAGTTAATTGATCTGCCACCCCAGCCTCAATTAAAATCTGGTTTAAACAACGCCTAATTTTATTTTCGGACGATTGATCTAATTGATCTAATCGTTTGTCCAGAAGAGTGTCTAGCTTCTTTATTTTTGAATCTATTTTCATCTATTGATGCATTGGCATTACTAGATAACGAAACGTATTGTCAGCGGGATTGCTCATCATCATTGGTTTGTTGGGGGATAACTCAAATACTACATTGTCTCCTTTGAGTGATGACAGAGGCTCAATTAAATACTTTTGATTGAATTTAGATTCGACATTCTGACCATCGATTGAAACTGGAACCGATGTTATCGATTTGCCCTGTTCAGAACCCTTGGATTCTAGGATTAATGAATCATCTTTAAAATCCAGCGTAACCTGATAATATTTATCGGCAAAAATAGATGATAGACGTAGAGCTGACTCTAGGTCATGAAATAAACCAGTGGCTTTGACATCAAATTCAGCCGGTATAATTTGGCGATAATCGGGAAAATTTCCATCTACCACGCGAGCGGTAAGTTTTAGTTTATGTTGATTAATCTGTAATAGATTAGAATCAAATTGTAGCTCTAGCTCGTCTTCTGGTTCGATTAGCTTAGTTAATTCCAAAGCATTAGCACTTGGCACTAGTAATGATATTTGGTCATTAAATGACCGACTTGGCAATACTCTTTCGGCCAATCTAAAAGTGTCAGTCGCCACAAAAAACAATTCCCCATTATGGGTATGTATATAAATACTTGATAGCTCGGGCTTCATTGTCGAAGTAGCTGAAGCGTAATTTACTGAGATAATTCCCTGTACAAACTCATCGGCTGGAAGGCTCAATTTGGTATGGTCATCTTGAATAGTAGGCAGGGTAGGAAAATCGCCACCATCTTGAATAGCAATTAAGGCTTCGGATTTAGCAGTTTTAAATGTGGCACTAGATTCAGAAATCTCGATTGTGGTTTTGCCACCATTTTTAACTTGTTGTAGAAAATTCTTCAGCAAGCCAGCATCGATAACAAAGCTGGTATCAGAATCGACTTTTGTTTCCAAATTAATTTCGCCCTCGACACCGATTTCCAAATTGGTAGCTCTTATGAATAAGGTTTGACCAGAAATTGTAAATAGAATATTACTCAAGATAGGTAGAGCTGATTTTCGCGAGGTAACTCGGTCGGTTTTACTTACTAGTTGAAATAATGCTTGAGTGGAAACGGTAATGATCATAAACAAATTATAGCTTTTATATCCTTATAAAAAAACTGATATCGTTTTTTGTCTGCAGCTAGTTATTAAATAAGGTATTTATTAAAAGAATCTATTACTACTATTAGGCCTGTTGATAGTGGGTAAAACTCTTTAACTAAGAGCCCTACCAACCGTGATTGTTCGATTTGACCAAGTGGACTAGCACCATCACGTCGGGCTTAACTTGTGGGTAGCCTCTGTCAAGGTCTATATTACTCACAGCTGCCCAGCTAAAATAAAGACGTTTTCCCCAGACTTATTATTAACTTATCACCCTAGTTATCCCCTTATATCATGGTTCGTAATTGGTTGATTTGCTGTACTAATTCCGAATCAGTTTTTAATTCAGTTTTGATTTTTTCATAAGAGTGGATGACAGTAGTGTGATCGCGACCCCCTAATTTCTGACCAATCGTCGGATACGCAATCGAGAAATCTTCACGCAAAATATACATTGCTATCTGCCGAGGTTTGACCACCTCTTTACGTCGGGTTTTTTTCAAAATTAGTTCGGGCTCAATACCATAATAATCAGCCACGATTTGCAAGATATTCTCTACCGAGACAGCTTTTTTAGTTTTTATCGAATTTCTGATCAGATTTTTAACCTCATTTAAACTAAGGGGGCGATCTTTTAGTTGAGTTTGGACAACCACAGAATTAATCACCCCCTCTAATTCCCTGACGTTACCTTCGATTGAATTGGCTAGAAAATCGATTACGTCATTTTCCAGCCTAATGCCTCCTGCGGAAGATTTGGCTTGTAGTAATGCCACTCGGGATTCGTGATCAGGTGAAGGAATATCAACAATCATTCCGGCCGCAAACCTCGATCGTAGTCGATCTTCTAGGCCATTAACATAATTTGGATGCATATCAGAAGAAAATACGATCTGTTTATTTTTGTCATAAAGATAATTAAACAAGTGGAATAATTCTTCTTGGGTTTTTTCTTTATTGGCAAAAAATTGCACGTCATCCATAATTAATACGTCGTAACGTCGATAACGTTCTTTGAAAGCCTCGACAGCTTGAGTTTTTACTGCGCTAATATAATCAAGGGCAAATTTTTCGGAAGTTAAATAAAAGACACTTAATTCAAAGTTATCTTTAATATAATTTCCAACCGACTGAATCAGATGAGTTTTGCCATGGCCGGTTTTACCATAGATAAATAATGGGTTATAAGCTGTGCCCGGATTTTTGATAACCGCCTGGGAGGCGGCAAAGGCCAACTCATTAAAAGGTCCAATAACAAAATTATCAAAGGTGTAGCGTGGATTTAAATTATTTTTGCGGTCAATATAGTAGTTTTGTAGCTGCAGGGAACCAGTTTTTTCGGGAACCAGTTTTTGCTTGGCAGTTGATTGCCTGGGCAAGCGCTTGCGCGATATCGAAAACTGAACCGATCGAATAGACGGATGTTCATCACGTAATTTCTTCAGCACCATAGTGCGATATTTTTCGTGCAACCAGCTGCGCACGAATTCGCTGGGGACACCAATAGATATCTCGTTGTTTTTATAAGCGGTTATGAAAGTGTCTTTGAACCAGGTTTTATATGTAGCGTCGGGTACGTCTTCTTTGATGGATGCCAACACCGCCTCCCACAAATCACTTAGCGTTCTGTCATCCGTCTTTTTTTCCATTGTATTGGTTATACCATAATGTTATCCCCAGGTTAATAACAGCTAGACATTAAATTATGGCATTGTTTAATCACCCTATTCTCGGCAGAGAACGTTAAGCGGACTAACAGACACTATAACTTTCATCTCGGTACTGGATATGGTATAAATTAGCCACTATGTCAGTAACTACCCCAAATCCAAAACGTCGCAAGCGAAAACGAGTTCACGGTTTTTTGGCCCGGATGAGTACCCCAGGTGGTCGAAAAATCATCAAAAACCGCCGACGACGAGGTCGCAAGAAACTATCAGCCTAGCAAAGGTTTGTTATAAGTATGCTCAAAAAGGCCAATCGCCTAACTACTAAAGAGTTTGATCAGGTATTTAACCACAATAAACCCCATCACTTCCGGTGGTTTATTTTTTTAGAATCTGATGATTCGAGACTAGAGACAAGACTAGAGGAAAAATATGCGGTGGCTGCCAGTAAAAAAAAGTGGCGCCGACGGGTCGATCGTAATCATTTACGTCGAATATTTTATCGCGCGATCAAGCAGCTTTTAGATGAAAATCCAGCCGCCACTCTTACCGGTGGTATTGTGGTGGTAAAAAAAGGAACCTTGATGGCCTGTAAAGAAAATAAAACCGAAGTCATGACGGCTATATACAATGATCTGGCAACTGCCTTGAAATTGTCAAATGACACCTCTTAATACCCCTGAAAATTGCAATAAGTCTCGATCGGGCTTACCATACTAATAAACTTTATGGATACTTTAATTTACACGCCCCTTTACAATTTATTGGTACTACTAATCGACTTGATTCCTGGTTTGGATTTAGGGATCTACATTATACTGTTTACTCTCCTGGTCAAAATCATTCTGCTGCCATTTGCGCTCAAGGCCATTCGTGCCCAACAGGCCATTCGCAAAATCGAGCCTCAGGTCAAAGAATTGCAAAAAAAACATAAAGACAATCGTCAGGAACTGGGGATTAAGCTAATGGAATTATATCGAGAAAACGATGTCTCCCCTTTTTCTTCATTTGGACTGATTTTGGTACAAATTCCAATAATTTTTGGCCTCTATTACATTGTATTGCGATCAGGTTTGCCTGAAATTGATCCTTCTCGACTGTATTCATTTATTACCGCACCAGAAACCAATCCCTCGCCGTTGTTGTTTGGCGTGATTGACGTTGCAGCCCGCTCTATACCATTAGCATTATTGGCCGGAATTGCCCAATTTATTCAGACCAAGATCGCCTTGCCAGCCAATGCGGTTGATTCGGATGCAACCATGCAGCAACAAATGATGAATACGATCATCAAACAAATGAAATATGTCTTCCCGGTGGTGATTACTGTCATTGCCTATACGCTTTCTGCAGCGGTTGCGCTGTACTTTGTTACCTCAAACATATTTCACATCCTCCAAGAGCTCTACGTTCGCTCGCGAGGGATCAAAGACCAAACCCCTGTCGCCTTTGATATCTAGGAATTTATACCAATAAAGACAAGGTGTTATCTAAGCTTTACAAAATAATCGAGGCATTTCAAATTTCTGAGTCAAACATCCCACGATTAGTTAAGTCGCTTTATCTTAATATATTAGCTAAACAAATGGATCGATTATACTGCGATATATCGTAGTGTTATTATGAACTCTTATGTTGTGAAAGCTTATTTATTGTGAATCTGACCGCGGAACTTTCTATTAGCTTTTGAGGGTAAAAAGGTAATAATTTGGTCTATTACATCAATAAAGGGTTGATTTTGAGTATTTTTACTTAGTAAACTTTTAATGGTGTCAAAAGCTCCAGCTTCCCTACTAACCGCGATACGTGCAATGGTTGATTCGCTCATTTTTAATATCTGACTGATTTTGTAATTACTAAGGTCTTGACCTAAAAGATAGACTGCTCCTAAGCGTTTGGCCAACATAATCTGTTCAGTATCGGTTAAAAGTTCCCGTACCACGGCAGCTGTATTATTGGTTTTTGCAGCGTGATTGAACATTCCAGCCAAGTTAGTATTAATTTTATGGCTGACCTTATCAGAAATCTTACGATTTGAAATATGAGGCATATCGAAATCTATTATAACACCATTACTACGATATATCGTAGTACCCATCATTCTTTAATGGTTTTACGTCTTAGTTTTTATTCTCCTAACGGGTTTAAGAAGATTAAATACTTTGCTAATTTAGTAAATTATGTAGTTATAACACTACTACTGCGATATATCGCAGTATACTTCCTTGCAAAAGCGGGTGATCCTAGTAGATTAGCTAGATATAGTTTATGTTGAACGTTGGCTAGTTTATACTGTCTGGTATGAATCGTCTACGCTCGAAATTGCCCCCAATCCAGCGAGTAATTGACGAATTGCTAGCCCATATGGGATTTAAGGACTATCGCGTGTCACTGGAATCATCAGCAATCCCAGGGCATGTGGTATATAACGTGACCGGACCGGATTCGGCGCTATTGATTGGGCGGGACGGACGCAATTTGCAAGCCCTGTCGAAAATAGTGCGCGAAATTGTGTTGTGTCGGGCGCATAGTCTGGACTCGCATTTCGAGTTGGAGAATTATGTGATTGATGTAGATGGTTATCAAGAGGCCGAGGTTAAAAAACTATTAGACGAGATTGACAAGTCCATAAAGCAGTTGTCATCGGCTGAAGATAACGCGATTGAACTGCGACCTATGACTGCCTTTCAACGCCGAATAGTGCACAGCTACATTCAGTCAAAAGACTTGAGTTCACAGTCACAAGGAACTGGTGCAGATCGTAAGGTTATAATTAGTAAATGAATAAAAAACTTTTAATTATTACCGGAGTTTTAATGGTCATTATAAGCATATTTATAGTGTTATTTCTAAGCCAAACTGGCAGAGTCAGCTTTACCGAGGAGGGCGATAACACAACCGGCCCTACCCAATCATTTGACATCGATCAATCCGGTTTTGCCAGCCAGTCAATTGCTGAACCAGACAATAATGATATTGAATTAGTAAGTGACAATATAATAATCGCATCATTGGGTGATCCAAGCCAAACCACGGACTTTATCACCGTTTACACCGATGCTATTTCAAGCAAAATGTTGTCTGAAGCATACAAATGCAATGACCAACCCCTGCCAATAACCTATAGTAATTATTCAAACCAAAGTTATTTGTCATTTTATATCAAATCAATTGACACCGGCGAGGTCGTTGCCCGCTCGTTAAACAATGAATCATTTTCCCAAAAAGCATCCTATCAAAGTTATGAAGCCCCATGTGTAAACTACGGTAGCAACTATCAAATAGTTTTGCATAAACACCCTAGAGAGCTAAATAACATTAGTGAATTTGGTACCGATACCAAAACCTTTAACTTTAAGATTTAGCCGGAACAATTTTTACCCGGAGGAACTAAGGCGCCAATATTAAAGAATGAAGGTGTTTTGCCAGCTGAAAGCGATCTAGACTTTTTATTTACCGTTACACCCCGGCCCTCAGAGCTAGAATTTGAGACGTTACCACCAATATATTCGATTGAGGTTCCATTGTTAGATACTACTAAATCACAATGTGAAGTATAGCTTCCTTGAGGAGTAAATGAGCCACCTGCCCTGGTTCGACATACTAAGTCTCCTGGTTGCGGAACGTGTTCATTAGGTTCACAGAAGGCCCAGCCATTTTTCCGATCATCATAAGCTGCATTAATGTACTGCCAATGGGCTGAAGCTCGCAAACCAGTTACATAAGAGATAAAAGCGGCGCTCCATGCAGTACCAGATGGTGACCATTGAGACTCGTTCCACCCAATACTTTCCCAGTAAGTATTGAGTATTGAGTATTGAGATTCATCGTCTTCTTTCTTTGTACCGCTCGCCCAATTGGCTTCATATTCATAAATTGCCTTCTGCACCGCATCACTGCCATAATTTGCACCACCCAATCCTAGCAACACATCAGTATCACCTTGAAACTCACGCTCGGTGATAGTAATTTCTACCGGTCGTAATCCCGCCAGGTTTAGCAGCTGTGGGTTAATAGTGTTTAGTAATGCGACAGATCCCAGCAATAGTCCCAAACCGATCAGGGCATCCCGAATCTTGTCTTTGGCATCATTTTTAACTGGTGCCGCCGCCGCCAGCACGTATTGAAATCCACCAACTACTATCATGACGACCACAATGGCCCCGGACAACCCAATCACAAAGCTTAGAAACGTATTAATAAAGCCGGGCAAGTTGTTATCGCCATATAATTCATTATCCCCCACCCTTACGTCTTCAAACGGCTTGAATCCATCCAATTCGAATGACGCATCAATTGGAGAACCAAATAGAGATTGATTGTCGTCGCCGATTCCCTCACGCCACTCACTGGCACTGGTGCCTACTCGTAATCCACAACCGCCATTGGCTTGTTCAACTGAAACATTTGATTGATCACAACCACACGCAGGGAATCGCAAGTCTCCGGGTTCCGGGTTTTCATCAAGAAGCTCTATTATGCATTCATCACGGCTATCACGGCATACTACTTCATTTTGCCAATCTACCTCTGAATAACAATAACTCCCACATTCACCCCTAGACGGAATACATTGATCACTATTTTCTACATATTCACAATTTACTTCCCTGGTTCCATTGTTAAGCGCCTGACAATTGTCTTCTGAGCGCGCCCTACAGTAGTTTTGGGCATTAAAGCAAGCTTGTCCTTGAGGGGTGGTGCCAGAATCTTCAATGGCAAGGTTTATACATTCTGGCGTGCTTTTACAGGTTGTGTCGTTACAAAAGTCTTCGCAAGCTTCTGAGTTCCTGAAATACACTTCATATAGTTGCTCGTCGAGGCGTTCAAAAGCAGCGCAGTAAACTGCATCTTGTACATTTCTTGAACAAACTGGGTTACTAGCTGGAGCGGCATAATCCTGAGCCTGGACAACTGAAAAAACCCCTAACAAAGCAAATGATAAAACAAAACAATTAAATAAAACTGACTTCACAACCAGATTATAACAAGGGTTGGGCAAAGTTATTTAACAGAATTTAATAATTATCAATCTAAATTAGCTACTTCATAACTATACAATCGCCCGTCGCGACGGTTGATGAAATAAATGTCATCGGCCGAGGTTTGTAAGTAACTGATATCATATTGAGATCCCAAATCAGCCAAAATCCGTTTACTGCCAAACTGGGGGTTGATCGCAACTAGCCGCTCGACAGGACGTAATTGCCCGCGAAACCAGTTGGTCGGCCAATTACGCAATTGCGAGGACGTCAGAATTACCTCGGCACATACTAGCTCGCCGGTTGACATTAAATCGACGGCACATTTATCAACCACAAAATTTCCCGCAACCAAAATATCTTCTCCCGAATCAATATTTTGCAGTACCAGACCGGCCTGGTTGATTAATACCCTAAAGTTTTCAAATAGCAGCGCTCCTTGGGAGAATTCAACTCCGGTTTGTAGCAGGCTTGATGAATTGTCCGCAACATCAATTATCAGTCCAGCTTGATCATGGCTCTGATGAATTTTTGTAGTTGCCAGCAATAAATCGCTTTCCCCATCAATGTCGCGCAAATCGAGAGCGCTAATATCAAATGCCTGAACAAAATTACTACGCCCAGTATCAAATTGATATCGATACAAACTGCTGCCCTCATTGTCCCGCAATAGATAATACGCCTGGTCATCATCAGCCTTGGCAATCGACTCGAGGGTTTGGGGAAAAACCACGGTATTCAGTCTGGCGTTTGCTAGATCAATTTGGGCTAATAAATTAACCGGCTGTCCTTCAGCATAATAGGTCAATAAAATATGATCGTTGCCTACCCACTGTGCGCGGGTGATTGCCAGCAGGGTGTCAGTAGTTAGGCGTGTTGTCGCACTAGGGCCAGGTAAATAATTATAAATCTGACCAGTTTCGGCGCTAATGTATCGCAGTGCCACTCCAAAATCATTTTCAACAATCCTAAATCCGGCCACCGGGCCTTCACTGATTAGTTGTATTTCGGATTGATTTTCAGAATTCTGGCTAGGGCTAGGCTGATTGCCAGCTACTAAATTACCTGAACTATCTAGGACCTCAAACTGGCTATTATTAGGCACGGTGGCAGTTTCTGAGCCAAGGCGATTTGTGGCCCGGTTGAGGTAGTAGAAAAACAATATTACAAACAGCAGGGCCAATACCCCGCCGGCGATTAAAAATTTAGTTTTATCATTTAATTTCATATAAATCTAGCGACTGAATTGAATCCGCAGCTCTTTGGTTGCCTGGGTAAAAATATTGTTAAGATAGCTAGCGACAATGGTGGTTTGTGGACTAGCTTGCCGATCCAGTGAAACAGCAGGTAGGGCAAATGATTCGCTGTTGTTAATTTGCCACTGCAACAGCGGATTGACTCCATTGGCACCATAGGCACTACCAATAATATCAATTACCGGACTGGTTGATCGGATTTGGCCTGACAAGGCAGTTTGAAACAGTGGTCCCCTGGTCGGATGATTTTGGTATAGGACAATTTCCAATGGATCGGGATTTATGGTTATTTGGTCTACCCCGATCAAATCACTGTTTTGATAAACCGATACCTGGGCATCAATTGGTCGATCGGTTAATTGAATATCAACCCGTGACTGGCCAATGCCAGACAGCTCGGTCAATTGACGACCATTAATGCGCCACTGATATTTAGCAATTCGCGGAGCTCCCAAGGCTACTAGGCTAATGGTTGAACCAGGGGTAAGAGGTCGAGCTCCAGCATAGTTACTAGGCACATATGAATCAGATTCGGCAATCAAAACCACATTACTATTCTGAGCTTGAGACTCGGAGGTTAAACCTAGAACAGTAACTAGCAAAGCAGCAAAAATTATTAATGAAACCTTCATACGCTAAGTATAGCAAGATATTAATCTTCAGAGAGAATGGTTTGAATTACACCAATGGTTAATCCAGGCCAAAATGCGATTGCCCCGACAATTACTTCAGCACCAACATTCATCAGGCCAAAGGAGTTTTTAGTAACCCGGCCAGCAAAATTGACACCTTTTAAATCAAAAAGATATTTCACCAGGATCCAACATATTAAATTGATAAAAAAACCAATAAAAAATGGAATGGCGTCTAGTAAATCACCGATAACTGCAATAGCTAAAATCCAAAAATGTTCCATAAAAACTTTTCGCAGCTCGGCATCACCCAGGGATTTCAGGGCTAACCCGGCAAGGTTGCCCTTAGAATCAACCGCGTTTTTAATTAGTTTTGTGGCTGCACGTCTGCCAGACGTTTGGCTGCGACGTTGATCATTGCGACGTATTCGATTAGGCGATGGGCGTCTGTTGCCTAGCTCACCAGTAGGATTTACTTCAAAATCTGATCCTTCCCGTTCTTTTTTTATTGATGTCAGTCCAGAACTCTTTCGCAATTGCTGTTTGGTGGTTGATCTTGGGGTCAGGTCATCTTGATAGCCGCTGAACTGATCACTGCGATTACGGTTTGAATCAATCGGGTCGAGGTTGAATGATTTTCGCCGGCGCTGGGTCGGTTCAGAATTTACTGAACTAGTATTTCGGGCCATAAAATTTATTCATTACTGTCAGCAAATTGCTGTTTGGCCTTTTTAATCGCCAGTATCTCGGATGGGTCCGAGGTTATGATTTGGGATTCGGTATTGGACGCAATAATGCGAATGGCTACGTGCTTTAAACCGGCAAAGAATATGCCCTCGCCTACCCCTGATTCCAACAGCAGATATTTTTCTTCATCAGTTAGGTTAAAAGTCTCTTGCAGTAAATCAATTGAAGTTGGCGATTGTTTTAACAAAAGCTGGATTGACGAGTTAGTGATAATTGGCAAACCATATGGCGACCGCAGGAAATCGCCGACGTCCTGGGTAATGGTTGATACACCCAGATAGTATTTACGACCTCGTTTGGCTAGACCAAATAAAAATGATGCCGTATCTTCTTCTTTCATCATCCACCAGGCCTCGTCAATTACCAAAATTCGTTTGCGCAGTTCACGCCTCACTCGGTTCCAGATAAAGTTAGTAATCAAATGCATGGCGACTGGTTTTAGCTCGTCCTCCATGTCACGCACCGAAAAAACAATAAACTTCTTATTAATATCGACATTTGACGGACGATTCAGAAATCCAGACCAGGTACCACGAGTGTATTTGGCCAGTCGCGCTAGAATATTTTCGGCCCCTTCGATACCGGCTAATACCAGTTCGAAATCTGACAACAGTGGTGGCTCGGCTTGACTAAAATCAATTCCCGGATTGATGTCTTTGAGGGCGTAGGTCTCGGTAATCGCCTGGTCTATTATCGAATCTTCTTCAGGAGTAAGTCCGCTTAACATAATGCGAAATAATCCCACCAAAGAGATGATATGTGACCGCAAGACGTCCTCGGGTGATTCATCTGGGCCGACCGGTGGAATATCAAATGGGTTGATGTGGTGTTCGGACGATAATGAGATATTGAAATACCGGCCCCCTACCGCCTCGGCCAAATATTCGTATTCGCGCTCGGGGTCAATCACAATCACGTCAATATCAAACATCATTGATCGTAGTAGCTCGAGCTTCGTGGCAAATGATTTACCCGCTCCAGAGGTCGCAAAGGTGATCGAATTGTAATTGGGCATTGAAAATCGATCGAATAAGATCAATCCGGAATTATGTCGATTGATACCGTAAAGAATCCCGGTGTCTGATGACAAATCAAAGGATAAAAATGGAAATAGGCTCGATAACGGGGACGAGTTTAGTTTGGACTGAACCTGCAGGGCGTCAGTAGCGGTCGGTAGTACTGTTTGCAGGCCTTGTTCTTGCTGAAATAGGGCGGGTTTCAGATAAATCAATTTGGACTCGAGAATTGATTTGATTTCGGATTCAAATTTATTTAAATCGGTTTCATTATCGGCATAAATAGTTAGGTAGAGACCGACATCAAACATTTTTTCCTGGGCCTGCATTAACTGATCACGCAAATTTTCCAGATCACGATAAGCGGTTTCCAATTTTGGGTCGCGCACCATGCCCTTTTCTTGCCGTATAGAGATTTGTGATTCAACCTCGGCTACTTTTTTCTGGAATTTCTTTAATAAATCCCCAGTATCTACCGGATGAATATGCAGTGAAACGTCAAAGATTCGATCCAGGTTGATAATCGGGGCAAACCAGCCGTCAGTTAAAAAACGGGGATAAGAAATTACAAATAACGTTCGGGCCAATTTACCAGATACGTTAACTGATTTGGGCTTGATCTCGAGCGCAGATGGAGCAATCACATCCGACAATGCCAGGCTGCTGATACCAGAATCAGCCGCTGCTGGCTCGGGTTTGTCATCAGATTTTATAAAGTCCAGAAGTCCCATGTGGTTAAAATTATAGCATCTAATTTTAACCTCCTACCACCTACAACTAACTACTTACAATCTAAGAAATCACTAAGCGACTCAGATTTTATTAGTTGTCAGTAAGCAGCTAGCTGCTTACTGGGGCATTTGACGTAGCATCAGCAGGGTTTAGGGTGTGATAGAACAACTCGATCAGTTCATCGGTTCCTAACGCCAAGGTGCGAATACCTGAACGATTAAGTCCTGACTCGACAATAGCCAATCGCTGATTTAGCTGGGTGCGGAACTCTTCAAAGCGCTCGAGCGTTAGTTGATCATCAGTTGATTTACCTTTGACCAAGGAGGTGATTGATGTAGTGTCTGCGATAGCGGGATTATAAGGTACTACTACGAAAAATGACTTTTTCATAATATCTACCTGTTCAACGAACGACTGCACAAATCGGATGTATTCATAGTTTTGCACCCGTAACAGTTCATTGGTTTGAGTTTTCAGGCGCTCTTCCAACATTTGGATATAGGGTCGAATATCAGCTTTGCGTGATTGCACTACAATCTGTACTGGAAAATCCAGTGAATTTAGAAAATTTTGAAATTGCATTAATACCCCGGTCTGCTCGTCGCCGGATTTAAGGGCAAAGTTTTGTGATGAAGCCAATAATACCGCACACAATGAATTATTTTTCAATATCACTACCCCATCACGGATTTCTTTCACCGGAACAAAGTTTTGCGTCGCTGGTGCTTTGAGGGGTTCAGCCATAACTTTTGCTAATTATAGCAAAAGTTACCTGGACAAGAACTGGGACAAGAATAACTACTGTTTCAAAGACTTTCTAAAACCTCCTATTTGAGACGCTAATTTATTGTAACGAGCCTTTAAATTTTGGAATTCACTTTCTTTAATCAAGTTAAGTTTCACCAATGAATCAAGGCAAGCCACGGTTTCATACAGCGAACCCATTGAAATTGACAAAAACGTCCTAAGTTCTTTATCGGACTCTTTTCCAGCTCCTTCAGCTATGTTTAAAACTACAGAATGGCTTGATCGTAACAGTTGAGAGGTGGCTTCAAATCGCATAGCTTTTGGCAGATCTTTAGTGATTGTATTTATTTCTAAATATAAATTTTGAGCATCGTCATAAATTTGCCACTTAAGAAATCTAAATCCATCTGGTTTTATACTTGTGTTGTCCGTGTACATGTTCTGGTTCAAGTCAGAAGTCAAGAAAGATCCTCTTTCTTGACTTCTAGGTTCCAAGAAAGATCCTTTAGCTTTGATGATCCCATGCCCGCCCCTGAATTAACCACTTTGGTTTTTTGCGGTGCTTGCACACTGGCCTGTTCACGGGCGACGTCAGTTGGCTTGCGGTGGCGCCACAGATATAACCTGGTGTTGACCAAATATTTAAAAACTGACTCAACCAAATGAACAAACGGACGTTCATTGTGTTTGTAAAATGCCAGGGCCAAAAATAACGACACAATAGGAGTTGCTACCACTAAAAACAAGAAAAATGGCAAAAATCGAAACAGCAAAAACGCGGCCCCTCCCCCGGCGATCAAATAAATAAATTGCTTGACCGTAAACGGTCCAACCACCTTGTCTTCGATATCGATAAATTGCGGAGTTTGATGCTGCACTTGATAATTATACAATAATTATCAAGTGCTCATGTAACACAAAGCATAAAGCACGATCACAGTTTCGAGATAATGCTCCATAACATTTTTCCCAATTCATCACCTTTATCTAGAAGATCTTGCGATTGTTTGGTGGTAATCCAAGAGCGCTTTGAAGAAAAGTTAATAACATACAAACTTTCTTTTAATGACCCATAGGCAATTAATAAAAAGTGACGATACGACTTACTGCTTGATCTAGCATAACCTTCGGTCGTGTTTAAGCCGATCGAAAGTGCTGCACGTTTAAGTTGTGAACCTGCTCCGTATAGTTCTTCTTTTGGAAATTGATTAGCAATATCGTATGACTGGTGAATAAAAGTCTCGATTTTGTTTGATAGCTTTTCGTGAAAGGTTTTCTGCTCCATGTTTTATGATATATGCTACTTGACCTCTTCACGGTACGGATCATGGTCATCCTGATGAGGTTTGGGCCGGATTTGGTCAATGTTAGACTGGGTTTTAGCCGACTTTCCATCATTATTTTTATCAATACCTGGATTTGGGGCTGTGTTTTGCTGAATGTCCCTTAACACTTCTTGAAATTTGTCCTCTATATAATCATGGATGTCCTGCAGGTCTCGTGACACCGGTACCAGTGCCGGATTGGTGGCCAAACGCTTTAGGCCAGTAGTATCATCATCAATCACAGCCTTCTGCAATACCTGCTCCAGTGCGCGGGCAGCCTCATCACCGATTTTGTGTTTTTTATACAGCTCGTTCAGTAAATTCTCGTACCAATCCTGATTTCGCAGATCCTGATACGCGGTGCGTTTCTGATCTTGATTCAATACCAACTTTGGCGACACCACCTTTGGCGGCTTTGGCACTTCTGGGGCCCCTTCTTGGTCTTCTAGCTCTTGAGATATGGTCTGCAAGATTTCTACGTCATCAGGATCAAAGGTAACATCCTCATTATTAGCTGCTTTTAACACCGTTGATAAATATCCATAACCCATTGGCTCGATCACTTCTTCCATAAATCTGTCAGCTATATAGGCTGATACTTCAAAATCCAGTTCACAAAATTCCTCGATGATTATTGGCAATAAACGATAGTCTTTGAGGCCAGTCATGACTAGTAATAGTTGTAGACGCAAAGCGCTTTTTTGGTCATCAGTTAATTTAATATCAGCTGTGCTTACAAATTCCTTGACCTGGCTGATATCCTTCATAAAATCAGGAATATTTTGCAGATGTTGTTTTAATTCTGGGGGTAATTTATTCATATTTATTAGTTTTCGTTTCCATCCGAAGAATCCTCTGAGTCTCCAGCGTCAGCAGCGGTTCGTTTTTCCGGAGCATTCAAGTTCCCTTCACTAACGACATCTTTCATACGGTTGAAATATTCATCTGCGTCCTTTCTTTTCTTGAGACTTGTTTTAGTTCTTTCCCAATTTGATCCAGAGATTGCGTTTCCTAATTTGTAATTAATATAACCTCCATTAGAGTAACGCATCTGTGTCCTATCTCGATTGTATGCATCCCTTGCCGAGTTTATTCTTCTACTTTTCACCTTTTGAATTCTGGCGGTGTCTTTTTTGAGTGTATTCAGCCGAGAGTTCCTGGTATTTATTTGATTGTTTATTCCAGCCAATCTTTGCTGCTCATCATTCAATTCACCTTCATATCGGTTGACCTCAGTTTCATTTCCTAGCTCTCTCGCTCTTTCAAGCCTCTTACGTAAATCTTTAAGCCTGTTAGCATGTTTCTTAGCTTCTGCCTGACGCTCAGCCATCTCGCGCTCTAAGGTGGCGGCCTCTCGTTCGTTTTCTGCGATTAAAACCTCAGCCTGATGTTTCCTTTTGGTTATTTCTCTTTCTTGCGCTTTTGTAATCCAATCGGGCTCAGCCCCTTGACCGTACACTGGCTCATTACGCGCTAAGAAATTCTTGGTTCTATTTACTGCAGCAGCTGTTTTTCGCTTACTTAAACCAGGACTTCCTTCAAGTAATTTGTCCTCTAGTGAACCGCCCAAGCCCATAACAATATTATTATATTTGTTCAGTAGTTTTTTTGCTCCGGGCCGAGGTTCAAGTTTTCCTGTTTCAACATCTTGACTGTGAGTTATAAATTGGAACAGTCCCTTTAGCCCTGTTTTTTGTGACATCAACCTATTCGCGTAACGGTCGCGTTGCTTTTCATTTAGAGCTTGTGCAACGTCTACGACCTTCTCGGTTTCTTTCTCAAGTTTTTCGGCTCTTCTTCCCCCGAATCCTTTCTTGAGGCTATCACGATTGCCATAAGAGATTTCATTCATTCTAATTCCTGGGATACGATCAAGGGCTAGTCGTCCGTCGAAACTGGCTTTGGTCATCCTTTTACCTGCATCTAATTGCATTCGGGCAATTTTACCGCTAACCCCACCGCTTGCAATTCTTTGTTTTAGTCGATCTTGGTTAGAGTTTAGGTAGCGATTTGATAAGCGCCCTATAGTTTGACGCCCTGCTAATCCAGCTCCACCCAAAACTCCTGCTGCAAACATGCGTTTAGTGTTATTTACTGCTAGTTTAGAACCAGCAATCGAGAGTCTTTTGGCATACCATATAGCGGCAATCAGAAATGCAGCTGACACAATAAATATAAAGGCGTTTTGAACCCAATAGGCAAAGGTCGAGTCTTTGGGCGCGCCCAACCCCGCATCAGTAATCGTTTGCAAAAACTGTAGGGCCAGATATAGCAGTCCAAAATATGCCGGTGCAAAAATCAATTGATTGGTTAGTCCAGGCAACCACCAGCCTTTAAACAACCCTTTGCCACTATCTTTGTTTTTACCTCCTTCGACAATGCTAGAGGCAAAGGCAATTGGGGCCGACACCATAAATATCAAAATCATGAAAAACCGCAGAAATAGTAAAAATGCGCCAGCCAGCATAACCAAACCGGCAAAAAATACGAATATACTGGCAAAAAATCCAAACGCAAATCCGGGCTGACGATCCAGCTCGGCACTACGACTGGCTGCCTGCGAACTGGCCAGATCGGCAGGGCTGGCCACCAGCGCGGTGACCTTGGTAACGTTCATTATGATGTCAGACAGGGTCGCGGCTCCTGATTCGGTAGATCCGATTTGGACAAAAGCCGGCTCGCCAGTTTCAGGATCAATCAAAATCTCTTCATTCTCGTCATTTTGCCAGACCTGGACTTCGACATTGGTAAAGAACTGGTACGCAATATAGTTGGAAAAATCTGTGGCTACCTGTACAAAAAACAGTGAAAAATTCATGAGTATTGCCACTAGTACCAACTGCGGGACAATCTTTTTGGCATCTAGTCCAAATTTATTGTTAAAGATCATCGACACTGATGCATAAATTAGAATAAAAATAAATGACAAATTGGCAAGGTCGCGCACGATAAACCACATCGCGCGATATACCGGTACCCCGGCCCATTCGCCAGTTTCTGGCGTAACGAACAGCTGCCCTTGTTCCAGGGTGGTAGACATTTCAAATACAAATAATTTAGTCACCAAATCCAGTAGATTACCGGCAATAAAGGCAAATACCGAGGTTAATTGCAGCATGGTTTGCCCTAATAAACACGGAAAATCCGGGAAAGCGTCACCTATTCCAACCCCACCACAGCCAAAGTTAATGTTGGCCGAGGCAGTTTCTGGCAGCAGCGCAATAAATGCGACCACAGCAATAGTAATGATCGAAAATTTATACTGAATTATTTTGGTCAGAAATAATTGCAGTCGGGAAAATATTGTTTTAAAAAAACGCGCTACTGTATGGTAAACCACTGATAAAAATCGCGACCATTTAATCACTGCCCTTATAATATCACGATAGCAAGGCCTGATTGATCGGGTTCAAGGATTAGGTTGACTACCACTACTTTTAAGCGGTACGACCGTTTAAAACCATCTAATTTTTAGCAGGGGTTGGCACCGTCACCTCTGTTTGTCGGGCGGCGTTGGCAGCATTAATTTCGATAACTTGATTTTTATTGCGACGCGATCGAATCAGACGATATAAAAAGTATCCTATCAAAATAATCAACAGCAGTATCAGCAGCCACAACCACCAGATTATTGGCGACTCATCCTCATTTTCAACCTGACCTAAATTAGACAAATCAGTAATCGGTAGGCTGGCCTCGTCGTCTTCGTCAATTAATCCATCCCCATCATCATCAATGCCATTGGTCAGGGCAACTGCATTAATGTTGTTTGCGCTCTCATCTAGGTCTGTCTCGTCTTCGCCACGGGTATAATCGCCACCATCATTACAACTGCCGTCCGGGTCCAAGTAGGAATCATCAATACAGCCGTCACTGTCATCATCCAAATTATTTGCGGTATTCTCTTCAGGGGCATTATACGCTCCACCATTGTCGCACTGGCCATCTGAATCTAGGGATGTGTCATCAATGCAACCATCCCCATCATCATCAATGCCATTTGGTTCAGGGCTGTCACCAGTTTGATCGTCAGCTGATTCGTTATCATCACCCACAGCTGGATCATTGGTGTCGTCATCTTCGATCACAACGGGATCAGTATCATCAATCACGCTAACACGAATGCTGTCTAATAATTTGCTGATAACCTGGCCATTAACATTGGTTGTAGTAGATGATCCCGAAGCGCGATCAGCACGCGAATGGGGTTGACGTTGGCCACAGTAGAGCTCGTAACGATAGGTATCAGGGGATCCAATGCGATTGTCGCGGTATTCACTGTCAGCCTCGCCGCTGTATAGATTGATCGCGTCCCGATACAGGTTTAAATCGGTAGGACATTGATCAGTTACCCAAGATATATTTAGATCAGCCCGCGATGAATCGATCGAGAAATTATTATTACGACCATTGATGGTTAATACTCCGCTGGATTGGGCAATAGTGCCTGGATTATTGCCGGCACTACCGGCGCTTAAATTAGAATCTACGATCACATAGTCCAATAACCTGGCCTTATTATTGCTGGACTGACTATTTACCTGGGCCTGGGCAGTAGGTAGAATCATAGTCCATAGTTGGGCGACTAGTCCTCTGTTTCGATTACTTTGATTATATGATCCATCATCAGTTGATCGGGCCTGACGGCCGATGGTTTCATCAGGTCGACCACAATACAGCTCGTAAACAGCGGTCGCATCGACTCCAACCAAGGTGTCATCCAATTCTGACCCTGATAGGCCCGAGGCAATTTCGACCCCATTGCGATATACATAAACACCGATATTTGGGTCACAATATTCGGTCTCCCAGGAAATAGTAATTGGCTGCTCGTAATCATTTGGCAGATCAATCTCGTCCTGGTAGGTGTTAATGCCATCAACGGCAATGTCACCATCTGCCAGAATGTCAGTAACCCCCCCACCTGGTGTTGTCTGACAGTCCTCGGATTGTTCTAGTATCAGCTCATATAGGTTAAGGATCTGCTCGTAACCAGATCGGGCTATTTCAACGTCCTCGCGACTATGGAAGTTACGATTTTGGGCTAGTTCATAAAATGATTGCGCGACTAGCGAACTGGGGGTACCACTATTAAATTGTTGACGCAGGTCATACAACCCATTTTCAATTGCAGCACGATCGGCTGCCCCTGCCGGTCTGACTTCGTCAATAATTGATTGCGGAGCAATTAAATCTGGCAGACCATCCAGGGTAACGGCGATATTAGCCAGTAGTACATCTAATGAAGTTGGTTTTGGTTGAGGAGAATAGGCAGCTGAACCTTGTGTAGATTGATCGTAATATCCTTTATAGGCTGCATATATTTTCCCTCCTTCTACATCTCCTATTCCCTCTAGCGCACAGCGATTGCGGTACCAGTTAGAGTTATTTATTTCTAATAAGCCACTGCCATTAACTGAATAATTAAGCTTAGTTCCTAGTAAGTACTCTAAGCCCCTGCTCATACCTATCGATATCTGCTCTCTTGACTCAGGATCCTGATTGTCACCTGTACATTCGGCAAAACCTAATAAATGCCCAAAATATACACACCAATTTCTCACTCCTTTGCGTTCGTTTCCATCGATGGGATAGATGGCTGACCAGTCAGAGCTACTTGGACCTCTTACGTCGTCTGTAGACAATCTTTGTCCTGCAGAGTAACCAAATTCTCCTTCGGTTCTTGTGTCACATTGCCTTATCTCGTAAGCATTCTCTTTTTGGAACGGGTCATATCGCTTCCAGTTAAAAGGTAATCCATTCCAATCAACCTTTAGATTGTTATTGGCTTCTCTATATCCTGGTGGAGAGTAACCAATTTTAAAAAATTGGGTACGGCCTCCGTCACCGAGGGGTGCACATATAGAAATTTGCCAACTATCACCATCGGTAGGCATCCTGAACGAAAACTGCGGTCGATCAATAAATCTTTCTAATAATTGATCGATCTCTGTCTCATAATCACCATAAGTATCTATTTCGCAAGTTTCTAAACCGTAGACTTTTTCTTCTAGCCACTCAAAATCGTTCCCTGCCCAATCGACTTTATATTGCCCAGGTGGTTCATAATCATATTTGGCTTCAAGGCTAGACTGTGATCCTGGGATAATACTTTCAATCAACGCATCTAGTTCCTGCAATGAGGTCTGCAAATTTGAATTCCCTTCAATACATTGCTCTACATCCGTAAACCCCTGCGAGTTGCGTAATTCCCAAATATCAGAAAACATTGAATACATGGCTTCTTCGGTGGAAACTTGTCGATCTAACATGGCAATGCTGAATGAATCAGGGTTCGGTCCAGCAAAATTAGCAGTATTTTCATAAGCTTGCGCAAAAGCCTGTTCAAATGACTGCGCGCTAAGGTTAGCTAGTCCAGGGGCGCGTGATTGTGATCCAGTTGGAAACAGTTGGCCTATCAAGGTCATGCCAATTGATTCTACAACCTCGCCAACTTTGTCCACCATTACTGCTCTATCAATATCAGCCTGGGCCAAGCCCTCGATTACAGCGGCTACCGCACTACCTGGGGTTACGGTAATTGGGTCTGATCCGTCAGCACATATTCCCGCAAAGCCAACTTCGGACGCATTGCCATTTTCGTCAATACAACGTCGATCATCTAAATAACCACCAGAATAGGCTAGTCGGCGTCGATCAGCATCCCATTCACTCTGAATTGAATTGTTTAATTGCTGGGTATAAACCCTGGAGGCAGTATTGGGATTAGAATTGGGGTCATTAAACAATGTAAACCATCCTTCCCAACTGCCGGTAACAAATTCGCCATCTAGAAACCGCTGGGTATTTTCTTCTGATCCAGTAATTTGATTCAACGCACAGCCATCCCCTTCATCATCGGTGACTGCTCGGCGCAGCAACAGTTCCTCGGTAGTTGATAAATCTACCTCGGGAATGACTTGGGCAGGATCACCGCCAAATGATCTGTTATAGGCTTGTCGGACATTAAATACTACGTCCTCTCGAAAGGCAGAGCAAATGCCGCTAAATGATCCTTGATCTGGGTCAAGGAAATTTAACCATTGCGCGGCAGCCAGATTGCGTTCCCTCTGTTCAATATTTTGTACAAAACCTGGATTTCCGCCCTCGAATCCGGACACGATCCATTCGGACGCCTGATTGCGCATGTCGAACAGTAGATTTTGGGCCTGAATAAATACCACTCGGTCCAAACAATTGTCTGACACTTGCATATTTTGCAAAACCCCCAATATATCACTCGTGCCTCGTGCCTGAACCTCGCCAATTTTGGCATTTAGTTTTGTTAGTTCAGTTGAAGACTGCAAAATTGCATTGAAGGTACGATCGTCCTGGGTTTTTTCTGCACCACCTAAAAAGTCACCTATGCCCGGAGGTAAACCAATTAATGGGCCTAGTTTAGCCCCCACCTGAGCCAAGCCCAAGGCAGCATTAGCAATATTTGTGGCTGTAGCAACTGCATTGCTAACTTCATCTACTACTCCCGCACCACCTAGGAACTCTGTGGCCATGGCGGTCATGTTACTGGACAGAATGCCGCTAAACTCACCCAGTGGTTGATCGACACATTCATCAATTGCAAAGGCGCCACCAGTAACCAGACTGGCACCCACATTGGTGTCTTCTAGATCAATTGATTGCAGCGCGCCAGGCTCTACATTGGGCGCTCGTGGGGGTTGGGGTTCTAGGCTGGATATTTGAGCTGCGGCATATTGGGGCATGAAAGAAACTATCGCAAAAACTAGACCCAGGGTAAGCGAGATAGTCTTTGATAATAATTTCATGAGTTGTCCAGAGTTCATATAATTTAGAGATTATCGACACTATTACGCCACGCCTGGGCGAGTCTTTCTATTTCAGTCAGATTTTGACTTTGCAGGATTTTTAGTTCATCAAGGGCATAAATCTTTTTAGCACTGTCGTCTTCTTCGGCGCTTAATAATAAATTAAAGCTATCTCGCATCCGGATAAAATTATTTAAAACTGCTATGTGACGTTCGGCAATTGGGCTGGGCACGCTGGCGCGACTCAATTCATTTACCACTCGGCGATAATTATTAAGGGTTTTTTCCACATTCAGATTATCGCTATTTAGAGCTAGCGAAACTTCATTACCCCCAATATTACCAAGGCCGGAATTAGCAGTTTCTAGCACCAGGGTGAAATAATTCGTTAAACTTTCGGCATTGGCTGGAACCAGATTAAGGTCTTCGATAGTAAGTTTATTATCAGATATACGATATTCATTGACGACCGGCTGAATTAATAAATCGGTGCGATTGGTGTTGGCGAGTCGATCGGTTTCACGTAGCTCGTTAGCCAGCAATAAACTGTGTGGCAAAATCTTGTCAGATATTTGATCGGTAATATTAATATTTTCCAGACTTCGGCGTTTGTAGCCGGAATAAACTGACGCCAAACGTGAATCAGTCAATTCATCAGCGCCCGTTTTTAGGGGGTCGCGGCCGTCTTCGACCTCGAGACCGTCAAGAATGCCGTCATTGTCACTATCTGGATTGAATGGATCACTGCCCCAAATTCTCTCTTCCCAATCGCGCAAACCATCCTGATCTGAATCAGTTTTAGAAAATGCTAGTGGCGCGGTCTCATCATCGGTTGAATTGGAATCAAGGTTGAACAAAGTGCCGGCAGTCAAAATTAATGCCAAAACCCCCAAGCCAATTCCAGCTCGTTTTTGAAACTTTTTAGAAGGTAGATAATTGGCGGCCATTACTAGTCTAAAGTGTAGCAGCAATCGAGCCCTACCATGACAACAGAGGCGTTTTATAATTGTGGATTACCTTGAATCAATGCGGCCCAGTCATTCAACGACATGCTTTCTGGACGGCGTTTTTGATAGCTGGAATGGGCATCTAATCCCAGACTAGCTCCTAAGGTTTTACGTTTCTGGTTAAAGGCGCGCTTGATAATATCAAAGAATCTCGCCTCGGCAATTTGGTTTTGGGCAAACCAGTTGCGATTAATGTTTTTGATATGGATTACCGCTGACTGCACCTTTGGAATCGGGCGAAAGGCCCCTGCCTTGACATTGCGAATTTTGATAGCCTGACCATATACTTGGACTGACAATGATAATACTGACTGTTTGTTATCCAAGGCTAAAATACGATCAGCTACTTCACGCTGAATTAGCAATGTCATTGAATCAGGTTGTTGACTAGCGGTGAGGAATTTTTTCATAATCAAGCCGCTAAGATAATAGGGAATATTTGCCACCAATTGGTACGGTTGGCCATTAATGATCAAATCGGCTAAATCAATGTCGCGAATATCGCTCTGTAGCAGCTGGAATTGACTCGAGTATCGGGCAAACTGCGACTCTAATTCTGGGATCAAATCGCGATCCTTTTCAATCGCAATTACTGATGAGCCAGCCTCCAGCAGTGCTTTGGTCAATGCTCCCGCCCCAGGTCCAATCTCAACCACCATTCTATTACTGCTGATTTTGGCAGCTTGCACAATATCTTTTATGACCGTGGTATCTATTAGCCAGTTTTGACCAAGGTGTTTTTTAAAATTATGATCGTCACCCATATTATTAGAGCTATTTTAGCTTATAGATTGCTATTTAGCGCGTTATAAAGTTACTTAAAGGTGGGCAAGTTTTTTAGTAGGAAGATTGAATCTAGGTGATTAAAACTCGATATCACTTAATAATCCGGTAGTTGCGCTGCTCCCAGCTGATCCAAAGCCGCCACGACCTGTTTGTTCCAAAAATTTGGGGTCAATTTCAGTGATAAATTCTGAAGGTGAATTAAAAGTCAGACTGCCGAAACGGTTACGCATGGTGGCGTAGGATAAAGTGGCTTTTCGTTTGGCTCGGGTCAAGGCAACATAAAACAATCGACGCTCTTCTTCTTGTTCGGCTAGTGATTGCGAACGATCAGACGGAAACAAACCTTCTTCTAGGCCGGTGATATAAACCTGATCAAATTCCAGACCCTTTGAAGCGTGAATAGTCATCAAACGCACTTTTGATTCAGTGGTGTCGGTCATTGTGTCGGCCTCGGCCATGAGCGCGGCCTCTTCCAAGAATTTCTGTGCCCCTAGAGGAGGTTCAAAATTGTCGTATTCACTAGCCACATTTATTAATTCAGCCAGGTTTTCAATTCGCCCTTGGTCTTCTTCGATGGTTTTGGCGTCCTTTCCGGTAGTATTTTCCAGACTGGCTAGCCAACCAGATTTATCCAGCACATGGGTCATAACTTCAGCCGGGGGGGCGGTTTTAATTAATTGCGAGATTTCAGCAATAAATTCTTTAAATTTCAGGGCTTTGTTCTGTGCGCTGGGTCCCAACTCTGTAATCCGGTCCTGCAGAATTGCCGCGACGGTTTTGGGGCCAATCCCCCTTTTTGGCACTCCAGCAATCCGCTCTAGGTCAGCGGGGTTATTAGGATTAAGGCCGTAGCGTAAATAACACAACATATCTTTGATTTCACGGCGGGCATAAAATTTCGTACCCAACAAATCATAGGGAATATTTTCGCCGATCAAGGCTTTTTCCAAGGCTTGTGACTGAAAATTGGCGCGATATAAAATAGCGACCTCGGCCCCCGATCCAGCTTGTTTTAGGCCAGCGATTGATCGGGCTATTTGACGGGCCTCATCACGCTCGTCAGTTCCTATTAATAGCTCGAGTTTTTCACCATCTGGATTATCCGTATACAAGTTTTTTTCGATGCGAGTTTTATTGCGTGAAATACAGTTGTTGGCCACTGAAATAATAGTATTGCTGCAGCGATAATTTTGCTCTAGTAAAACGGTGGTAGTGCCGGGGAAATCAGTTTCAAATCGCATCAAATTTTTAATCTCGGCCCCGCGCCAGGTGTAAATAGTTTGGTCAGTATCCCCTACCGCGCAAACATTTTGATATTGGCCTGCAAGCAGCCTAACCAGTTCGTATTGAGTGCTATTGGTGTCCTGATATTCGTCCACGTGAAGATGGGTCCAGCGATTATTTACTACCTGTTTGACTGATTCATTGGCTTCTAAAAGCTCTTTGGACCGCCAGATCAAATCATCAAAATCCAGCAAAACTCGTTCTTGTTTCAGGTTGGCATAACGGTCAATTATTGGTTCTAGCTGCTGCAAGGCCGCCGCTCGACCCAGCCGGCGATTGGAAATATAGCCAGCAACTTTGCGTGGTGTCCATTGCTGCCCGTCATAGCCTAGGTCTTTGAGTATTTCCTTGACCAACCGTTCTTGATCGCCTCTATCCATGATCGTAAAAGACGATTTGATCCCAATTGCCGAACCATATTGTCGCAGCAGGGTGACACCCAGGGAATGAAAAGTTGAAGCGGTAGGTAGGCCAGTGTATTTGTTATCAAGATCCAATTGATTTAGTAGCTGGCTAATACGCTCTCGTAATTCTTTGGCAGCTTTGTTGGTGAATGTTATCGCCAGAATTGAATCTGCGGGTACGCCTTGTTTAATTAAATTTGCGATTCGGTGCGTAACCGTTTTGGTCTTGCCGGCCCCGGCCCCCGCAACAATCAATAATGGTCCGGTAGTATGCCGGGCGGCCTCGCGTTGTCCTGGATTTAGTGAATCTAGAATTGGATTATCAGATGACATTTATTCGTACTATAGACCCTAGATCAGTAAAGTACAGCTATAGCTAAATTAGCAAATAAAAGATTTTAGTTGGCAATCAGATTTGACAATAACAATACGAGATGTTTCGTATCCTACAAGGCTGACGTAAGATATAGGATTGTTATTATCTTATTCACTTACTCGCAAATGGAATCTGGAGCAATCTAGGATCACTGCGATAAGTGAGGATGATATTGACTTAATTGGAGGTCCTCATTACTACCTAAAAAAGATTATATTTTATATTCTTGGAATAACGGTTTTAGACAACTTGAAAAAATTACTCGCCCTGACAGCACTGGCGCGGTAGGTAAAAAAACCAATCAGATAACAGCAGCTTTTGTATTATTATTTGTTTCAATGGTTTCGCTGGCAGTTTACAGTCCATCAACTGGGCAGCAAGTCGAAAAACAAATGGTGGTTAAAGAGCCTACAACAACTGTGGCCGAGTCCAATTCTCAATTACCGCTAGAGGATTTACCACACCCAGTTGACATAAATACCCATCAGGTCACATCGGGGGAAACGATTTCTGAAATTGCCGATCATTATAATTTGCGAGTGGAAACCATATTTTGGGCAAATGGCATAACTGCAGATACGCCAATCCAGCCCGGTCAAGAATTGGCTATTTTGCCTCTTGACGGACTGGTTTATTTAACTAAAGAAGGTGATAGCATTTCGGCAATCGCAACCCGATTCCAAGTTTCTGCCCCAGATTTAATCGAATTAAACGATTTGAACAACCAACAAATATCAGTTGGTCAAAGGTTAGTGATACCGTATAAACTCGCACAAGGTTCCTATCTAATTGGTCGTGGTGGTGCTGACGATAATGAATCTCAGTCAGAATCAGAATCAGAACCGGAACCAGAATCACAGACTCGAGGTGGTTGGCTACATCCCTCCCCCGGATCAATTGTGACTCAAACTACTCATGGCCAGGCACGAGCGGTAGACTTTGGCGCACCAGTTGGAACGGCGGTATTGGCCTCTGATGGAGGTGTTATTACCAAAGCGTCCACAGGCTATAATGGCGGGTTTGGCACGGTCATCGAGATCGATCATCAGGATGGCACCTGGAGTCGCTACGCGCATTTATCGTCTCTTCAAATAGCATCTGGACAAACTGTTTCTGCTGGTGAAGTGATTGGTTACGTTGGTAATACTGGTCGGTCTTCAGGGCCGCATCTACATTTTGAAATTCACGGATCCACCAATCCATTTGCATCCTGCGGTTACCTATCGCGCTGCGGCGCTTAATTTCCATAAAGAATCTAGAGATACCCTACTTAAAAATTTTAGGGTGATTACTGCCGCTGCTTAAAGCATTTGTTTAGGGCGGTATTGCAAGGCTTCTAGGATATGAGGTTCGTTAACGTCTTTTGATTCGTCCAGGTCAGCAATGGTTCTGGCGACTCGCAGGACTCGAAAATATGATCGAGGCGAGAGCTCGAGTTTGCGGGCAGACTGTTGAGCAAGGGATTTCGCCGAGTTCGATATATTAATAACCTGCTCGATAACTGATGACGGCAGGTCTCGATTATATGAAATTGATTTTTTGCGGTAGCGCTCGCGTTGTGTGTCGCGAGCTTTGCGAACTCGACCGCGAATAACTTTGGTGGTATCAGCTTGGGGATCGCGTTGGCCCAGCTTTGCAATGTCTACGTGGGCGACCTCGGTCCAAAGGTCAATTCGATCAATTATTGGACCCGAAAGTTTTTTCTTGTAACGTTCAATCTGAATCGGGCTGCAGGTGCAGGGTTTGTGTGATCCTAAAAATCCACAGGGACATGGATTCATTGCCGCTAATAGAATAAATCTGGCGGGGAAAGTATAGGTGCCGCGGGCGCGCGAAACTGTAACGGTGCCATCTTCAAGAGGTTGTCGCAGCGTCTCCAAAACTTTGCGATCAAATTCAGGAAATTCGTCCATAAAAATGACCCCATGATGGGCCAGGGTGATCTCGCCCGGTCGTGGATTTGATCCGCCCCCAACAATTGCTACGTGACTGGCGGTATGGTGAGGAGATCGAAGTGGCGGTTGAAATATTGGTCCATCAACCCGATCAACTACTGAATGAATGGCAGTTACCTCCAACATTTCGTCTTGACTAAGGTTGGGTAGAATTCCGGAAAAAGCTTTAGCCAGCATAGTTTTACCAGTTCCCGGCGGCCCGTACATCGCCAGATTGTGCCCGCCAGCAGCAGCGATTTCTAGCGCACGCTTGGCTGATTGTTGTCCGCGAACATCTGAAAAATCAATAATCGGCCCGGTTTCTTGACGGCGGTTATCTAGTTTTGCCGTGTGGATTGGCAGGGTCTCTTCGCGGCTAGAATCCAAATGAGCGACTAGATCAGACAAACTCTCAACACCAATTACGTCAATACCATCAATTAGCGCGGCCTCGCCAACGTTATCAACCGGGACATATAGTTCGCCGATGCCAGCTGACAAGGCCGCCTGGGCTAATCGCAACGATCCCTTAACCGGACGCACCCCACCGTCGAGTGATAGCTCGCCGACAAAAGCTTTATCACTAGAATCAAAATCAATCTCGCCCGCTGCTTTTAAATATCCCACTGCAATTGCCAAATCAAACCGTGAACCACCTTTGGGTAAATCAGCTGGGGCCAGTGACACTACTACCTTTTGCTGGCGCTGTTTTGGTGGTTTGAACCCTGAATTCTTGATTGCAGCCGATACACGATCACGAGCCTCATCAACTGCCTTGTCCCCTAATCCAACTATGGAAAAATTATACAATCCGTTTGAAAGATCCAGCTCGACCGTCACTAGATGACCGTTCAGGCCGTCAACTTGCGCTGAATATACTTGCGCATAGTATTTTTTCATCTCTACTATTATATGACAAAATTAATCACTTGATATGCTATCAACTTTATTTTTTAACCTAAATATTAAAGGACCAGCATCAAGCTTGTTGCCAGTAATTTTTTCAATGAGTTCTGTTGCATTATATGTCTTGCCATATTTGTATATATTTTGATCTAACCAAGTAAGAATAGTTTCGAAACTTTGATTAGAAATCAAGTCAGATAAATCACCAATTTGATTCTGCATTGCAGTAGTTATTTGGGCAGCATAAATGCTTCCTAGGGTATAAGTTGGAAAATACCCGAACAAGCCTTGCGACCAGTGAACATCTTGTAAAAAACCTTCTGATAAATTATTTGGCGTAACTCCGAGGTACTCCTTATATTTATTGTTCCACATATCCTCTATCTGACCCACTTTTAAGTTTTCGTTAAAAATAGCGTTTTCTATTTCAAATCTGATGACTATATGAAGATTATATGTCAATTCGTCTGCCTCTACTCTAATAAGACTAGGTGCAAATGTATTGTAGTAATGATAAATTTCACTTGACGTAAATTTTATGTCTATCCTGTTGCTTAGCTCTTTAGCTAAAATTTCAGCAAATTCTTTTGATCTACCTATTTGGTTTTCGTAAAATCTCGACTGAGATTCGTGCACGCCTAATGAGATATATTGTGCGAGCGGTGTACCGTATTTTTGATAAGGCAAGTTTTGTTCATAAAGCGCATGGCCCGTTTCATGCATTGTTGAAGAGATGGCATAGAGGACGTCGCCTGTTTTGTAGCGACTGGTAAAACGAACATCATTAGGGCTTTGTTGTGATGTAAAGGGGTGGGTACTAACTGAACTAACGCCTTTATTAAAATCAAACCCTACTAATTCAGATATATAATCATTGAATTCATGTTGAACAGGAATAAATATTTTGTTGTGAGAAAGGTTTATCTGGTTTTGTTTTTTAGGTAGGCTATCAAGCAAATCTATAGTTGCCGATTTTGTTTGCTCGAGAACAGGCCTAATTTCATTAGTAGTCAAACCTGGTTCATACTCATCCAGGAGAACATCATAGGGAGAGGCAGCTGTATTTCTGTGTTTAATAACTTGTTTTTTTAAATCGATCATTTCTTCTAATTTTGGCAAAAAGTATGTCGAGTCATCAGATTTTAAAGATTTTTGCCAAGCTATTGTTCCAGATGAAGAACACTTCGAAATTTTCTTGACTAAGCTATCTGGCAATACGGCCTGCTTTTCATACTCTCGTTTCACTTCTCTTACAATGATTTGATCTTCTTCGCTTAAATCTTCTATCTCTCTGCTTAGATTTTCCAAATTGCTATTTTTATTGATGTTTAAAAAAGCTTGATGGGATAAGACGTCAATTTTAGCCAATTCTTCGGTGCGTAATTCGATCCCTTGGCCTGGCAATTGAGTTTCAAGGTCCCAGCGTAACAAGTTGCCTATTCTAGAATAAGTGTTGTGTTCAGCTAAATCGTTTAAAAGCACATTAACCTTACTATTATTTGATCTGTACTTCATGTATACATCATATTAAAAAAACCTCGCTATCACGAGGCAATCATTTCTTGTCCAAAGTATTAATCAATCTCGTTTTCAGTTTTGGGTTTGCGTTCCAATTGTGGAGCGTTGGCAACCGATGATCGCGCAGCTGGATTTGCTTCTAGACGTTCGGGTGAAATAGGCTCGCCAGATACTTCGTCAATTCCAAATTTACCGTCGGAAATTCTTTTTAGGGCCGCCTTTACCTCATTTAGCCTACCTTCTAATTCTTTAACGGTCGCCGTATTTTTTTCATACTCTTCAATTTCTTCGGCCAGCTCAAAGTTCTCGACCGCTTCATTGTCCGAGATATTCTGATCTTCGCGACGCGGTACCCAGTCATTTGGGTTTTCATCATCGCGAAAGGCTATTTTTTCTAATTCAGCAATTAAGCGATCGCGCTCTTTTTCTAGCTGCTGTTGGTATTTATTAGTGTCCATAATTAGGTATCGTAGCGTTTAAAAATTAGATAATCAAACTAATTATTTAAAGGCTGAAGTCGTGAAATTATTTCAGATCGGTGCTGCTGCAAAAATTCAGGGTCGCTACCAATCATCACTACATTATTATCAATCAGATAAACCATCTCCCCATTAGTTCTAAATGAATCGTCGGCAACAACACTATCCTGCCATGTGTTCCCTGTCGGACTTGATCCACTGATATTTAAATTAGATTCTGCCTGCCGCAAGCTGGCGGTAGCCAGTGATGGATCATAAACTGCCCAAGCACTAAGCCAGTGTTGACCAGATTTTTGTATCACAACATTAGATCTTAGATTTAATGCCAGACGCTGTGTATTTGAAATACCTAATTCACTGAACACCTGTTGATAGAATCGAGCTTGATCGTCTGGCGAAGACTCGCTAGATTCAGCCGCAAACTGAAAATCAATAATCGAGCTTTCTCGCCCGCGAAAGTCGGCTATTTTCTCCTCTATCTCGATTACATTATTAACCTCGATCTGCACAATTGTCTGATTTGAATTCTGAGTATAGTTAATCGCAGTTAATCCTATAAATCCGATAAGGGCAATAATTGATAGTGACAGAATGATTAGAATAAAGTACCGACTTCTAAATAATCTAGCAGGACTTTCGTTTATGGCCGAATGGTAGATCGTAGGATTGTTATTATCACTAGAGGATTTAAGGCGACGTAGGGTTTCAGTAATTTCGGACTGGTCATCACGTGGCAGGGTTGAATAGCTAGATTGTTGGTCAGTATTGTCAGATTCGGAGGTGTTTTCGACAGGGGGCATCAATTTTTGTTGGATGGCTTGATATTTTGCAATTCTTGTTTGGCCTCGTTTTCGGCATCAAGGGCCTGTTGATACTGCGGTTTCAGGCTCTCGATTTGTGACTGTGTGGCAGTAGTTTTTTGTTCTAGTTTCCACCGTTTTTGTTCTAGTTTTCGACGTTCCAATGATAGTCGTCGCCTTTCCTCTTCGAATTCATGCTTGACTGATAAATCTTTGGTTTCAATTGCATTTTGTCGCAGTTGATCAATCTGCTCTTCGATTACCTGCTCGTTCTGAACCGCTTCCTCTAATTGTTTATCGGCTTGGCGTTTTTGTTCGTTCAAATTAACCCATTTCTCTTCCAAGGCATCTTTTTGATCACTTAACTCTACCAGGGTAATCTCTAAATCTAGTTGTCGAACTCGCTGATTTGAATTTTCTATCGCTTCGTCAATTGACCTAGCTTCGTCAAGGATATTAGCAAGTTCAGACTCTTTGTCTTTTATTTCTAAACCAATCGCCTCGGCAGCTTTGCTTTTTTGCCATTTTTGTTGTTCTAGTTCATGGCGCTCGTCTTCTAGTTGCCAGCGCTGACTCTCGATTTGATGGCGCTCGTCTGGGGTTGCGGCTGACTCTTCAGATTGTTCGGTTTGAGTGATCTTGGCTTCAATAGATTGTTGTTTATTTTGAAACGGTTCCAGCTCGGATTTAGCTTTTTCAAACTTATGCTTTAAATCTTCGATCTGATGACGAATTGGTTGTTCTTTGCTGGTGAATTCGGACCGCTGCTGGATGTAACCTAGTTTTGCTTTTTCTTCTTTTACGATTTCTTTGCGCAAAGTAGTGATGCGAATATCTTCGTGATTTGAAACCGTGTCAGCAGCAGGTTCAATGACAGCCTCCTCTTCATCTTTGATTACCCGCACCAGATGACTGTCGCTGAATGTAGTCTTGGTTTTATTTGGATCACTAGACTCTTCCTCTTTACTGTCTTTAGTTTTTGCTGCTTCTTTTCTGGTTGAATCGCTAGATTGACTAGCTTTACTGGTTCGGAACTGGCTCTCAGCTGCTGGCGAAGCTTTAGAGGCTTTATGATTACTGTCATTGGATTTGTCACCACTATCTTGATCATCAGAACCATCACGAGAGGTTTTTGATGCATCATCACTGTCAGTAGATTGGCTATTGGTAAGGGCTAATTTTTCCAAATCAAGAGCTTTCCTATCAGCGCTTTTAGGTTGCTGGGAGCTGGGTGCTGAATTAGATCGATTAGATTTAATATTACCAATGGTAGTAACATCGCCGTTAGCAAAGTTATTTTCAGGCCTAACCTCATCATCATTGCCGCCCATTGCCTTTATTTTTTTTGTACCAATAGCAGCATCATTGTTGATATCACGGTTGTCAAACATCGGCTCTAAACCGGAGTCCGAACTATTCAAATCCAAATCTAGCGCAGTGACAAGACTGCTATTATTATCTGGATTAGCCGCAATTTGATCGTCGCCTTTTACCATTTTTGGAGTGTCAACCTTATCAACCTCATTACTGATCTTATTCTGGATACTGTTCTTGTCTAAATCTTCATTAGAATTAAACTTATCATGTTGATTTTTTTGTGAGTGTGTATGACGCTCTAAATCAGTTCCTACTGGCTTTTTATCAGAATCATTTTGTGACAAAGCCCTTTCCAGTTCTTTAATTTCGGCAATAGCGTCTTGTGAGGCCTGTTGGCGATCGGCCTCGATTTTATGGGCACGATCGGCGTCGCTGGCCATGGTGCGGCTGGGCAATATTTGTGTTTGAACACCGGCATTACTAACCGATGATTGAGGATTTGAATTACTACTGATTGGTTTGATTTTGGTTGCCATATAACTTTCTCTAATTATAGCGCACTTGCTCTAAAGCAAACCAAGGATGATAAATTAAATTTGATCGGGAGTGGTGGCGGAGTCGTTGAAAAATTCCGGGTATTTTTCACGGATTGAAACCTTAATTCTTCCGTCGGAGGAAGTCTCGACAATGGTTACCGGCACTTCGTCCCCTACTTTTAACAGATCTTCGGTTTTCTCAACATATGCATCACGTAATTCTGATACGTGCAATAGGGCTTCGCGTCCTGCTTCCAGCTCGACGATGGCGCCATAAGGCAGAAATTCGCGAACTGTAGCTTTGAAGTCTTCGCCGACATGATAATGTCTAGTTTCGGCTTCAATTTTTTCCAACACCTTGTTTTTTGCGTCTTTACTGCCCTCAATAATAGCGTATTGATTGTTTTCTACGGTGATTTTGGCCTCGGTAGAGTCTTCAATTTGCCTGATATTAGTACCACCTTTGCCGATTAATCGGCCAATATGTTCGCGAGGTATCTCAACAATCAGGGGCGCATTTTCAGGATGGTTATAGGCACTACCTGCTACAGCAGTTTGCATTGCCTCGATAATATCAGCTCTGGCTTCTTTGCCATTGGAAAGCGCGTTGGTAAAGTTTTTTAAACTCACCCCATTATTTTTGGTATCTAACTGCAGAGCATTAATGCCCTTGGTAGTTCCAGCAATTGCGAGGCGCATTTGACCATGATCTTTCTCGCTGTCGGTAATATCAGTTAACAATACAGGCTCATCTGTTGATCCAGCCAATCCAATATTTACCCCAGCACATAAACTGTTTACCGGCACCCCCGCCGTATATAGGGCAAGGGATCCCGCTGCAACTGATGCGACGCCAGCCGATCCGTCCGAGGATATTACCTGGCTAGCCAATTTGATCAGGTATGGATAATCGCCTTCATCAGGCAGTGCTGGCACTAGGGCTTGGTAAAGTAAGCTGCCGCTATCATGTTCTTTTATAGAAGCCAGATTAGTTTGATTCATCTGGTCGGCCGCATTGGGATTTATCAGACATTCTGCAATAAAGCGGTTGGTGTTTTTAACATCATTAACCGCGGCACTAGCACGACCCTCCAAAGGCGAGATCGGATTATCCAATGTTAGGGCAGCAATAACAGTCGTTTCATCCTGCTGAAGCTTAGCTGATCCGTGAGCGCCACCGAGGTAGCTTGGTTTAATCACCAACTCTCTTAATTCTTTGCTACCGCGACCGTCTTCGCGATATCCAGTCCCCAGGCGCTCTGCATACTTATCTGGGTCAGGCTGATGTTCGGCGGCTAGTTTGTTAATATTTAAAATTGTTTCATTAGCATCTTCAATTGTTTCTTTATTATTATTTAGGGCCTCGATAAAAGCATTATTAGCTTCTAGTGCCTGAACCAATGCCTTAGATACTACTTCCTCCGAGAGCTCGACCCCTTTAAATTCGGCCATAGTGGCCAGATTATTTGATCCAGACATCATCAGCCGCCCGGCTAGGTTAATAGATTTTTCATTAATATGAAAATCATAATTTTGACATATTTCAACCGCACTAGCCGCAATTGGCCCTGACCAATCCAGGCCAGTCCTAGAAATCGCAATTGAGCTGCCGATAATTGACAGGGCATCAATATCAGCCGAACCGCTCGCCAATACTTGTACCGTCAAGTTAAGCGGGTGCTGTAATCCAGCTGGCAGATGGGGCCTGATTGATCGATCAATTAATCTTGCTGCCTGAGTATCTGGACTTAATTGTGAGGAGCGACAACTCTTATCTCCACATTTTACCTGCCAGGGCTCGAGGTAATTAACCTGCAAAGGAACTTGACTGAGTTCATCATTTACTGGATCAGGGCCGAAAGTAGCGCAAACGATAACGCTGGTGCCATCGCGGGATACGATAACCGAACCATGTGCGTGATGCGCGCCGGTGTTATAATCGATTTTAATTTGTGATTGGCCATAGGAAATAGTTTGAATAGAATCTGACATATAATTTAGAGTAAAACTAGGTTAGTAACAGACTGCAATCCAGGTATAGTAGTCGATAAACTTGGCAATTAACCCAAAAAACTGTCTTCGCTATTTATTATATCAAAATAAATGTCCACGACTAAATACAGACTGATTATAATTAAATTTAATGTTTGTAAAGGACCGATTGACATTCAAATAACTTGCCAAGGTTAATTAAGCTGAAAAATAATCTCGAAGGATTTTGTAATAAATCAGTTATTTGTGAAACACGTAGGGATATTGGGCGCTCGAAATTTATTAATTTGCTATTTCCCTTTTGACTTACCATTACTCTTGCTACTGCGGTAATTCATCAAATAAGCGCCTGGGTTTTCATCCATATCAATAAAATCATCACAAGCTTCGATTAAATTCGCCGAGGTTGATTTACCAAATGATACCACCTCTACCTGGCAGCCTTCGTTGTATTGCAAGTAATTAACCAGGGGAATGAAATCGCCATCACCCGAGGCAATGATTACTGCATCCAGTTTTGGGGCCATAATTATGGCATCAATTGCTAGATTAACGTCCCAGTCAGCCTTTTTTGCGCCACCACCAAATATTTGCAGATCTTTAATTTTGGTTTCGATGCCCATATTATTTAGCGCTTCAAAAAAAGCATTTTCTTCACCCCCTTCAGTAGCAATGACATATGCCATCGCCCTTATTAGTTTTCGATTTCCAACACTCCCCCAGAGGACCTCGTCAAAATTAACTCGCGCTCCACGATAAAGGTTTTTGGCACTGTGGTATAGATTTTGAGTGTCAATAAATACGGCCACACGTTGATCAGGATGTTTAATTACAGTCATGCTTGTTTCGTTATCTTTTAATTTATGATTAAAAGTAAATTTTAGTCATTTTTAGAAAATTATCTGCCTCATGGCATAGATTTGTCAGGCAAATCTATTAGCTGATATTTTCTAAAATATAATTATTAAAATTTTATGGCTAGTGTGCTTACGTCGTAGATTTAATATACAAAAAATTTAGACTACTCTTGTTAGAGGTTATTTATGAAACAGTCTTTAAACCTAGTGATTTAGCAAGTAAATTGTAGCGCTTCTTAGAAGTTTTTTGCAGGTATTTTACCAATTTGCGACGTTGGGCAACTAGTTTAAGTAGTCCGCGACGTGAATGATTATCACCCCGATGCTTTTTTAGATGGTCTGATAATTCAGTGATTCGTCTAGTTAATATTGCAATTTGGACTTCAGTTGATCCTGTATCGTTATTGTGCTGTTTTATATCTTTAATAGTATTTTGTTTTTGACGCTTGGTTAAAGCCATGATTGCACAATTATAGCAAAAAAAGCACAAAAGTCTACACTTAATAATTGGTATAATTAACTATCGTGTCCAAACAAACTCAGGATCAAACTAATAACCAGCGTTCTGAATTACAAAAATGGATTAATAATTATCTAGTACACCTTGAGGTTCAGAAAGGACGTAGTATCAATACGATCAAAAACTATCGTCGTTATTTAAAAAGATTTGTCAATTTAACAAATGCAAAAAATCCAAAAGACATAACAGACAATGTCGTTTTAAAATATCAATTGCTACTCAACCGGATAGATAATGGTAAAGGACAGATTTTGTCCAAAAATACCCAAAACTATCACTTGATAGCATTACGTAACCTATTGAAATTCTTGGTTAGAAATAAAATTGATTCACTAGCACCAGACCGAATTGATTTAGCAAAAGTCCCCGATCGTGAATTAGACCTTATTTCTATGGCTGAATTAGAACGTCTAAGGAAAATTTATGAAAGCAAAGATTCTGAAAAGGGATTAAGAAATAAAGTTATTATCGAGCTATTGTATTCTTCTGGACTGCGAGTGTCGGAATTGGCCAAATTAAATCGCGATTGTGGGTGGGAAAATGGGGAATTTAGCATACGAGGTAAAGGTGGCAAGGTGCGATTGGTATTTGTCAACAGGGCAGCTCAACAATCCATAAAACATTATTTAGAAAAACGAATAGATATTGATGAGGCGTTGTTAGTTCGGCTAAGAAAATCAGCTGAAGTAGATGAGTCTTTACGATTGAGTGTTAGATCCATAGAAAGAATCGTTAAGCGAGCAGGTATAAAAGCTGGAATCTCCAAAAAGGTCACCCCTCATGTATTGCGGCATGCCTACGCGACCGATTTACTACGCAATGGAGCTGATATTCGTTCCGTGCAGAATTTATTAGGACATGCCGATATTTCCACTACTCAAATTTATACCCATGTAACTAATGAAAGGCTGCGTGAGGTTCATAAAAAATATCACTCAACCAATTAATTGTTTCAGGTGAAACCTTGTACATTAGCAGTATTATTTATTAAATTTTATACAGTAATTTTATATTTATACAAAATTACTATTTAAAAACCTGATATAAGATAGTAAGTAACTATACTTAAAACGTTTCATGAATAACTAATCTTTATAACCGTAATCTAAATCATTGCTACAAGTTTCAATTTTTATATTAAAATTAGTCAAAATCGAGTTTTACTATAATTGATGGTATTGTTTTCATGTGAAACTAGTATCCTGGAATGTTAACGGTTTACGTGCTATTGAACGTAAAAAAGCAGATAAATGGTTGTGGGAAAATGATTTTGATGTTATCGCATTGCAAGAAACCAAATCCCATCCTGACCAATTATCAGATTATTTATTGAATCGTCCTGATTATCACGCCTATTTTGATTCCGCAACGATTCGTAGAGGATATAGTGGTGTGGCGTTATACGTGAAACAGGCTCCAATTGATATTATTAAAGGGTTACCAGAGGCTGGGTTTGTTAATCAAGGGCGACTATTAACGGCGGTTTATGACAATTACATTATCTTAAATGGGTATTTTCCTAACGGCGGCAGCAAAACCTCAAACTTAGATTATAAATTGGCTTTCTACAAAGCTTTTTTAAATCATATAAATAATTTTAAAGAGGCTGGGTACAGTATTATTTTTGGTGGGGATTTAAATGTCGCTCATCATCCAATTGATTTAACCAGGCCTGAACAAAATAAAAATAACACCGGCTTCTTGCCAATTGAACGCGCTTGGGTAGATCAGGTGATTGAAGAAGGATACATTGATGTATTTCGAATCCTAAATCCTAAAAAAGCTGAAGTTTATACGTATTGGGACATGAAATCAGGTGCTCGCGATAGAAATGTTGGTTGGCGTATTGATTATTGGTTTATATCTAAAGATTTATTTCCCCTGGTACAAAACTATAAGACACATATTGAAATACTCGGTTCGGATCATTGTCCTATAGTATTGGACATTAACCTGTAGATAAAATTTAACGGACATGATGTTTGTGTCGGATTTCCTGGATTGCGTCTGATTCAATTTTTCTTAAATTTTCTTTTGCCTTTAACGTCAGTTTTTCACGCTCTTGATTATCTAATTCGATCAATCGACTGGCTTCTAACAATTGGTAATCTAGATTATTTAAATTCGGGTCTTCTAATACCTGGTCAAGGATAATATGCAAAATATCACCAATAATCCGGCCGGGTTTAACATTTAAGTGATTAATTATAATATCACCATTTATTTTTAACATTTTTACGGTGGTGGGTTGTCTAACTGCTTCTTCGATCATGGCTTTAAATTTACGCAGACGATACGGTTGTTCTTTTGGTCTACCAGTGCCAATACGGTCACAAATACGCAAATTGACCAAATCCCAAATGTTATCTGGTCCAACTTTGGCAATTAATCGTCGCACTCCGGCCAGGGTAACTTCGTCCGGATCAGAAAAAAACATATGCCAGCGAACAAATGTAGTTATTTGTGAAACACTATCACGCGAATATTTCAGGCGCTTCAAAATTTTTTTAGTCATTATCGCCCCCACTACTTCATGATTATAAAAGGTTGGTTGAGCTGTTTCTGGTGAAACCTCTCGGGTTCTAGGTTTGGCAATGTCGTGGAATAGAGCGCTAATTCGCAGGGTTAAATCAAAGTTTTTATCAGCTGCAGCCTGTAGGGTTCGCAGCAAATGCTCCCAGACTGTATATGAATGGGCTTGGTTTTGTTGTACCCCAACCCCTTCTAGTAGTTCGGGAATAAATTGCGCTAGCAAACCAGTGCGTCGCAGCATTTCCAATCCCATTGCGGGATTTTGAGTTAAAATTAATTTGTTGAATTCATCGGTTATTCGCTCGACAGCAATTTTATTTAACCTTTCTGATTGGTTGGTTATAGCGATTAACGTATTAGATTCAATTGCGAAATCTAATTGTGCTGCGAATCGTACTGCCCTTAATAACCGTAGAGCATCTTCGCCAAATCGATCATTTGGATCACCGACCGTTTTAATTAGTCGGTTGGTCAAATCCTCCAGACCTTGATGATGGTCAATCACTAATTCAGGGTTAAAAACATTATTATTTAAATCGTATAATGGATAGGCAAGGGCGTTTATAGTGAAGTCGCGTCGTTTCAAATCATCAACAATTTTAGTTGAGAAAGTCACCTGATCTGGTCGACGATCGTCGCTATAGCCGATTTCACGCCTAAAGGTAGTTAACTCGACAACTTTTAGCAGCGGGTCATTAGTTTCATCATTTACGATTCGGACAGTGCCGTAGTTATTGTCATAATGCGCGTGCTCGAAGACATTTAATACTTGATCGGGCAAGGCATCGCTGGCCAGGTCCCAATCTTTGGGTTTATTGCCAAGAGCTAGATCACGAACACAACCACCAACCAAAAATGGTTTATAGCCAGCGCTACTTAGCTGATCACCAATAGCGATTATTTCGTCAGGAATTTTCATAAGATTGCTTGCGTCTTATCATACTGCTGAACTATACTTTGAACCAGTTCAAAATAATAAGTAAACAAGGTTTATAAGATAGAGCTTGTTTACATAAATTGCACCTGTGGTGAAATGGATATCACATCTGGCTTCGGACCAGACGTTCTGGGTTCGAGTCCTGGCAGGTGCACTATTTACGCTCTAGGAACTAGCTACTCGCTAGTTCCTTTTGCTATGGCATAGATTTTGTCAAAATCTATTAGCGTTCTTATCTCAGACTTTAAAACATAATATGATGTTTATGGCAGCGAAAGCTTGAAGGACGGAAGGCCCCGCTTGTAAGGTAGGGAAGTGAGCCAGGGTCGAGAGTTCTTGTGAGCGTGTGAATTAGAAGCTCGTGTTCGAGTCCTGTCAGGGTTACCTTAGACATTACGAGCGATTAATGAACCCTCGGTTTTTAGCCCTAGACACTTTATTTTTCTAGTTTCTTATTAAATAGACCGGCTACTAAATTAAAGATTACAGGCTGTTGAATTTGATAAATTTTGTGCGGGTAGGGAGAATCGAACTCCCGTCTCCTGCATGGCAAGCAGGTGTCATACCACTAAACTATACCCGCACACTCAGCTCTAAAATAATAATTAAAGCGGAACGTGCGATTAACTTAATCTACAACGAGTATCATAACTCAAAACTGAGTGTGTGGGTATACCCGCATATATGGAATAGTTTTGATATATGCGAGGCTCACACAATGAGTGCGGCCCGCTGAAACTATAATGTCTAGAATAACTGATTAATCTCTAGTTCTCAATCAAATAATATTTAGGCTAACAACCTTTATAAATTTATAATCGACGCTTAAAGGAAAAGTTATACCCAGGGACAATTTATTTGTGTGGATAACTATGGGGAATAGGGGATAACTATGTGGATTAGGGGATAAACGACGGGTCTTTAAGCGAGGTTTAGACGGAATAACGCTATACTAAGCGGTATGGCTAAAAAGTCACAATTGGGGAAAACTGGGTTAATAGGTGAACAACTGGCCAAAAGGTTTCTTTTAAATGAGGGATATGAGGTTATAAGCGAGAATGTCACTTATGTTTTTGGTGAAATTGATCTGGTGGCGAAAAGAAGTGACACCTACTATTTTGTTGAGGTCAAAGCTGCTGATGTAAATTCGTCGATGTTGGTAAGTCTGTCGGAGCGTCTGTATCCTAGGAAATTAGAGCGATTCAAGAAGTCAGTTCAAACTTATATAGCGGCTAATAATTTATATCAATATGAAATTAATTTATGTGCTATTTTGATCAAGATTAATCACGAAACCAAAAAGTCTCGTCTAAAATTTATTAAAAACTTAATATAGCCTTACCAGATTTAATTGATGGGGGAATACAGGTAGCTCGATATAAAACCAAGCTCTTACTAGTTTTTTGTAAAGGACAAGATTGAATTCAGGTGTAAATCAAACTGCCAATGACACCAATTTGTAAAATTTTAGATGTAATAACCTAATTTGCTAACAAAACGTACCGTTTGTATAATTCATATACAGATATGGATAAGTTTACTGACAAAGCCAGAGAAATTGTCAGCCAGGCAATTGCAGTTGCGAATCGGGGAAGTAATAGTGAAGTCGCGCCACTACACGTACTGAAAGCCATTACCATATCGTCGGGAACCTTGGTTCAGCGAGTATTAGACGAATCCGAAATTGATAAAGCTAAATTACAAAATGATTTAGATGTCAGATTAAAAAAATTGCCAAAACTCAGCAATGCTGTTAATCCAAAATTCTCGTCTGAGGTGGCTGATTTACTGCGGCAGGCCTCTGCGCTAGGGCTAAAAAATGGTGATGAATATATCAGTGCCGAACATATTTGGTTATCATTGTTTGATTTGCCTGATATATCAAACTTGCTAAGAAAATATGATTTGACTAAATTGCAGTCAGAAGAAATTATCAACTCAATCAAAGGAGACATGAAAGTAACCGACAAGAACCCAGAAGCCAAGCAAGAAGTTTTGCAAAAATATGGTGAAGACTATACTGAATTGGCCCAAAGTGGAAAACTAGATCCCGTAATTGGTCGCGACGAAGAAATCCGGCGGATTATTCAAGTGCTATCGAGGAGGACTAAAAATAATCCAGTTTTAATTGGCGAGCCTGGGGTGGGGAAAACCGCGGTAGTAGAAGGATTAGCGACTCGGATTGTGTCTGGTGACGTACCGGAATCATTAAAGAATAAAAAAATAATTGGACTACAAATTGGATCGTTGCTTGCAGGGGCAAAATATCGTGGCGAATTTGAAGAACGTCTAGAAGCTGTGTTGAATGAAGTGGAAAAAGAGGCAGGCAAAGTAATTTTGTTTATTGATGAATTACATACTCTGGTTGGAGCTGGTGGAGGTGAGGGTGCGGTTGATGCCGGTAATATGCTGAAACCGATGCTGGCCCGGGGAAAATTGCGATTAGTGGGAGCAACAACACTAAATGAATATCGACAGCATATCGAAAAAGACGCAGCCCTAGAACGACGATTTCAGACCGTTTTAATTGATGAACCAGATAATGAAGCGACTTTGGCTATTTTACGGGGACTCAAAGAAAAGTATGAAATCCATCATGGGGTCGAGATAACTGACCCAGCCTTGGTGGCGGCCACTAAACTGTCTGATCGCTATATAACTGCCAGACAAGCACCCGACAAGGCGATTGATTTAATTGATGAGGCAACATCGATGATCAAAATGCAAATGGAGAGTATGCCAACCGAGCTGGATCAAATGAAGCGCCAAATTGCACAGCTAGAAATCGAATCCAAAGCACTTAAGCGTGATAAAGATAAAAAAACAAAGGCTCGTAAAGAAGAGATCAAACAAAAACTAGCTTCACTAAATGAAGAGTACCAAGCGCAATACGCGGAATGGGAATCCGAGCGTCAGGCAGTTGATAAGGTCAGGGAACTAGCAGCCAAACTTGATCAGTTACGCATCGAAGAAGAGCAGGCCGAGCGATCAGGCGACTATGATGAAGCGGCAAAAATTAAATACGAAAAGATTCCTAATACACAAAAACAAATTGATCAAGCCAGGCAACACCTAGAAAGCCTCGATCAGACTAAACGAATGATCAAAGAAGAAGTCACAGAAGAAGATATTGCGTTGGTAGTGGCTAAATGGACGGGAATTCCAGTTGATCGATTATTAGAAACCGAAGCCGATCGATTATTAAATCTCGAAGACAAATTACACGAACAGGTAATTGGTCAAAACGAGGCGGTCGAGCAAGTTGCACGAGCAATCCGACGATCTCGAGCCGGTTTAAAATCTCGAACCAGACCAATCGGATCTTTCTTGTTTTTGGGACCTACCGGGGTAGGAAAAACTGAACTAGCCAAAGCACTGTCTCGCGAGTTATTCGATTCAGAAAAATCTCTGATTCGATTAGATATGTCAGAATATATGGAGAAATTTGCGGTGTCTCGATTGATAGGGGCGCCGCCAGGTTATGTTGGTTATGAAGAAGGCGGGCAATTGACTGAACCAATTCGCCGCCGACCATATTCGGTGATTCTACTAGATGAAGTTGAAAAGGCTCATCCCGATTTCTTTAACATCTTATTGCAAGTGCTAGATGATGGTCGGTTGACCGATTCACAGGGTCGGGTAGTCGATTTTACCAATACGGTGATAATTATGACTTCAAACCTAGGTAGTGAATTTATGCTAGATGATAAAATCAAAGATCGCGATGCCAAAGTCATGGAACGGGTAAAAGCCCACTTCCGGCCCGAGTTCATAAATCGACTGGATAGCATAGTGATATTTGACGCGCTGGATAAAAAAATGCTGGCGGAGATATTAGAGATTCAATTAAAGGATATTTTTAAACTAGTCCAAGACGAGAAAAATATAAGCTTGAAAATTACTGATAAACTAAAAGATTATCTAATTACCCAAGGCTTTGACCTGGCCTATGGAGCCAGACCGTTGAAACGAGTATTGCAAAACGAGATCCTGGATCTACTGGCCGAGAAAATAATCGCCGGCGATCTAGTTGATGGCGATAGCATTAAAATGGATTATGAAAAAGGGTCAGTAAAACTGAACAAAAATTAGTTTTTTTGTTCATGACTAATAAGGCAAGTTAATATTTATAGCGCTGTTTCTCTTAGCCATTGTTATCTGCTCTTGTACTTATAAAATTAGTCGAGGAGAGTGTAAGATGTTACAACTTTTACAAATATTGCACAATAATGTACAATAGTGATCATTATGATTAAAACAATTGCAATCACAGACTTTAGGCGTCAACTGGGAAATTTAGTGCGTGAAGTGCGGACTAAAAAAACTCATCTAATTATTGAAAAGGACGGCTATCCGGTAGTTGGGGTAGTTGATATTGATCAATTTGAGGATTTTTTGGATGCAACTAATCCAAGAATCAAAGCCCAAATAGAGCAGTCGAATGAAGATATTAAGGCGGGTAGAGTAAAACCAATTGAGGATTTACTGAAACGTTTGTAACAAATGGAATACCAAATTTTCTTTACCAAGTCTTTTGAAAGGCAATCAATTAAATTCTTTAAGAAATATCCTTGTTATAAGTCTGACTTTGAAAAGGCAATTACTAACCTTAGAAATAATCCTACAAATTCTTCAAAAGTTAAAAAGCTTACTAACGTCGCCCAGGGAGATGGGTTGTGGCGTTATCGCATGAAACAAGCAAGATTGCGTTATGATATTGACGACAGCGAAGTAATTTTGAAGTCAATTGATTTACGCAAAGATATTTACAGATAGGTTGTAACTAAAATCAGGCTTAAATCCACATATTGTTACGTAGTTTCTATGTTGGTCGGGGTACTCGGAATCGAACCGAGACTATATCGTCCCAAACGATACGTACTACCACTATACTATACCCCGTTTTGCGGGACTCGCCATATAAAGAGCGGCCCGATGTTATAGAGACCGATGCTCTAAACAATACTGACAAGAATAACCAAAATTGCCTTTGAAGGCAATTAATGTTGTATCAGAACCTATCTTTAGCTATTATTGTTTTACTACTATGAATTAGATGGGTGTACCCGCCCACTTATGCATAAGTGGGCGGGTGTAGTTAAGTGGTATAACAACAGCCTTCCAAGCTGTGGTCGAGAGTTCGATTCTCTCCACCCGCACAAAACTGCTAGCAGTTTTGTGCGAGGTTCGCTTATGGCGACCCGCAATCTGCAGCGTAAATCTGTGCAAGGTTCGCTTATGGCGACCCGAACTTACAAACTTCCAAGTTTTGTGCGAGACCACCTTCTGACTTATTTTGTATTTAGTAACATATAATATTATTAATGTATTGGGTATACATTTTGCTAAGTAAAAAAAATCTTAGAACTTATGTCGGCTATACTTCTGATCTTCAATCTAGACTAGATCGACATAACAAAGGTTACGTAAGATCTACTAAAAACAGAATTCCGCTAGTATTGTTGCATTCAGAAGTATTCAGAGCTATGAAAGAAGCAAAAGCTAGGGGAAAATGGTGGAAAAGTAGTTCAGGAAGAAAAGAATTAATGAAATTGTTTGGATGATTAAAAAAACTACCAAAGTGGTAGTTTATTTTCATGAAGCTGGTAGTGTTAACTATTTTTAACCGCGTCTTTCAGAGCTTTTGCTGCTTTGAATTTTGGTACGTTCATCGCCGGTACTTGAATCTCTTCGCCAGTACGTGGATTACGCGCCTTGCGGGCTTTGCGTCGGGTAACTTTAAAGATCCCTAGTCCCGCAATTGATACGTCTTCACCTTTTTTAAGTGATCGGTGAATCTCGTCAATAACAAGCTGCACCACACCGTCGGCCTGAACTTTAGTTCCGCCTAAATAATCGTGAACCTTATCGGCTAAATCTGATTTATTCATTGCCATATTATTATTTATTAGTTTCTAAACATAGGTGATGGAATTTGATTGACCACTATCACGCCCAGTCAAGTAAAAACCTTACCTGTTATTAATTATACCGCTAAAATAGGGCGTTTTACCAAATCCCTTTACCATACGCGAATCTTAATAATTAAATAACAAACTGCCCTAAACATAAAATCGCAGCTCGATCATAAAATTCATATAAATAATGGTTAAGAAAGGTTGGTATCCTTCAAAATTTGTTTAATCAGTTGATGGTAGTTTAGTAATGAAAGCATTCATTTAACAATTGCCATATAAAACAAATTTAACCCAGTATTTAAGCCAGATTTTGGACAATTTCGTCCTCTCTGATCATGGTAATGGTAATCGGTGAATAGGCAAGATTTTCGTCCTGAATTTTTTTAGTTATGTTGGTAAGCAATTGGCGCATGTTTGACTGACTATAATTGCGGTTACGAATCAAGATATGGACTTCACGTCCACCCGATAGGGCAAATACGTTATCCACATCATGATACTCAGAAATCAATTCTTCAAGTTTTTCCTGCCTGATTAGAGCTTGATCCGAGCGCGGGTTTCTGGCTCCTGGCCTGCCTGATGATATGGCATCAGCAGCTTGTAAGATAGCTGACAGCACCGAACCAGGTTTGGTGTCATGATGTTCGGCAATTGCATTTAGAATTGGTTTTGGAACCTCTGAATATTGTTGTAGTAATTTAATGCTCTCGTCAACATGATTTGTGCTGCCGATTGAAGCTTTGCCCAAATCATGAAGCAATCCAACCAATTTAGCCCCAGCAACTTGATCTGGCAAAATCTCGGCAGCAATACGTCCTGCAATGTCTGCTACCTCAAGTGAGTGTTCTAGTTGATTTTGACCATATGAATGTCGAAAATATAAATTAACCAAGTGCGATTTAATTTCAGGATTTTTCGTAATTATCGGATTGGTATCTAGATTGAGGTCGCGCAACCCTCGATTGACTAATTTAGTGGCCTCGGCCAGTAAACGATCCTCAACTTCACGAACTGAATGGTAAATTTGGTCGCGGTTAATTCGACCGTCTTCCAACAATTCAATTAAGGCTTGTTTGGCAATCAGCCTTCGTTTAGGGCTAAGGCTGGAAACGGTAACAGTGTTTGCAACATCATCAATCACCAAATCCACCCCAGCATAGCGTTCAAAGGATTTTATATTGACACCATCTTTGCCAATGATTTTGCCAATCTCGCTACCCGACACGTTGATCGTAACGCTGGTATTATTTCGCACCGTTCTTCTAGCAACTTGGGGAAGTACTTGCTGAATTATATTGTTTAAATCATCGTCGAGACTTATTTCCAGGGCACTTTTTTTTGTTTGATAATGGCTTTCCAGTTGCAAATCAACCAGGTCAGTCATTTGCTGCCGCAGATCCGATAGGTCTAGATTAGGGTTACTGTTCGCGATATCGTTCAAAGACTTTTTATAATTAGAGACTAAATCATCAAGTTCGGTTTTACGACTGGCGTTTTTTTTGACTTGTTCTTGCAACTCAGCCTTATTTTCATCAAGGGCCAGTTTGTCATGGCGTAATTGCTGGCGTTTGGCCTCCAGCTCCGTTCTAAGGTCAAGGGTTTGGGTGTTGGCTTTGGCGATGATGTCAGCTGCCTGTTCCCGGGCTTTTAAGAGGTTCTTTTTAACATTTACTTCCAATTGTGCTTTGGCAACTGTCATTTGTAAAAACCGCAATAGATAGCCCAATGCCAGCCCTAATAGGCCGACTAAAATTAACAGTAAAAAAGCGCTACTAGCAGAAATCATTAATTCTATAGTACGCTTTTTAGGCTTAGTTTTCGACTACTTAATATTTTCGTTTTGATCAGAATCAGATTTTAGACGATCATCAAGTGGGTTTTTGCTGTATAAAATTTCATCAATTACCCCGTACTCTTTAGCTTCACTAGCCCCCATATAATAATCGCGATCAACGTCCGATTCAATTTTCTCTAAATCTTGTCCCGTATTATCTGCCAGGATTCGGTTCAGTTTATCTTTAATCTTAAGGATTTGCTTAGCAGTGATTTCAATATCGGTAGCCTGACCCTGGGCGCCACCCAATGGTTGATGGATCATGATTTCCGAATTAGGCAGGGCATATCGTTTACCTTTTTTACCAGCTGATAGCAGTATTGCCCCCATTGATGCAGCCATACCAACGCAAGTTGTTACAATATCAGGCGCTACATAATTCATGGTATCCAGCATTGCCATCCCGGCAGTTACTGATCCACCTGGGGAGTTAATGTATACATTGATGTCTTTTTTAGAGTCTTTACTGGCCAGAAACAATAGCTGGGCTACAACAGTATTGGCCATCTGATCATTGACCGGACCACCAATAAATACAATTCTTTCTTCTAGTAATCGCGAATAAATATCATACGCCCTCTCGCCATAGGTAGATTTTTCGATAACAGTTGGGATTAACATATGTGGATAGTATAGCGTATAGAGAATTGAGTATGAAGTATATTCAGAAAGCGATTAATCAAGCGCCTGCCATGATAGTTCAAACGCAAATCGTAGCATTTGATGCATGTTCTAAAACTTATTCAAAAACGGTTTGTTCTAAATCAACTACCCGAGTTTCCATGTCAGCTAGCTTGTCAGTGTTTCGCACAGCCTCATTATCAAGCTGATTTTGCAGCCCATCGACCTTGTTTTCCAGTCTCTCAAAACTTGAATCCATGTTGTCTTCCATTCGATTGAAACCAGTTGCTACCGCCTGCATTAATTCATCATACTTTTTATCTTCCATACATTTATTTTAACATGTGCGGAGCTTACTTTTTGGTATCATTTTTATCGTCAGTGGGCGCTACCAACCATTTTAAAACTTCACCCGAGGTTAATTGTGATTGAACATAGGCTACTAAATTAGGCTGTGGGGCATCCGGATATAGCTTTGCCAAGTGCTCGACCTCCTGATCTACCAAATCATTATCCGGTTTCAAGTCCTCTAGTTTAGCAATTTTAGCAATAACCATTTGGGAATGAACGCGATTTTTAGCTTCGACCTTCATATCTGCGCGTAATTCGGCAGAGCTTTTATTTACCGCCTTTAGATAATCGCCAAATTTCAATCCCGCTTGTTTGATTTCAGCCTGGCGTAATTCAAACATACGGTCCAGTTCGGCCTCATATACCAGTTCGGGTACTGTGTATTCTGCTTGATCAATTATTTTAGATAACGCTTCTGATCGACGGCGATCTAGTTCTTGTTTGGCTTTGTTTAATTTAATGTTTTCACGAAATTTATCACGAAAATCAGCGGTTGATTTATAATCTCCTAATCCTTTTACAAATTTGTCGTCAACCTGGGGTAGATCCTGGTCGTCTACTTTAATCTGACGAGGGTCGGTTTTACCCGCTTGTTCTGGATCTTCAGCCATTAATTTTTGATATTTTTCTTGTTGCGCCCACTGGTGACGCAAGCCTTCAATCGCCTGATCTAGCTCTTGTTTAGTTACATCCGGATTAATAGTGGTATCATCAATCTGGTCACGAATGCGCTGGTATTCTTTTAAATCAACCTGGGGAATCTTTGCCAAGGTAATAGTGAACTCTAATGGATTGTCTTTGGCTAGTTTAGTTATTTGGATTTGAGGCTCACCCAGACCATCAACCTGGTGTTTTTGTAACAGAGGCAGGTATAAATCGCTAATCACAGTTTGAGCAGCCTTTTCCAACACTAAGATTTCGGGAATTTTCGATTTGGCAACTTCAGGAGGAATCTTACCCTTTCTAAACCCATCCAGCTTGAGGTTTTTAATCAAGTTATTAAATGATTGACCATAGTGTTGAGCCAGGAATCGATAGGGAGCCTTGGCCGAAATGGTAATTGTGGCATCATTAGTATCTTCGCTGGTCGAGCTGCTAATGTCTTTCAGGCCGGTTTTATTTTCTGTCATAAATATTTAGTTATGCTACTGCAGCAATCAGTTTGGCGCAATAAAAACCGCCTTTTTAGATTTCGGCGGTGTTTGACCGAGCTTAGTCGGCTTCAACCACTGATTCGATTTTGGGATCACTGGTGGGTAATTCATCGGGGGAGAATAGGTCCAGCTGTGCTTCGATATCAGCTGTGGTGTCACCTGGACTGGTGCTCTGAATTGAAGGACCATCAATATTAACTCTGGTCGCTTGATTCTCCAAGCTCACTCGCGCTCCCCAGAAATATAGGGCTATTAAAACTAAAATGACGATAAAAGCCAGGCCACCAATTACGGCAGCGCTGCTATTGCTGTCATGAGATTTACTCGGGTTCATATAAATTAATTGATTTGATTATTAACTTCGCCGCTGACTTCTGCATTGATACTTACTTCATTACGTTTTAATTCTGCCAGAGCCTCGCGATAAATAGGTTTCAATTGCTGCAATGTTGCTTTGGCTTCAGAGAATTGTTCTTGTGCTTCTACCCAGACCAGGGCAGTTTGATCCGCCTCCAACATTAATTCGGCATTCACGGTGGCGGTTGCCGCGCTATTTTCTGCACTTGTCAACAATTCTTGGGCTTGGTTTAATAACAGGGTAGTCGATTCGATGTCTTGACCTTGATCAGCTTGCACTTCCAGGCGGGTTTGTAGTTGAGCGAAAATATTCTCGGCGCGTTCTAGTTTAGCTAGATAAGCAGAGGCTAGTTGCGCTGCGGAGTTTTCGACCCTCTGTATTTGGTCAGCATTAAATTGGGCACGATTTTCGGCGCGTTGTTGTTGGGTTAGATTTAATCGAGTGATCAAATCTTGCCTGATCGTGGCTTGACGTTCTTCACGTGCGACGCGACGCTCGGCCAATCGTTCTGCGCGACGCTCGCGTCTGGCTTCGGCTCCATTTTGGCGATTTTGTTGGCGCTGTTGACTCAGATCTTGGCGGTTCAATTGCCTGGCGTCCTGTTGCGCCTGACGATCGCCGAGATTGTTTTGAATATTATTTTGGCGCTGTAGTCTGGTTTCGGTCCTGGCTTCACTTCTGGCCTCGATAGATGAGTTGCGATCAGAACGTAATTGAATCAAGTTATTCTGTCTATTTTGCAATTGATCTGCATCTCGTGTTTCAACACTGGTTTCCAAATCAGCTTCTAGTTCGGCTGAAGTATCAACCTGGGCTAATAATAGTCCCGGCGCAATCAGTGCCAATATTAGTAACAGGCCAATAAACGAGGGATTGTAGGAGTGATATGACATATTTAAAGTTCAAAAATTATTACGTAGGTCATTATACCACTCGCTCTAGAGGTCTTTTCTCCAACTGATGTAAAAATCTGTTATTTAGTCTCCTTAAACTCTTTCATCAAACTAGGCACCACCTGTTTTTTCCGCGACATTACCGGCGCGATAAATTGATGGTCTTTACAAGTGGTCCCAAAAGCCCTGGCCACTTTGTCCTCGTCGGTGGAAGCAATCAAGAATGTAGATTCTTCCGCCAAAATGTCAGTTATAAATAATATAATTGTATGATAATTTTCATGACTCCTTTTAGATTGCAAGGCGTCGAGTAAATCCTGTTTACGATCATCAAATTCGGTGATGTCTACTGTTTCTACTTGACCGATGCCAAATTTACTACCTCCAATTTCAAAGTCTTTATAGTCAGAAACGATAATCTCTTCATCAGTTTTATCTGACACTGATGATCTAACTTTAAATATTTCCATTCCGTATTCATGCCAGTCATCAATTCCGGCGATATCTGATAGTTGCGGGATGATCTCGCGGTCTTGCCTCGTAGTAGTAGGGGATTTCGTAATAACAGTGTCAGTTAGAACCGCTGCCAACATACCAGCGGCAATATTTTGTGGGATGTCTACTTGCTCGGCCTTGAACATTTTGAAAATTACACTACAGGATGAGCCAATTGGCTCGACAATAATTTTAATCGGAGCATGATAATCAAAGCTCATTTTATGATGATCAATTATTTCCAAAATTTCAGCCTCGGCTAAGCCGTCAATCGCTTGATACGCTTCATTATGATCCACCAATATAACTGATTTACCAGATAAAGAATCCATTTGATCTGGTGGTGCTAGATCATATTTATCCAATATATATTTGGTTTCTAGATTAAGCTCACCAGTAATGACTGGTTGAAATTTATGTTTGGTATCAACTTGGGATTTTAAATAAGCGTATGAAATTGAACCCATAACACTATCCAAATCAGGTGATTTATGCCCCGCAATATATATTGTTTCCATAGATTGTGATTATAGTCAGACAAACTATTCTAGTAAACTAAACGCAATAAGTTAATGGTATTGACAAAGACAATAATTAAGGTAATATATGTTAAGATTTAGTGTCCTGAATTCCACCCTCAATTAGGACACTTCTGTTTAAATAATAACTGATTTTCTCTCATGATTTCATACGCTGACTTGTACCCTAGGATCT
>CAZHOI010000003.1:0-91001 GCA_964534365.1 uncultured Candidatus Saccharibacteria bacterium | reverse complement strand
ATTACGGTCATTAATTAACGTTACTAAAAACCGCCATATGTGTTTAGAGATTACCGAAACATATTGACAAATTGGTATAAGGTAGTATTATACTAATCAGACCTCTTTCACACCACCCCCATACCCATGGCTACAACACTTCATTTCGAAGTTTCTGACTTCGAAGGCCCACACGGTTTCGTTCTCACCACTGACAATGGCACACCTGTTGTTTTTGGGGTGAACGCTCTCCAAGACTACATGGAGATTATTAAAAGCAACAGTAATCACTGGAATCACGTTGAGCTTGTGATCGATGATGAGATCAAGTTCGTTTTTAGCAATACACACCATGACAGCCGCGGTCCGAACCGTGTTGAAGTCACCACTCGAGCTTTCAGGCAAATCCCCAAGGAGGACGAATTCCTCTCGATGTCTCTCCGGAAAAAAGCTGCATACCTGTCGCGTAAGTTTCCTCAGGGTGAAAAAACCTCTGTAGGGGAAATCTCTGAGCTGCTTCCGCACATGACAGGTCGACTTCGTGGAATGGAAGATGTCGAGTATTATGGCATCAGTCGCTCCGACATCGAAAGCTCAATGAAGACTCTCTCTTTCATGCGAAGCTGGAAGGGAGGTGAAGCTGAAGGCTTCAACGCTGACGGCGCCTGCATCGGCGTAGGTACGTACGACGGCTGGTCGGGTTTTGAGGGCGGTGATGACGAACTCAAGTCATTCATCATCTGGGAACCTTTCTCGAAGAAGCAAGAAGTGGTTGTTGGTGTCTTCACCGAATAAGCTTCCACACGTTCTTTTCACTACCGCATTCAGCGGGCCCCATACTCTTTGAGGTGGGGCTTTATTTTATTACATCGTTTTTGTTAAACTTTTTACATGATTTATTTATTGAATAAGCCCAAAGGTTGGACGTCATTCGATTTGGTGAAAAAGGTGCGTAATTTGACGGGGCAGAAGTCAGGGCATGCGGGAACGCTGGATCCGTTGGCAACTGGGTTAATGATTGTCGCCACTGGGCGTGATACCAAAAAATTGCATGAATTAACTGGGTTGGATAAAACCTATAAGGCTGAGTTTTTGCTGGGTCGACAAACCGATACCGCTGACCGGGAAGGGAAGGTGACCAGACAACTTACAACCGACAACAAACTACCCAATCAAAAACAGATAAACCAAGCGGTTGCAAAATTGCAGGGCGAGCATGAATTGCCAGTCCCGCTCTACAGTGCAGTCAAGGTGAATGGTCGGCCATTGTATTGGTACGCTCGAAACAATAAACAGCCACCACGTATCCCAACTCGAGCGATGAAAGTTTTAGAAGTCCGACTTCTAGATATAGTTGAACATGAATTTGGAAGACTGGTCGAGCTAGAAATTAGAGTAGCTAGCGGGGTTTACATTCGGTCGTTGGCAGAACACTTGGGTGATATGTTAAATTCTCCGGCAATGATGTGGAATTTACGTCGCATCTCGATTGGTAATTTTTCAGTTGATGACGTCACAACTCTAGAAAAACTTGCAGCAGGTAAAATTTAATTTAGAATCAAATAGCCAAAAGATAGGTAAGTCGCAAACAATGCCCAAAGATGATAAGGACCCAGCAGGCGAGATTGAATAAATTGAGGGGTTAATTTTTTACCGTCTTTTATCCCATCCTTAGATAAATTATGAATTAATAAGGCTGAAGTTATAGCTACTGTAGTTGTGCTAACTAAACCCAGCCAGAGATTTTCTAAACCAAAAGTTAACGGGGAATACAAGGTATTAGCTAATAAGTTAATTACAAATAACCAACCAATTTTTTTATTAATCTTATCATTACGAAAATCACGGGTTTGCCACCACCAGGTCAAACTAATCGCAATTAATAAATATAGAATGGGCCAAACCAACCCAAATACCCAATCAGGAGGAGACAATGGTGGCTGCATTAAATTTTGATACCAGCTATTTGGTCCAAAAGGTAGTTGTACTAAATTAACTCCAACCACTAACAGTGTCAAAAGATAAGTGCTGGGTCGGGTTAAGATTCGATGTATTTTATTATTCATTCAATCTGGCCAGAATGTCGGTGGGATGCTCGTGAACGATGTTGCCGCTATGGATGGCTATTATTTTATTTTGTACCTGGGTTGCAAAACAATCTTTGGTCGAGTTTTTATATTGATCTGGGGCAAATAAAATTAACTTGTCGAAATCCTGATCGTGGTCATTTACCTTATTACATAGCTCGGCGGTGAATTCCTCATAAGCAATGTCGTCGATTTCTTTCTCGGTTGATCCTTGGCCATACGTTCGACCATTGCCAGAACGTTCGAAATGACCTTCGTCATCAGTATATTCCGGTTTTTTAGTATGTAATTCAAACACCTTGATTAATTCGCGATCTTCGGCGATATAAGCAATAGCGTCTTGGCGCGAGGTAACCAGAATCATGGTTGCAGCATTAAAGGATTTAAAATCAGTTGAAATTTTCATATTAAAGAGCTTAACGATTAGAATTTAATTATAGCAAACTGTACAGTCTGATAAAAGATCATTTAACATCATGAACTAAGAATTCATTTTAAGTAAATCTCTGATTTCTGTTAGCAGTTTAATATCAGTTGGGGGCGCGGGTTTAGTTTTGTCTTCGTCTTCTTTGTCTTGCTCCATTTGTCGGCGCAAATGATTCATGGTCTTTACTACTAGAAATAGCACAAAAGCAATTACCAGAAAGTTAATTAGTGATGAAATAAAAGCGCCGTAATTAATTACTACCGCTTCAGTGGTTTCGGTTGCTTCACGCAGCGTCACGCCCATATTATCAAAATCAATTCCACCTAAAATAAATCCCAGCGGTGGATTAATGATGTCATCTACTAGTGAATTAGTTATGGCGCCAAACGCTGCACCGACAACTACTCCTACTGCTAAATCAACGGCGTTACCTTTAACCGCAAAATCTTTAAATTCTTGAACTATTGACATGAATGTATTTTATCAAAGTTATTGATGTATTAATCCCAGTTCTGCCGCAATGTTAATAGCCTGGGTTTGGGTTTTGAATATGCGGAAGGGGATATGATCCGGTGTCACCTGGATCGAGCTAGTTACAATTTCGTCTTCATAATCAGTCACGTCTCGCAGCAAGATTGCCCGAATTTGATTAGGATGCGATTTGGCGATTGATGCGTAAATGGCGGCATCGCGCTGACCGGAATCACCTATTAAAACAAATTGCAGTTTGGGATAAGTTTCCAACACCTCGAGAATTTTTAATTTCTTGTGATCATGATTACCAGCCGAGGTAATTGTATACCTGATACCACGAACCTTTTTTAATAATAATGGTCCTTTTGGTAATTTATTTACTTCCATAAATTCGGTTAATAAATCAAATAAATTCCAGTGACTGGATGACACGTAAAAAATCGGGTTACTGGCATTATTATTCGGACCCTGAACTAGGGCACTATATAGTTCGGCAACACCATCAAACGCATGGCGCTCACTGGGTTTTTTAAATACCGTTAAATAGATCAACCGTAGTTTTTTAGTCGCATTAGAAATTAGAATTGTGTCATCAATATCAGAAATAATCCCAAATTCATTTCCAGATACATCATTAATTGAATTCAGGTTGGCAATTATTACCTGATCATTATCCAAATAAATAGACGCCTGGGCCACCAACCATTTGTCATCCTGAATGTCGCCTGGATCAAATACTACTTTAAAAGTACCATATTCATCTGTTTTAACCGTTTGAGTTTTGGATTCAAAACTGATCTCGACCGCTATGTCGGAAGCTGGTTTAACGCTGAATCGCTTCCAAAAGCCAATTAATTCGGGCACCAAGCCACTTTTATTTCGATATTTTTCATAACCATTATCAACGACCACCCGCCCACGAAAAATCACCCGATCATTATTACCAAAACCATAGTAGGGAAGAATCTTGTACATAGACTTAATACTAACAAAATTTGATAACTTAACCGATCTAACTTAAAAATAAAAAAGCAGCCCCTCCAACACGCGGTCAGAGAGACTGCGAGATGGGCGGAGCTGTGCCGACCTACATATTGCTTGGAAGAGTCAGAAATCCCTGCCGCCTACGACTGTCGTAGTAGCCGGACCACTGAGTGGGTTCGTCCTCTTCAGGGTTCACAAGTACCAGCTCGATGAGCCAGTTGTGACCAGAGCCATCTTCACGGGTGAGACTGTTGAGGATGAACTTTCTCTTCTTCTCGACCAGAGTGCCGTAGACTGGACCAGCCTCTTTGAGTGTGAACTCAATGTGGGGATCGCTAAGCTCGTTGGCATGGGCTAGAGCAAGCCAGAGGGATTCACGGCTAGGGCCTTCGGTGATGGCAAGCTGAACATCTTGCCAGTTAGTGGTTTCCATAACGGATACCTGTAGGTTGGTGGAAGGAACGCTCATGGCATAACGCCAAGGCTTTAGTAAAATACTACAATTTATATTGGTGTCAAGTACTTTAACTATTTTATTAGAATTTGTCCACCCAGTAGGACTCACTGCTCGCTATCACTCCCAGCACCTTGCTTCTCGTCCTAAAGCATATTTTACAAATAAACCCCATGCAAATCATGAGGTTATTTATAAAAAGTCCGCCCAGTAGGACTCGAACCTACGACCTGCGGATTAAGAGTCCGATGCTCTACCAGCTGAGCTATAGGCGGTTTATTTTGGTACCAGCTGCTACCCCCTCATAGCCAACGGGGGCGTGAGGGAGCCCTGCCTGAGGCAGGCAAGTATAGGCTGGTTACGCCATTAATGTAGCAAATGAAATTTATATTTTCTAGAGCAGCAAGCCTGCGCTATAATTTGAAATAAATGTTTTTCGTTTACTGCATTGTGTGTCAGGATAATTCAATCTATACCGGCTACACCACTGATCTCGATCGTCGGATTAACGAGCATAAAAATTCTGATCCTAAATCAGCCAAATACGTTAGATCCAAGGGTTTTAAAGAACTGGCATACTATGAAAAACTGCAAACCAAGTCACTGGCAATGAAGCGCGAGTGTGAAATTAAAAAAATGAACAAAACACAAAAGCTTAAACTTATTAATTAGATCCTAAATAAAAACTCTGCAATTTATAGCAATCTGCGCTATTATCGATGCTTTATGGATATTCGAAATATTGCAATTATTGTGCACGTTGTCGGCTTCGCCTACTTGAGAACCGACGGTTCTCAACGCTTATTTAACACAGTTAAAACGCTGCTCTCCTGGCAAGGAAAACTACAGTTTTCCCAGACCCTTTCGTAACGTGCTCAAGCAATAATAAATCTTAATAACTATCTTAATTTGTATAAAGTATGAACATTAGAAATATTGCAATTATTGCGCACGTAGATCACGGTAAAACCACTTTAACTGATGCGCTGATGCGCCAAACTGACATGGTAGAAGCTGGTGTCAGTATGGACTCTAACGATCTAGAGCAAGAGCGTGGAATCACAATTTACGCCAAAAACACGTCGGTATTCTATAACGACACCAAGATCAATATTGTGGACACTCCGGGTCACGCCGATTTCAGTTCCGAGGTCGAGCGGGTATTGCGATCGATTGATTCGGTGCTGCTGGTAGTTGATGCCGCCGAAGGGCCGATGCCGCAAACCAGATTTGTGTTGAAAAAATCCCTAGAACTTGGTCTGCAGCCAATTGTAGTTATCAACAAAATTGATAAACCGGCCGCTGATCCTGACAAATGCGAAGAAGACGTGTTGGAGTTATTTTATGATTTAGGCGCCAGCGATGACCAAGCAGATTTTCCGGTTGTATATGCTATCGGCAAAGATGGTATTGCCATGAAAAAATTAGGTGATGATAGCAACAACCTGGATCCGCTATTGGATACGATACTGCAGCAGGTCCCGGTAGCACATAGTTATGTCGAGGGCGAGGATCTGCGCGCGCAGGTATTCAACCTAGGTTATGATAAATTTATTGGCCAATTAGGAATTGCTAGAATTTACGAGGGCAAGATTGTTGATGGACAAGAATATTGGCTGCTGGATGGAGAAAATAAAACCAAAGCGAAAGTGACTAAATTATTCACTTTTCAAGGACTGGAACGCAGTGAAGTTTCCGAAGCATATGCCGGTGACATTGTGATGATAGCTGGATTTGAAGGGGCCAAAATTGGTGCCACAATATCCAATAGCGAAACCGCCGAATTACTACCTAGTATCTCGATTGACGAACCGACTATTACTTTAAATTTTCTGGTTAATAATTCGCCATTTGCCGGACAAGCAGGAAAATACGTCACCACTAGACAAATCAAAGAACGTCTGGACCGTGAACTCAAACTAAATGTTGGTCTGCAGGTAGAGCCAGGCGACGGTGATTCATACCAAGTGTCCGGTCGGGGTGAATTGCATATTGCAGTATTATTAGAGAATATGAGGCGAGAGGGTTTCGAACTCCAGGTATCCCAACCTCAAGTTATTGAAAAAGAAGTTGACGGGGTTCTGATGGAACCATATGAAGAACTGACTATCGATATTCCGACTGATTATCAAGGTTCGGTGATCGAGAAGCTAGGAGTTCGCGGGTTTGTAATGCAAGACATGAAAACAGAGGCTAATCAAACCAGAATGATTTTCGAGGGACCAACCAGGGGGTTGTTGGGTTATCGAGGCGAATTTGTGATAGATACTCGAGGCGAGGGAATACTGGCATCAAACGTGATCGGATTCAAGCCTTATTATGGCGATATTCAAAAACGTGAAGTCGGATCGATGGTATCGATGGCGACAGGTAAAGCTCTGGGATTTGCCTTATATAATCTGCAAAACCGCGGTCAGCTCTATATTGGTGCCAATACCGAAGTTTACGAGGGGATGGTGATCGGTAATACTGCCAAAGGAATCGAGATGGTAGCAAACCCCACCAAAGGAAAACAATTAACTAATATGCGAACCCAGGGGACTGATGAAAATATTGTGTTGACCCCACATTTGCAAATGACGATCGAGCGCGGCCTGGAAATAATTGGCGATGATGAATATCTTGAAGTAACCCCTGATGATGTTCGGCTGCGTAAACAAGAACTATCAGAATCTAAACGTAATTCATTACGCAAAAAATCGGATAAGGCTTAGTGGTGATATTGCAGAAATTCTTATTAAGCGTACAATTAAATGTATGAAAGTTTTCAATAAGCTAATTAGAGACAAGGTCCTAACATTCATTGAAAGAAATGGTCATACCTACAAAAGTAAAGTGCTTACTGACAAAGAATTTAAGGACGAACTTCTAAACAAATTAGTAGAAGAAGCTACGGAAGTTAAAGAAGCAACTGATGAATTAGAGCGAATTGTAGAGTTAGCTGATGTGATGGAGGTAATTGATGCTATTAGAGAGGTTTATAAAATTGATTCAGGAGACCTAACTAGAGCGCAAACCAGAAAGCGGAAAGAACGTGGTGGTTTTAAAGATAAGTTATACCTTGAGAGTATTGACGAGCAATAAAGTCCGAGCATAATTTTTGTCTATAGTCATACTTATCAAATTAAATCGTCAACTAAATATATGAATAAAGCTATATCTACAATTTTATTAGTTGGTCTATTGTTTAGTTCGACAACCGCACTTGCTTTCGAGCAAAATTTCTACTCGTACTCTGAAAGCGGGGCAGTTGATAGTATTAATAAACAGGCTGATGAAATTGATACTTTACTACCCCAATCATATATATTCACAAGAGGGTTTCAATTACAGCGCGTTGATGACGGCGGGGCCGAGCAAGTCGCAAACGATCAAAATATAGACATTATCCCTTTAATTCATCAACAAAACTTTGATCGAGTTTTAATGTCGGCAATTTTATACATCGAAACTATTCAAAAGATATTGGTAAAAAGTCTCATAAAAGAGGCGCAAGATCAAGGGTATGCTGGCTGGCAATTCGATTTTGAGAATATTACTCCAATCGAGAAGGATCTCTATACCGAATTTGTCGAATACGCGGCTGGGGAATTTGATCGGGCTGATCTAGAGCTGAGTGTTGCGGTCGTACCGCGTCAGTCAGAATATCGCGAAGGGGTTGATGATCCTGACTGGAGTGTTGCCTATGATTTGGAGGCAATTGCTGATGTCGTTGATCACGTAGTGTTAATGGCATACGACGATCCGCGATCAATGGGTCCGGCGGCTTCGGTTAACTATACTCGCCAAACTATTCAGCACGCTCTAACCAAAGCCCCAGCTGATAAATTATCGCTTGGAATTCCGTTGTATTGTTGGAAGTGGTACGTTAATGATGGTTATCGCAAAAGAGGGGCAATATCACACCCCCTAACTGACGAAGACTTCGATGAATCATTGGGTGGTATTAGAGGCTACAGCGAAGTCCTAGAATCAGAATGGAGTCTATATCGGGTTAATTCTGGCAACCTTTATTTAACCTGGTGTGATGGTCCACAAGGATTCGCAGCCAAGCTGAATTTAATCAAAGAATATAATTTGCGTGGGTTTAGCGCCTGGGCCATTGGTCAAGAAGATGATGGTATTTGGCAAGAGTTGTAAACATTTAAAATAATCTAGGCAGCTACAGTCGATGATGTTAGAGTCTTTAAGCTACATTAACGTCGAGATCAATAAAACCTTGCTATAATTAACCAAATGGTTGAAAAAAACTCTCATCCACAAGATAGCGATTATGCTCACGCAAATATCACTTATCCACACAATATTTCTAAACGAACGGCCATTGGACTAGTGATTTTATTGATTGTAACGGTTGTGTCATTGATTCTGATTAGCAATTTTGATAATCAAGTTCAAGAAGCTGTTGATAGCGTTCCGGCTCCACTGATTGATTCGGATGCTGTGCCCGAGGACTTAGATACTAAAAATGACATTGTTTTTGAAAAGCAAGAATTTGAATCCAATGCATATAACATTAATACCGAGGTTCCAATTGGGGATAGTTTCATAGTAGATGAAGCCAGATTTCAGCTAGATCAACTAGTGCAGGACCTGCAGCAACAGGCAATAATGGACCGCGAAATGATACTGGCCGAAGGTGGGGAGTTGCCGAATTATTTGCGTCAACCATATGTGATGGACGTCACTAGTGATCGCGTTTTTAATCAAAATTTGGCCTACGAATCAGTCGTATACCTGATCTATCAATATACTGGCGGAGCTAATGGGGTTTCATATTATCGGGTCATCACAGCTAATAATAACGATCTAGTTGATAATTTGGCAGAAATAGTACCTATTGAAAATCGGGCACGAGTCAAATCTGCCGTAGTTGCTGCGCTTGAATCCAAAAGTTTTGACGGCCAGCTTGGTTCACAAGTTCTTTCACCTCAGGCGTTACAAAATTTAGGTCTGGATGAAATATCATTCTCAATCGATAACGAGAATCTAATTATTTATCTGGATGAATATCAGGTTGGACCCGGCGTTCTGGGTAGTTTCAGCACTAATATTGCGTTGGCGCAGATTGAAGATTTACTTGATCTATAAGGCAAAATTCTGCTCTAGTACCGCTATTATTCGCTGGGTAATTAAATCATAACCTTCGGCATTAGGATGAATTGGATCAGCGCTTAATTCTGGATTGCCCAAGATTTCTTTCAAAGCATTAGGGATCAGATAAACCTGATTATTAGAATCAGCTATTTGTTCAAATACACGCCTGTAATTGCCGGCTATAAAAGGGGGTCGATTGTCTAGTAGGATTACTAATCTTTCAGGGGTAGCTAAAACCTCGATTATATTTTCTAGATTATTTTGAGTAACCCCGGGATTAACTTGCTGAATTATGTCATTTCCCCCAATTGACAGCACAACTATAGAATCTCCAGCAATATTTAAATTGGTTAAACGACGAACTAGATCAGTGGTAGTTTCACCAGCTACGCCATAATTAACCGACTCGCGATCTAGTTTATTCGCCAGCCGCACGCCTATACCCATATTTTGACTGTCACCAACTCCAGCCGCAATTGAATCTCCGATTGCAATTATTGGCCCCGAGGGCAGATTGTTGGGTGCAGTTTCAGAATCAAACCAAACAAACATTCCGATACCAATTCCGCTTAATAATAGAATTAACAGCGCTAACTTTGGATTCATATTAACAATCACAGTATAATCTAAATCATGAAAGATGTATGTGTAATTGGCGGCGGTCCTGCTGGAATGATGTGTGCTGGCCGTGCGGCCGAGCGAGGTTTGAGCGTACTATTGCTAGAGAAAAATGATCGCCTAGGTAAAAAGCTGGATATCACGGGTGGGGGTCGCTGTAATATTACAAACGCTACATTCGATAATAGGCAATTAGCTATGGTTTATGGCAATAAGGCCAAGTTTTTACATTCAGCTTTTGCACAACATTCGGTTCAGGACACTATTGATCATTTTAATAAATACGGAATAGAGATAGTGCAGCAAGCGCGTGGCAGATGTTTTCCAGCCAGTGAATGCGCGCCAGACGTTACTGCTGCCATGAGGCGCTATGTTAATGAAACTGGTCGGGTAGAAACCAAGCTTAAGCATTCAGTTATCAATATTACAAAAAACAATGATTACTTTGAAATAAAAACTAAAGATGCTAATTTCAAGTCAGCAAACGTAGTTATTGCTGCAGGTGGTACATCACATCCTGAAACCGGATCAACTGGTGACGGTTTTGATTTGCTAGACAGTTTAGGTCACTCAGTCAAAGAACCGAATCCAAACCTAGTACCATTGCGTGTTCGACAAGACGAGTTAACGGCCGCAGTTTCTGGAAATTCATTATCATTTATGAAAATTCGGTTTTGGCAAAATGATCGGGTAGAATTTTCCCAGACTGGCAAAGTCTTATTCACCCATTTTGGACTATCAGGCCCACTGATTTTAAACTCTTCATACCAAGTATCGCAGATGTTACAAAAAGGCCCAGTTTTTGCCACTATTGACATGTATCCGGATACAGAATTGCCAGATTTAGATCAACAAATTCTAAATACTTTTCAGCATAATCAAAATAAATTGTTTCGTAATGTCGTAAAGGAATTAGTGCCAACTGGTATGTCAGATTTATTCCTAACTAAATATCCAAATACTTGGCACAAACAGGTAATTAATAGTTTTACCAGAGATCAGCGTAGAACTATAGTTGATGACTTGAAGGGTTTGCGTTTAGAAATAATTGGCAATATGGGTGATGACTGGGCGGTAATTGCTGATGGTGGGGTAGACCTGCGCGAGATTGATACCAAAACAATGCAGTCTAAAATTATTCCCGGGCTATATGCCATTGGTGATGTTCTGCATGTAAATCGACCGTCTGGTGGCTACTCGCTGCAGTTAATTTGGACAACCGGTTGGGTAGCTGGGAATAATATTAATTAAAGTATGAGATATATTTCATATGTTATAGTAATACTATGAATGAGGTAACAATTGTAATGTTTGGCGCAACTGGTGACTTGGCTAAAAAAAAGTTATGGACAGCCTGGGAGAGTTTGGTCAATAAAAATAAAATTGCCAAACCTAATGTGATCGGAGTAGCTTATAGCGATCGCAGTCAAGCTGAATTTAGACAATTGCTAGACCAAGCTAGCTCGGATGATTGGTATCAATCCGCATGTTACTTGCGGGGTGATTTAGACAAAAATCAAATCTATAATGATATCGCTACTGAACTGCAGGGTCATAAGTCTCATACGATTATATTTGTACTAGCGGTAGCACCTAAATATTTTAATGATGTTGCAATTGGTATTGATCGATTTGGTTTGTTAAAAAAATGTCGCGATCAAAAACACCAAATTAGAATTATGATCGAGAAGCCATTTGGGACTAATCTGCAATCTGCTAAAACACTTGATCACGAATTCTGTTCCCGATATAAATCCGATGAGATTTATCGAATTGACCATTATCTAGGCAAGTCGATGCTGCAAAATTTATATACCCTCAGAAGTCTAAACCCCTGGTTTAGTGCTGGTCTGAGCAATAAAATAGTCAAGCGAATTGAGGTGGTTTTTTTCGAGACTAACGACGCATCCGACCGTGGGTCATTTTACGATGCTGTAGGAGCGTGGCGGGATGTTGGTCAGAATCATATGTTGCAGCTATTGGCAGCTGGCATAACCTGTGATTTAGATAAGGATCATATAAACCAGTCTCGGGCCACTATTTTAAACACCCTTGTACCAATAGAGGTTGAATCTTGGGTGCGGGGACAGTATCAGTCTTATTCATATACTGATGGTGTGGCCGATAAAACAGATACTGAAACTTACTTTTCAATCAAACTGCAATCAAATCATTCAAATTGGCAAGGAGTACCTGTTCATCTGCAATCTGGTAAATCAATTGGTATTGACGAAGTTAGGCTGAGTTATATTTTGCGAGCTGGACCTGATAGAGAGAATGAAACAAGGCTTGATTTTTATTCGAAACCAACCGAACAGGCGGTGATAGAGCTGTATGGTCAGGATGATTCTCATGGTAGTAGTATGATCAAACATGAATTCAAATTCTCGTATTCTCAGCCAACCACTGACGCTTACGAGCGGGTTTTCCTATCAGCGATACAGGGTGAAAAACAATGGTTTGTATCCACTGACGAAGTCGAGGCGCAATGGCAGATTGCTGATATGGTGCACGAACTATTACTAAAACAACCGCTAGAAAAATATTCGGACAATAGTTTGTTAGAGTAGAGATATGAAAAAACCAGTTGATAAGCTTCATCTTGGTTATGTTGGATTGGGCAAAATGGGATCTAACATGGTCGAGAGGTTGTGTGAAAGAGGTTATGTTGTATCAGCCTATGACCCTGATCCAGCCGCTCGCGCGAGAGTAATAAATATTGCTAATACCACGGCCTATGACAGTTATACTGCGATGATAAATAGTATAGAGGGCAGTAATAAAACAATTTGGATTATGGTGCCATCAATTGTAACTACTCAGGTGATTAAGGCCCTAGCTAAACTGCTCTCTGCAGGTGATCTAATAATTGATGGTGGAAATACTAATTTCAATCAGACACTACAACATCATCAATTGTTAACAAATGAAGGATTAAGATTTGTTGATGTAGGGGTTAGTGGAGGTCCAACCGGAGCTAGAACAGGCGCTTGTATGATGGTTGGAGCAGATATAGATACTTTCAATGAAATCAAGGATCTATTTATAAATTTATGTGTTCCCGATGGTTATGGTCATGTTGGCCCGGTCGGTTCAGGTCACTTTGTTAAGATGATTCATAATGGGATTGAATATGGCATGATGCAGGCAATTGCCGAAGGATTTAATTTAATGCATCATTCTGATTTTAAACTAGATTTAACCCGCGTTGCGCACGTATATGGCAATGGATCAGTAATCTCTTCATCACTAATTGATTGGTTGTATCAGGGATATCAACGCTATGGAGAAGAGCTAGAAAATGTATCTGGGGCGGTGGCTCATTCAGGTGAAGGGCAATGGACGGTTGAATACGCAGATCAAATAGGTGAGCCAGCTGAAATAATTAAAGGTTCGCTAACATTTCGAAAGAAATCTGCGTCAAATCCAAGCTATACTGGTAGAATATTATCGATGCTGCGCAATCAATTTGGCGGTCACGACGTTGGTGTAACGGATGATGGATGATCAACAAGGTGATTTAGCAGTGACTGTCACCTTGTGTGCACCTTGTGTGCCTGTCACTTTCTAAATGCTAAAATAACAAAAAAGCCATGAAAAAAGAAGGTAAAAAGATTATCGATATTTCACTGACGATAAAACCAGGTATGATGGTGTATCCTGGAAATCCTGAAATTGAATTTGATAATGCGTCAAGTCAAACATCAGAGCTCACTAAAATGACTTTGGGTTCACATACCGGAACTCATCTAGATGCGCCACGACATAGTAAAGTTTCAGATGCTGGGATAGATTTGTGGCCAGTGGAAACTTTTATCTGTCCAGCCAGGGTGATTGATGCTACTAATGAAACTGAATATGTCTCGCAAGAAACCGTTGTAAATGCTGATCCTAAATCTGGTGAGCGATTACTATTTAAAACTAAAAACTCAAAATTAGGTTATGCAAAATGGCGAAGCGATTATATTTATCTGCATGGTGATGCAGCCGAAGAGTTGGCTAGACGCGAGATAGCATTATTTGGCCTTGATTGGATATCGGTCAAGCAAAAGGGTGGTAGTGATAATCGATGCCATACTGCTCTACTAGAAAAGCAGATTCCAATTCTGGAAGGACTAGATTTGTCATCAGTTGAGCCAGGTGAGTATGAGCTCATCTTTCTACCGCTTAAACTTGGTAGCTTAGATGGCGGTATTGGTCGCGCAATTTTGCGAAAATAAGAGAGGATAAAAAAGGAAAAGGAAAACCGCCAATACATCACGATCTTCCAACTTTTTTAAATCATTGTTAAGATTTTGTTTGATATTCTTTGCAGTTCGGGCAATAATGAGCCTGTTTCAATACATTGAACAGCGTCATTTTTACCTTTTTGCATTTGGGACAAATTTTGTAGAAGTTGTCCTTAGTCTTATCTTTTGGCTTAAGAAGATGCATGGTGGGGCGGGGAAGTGTAGGAGGGTGTTAACTTGACCGCAGTCAAGTCTCTATTTATTAGTATACGTTAAAATTAAACGAACATTTTAGCGTGGTGATATAATATTTGTATGCAAGAAATTTACGACAAATTACAGAATGAAGTTAATAGATTCCCTAAACAGTTTGGCTGGAGTCCAATAATCGAAAATGAAAAAGCTTTGAACAAGTCAGCTAATAAAATAGCCATTTGTGGCCTAGGTGGATCTGGCCTGGCAGCTAATTTGTTGTTAACACAGCCAAAGGCACCCAATGTTCGCATCCATCGTGATTATTGGCATGATTGGCTTGCGGATATGGATTTGATGATTTTATCTTCATTTTCCGGCAATACCGAAGAAGTCTTGGATTGTTTAAATCACGCTATTAAACAGGGAGTAGACGTTGCCATTTCATCAAATGGCGGTGAATTAATTAAAATCGCGAATGAAAAAGGGTTGCCCGTTGTCAAACTGCCAGCTGCACTGCAGCCGCGATACGCGATTGGATATTCCTACATTGCACTTTCTGCACTGACTGGGGTACCGGTGTCAACAGAAACTGGGGAAAAATTGTCACAAATATGCGCGGATACAAAAAGTTTTCAAGAGTTGGCGAAAATATTTGCCGGAAAACAAATGGTTTATTACTCATCTTCACAAAACTTTGCCACCACATATGTATGGAAGATACTAACAAATGAATCGGCCAAACAGCCGTCATGGGCTAATAAATTGCCAGAATTTAATCACAATGAATTGCAGGGGTATGTTTTATCAGATCAGTTTAATCTGGCTGATAATTCGGGTGTGGTATTTATTACTTCAAATGATGACCATCCTCGAAATCTTAAACGGGTCAATATAATTGCAAAACAGCTTGCCGATCGTGATATTCAGGTATCAGTCGTTGAAATTAATGGCAATACTACACTAGAACAAGCCGTATACGGTTGGCAAGCCGGTATGCATTTTACCTTGGAACTAGCCAGGCAAAATGAAGTTAATCCAGAAGAAGTTAAAATTATTGAAGATTTAAAAGAGAGTCTTAAAAGCTAATTGTGGTAAGATGTGCTCATGAAAGGTTTTAGCGAAGCACAACTCGAGTTCATAACTGAAAAAGTTGCCGATAAGGTTGAAATTGTAACTAATTTCTAATATGTCAGAACAAAATAAAATGGAGAAAATTATTTCACTATGTAAACGCCGAGGTTTTATTTATCCTGGGTCAGAAATTTATGGCGGCTTAGCTGGCACGTATGATTATGGACCTCGAGGAGCAGAGCTAAAGAAAAATATAAAAGATTCATGGTGGCAAACTTTTGTACAGCGGCGACCTGATATATATGGAGTTGATGCCGCAATTTTAATGAATTCTGATACCTGGGAGGCTTCTGGTCATGTCGAGGGTTTTCACGATCCACTGGTCGAGGACACCGTCACTAAAAAACGCTATCGGGCTGATCATTTGCTGGAAGATAATGGGGTCGAGGGGACTGATGACATGTCAGTTGCGGACATGGACGCCGAAATACATAAGCTTGAACTGAAATCACCCGATGGTAATCCATTAGGTTCAGTACAGCAGTTTAACATGATGCTGGCAACCCAGTTTGGTGCTAATCAGGATACCGCTAGTCAGGTCTATCTGCGACCAGAAACCGCTCAGGGAATTTTTACTAACTATAAAAATGTTATTGATTCATTGCATCCAAAATTACCGTTTGGAATTGCTCAAATTGGTAAAGCGTTTCGGAATGAAATCACGCCCCGAGATTACATATTTCGCCAGAGGGAATTCGAGCAAATGGAGATCCAATACTTTATTCATAAAGACGATCAAAAAGATGCTTATGAAAAGTGGAAATCAGATGCCTGGCGGTGGTTGCAATCTATTGGATTAAACGAAAACAACTTGCGTTGGCATGATCACACCGAAAATGAACGCGCCCATTATGCTGCTGATGCTACTGATATTCAGTACCAGTTTGATTTCGGCTTTAAAGAATTACACGGCATCCATAATCGTACGGATTTTGATTTGTCAGCCCATCAGAATAAATCAGGTCAGAAACTAGAATACTTTGATCAGCAATCCGGCGAGCGGTTTATTCCATATGTGATCGAAGCGTCTGTTGGAATTGACCGTACGGTTTTAGCATTACTGACTGAAGCTTATTACGAAGAAGACCTGCCTGCCGGCAAGGCAGGAGTTAACGGTGAAACTCGAGTGGTCCTTAAACTCGAGCCACACATTGCACCGGTAAAAATGGCGGTACTGCCACTGATGAAGAAAAATGGATTGACTGAAAAGGCCAAGGAAGTCTTTAATCTTTTAATTCAAAAAGGAATTCGGGCTGAATATGACGAAACCGGATCCATTGGCAAACGCTATCGTCGTCAGGATGAAATTGGTACACCACAATGTATCACCATCGACTTTGACACCCTCGAAGACGACACGGTAACAATCCGCGATCGCGACACCTTGGAACAAACCCGGGTAAAGATTTCAGAGTTAAAGTTTTGATTAACAAATTTATGGACCAAAGACCTTTGAAAGAGTCAGAAAAGCAAACCGAAAACAAAATTAGGTCCGGTGCCTACGAAAAAGTCAAGGAAATTTTGGCTGATGAAAGTTCAGCGAGTTATGTTTTTAATTCAAGAATCGAACAAGCGACAGTCGATATTACTTATGGAACTCCAGAAATGGTTGAGGAAATTACTAGACTTAAGAGAAGAATTTCAAGAACGAATAGAGTAGGGGGATTTGCTTACGTTGCAACAAGTGAAAAACAAGGAAGTAAAGAGGAGGTAAGATTTTGTAGAATAATCAGAGATTCGTTGAGAATAAATGACACGCAACCTGAACCAAATGTAGTATCTGTTGATGATTTTTATCGATTATTTCCTGGACAAACATCAATCGTTAAAAAACTACAAATTTTATCTGATAAATCAACTGACCATAATCCTTTGATATTATCTGACTTTACAAGCTCAAAAGTTTTTACAGCACAGGTGCTAATGGACGTGCCAACTCAAGAGAATGCGGGTTTACAGTTTAATAATTCAACAGAATCAGGTCACAAATTACTAGAGGCTTCCAAAATACTTTCTGAACTTATATTAAGTTATAACGGTGACTTAAGTTTAGTGTTACAAAATTTGATTCTCAAAAGCGGGGGTGATCCTAATGATTCCCGATTATTTATCGTAACAGCTCTTTTGCTAAAAGATATGCAGAAATGGCAAAACTTGTGGTATGAAAGTAAAGAAAAGGGTACTGCGTTGTTCATTGTGGCCCCATCTGAATTTCATAACACAATGAATAGACTAAATTTTATGTGGGGTCACGGAGGAATGGATTATCATTATCGTGCAAGCAATAGTATGGGGGCATTTGACGGGCATGTTTTGGATCCAGAAGCAGGTAATCAAAACTTTAAAAAAGGCTTATCAAAAACCGAATTTGAGTTACGGATGGCCCGAATTATAAAAGCCCTAATAAATTGATAGCTAGAGTCAATTATTTTAAATTATTAACTCACAATAAACACATTATCTTAAATTTAACACTGCCGTAACATTTATCATACTTTTAGTAGTAACATTAACGATAAAATATTGGAGCGAAAATTTTGAGGGCTAAAAGGTTAAATTTTAGAGCGTAATTCTGCGCTTGGTTCTCTTAGGTAACAATGCCGCACTTCCGCGATGTACTGATAGGTCAGGTGTTTACTGTTCCTAAATATATCGATCCCGATCAGCAATTTAAAACTAGAAGAGGTGCATATCGCAATTCAACTCCAATAATACATGGAGTGATTATCGCAACGCAAAGCCGTTTCAACTAGATATAAACACTACAGATCGAATCGAGAGCGAATTACATAGATATCTAAATTCGACGTATAGCTTTCAAATCACTTTTTTGTACCGGAGTTATATTCTATATATTGAAGTAAAGTGCGGTGTGTGGTATTTATTCGTATAATTTAACGATGAAAACTAAAACAGCGATATTTGCCGGGGGATGTTTCTGGTGTGTCGAGGATGCTTTTTTACCAGGGACTCCAGAAGCCAGGGAGGCAACAGCTAATATTCCAAAAATAATTGATATTGAATCAGGCTATACGGGAGGGGAAGAACGATACGCCAATTACCAGGACCACAAATACCATGGACATCGCGAAGCAGTTCGAGTGACCTACGATTCTAAAACTACAAATTTTAAAGAATTAGTTAAGTACTTTTTTACTAAACATGACCCGACCGATGCTGAAGGGTCATTCCACGATCGCGGCTTTTCATACTCGCCAGCAATATACTATGAAACCGAGAGTGAACGAGATGATATTAATAAAGTCATCGCTGAATTAGAAGAAATGCAATTGTTTGACGGGCCAATTGTAACCGCCGTCGAACCACGCAAGCCGTTCTATATAGCTGAAGATTATCACCAGCGATATTCCCAAAAAAATCCAATCCATTATCAAGTTTATGCTAGTGCCTCAGGTCGTAAGGACTTCCAGAAGGCCTTAGAGCATATTTTTGATAAAGGCTAATAATTTTGAATTAGTCAAATTGATAAGGTTGGTCCAAGCCAAATTCATATGGGTCATATCTGCCCCTAATGATCAAAGGGTAATAATTTTCGTAAATACTAGGAACCTCTGGTACCAACCGTAATTGATAAGATTTTTCACTTTCTTCATTTGATACAAGACCATTCTTGATTAAAAATTCACCAGACTTTTCGGGAAATATAGTTGAAAGTGTAAATGGCAGACTATCTGGTGCTGCTAAATTAACTTGTTGCCATAAGTCTATGGTGCAATTATTCCAAATAGTATGATAAAACTCAGGGTTGCTAGCTAATTTATTAGTTCGGTCAACTAAACGTTTAAATAGCTTTTGTAATTTAACTTGATCTGCTTGATCCAATTCATACCTATACGTTAGCTCATTTCGATCTTCTACTCGAGTTTTTACTATGTCATTCTCGGTTGCCCAAACGTATATTATTTCATATTTGTTAAATAAACCTTTGAATGGACTATATTTCTCGCCAACTTCTTTACGAGCCTCGACTGATAAAGCTAAAAATTCTGATGTTTTACTATTTCTATCATAGAACTCAAATGAGATTATCGTATGAGCCACTCCTTTAGGGCCAAATTTTGTTACAAAGTAATCTGCGCCAACAATAGTATTAATGTCATATATTAGAAAAATAACGGGGCTCGATCATATTCCCAAATTCATCATAGGTAGCATTTCTAATTTCATTTAAAAAGATTTTACTTCCACTATCTGAAACTAATTCGAAATATGGTAATTTATTTACCCCTAACTGCCAGTGGCGATCATGACTAGGGGAAGTTAATAATAAAAAAGCTGAGTAAGTGCTAATTATTATGATAAAAGCTAATAGCATAACTTTTAAAATCTTAAAAACTTTTGGGTACGAGTTCATAGGCTTTTTTGCTACTATTAGTGTATCTAATTATGATAGCTAAAAGTACAAAGACAAAAATCCTATTATCAGGAATTCAGCCATCGGGAAAACTTCATCTAGGGAATTATTTTGGCGCGATGAAGCAGTTTGTTGAATTGCAAAATTCAAGTGATTACAAATGTTTTTTCCCAATTGTAGACCTCCATACATTGACCAGCTTAAAAGATCCCCGAAAGTTGTCTGAAAATATAATTGATGTTTATCTAGATTACCTCGCTATAGGAATTGATCCAAATAAGTCACTAGTGTTTCAACAATCAGCGGCTCCTCAGGTAACCGAGCTGGCATGGATCCTATCGACCTTGATAACTGTACCGTGGTTAGAACGTGCGCATGCCTATAAATATAAAACTGCTAAAGGAATAACTCCAAATGTTGGTTTATTTACTTATCCAGTTTTGATGGCAGCTGACATGGTGATTGCCGATGCTGATATTGTGCCGGTTGGTGAAGATCAGCGACAACATATTGAAATGACCAGAGAAATAGTGCGCAAGTTCAATGATTTATATGATACTAATCTACTAGTTGAGCCTCAGGAGATGATTAATGACACTGTAGCTACCGTACCCGGAATCGATGGTGCTAAAATGTCCAAATCATATGGCAATACTATTCCATTATTTGCGTCTCGCGAGAAACTACAAAAATTGGCAATGTCAGTCGTAACAGAATCTACTCCAAAAGGTGAGTCTGTTGATCCAAAAACAAATAATATTTATCAGCTCTATAAATTGGTCGCTACGAAACCAGAGGCGGAAAAAATGGCAGCTGGATTTAGATCGGGTCAATTAGGTTTCAAAGATGCAAAAGAAATGTTGAGCGATACCCTAGATAAATTTATCAGTCCGATTAGAGAGCGTCGGGAAAATATTGATATTGAAAAAGCCAAGAAACAATTGGTTGAATCAAGTAAAATCGCTAGCGATATATATCAGCAAAAAATTATAGAGGTTAAAAAAACTACTGGATTAATAATAAAGGGTTAATTTGGCGGTTTATAGTGTCCGTAATTATTTTGTAACTAGTTGGCCAGGCTGGTAAAAAATCCCATGCTAAATAAATATCCTGTAATAATCTGCAGCTGAATTGATCCGACCAATAGAGGGATCAAAAATTTACGAAATTGATAACCAGATGCGCCCAGGGGAATGGTAAGTAAATCATTGGGCAGTGGGGTCCAGCCAGTATAGATATAGCTAAACCATTGCAAGGTTCGCAAACCGCGCCTATCTAGCCATTCACGAAACTTGGTCACGTAGTGGTTATTATTTTCACTTAGAACTTTGTAACCGTGCTTGCCTAACATAAAGAAAATTAGGTCCCCAAAAAATATTCCGATTCCACCAGCTATACCTAGCAGCCAAATTGATAAACCTTCTTGGACAAATAGATACAATGTTGCCAGATACGATCCAGTGGTAAAAGATGATACACCACCAATTAAAGCTATAAAGAATATTAATAAATATGAATTTCTTACTCCAATTGATTCTATTAATTCCCGCGCGTCAATAAAATATATAATTGCACTAAAGCTGATCACTACTACCAGCAACAGGATCACAAATTTTAAAGCTTTACTATTTCTTAAAGTAATCATAACAAGGTTTATTTGTCATCTATTAATGCGTTATTTGGTCTGCAAGGTAATTGTATTACAGATTGATTGACGTTATTATTCTATTATGACAAATATAACAAATATTACAAAACTACTATTAATTTGTGTGCTGTTAGGAGGTTTAGGATTTATTTCGAACCTTAATCAGGCTCAAGCTCAAGAGTCAGCTGAAACAGATAATATGGATGATCTAAACGGCGAAACTACTGATGGGGTAGCTGATGATGAAGATCAACCAGAGGAAATAACGGATTCTGAAATTACTCAAGATGATACTGAGGGATCGAGCGCAGATTTGGAAGAATCGGTTGAAAGTGACGTAAATACAATTGAAGATGAAAATGAATTTAGTGATGTAGTCGACATTGTCGAAGAAGAAGTAATGGGGGAGGTGATAGCGATCGATAACGACTTTGTAACTATACTGACAGCAGCTGGCGATCAGCGAAGGGTCTCATTAGGGGGTGGCGGTCTGTTATCGCCATTTGTTCGTGCGGTTCAGGCAGGAGACATCGAGGTTGGTGATTCAGTGGAATTAACCCTAGCAACCGAGATTTCAACCAGTGCACAAATACTAGAAATAAATCCAGACGGCAGTCTAGTAATTCAGGGTGAAAATGGACAGGTTCAAACGCTTCCGGCCGGATCAAATAATTTTGAAGTTCGACAAAATGGTCAGATCATAACTGATTACAGTAGTCTGCAGCCTGGCGATGAAATAGAATTGGTAATTACAGGCGAACTATTAACTGATGTGCAACAGGTTGAACCAAATACTAGGGCAAGTTGGGTTGTTCCCGTACTGGTAATATTAATTGTTCTAGCATTGGCAGCTTTATTAGCAAAAAGAAACAGAAGTCAATTTGAATAGTCGTTATAAACTTTATATAAACTCGAAATATAAATATTTGTAGAGGTTCTTCTATGATCACTAGGTTAGAGATGATATGATTGTCGCTATATGCAAAGAGTTTTAACTTCGCAATTACACGATCAGCTGGATAAAGAAATTACATTGAAAGGATGGGTGGATAATCGTCGAGATCATGGCAAACTAATATTTTTTGATTTAAGGGATCGCGGTGGCTATGTCCAATGCGTGGTATTGCCTAATCATGAACAAGCTTTAAAGGTTGGTAATGACTTGCGGCCTGAATGGGTGGTAGAAATAAAAGGCAAGGTTAATCAACGACCAGAACGGATGGTTAATGACGATCAGCTAAATGGTGATCTAGAAATTGAAGTTCTAGAAATTAAAGTTTTAAACCAATCTAAAACCCCACCTTTTGATGTGACAACCGATGGGTATGAAATTGGTGAAGAACATCGTTTGAAATATCGTTATTTGGACATGCGCAGACCTCGGCTGCAAAGAAACTTAAGGGAGAGATCAAGAATCGCTAATTATATTCGCGCGTTTTTAAATGAAAAAGATTTTGTAGAAGTCGAGACACCATTATTGACAAAATCCACTCCAGAAGGAGCTCGCGATTTTGTTGTGCCTTCTAGGCAATATCCAGGCGATTTCTATGCGTTACCTCAGTCACCTCAACAATATAAACAGCTGCTAATGGCTGGCGGGATCGAGCGTTATTACCAAATAGCTAAGTGTTTGCGTGACGAGGATTCACGCAAGGATCGTCAACCCGAATTTACTCAACTTGATATGGAAATGAGTTTTGTTGATCGTGAAGACGTCATGGCTTTAAACGAAGCACTATTAATCAAACTAGTGAAAAGCTTGTATCCCAACAAAAAAATTAAAGAAACGCCTTTTCCTAGATTGTCATATAAGGAAGCTATGGAAAAATATGGTAGTGATCGTCCTGATCTACGTCAAAATACTGACGATCCAGATGAACTAGCTTTTTGTTGGATTATTGACTTTCCATTTTTCGAGAAAACTGCAAGCACAGATGACGTGGTCGTTGATGGTGCCGAATGGACTTTTACCCATAATCCTTTTTCTAGCCCCGTTTCAGAGCATAAAGAAGATTTACTAAGTAAAAAAAACATAGCTGATATAAAGACGACTCAATATGACATTGTTTTAAATGGTTACGAGATCGGCGGCGGTTCAATTCGTGCTCATAACGTTGTGGAGCTAAAGGCAGTTCTAGAAATAATTGGACTTGATGAAGATACAATTAATAAAGACTTTAGGCATATGTTAGCAGCTTTTGAACAAGGAACGCCTCCTCACGGTGGAATAGCCTGGGGGCTTGATCGATTAGTTTCATTGCTGATGAGCGAACCAAATATTCGTGAAGTGATTGCTTTTCCTAAAACAGGAGAGGGAAGAGACCCGATGATGGAATCGCCAGCCTCAATCAATCAATCTCAATTAAATGAACTGGGTCTTGAAATTAGCAAAAAAGAGAATGACCAAGGATAGCTTTAAAGTTCAACAGGAAAAATATCAAGGCCCTCTAGAGACTGTTATTTTCCTGTTACGAAAACGTAAATTGCACGTATCGGATGTCAATTTGGTTCAAATTGTTGATGATTTTTCAACCTACCTAGATTCTCGCGAAGAAGATATGGCGGAATTATCAGATTTTGTACGAGTGATGTCAGTATTATTATTAATTAAAACCAAAGCCCTTTTACCTAAAGAGGTATTGGGAACTGATGACGAGGAAACGATTGCTAGATTCGAGGCAGATTTGCAACGGGTGGAGGTCTTGTCGCAGGTGGTCGAATCAATCAGTATTGATAATGACTTTCTACTGAGTGCTATTGAAAAACCGACATCAGTTCCATCTGGTTTTGTTCCAGCCACAAATGTAAATACTAAAGCATTAAAAAACCTGGCAATACAATTGTGTGAGGACGATCCCCGAGAAGAAACATTTGCCAAAGTGGCAGTTAAAAAATTAGCTAACTTGAAAACTACTATTGATACAATCGAGAGACGATTACTTACTTTGGGTGAAGCTGATCTGGATAGCATCATACCTGCCGATATGCCTTCACAAGATAAAGTAGTTCATTTTATTGCGCTACTAGAGTTGCTAAAACAAAATGTCATTTCATTACGCGATGATGATAACGGCGACAAGATGTTACAATATGGAACAATAACTACTCCAAGATATGGCATCTAACAAACTTAAATATCAAATTGAAGCTTTACTTTTTTTCTATAACGAACCAATTACGATAAAAAAAATAGCTAGCTTAACTACCAAGAATCCAGAGAAGATCAAATCTACTATTGAGGAGTTAATTAACGAGTATGAAAATCGTGGTTTAAGGATAGTGTTATCCCAGCAAGAGGTTCAGCTTGTTGCTCACATCGAAGACGAGGAATTAATTCAAAAACTAGACACTGCCAAACAAGAGTCTACTTTTACACCCGCAGTAATGGAGACATTATCGGTAGTTGCTTATCTAGAGGGCTTAAGTGATGTCCAGGTGGATAAAATCAGAGGCGTTAAATCTGCCAGAACAATAAAGAAATTAATTCGCCGTGGTTATATAGATAGAATTGATGATAAGTTATGGCTGAGTGCCGAGGCTAAAAAACAATTAGGAATTTTAGGAGACGACTCTTTAGCAGACAAGGATGTCATTAAAATGAAACTAAGTGATTTGGTAGAACAGTCTGATGATTAAAAAATATCAGTCATTAGCTATTAATAAAAATTACTGGCTATTTTTTGCGTTGATTCTGGCTATTTTACTTCTAATTATTACTACTCTTGCCAAACAAGAAGAGGTGGTGTTGAATAAAAATACTATTAATCAAACAAAGGTACATCAACAAGCACAACCACCAGTAATTAATGCTAAACACGCCCTGGTATTTGACCAATTAACTAATCAGGTTTTGTACGCCAAAGATGCCACGGTCGCTTATCCTGTAGCCTCAGTTTCAAAGGTATTAACCGCTATTACCAGTTTGCAACATCTTGATAAAAATTCATCAGTTAGAATTGTTGCTGCTGATTTGGACACCGAAGGCAATGCCGGTTTAATAATAGGGGAGGTATGGCAGCTAGATCAGTTGATAAAATTTATGCTTTTAAATTCCTCTAACGATGCAGCCAGCGCCATTGCTCGAACTACTACCAATTCAGTCTGGCAGCCTTTCAGTGATTTAATGGCACAAACCGCTGACGAAATTGGTATGTCTAGTGATGCTAGATGGGATAATGCAACCGGATTAGATACAATTGATGGGAGGGTGGCCAGTAATTACGCCAGTAGTTTAGATATTGTAAAACTACTTATTTATTTTGAGGAAAATTATTCTGATTTGGCTCGGTCATCAGGAGATGCTTCAAATAGTTTCACCACCAACCTTACTACTCACCAGGCAAACTCTACTAATAAACTTGCCAATTCACTACCTCACATAGGCAGTGCCAAAACAGGATTTACCTTTGTTTCCGGAGGCAATCTGGCTATTAGTGCCAGCGTTGGACCAGCCAGACCAATTTATATAGTGGTTCTAGGTTCAACCTATGAACAAAGATTTAATGACGTCCAAAAGTTATATAATTACGTAGAGAACTTAACTAATATTTAATATGTTATCGATTACTAGTGTTACAATTGTAAAAGTATTTTTGCCCACAATTTTTTCTTTTACTGCTGGACTTTTGTTCGCACCAGCTTGGTTGAAGGTTTTGGTTGATAATAAAATGTGGAAAAAAGACTCTAAATCACTAACGGTTGATGGGCGACCGGCTGAAATATTTAAAAAATTACATCATGAAAAAGAATTGTCAGCTCCGCGGATGGGTGGGGTGGTAATTTGGTCAAGCACGATAGTAGTGGCACTAATTTTATGGGTATTGTCACAAATTTTACCTTCCAATGAATTGTTGTCGCGACTGGATTTCATTTCCCGCAGTCAGACTTGGATACCGTTGTTTGCTTTGTTATTTGGAGCGACAATTGGGCTAATAGATGACTATTTGGAAGTGGTTGGATCAGAAAAGTCAGTGGTCGGAGGCTTATCATTAAAAAGTCGTCTAGCTTTAGTCGGCATATTTGGTGGATTATCTGGTTATTGGTTTTACACTCGGCTGGATGTTAGTGATGTTTTTGTACCTTTTTTAGGTGATCTGAATTTAGGTATATTATTGATACCATTTTTTATAATTACGATGCTTGCGGTCTATTCTGGGGGCATTATTGATGGAATTGACGGTCTATCAGGTGGGGTTTTTGCCTCAATATTTGCCAGCTACGGGGCGATAGCCTTAGTTCAGGATCAATTAAATATTGCTACCTTGTGCTTTGTGATAACGGGCTCGATCTTGGCTTTCTTGTGGTTTAACTTGCCACCAGCTCGTTATTATATGACTGAAACGGGCACAATGGCTTTGACCATGTGTTTGACTACCATTGCGTTTTTGACCGACCAGGTACTTTTGCTGCCTATAATCGCAATGCCTCTTGTCATCACGCCATTATCTAACATACTTCAACTATCGTGGCGTAAACTCTTTGGCAAAAAATTATGGTTAATAACTCCAATTCATCACCACTTTGAAGCTTTGGGTGTTCCAAGTTATCAAATTACCATGAAGTATTGGATAGTTTCAGTTATATGCGCTTTGGCGGGATTAGTTCTAGCTCTAATAGGTTAACAAAATGACAAAGAAAAATAGCATATTAAATTATTGGCAGAAATCTCAATTTGACAAGCCTTTCTTTATATCAGTGTCAATTGTTACCATAATTGGTTTTTTAATATTTTTATCAGCTGGATTAGGATTGCAGGCTAGGGAAACTGGTTCCTTGGCTAAATTAATAATTAACCAGGCGGTTTTTGGACTGATTGGCGGCTCGTTATTTGCTTATATAGCCTATCGAATTCCTACTCTTAAACTAAAGGAAATGGCTGTACCACTGTTCATTTTATCACTTGCATTAACTTTAGCAGTATTTATACCGGGCCTTGGCTTTAGTTATGGGGGCGCTACCAGATGGTTAGATCTGGGGGTTTTGACACTTCAACCCGCTGAATTATTAAAAATCAGTACGGTTTTAGTAGCGGCTTCGTGGTTTAGCTTTTTGAAGTATCAGGTCCGTAGTTGGCGTTTGGGGGTAGGGGGGTTGATCGGAATTCTAGCCAGTTCGTGTCTTGTTTTGCTATTGCAGCCGGATACAGGTAGTGCAGTAATCATAATTGCAGCGGTGGGAAGTATATATTTAGTAGCCGGGGGACGTTGGCAGCATATCCTCGTCATGATGTTGGCTGGAATCATATTATTATCGGCCTTGGCTTTTACTCGCCCATATATTAAAGATCGTTTGACTACTTTTATAAATCCTACTAGCGACCCGCTGGGTGCGGGATATCAAACTCAACAATCGCTAATTGCGGTAGGTTCTGGTAAATTATTCGGCCGCGGTCCAGGGCAATCAATTCAGAAATTCAATTATCTTCCCGAACCAATCAGTGACTCAATTTTTGCGGTATACGCGGAAGAATTTGGCTTTTTGGGTTCATTACTGCTGGTAATTCTTTATGCGGTAATTGCGCTAACCGGTTTACGTATAGCGCTCTACCTACGGTCTGGATTTGAAAGACTGCTGGTGGTCGGGCTGGTTTCGATGATAATTATTCAATCCGTCCTCAATATGGGCGCTATGGTTGGACTGTTTCCGTTATCGGGAATGCCTTTAATTTTTGTATCGCATGGCGGTAGTGCGTTGATGTTTTCTTTAGTAGCAGTTGGTTTAGTTTTAAACGCCTCTACCAAATTACCCAAATCAAAGCGAATCGCTTAGCATCGGTTATAATTGAAATGGTGAATGATAAAGAAAAAATCAAGATCGGGCTGGTGGGTCACGGTACTGGAGGGCATTTCTATCCCTTGATAGCAGTCGGTGAAGAATTAAATCAGCAGAGCGACATAGTTGATTTAATTTATTTTGGTCCTGATAAATATGATGAACAATCCCTCGCGCAGATTGATGCACGATTCTCTCGGATATTTTCTGGTAAATGGCGGAATTATTTATCCTTTAAAAACTTGGTCGATCCTTTTAAACTTCTTTTTGGTTTTATTCAAGCCATGGTCAAGCTGCTTTATTACTATCCTGATGTAATATTTTCCAAAGGCGGTTATGCGGCACTACCAGTTGCCATAGCTGGCAAGATCTTGAAAATACCGCTTTTAATTCACGATTCTGATATCAGACCCGGACGAGTTAGCTTGATTACGTCTAAATGGGCAAAACGGGTCGCGCTAGCCTGGCCAGAGGCAGCTGAATTTATTGAAAATGATCATGTGGCGGTAGTTGGTAATCCGATTCGGCAGGGGTTAATTGAAGGCTCTAAAATTGGTGGTCGTGAATTTTTGCGTATTCCTGACGAATCAGGAGTGATTTTAATTTTAGGCGGATCGCAGGGATCCAACGCTATTAACCAGGTGGTTTTAGGCGGCTTGAATGTTCTGTTGCAAGATTTTCACGTTATCCACCAGGTGGGGGAAACACACTTTAATCAGATGAAATTAGCAACCGAAACCTTGCTGAATGATGATCAGCGAACTAAATATCATTTGTTTGGCAAAATGAATCAACTAGCTATGGCAAGGGCTTTGGGGGCTGCTGATATAGTCATAACGCGGGCTGGGGCAGGGGGGTTGTTTGAAATAGCAGCCGTAGGTCAAGTTCCGGCAATTGTAATTCCAATTAATAATTCGGTTAATGATCATCAGCGCTTGAATGCGTATGCATATCAGGATGCAGGAGCCGGTATTGTTGTAGAAGAGTCTAATCTAGCCCCAGCAGTGCTAACAAACATGGTAACCAAGCTTTTGGACGACAAGCAAAAATATCAAGCAATGAAATCCAAGGCGATAAAGTTCTCACCCACGGATGCAGCTGGTAAAATAGCCAATGAAATACTGCAGCTTAGTTCTGTAAACAATTAATATGAATAGTAATAATGTAATTACGCGTTTTCCACCAAGTCCTACGGGACCAGTGCATTTGGGCAATATACGAACAATGTTATTTAATTACATTTTTGCCAAACAAAATAATGGCGAAATGGTAGTCCGATTTGAAGATACCGATCAAGCTCGATCTAAAAAAGATTATGAAAAATATGTTATTGAAGGCCTATCGTGGCTAGGAATAAAAGACTTTCAATCACCTCAAAGACAAAGCGAGCGCTCGCACGTATATCGATCATATCTCGAGCGTCTGATCAAAGACGGCAGTGCCTACGTATCGCAAGAACAGCCTACCGAGGCAAGTCAGCGTGATGAAGTTATCAGGTTAAAAAATCCAGGCAAAATAGTTAAGTTTAATGATCTGATCAGGGGCGAAGTAGTTGTCGATACTAGTGATTTGGGGGATTTTGTAATCGCTAAATCCTTGGACGAACCAATTTATCATTTTGCTGTTGTAATTGATGATTATGAAATGGGGGTAACACACGTCATAAGAGGCGATGATCACATATCTAACACACCTAGACAAATCCTGATTCAAGAGCCTATCGCTGCTGCAACACCAATTTATGCGCATCTTCCAATGGTATTAGGTCCTGATAAAGCCAAACTATCTAAACGTCACGGATCAACTACCTTGCAGGAACTTATCCAAGAAGGCTATCTGCCAAATGCGGTGTTTAATTATTTAATGTTGCTGGGTTGGCATCCCGGAGATGGTCAAGAGAGAGAGATTTTTACCCCAGAAGAGCTTATGGCGGAATTTGATTTGGAGTCAGTGCAAAAATCGGGCGCGATATTTTCCAAGGAAAAACTTAAATGGGTTAATAAACAACATCTATTAAAATTGTCGGACGCCGTGTTTTTTACTGGTATTCAGGAATATTTGCCAAATGAAATCAAATCTTTGCCTCAATATAGTGACGAACGTCTGGCTAGGTTAGTGCCCGAACTACGAGAAAGAGTTTCAGTTTATTCGGAAATAATCGCAATGGCTGAAGCTGGGGAACTGGAATATTTCTTTGATAAACCTGGTTATTTTGCCCAAGATCTGGTATGGCGAAAAAGTGACGTCGCTGCTACTACCAATCATTTAAAATGGGAGCTTGAGACTTTGCAATCATTCTCGCCAGCTGATAATTGGCAATATGAATATTTAAAAGAAGCGATTTGGCCATATGCCGAGAATAATGGTAAAGGTGATGTATTGTGGCCATTACGGTACGCTTTATCTGGAGTCGAGCGATCGCCTGATCCAATTAGTCTGCTGGTAATTTTGGGCAAAGAAGAATCTATTAATCGCCTCATTCATGCAGTGGAGATAATTCAAAAAATAGATTAGCTATGAATAAAAAAACACTACAGTCACTAATACTTATTTTGGCCCTATTAATTCAACTTAGCGCTGCAGCGCAGGCCGATCAACTGGATAATCTAAGAGATGCGATACGAGGGCGTGAACAAGCCATCACTGAGGTCGATGAAGAGATCGAGCAGCTGCAAGTTCAAGTGCAAGAAAAAACAGAGGAACGTCAAACCTTGCAAGAAGTCGTTGATGAGATTGCAAATCAACAAGCGGTTTTAGAAAATAAAATTGGTGCCTCTGAATCCAGTATTGCGGATTTGGAAGCTATTATAGAATCGATTAGCGCAGAAATAAGTGCTCTTGAAACTGAAATTGCTAATAAAAAAGGAGCGCTCAAGAATAGTTTGCAATCATTGCAAATAGCAGATAGTGATACCTTAGTGGAGGGTTTTTTAAAATATGATTCGCTGTCACAGTTTATGGAACAAACTGATCGCGCTCGTCAATTAGGTGCGGCTATTGATGATTCAATGGAGGAAATCCGCGCTACCCGTAATACACTAGAGCAAAACAAAACGCGCCAAGAAGATGAAAAAGCCGAAATCCTGGCCCTGCAACAACAAGTTCTAATTGATAAAAAATCAGTAGATATTGCCCGAGCCGAACAGGAACGATTGTTAGGTATTACTAGAAGTGAAGAGTCCAGCTATCAAGCTCTCTTAGAAGAAAAACGTCAACTACGCCAAGCTTTCGAAGCTGATTTATCAGCTTATGAGGCGCAATTAAATATAGCTCTTAATCCAGCGGCAATCCCTCAGCCGGCGGGATCAACGCTGTCATGGCCGCTGGCTAATATAGTTATTACCCAATATTTTGGTAACACTGCTTTTGCGCAATCAGGAGCGTACAACGGTAGCGGGCATAACGGTATCGATCTTGACCTCGAAGTAGGCACACCAGTTTTATCAGCCCGACAGGGGGTAGTTAAAGGAGTGGGCAATACTGATGCCGAATGTCCATATGCTTCGTATGGTAGATGGATTCTGATCGAGCATGACAATGGTTTGTCTAGTTTGTACGCTCATTTATCTCAATCTGCAGTCAGTCCAGGTCAATCTGTGGGACGGGGGGAAGTAATTGGATATGGTGGTAATACTGGATATTCAACTGGGTCACACTTGCATTTTAGTGTGTACGCCAGTGAGGGGGTTAGGGTGGGGGGGTTGCCTAGCCGGTCCTGTCCTGGCACTAATATTACCCTGCCGCTAGCCGACTTGTCAGCATATTTAAATCCAATCGAATATCTGCCTTAATATCATATGCAGTACCATAAAACTTTAAATTGTCAAAGTGGATTAATAAAGCAAGCGGTATTGGTATCGGTGGTAATATTTTTACTATCAGTTTATGGATTAGATTTGATTAATTCAGACTATATCGAGTCGATTTATGATCGAATAAAGATAATTGCTAGATTAATGTGGTATGAATTAACTAATATTATTAGTTAATTTGCGTGCACAGCAAACGATTAAATGTTAAAGTATTAAAACTTTATGGGAACAAAACGAAAGAATAAACAACGTTCAGTAAAGCGAAGGCGACGTAAGAAGCGTCGACGTGCTGATCGTCATAAAAAGAAGAAACGATAAAAACGCTCTCTAAGGTAGAGCGTTTTTATTTACATAACTTATAGAATATAAACAAGAGTGAATTAAGATTATTAATTAGTGACTAGTAAATGATTTTATGTCACCGCATTATAATTAGTAAATAGCGCGGCGAGCCTAATAGTTGTATATAAATCTAATTAATAAATTTATACCTCATCATAACGTCGCAAAAGATATATTGTGCGACGTAGTTAATATTAGTTTTTACATATTCATAATTAGCTCGACTACTACCCCCTACCAATTTGGGATTATTAATTTAAACAATATGTAAGGTTGGTAATTTAGTTGTATCCTTTAATGATTGTTGAAATGATTTAAAATTTGATTTGGATTGCCAGCTGGGCTGTTTCGGAATACAAGCTGATCTAATATGGTTATTACCATATATATTATTTAGTTTGTCAATAGTAGCCATTGTATCGGACTGGTATCGATGCTGCTCGGTTTTATACCAACTAGATTGTGGATGATGATTCTCCTTGGGCTCAATATTTGATAGCAATACCCCCGAGCGATAATATATAAATCCTGGTCGGTATACTGATTCCAGTAGTTGTCTCACCACCTTGTTAAAATTAAGGGTGTTATCAGTTGGGACTAATAACAATAGCTCTGTCTTGCCATAATATTGTGGACCAGTTTTGTGCTTTCCGGTGCGAATGAATATTGATATTTTGCCGGCTGTTGAATTTTGCCGGCGCAGTTTTCGGCTGGCAACCTCAACATGTTTAATTAGTGATGCCAGCAATTCTTGATATGAACATACATCACGACCAAAAGATCGGGTTGACGAAATTCCTTGACGATCAGTCTGGTCTATTTCTACTAGGCTGGCAGTTGACCCCATCAACTCCGCTTTCATCCTCAGCCCAACAATTCCAAACATGCTTCTAATCCAGGCATCATCTCTATTAACTAAGTCACGAGCAGTTTTAATACCTTCTCGCCGCATTCGGTGCGCTAATTTAGTACCAATTCCCCAAATCGAACCGATAAAAGTGTCACTTAGCGCTTGATCCAAATTGTCTTCACTAATAAGGGCGATACCTGCCCCCTGCCCTGTTGTGGTCTGTTTTTTTGCAGTGTAACCAGCAAGTTTAGCCAAGGTTTTGGTATTGGCAACTCCAATTGAAGCAGGTATACAGGTAACTTTAAAAATTTGTTTCCGCAATTTGTCGGCCCAATTTATCAGGGCTTTATTCGATAGGTTTTTTGGCACTACTACAAACGACTCATCAATAGAATATACTTGCACCCGTGGGCAGTTCTGCTGCAACACCCGGACTATTTTGCGGGAAAAGTGATCATAAAGGCTAAAATTTACTGAATGAGCGATTACGTTATTGCGTTCAAAGTTGTCTCGATACTTAAAATAAGGCGCCCCCATCGGTATCCCTAATTCTTTAACTTCATTTGACCTAGAGATGACACAGCCATCATTGTTAGATAGTACCACCATCGGTTGGTGCTGCAGGGTTGGGTTGACGGCTCGTTCGCACGAGACAAAAAAATTGTTGGCATCAATCAAAGCAATCATGTTAATTAATTTGGCGGATACTAAGTCTGACATAGCCCCAGGGATAATCAGAATTCTTGGGTGGTGATAGGTAATATACAAAGCCTATATGATCATTAGTAAAAATTGGCAACTTTGTTTTAGTAGTTCGGCTAGCAATTACGACAGAATTATTGTCTGGTGTTTTCAAAACATAATCGTCATCATAGATTCTAACCAAGCTTTTTATCTGATTGGTAACGTTTTTCATAAAATTACTTATCAAATTGCCGCATTACTGATCGCACGATTGCTAGTACGGTGATTTCTTGACCATCATCGGCATAAATTTTTTTATGATCATCATTTTCCGGTTGCAAATAAATCTGGCCCGATTGATTTTGTTGTAGCCGTTTAATAGTGCACGATCCGTTTACTTCGGCAATTACAATTTTCCCAATTGGCAAATCGCTGGTTCGTTCCGATATTACCAAATCACCGTCATATATGCCGACATTAATCATCGAGTCTCCGGTTACTTGGTGAATAAAAGTGTCAGCCGGTTTTTTAACCAAATACGAGTACAAATCAATCCTTTCTTGGTCTTCGTAACCCTGATCAGCTGGCGACGGAAATCCAGCTTGGACGGTGCCGGGAAATGGAATTGAAAAAAAGCTAAATCCTGGCACCAGTTTTCCCCCTCGATCCCTTTTTAAAAAGCGTCGCTGTTCCAATTTGTCGATCAGCCGCACTACCCCACTTTTAGATCGGTAGTGAGTTAATTTTTGTATTTCAGAATAACTGGGCATACGTCGACGTTGTTTGTAAAAGATAATGATCTTGTCTTGATATGCATTTATTCGGTCTTCTTTTAACATTCCCTAATCATACCAAAAAACGAACGAACGTACACTTGTCTAAATTTGTAATGTTAATAACTATTCGTCTGAGCTTATGGCTTCCGACACAACTGTCGCCGCCGAGGCAGATTCTACAGCTTCTAATAACTCCTCTTCCCCAACCATTTCTATGTCTTGATCAACTACTTGCTTGGCAGATTCAACAATTTGTTTATTAACTTCAATTATCTTATTACGATTAGTTTGGTTCACAGCTTTGTTGTCTTTAATACCGTCGTCAAGACCCTTGGTATTAGAGGTTTCTAATTTTTTATTTGACTCCTCTGCTTTGGTGGTGGCAATTTTGGCCTGGGCCTGAATTTTGGTTTTGGCTACTTTACTTTCAGGAGATCGCGGTTCATCGACATCTAAGACTTTTTGTGGTTCGCTGGACTGAAGCAGGTCAGAGTCTATAATTTCACTGGATAGTTCCTGATTATTATCGGTCACATTATTTAATTCAGTAGTGCCGGATAACTGATCGTCTAATTCAAGAGCCTGCTCAACTGATTCGCCAGCTAATAATTTAACTGCCTTGATACTTCCGCTGGCTGTGCCCTTGATTTCGGCAATAGAAATCTCGGCGGCGGCCTTTTCTTCTGACTGATCATTTTCATCGTCAAGGGTATCAGGGTTGTCTGCTATTGGTTTAGTATCCAGCTCATTTTTTTCAGCTTCTTTTCCTGCGACAGCTTTACCGGCCTGATCTCTGATCTGGTTTTCAATATTTTCAGCAACTTTGATATCTAACAGCCCTCGATTTTTAAGCTGTTTAGCTTCCTCTACCCTTTTTATTAATAGTCGTTTCTCCAATTCTATTTTATTGTCAGAACCAAAGGTGGTTAGGCGCTGCAGTGGTTCATTTACTCCAGTTTTCAGTGAGTATAGTTGTTGTCCAGGTAACGCATTAGCCGATCCAATTAATAATACTAAACCGGTGGCCATAGCTGCCAAAGACGCGCTGGCATACCGCAGCCAGATAAATCGAGGTTTATTGCTGTTCTTTATATCCAAATTCTGATTAGCGGTTTCTATTCGCATCCACAAAAGCGCTCGCTCGTCTGACGAGAGATTAATATTACTTAAAGTTTTGAAATCTTGTGGTAGTTTCATATTAAAGATTTTTGCGAAGGCTGTGTAAGATGCGGTGGATTTTAACTGACAAAGTATTAGCTCGAATATTGTATATTTCAGCCAATTCTTCGATAGTTAGGCCCTCGACATATCGGAGCTGCAATAGTTCAGCGTGATGATCAGGTAGCGTTTGCAAAGTCTCCAGTAATTCAATAATTTCTGAATGATCAGATGTCTGCGTATCGGCCGAGAGGTATTCGGCCACATTATCCAATCCTGCCTTACTAAACGTGATAGTTTTACGTTTTTTATAATGGTCTTTGATACGATTGCGCGCGACAGTAAACAAAAAGGCTCGCTGATTGTCGACTGTCTTGCCCGAAGCCAAATATGACCACATTTTAGTAAATATGTCTTGTGAAAGATCTAGAGCTACTTCGCGATTTGAAGTTTTAAATAAACATAGGCGAAATATGGCATCGGCATTTTCTTCGTATAGTTTATTGAAACTTTTTTCTAGCTCTATCATATATGACGCAATAGTCTGTACTATATTACAAAAATAAGCAATAAAAAAACCACTTATCAAGTAGTTTGAATCGAGAAATCATTATCGGGTAGCAATTACATTTCCATCCCAAGACGCTACGGTAACCCGATTATCGAGTGTTTTAACGATATTATATCCGGCACTATTAGGGTTATTACCCCCAGCCCCAGCGTTATATTCAGGATCAACCGGGATCGAGGCTAAATATTGTCCATCAGTAATTAGATCACTTAAATCAACTAGTCCATCGCAGCTGTTGGTAGTACAAATTTCAGTTCTGTTAGTCGTAATTTCCCCAGGATCATCAGGAATGTCGCCTTCATTATCCACTGCATATAAATATACGGCATCTAGAATGGTTTGAACATCGGCTTGTTGCCTGGCGTTATTGGGATTAGTAGCTTGTTGATTCGGATCAATGGCCAAAATTACAATTCCAGCCAAAATAGCAATAATAGCCACTACTAATAGTATTTCAATTAGAGTAAACCCGCGTTTAGTATCAATTGTATTCATTAATTTAAAATTTTAAATTTATAGTGCTTACTTGAACTTCGGCATAGGGATATTATACCTTATGATTATAAACGCTTTCTTAGATGAATTTGATAATGCAATTGATTTTAACACTCGTGCCAGTATCTAATTTACGGTATTCTATAAATTATCTGGAGAGGTGGCTGAGCGGTTTTAGGTGCTCGCTTGCAACCAATTTTCCCAAGAACTATTATTTGGTAATTAGATGAAAGTTGCAGTCCCTATTAAAGCGGAGAGGTGGCAGAGTGGTTGAATGCGCTACCTTGGAAAGGTAGTGTCGGGTTAAACCGACCGCAGGTTCGAATCCTGTCCTCTCCGCTTTGTGAGGGAGAAAGCGAGTGTAGAGCAATACAGCGCAGGTTCGAATCCTGTCGTGACCGCATCGACCAAAAAGTATTGGCATGACCTATTTTCCTGTTTGTATTAAGTTAAAATAGAGATATGAAAGTACTAATTACAGGAATGAGTGGGGTTGGAAAAACAACAACATTAGCTGAACTACAGAAATACGGATATCTTGTTATAGACGTCGATGCTACCGGAATATGTGTTTGGAAAAATCACAAAACAAAAGAAAAAGTGGAGTATGGGCCAGATGGCCGTGATTCTGACTGGCTTACTGAGCATGGCTGGTATTGTGACATAGGGCAATTATCCTCTTTTTTGTCTTATGTAAGAGAAAATAAACATGTTTTTGTTTCAGGTTTTGTAGAAAATATGACCGAATTTAGTAAAATTTTTGATAAAGTTATTATTCTAGAATTAGAAAAAGATAAAATTATTGAAAGACTCAACCAGAGAACGAATAATCATTTTGCTAAAAAGAAAGAGGAACAAGATTTCATCTTTAATTCCCAAAACAACTTATTTAAAAAGATTCAAAATACAATATCTATAAATACAAATGTTACACCTAAAGAAGTTGCGGATAAAATTTTAGATTTAATTTAAAATTTGATGACCCACATGCTTTGATTTTGATAAATAAAAAGTTGTCTAAAAATCTTGTGATATTAAAAAGTGCGGACACTTAGTCCAGATGGCCCGCTATGTTAAGCTTATTTTCAAGTGACATAAAACACAACTTTAAAATTTAATACTCGCAAAGTACATTATTAATTGCGTCATTTATCACCAAATCTAAATCTTTATTATTTTGCCAGCTATCTTTTATCAAAGCTCTCATTTCTTGATGTTGGGGGTAACCTCTGTCAACTTCATTGCCCATTAGATTCTTAAACTCAAGATTAAGGATTTCCGTCAGTGATTCTTTGATTATATTATAGCCCCGATCGTCCACACCATTGTTATAAATAGAATTTTTATACTTATACCACGTATAAAAATGTAAAACCTCATGCATGATCAACCAGTGTGCTTTTTCTGGATATTGTATAGTGGTAAAAAAGTAATTTTCAGAAATATTGTAAGTACAACGACTTTCAGTTGTTAAATAACTTTGAATATTGGATTTATGATATTTTGCTGAGAACATTGCTTCAACTTTATCGAAAAAGGATTTTTCTTTAGATCGCCAGTTTCGTTCTATTTTTTTCTGTACAAGCTCTGGATCAATAAAATTATTTATATGGTAAGAAGATAAAAAACTTTTGACTAGTTCCTGATCATAATTCTCACCATTAATTTTTACGTATTCTGATGCTAGGGTGGACAATTTCTTATTGTTTTTAGATTTAATTGCTTTAAGAAAATTCTCAACATCTTTTTCTAAGTCGTATTCGAATATTATTTGTGTCATCTTTTAGACCTCTAAACCTCGTAAGGCGGCGATACGTCGTTCCATCGGGGGGTGGGTAGCGAATAGTCCAGACAGGCGCTTGGCAGCCCCAAATGGTTGCGAGATATATAAATGTGCTGTTGCTTTCGAGGCGGTTTTTAGTGGGCGTGGACTAGAGGCAATTTTCTCTAAAGCGCTAGCTAGTCCTTCGGGATAGCGAGTTAGTAATGCCCCGGTGGCATCAGCCAAATACTCACGACGTCGTGATATTGCCAGTTGCAACAACGTGGCAAATAATGATGCAAATAGAGAAATTCCAATCGCAATTAATATTTGTACTCCCCCTCCCCGATTATCGCTAGATCCAAAGGCAAAACCGCGCAGTAACCAATCAGCTGCCAGGGCAATAAATCCGGCCAAAACTACTGCAATAGTCATGACTAGAATGTCTCGATTGCCGATATGAGCCATTTCATGAGCAATTACTCCTTCGATTTCAGTTCGATCTAAATTATCTAGCAGACCCTGAGTTACCGCAATAGCCGAATTTTCAGGATTACGCCCAGTAGCAAATGCATTAGGAGACGAATCGGGAATAATATAGAGTTTTGGTTTAGGCAATCCAGCCGTAATCGCCAGATTCTCGACCAAATTGTGCAGATCAGGATACTGGTTTTCTGTAGCTGTTTGAGCCCTGGCCTGTCTGATGGCTACCTTATCCGAATTCCAATAAGCATAGATATTCATAGCGAGGCTAAATCCGATGGCGAGGTAAAATACAATTATAGATTCGAAAACATATGACATGGCCCAACCCAATCCTGACACCAAAATAATAAAGGCCAACATTAAAAGCCAAGTTTTAAAAACATTCTTATCTTGTTGGTTGTATAAATTAGCAGCCATATTAATCGTTAAAAGATCCGATGAGTAAACCTGACAAAATAAATAAAATTAATCCAATACCAACTACAACAACAGGATTGGCGTACTGAACGATAAATTCATATATTGTCCTACCGACTAAATCAGCCCCAATTGCCAGACCTAATAAGGTAAAAATAGTGTGATGACCCAGAAAAACTTGCTCGACGTGATAATTATAAACATCATTACCGACTGGCAATAAATCAGATGCTGCTTGGTCATGCGTTTTTTTCGTTTTTAACCTTAACATTAATTTTATTATAACAAGATTAAGTAATTGATTCTGCTATTTTAGATCGGACAGGGTTTTTTCTACTTTGTTTTGCAGGGCTGATAATGTCCAGGAGCTTTTTACTAGATATAGTTCAGTTGGATTTGAATCGGCAGATCTTAAGTCTTTGGGAGAAGTTTGATCAAGGTTGCTGATCATGATAACGGGAATAGAATTGGTATCAGGTTGATTTTTAAGCTCCGCCAGGACATTCAGACCATTTATAACCGGTAGCTTGACCTCCAACAAAATCAAATCAGGTTTAGTGTGTTTTATCGCCTCTAATACATCGTAACCATTATCAAAGAGTGAAATTCGGTGGCCCTTTTTTTCTAATTTTTTGCGCAGTACCGTTGCCATTGACTGATCGTCTTGGACTATAAATATGTGTTTAATTTGTTGCGATGACATTTCTGACTAACAATATAAAGACATTTAATAACTTAAAACTGTACCTGAACGTTTTCTCGTTCGACTGAATCCTCGTCCAATTCAAAGTATTCGCGGGTTTGAAATGAAAATAGTGAAGCCACCAGGTTTGATGGAAAGCTTTTGACCATAGTATTCAAATCGCGGACCACGGTATTGTAAAAACGTCGGGCAGCCTGTATTTTGTTCTCGGTATCTGATAGCTCTCGTTGTAATTCTAGGAAATTTTCATTCGCCTTGAGGTCCGGATACGCTTCGGAAACTGCAAACAACGATTTTAAAGCGCCGGTTAGCATGTTTTCGGCTTGTTGTTGTTCGGCTACACTACTAGCATTAATCGCCATGTTTCTGGCCTCGGTCACCTGCTGGAAGGTCGAGGATTCATGTTGGGCATAGCCTTTAACCGTATTAATTAAATTGGGAATCAAGTCATAACGGCGTTTTAATTGAACATCAATATCGGCCCAGGCTTCATCGGATCGAACTTGTAATTTAATAAATCGGTTATAGATAAAGGCTACTGCAATCAGAGCCAATATCAAAACAATTATGATAATAATAAGGATTTCCATAATAATTAGATTATACCATTAACTTTGGTTAAAGTAAGCGTCAGCAAACTGCCAAAAAGCGTCTTCATTTTCGCCACCTTCGCCGACACATTCTGCAACATTAGCTACTGATTCAGAATTATTCAAAATAGCAAATTGTCGATAAACCCAACCTACATCAGAGCGGGTGTCTAACAAATTCTTCATGGTTGAATGAAACCGCGCGCAATAACCGCAATTAAAGTCCGAATATTCTATAAATACGTATCTTGCATCACCGGGGCCGCGATAATAATCATCAGCTGATACGGCGGTAACTGCCTTTAGATTGATATTCTCAAAAGCAGTTTCAGGCAGACCATCAAAATTATTATCCAACAGTTCGTTTACTGCCTCGGCTGGAAGCGCGCCGCCTATTGGGTAGCGTTCACCAGTTTGGCGGTCAACCACAATAGTCCAGGGTGTTCCTCGCCCGCCGGTCTCGGTTGCATTCTGAATGTCAGCTGCTATTTCACTGGCATATTCATTGTCATTGATACATTGTTCTATTTCCGCTGGATTGACTTCAGCGGCTTGCAGTGCGATTGCTAGACGATTGTCGCCTGATTCAACTTCAGCAACTTCATCATCATTGGCTGCCAAATTTGCACTGTCAGTTGCACCTGGTGTCCCCGGCCCAATCAATATGGCAATAGCTACTATTATCGATCCAATCAACACAGCGGCGGGGGTTAAATAAATTGAATCATCAGGTTTATTAATTGATCGCTGATTATTAGCTGTCGCACTTGGAAGGTTGTCAGTATCAGTGGCGTTTGTTTTGGTCATATGGCGATATTGTATCAGCTTTTCAAGCAAACATCTCGACCAAGAGCACCAATAAACTGGACCGGGCAACGTCTGGATTATCGCCACTAAACTGATTTCTAAATTCAAGGATTTTTTTTAAGTGCTGAATTGTCAACTGGCTTGGCTGCTGACTATTATCTAGCTGTTGAAATAAAGTGTCACTGATATCTGTTAAGAGATTTTGATACCACTGACTGGGGTTTTCAATCGACTGAACCATATTGATGATATCCGATTTGGTCATACCTGAACCGGATCCCAAGGCTTCTAATGTTTGCAGGCGCATATCCGCATCGCTTTTGGTTTCCATGAAATCTGCCGGATTAGCCAAATAGGTTTGCAGCTGTCCTAGCGCATCACGATATGACCCGTTGGCTCGTTTAGCGATTTCGGTGACAATGGTTTGATCCACCTTGCTGGACTCTGCCTGAGCTACTCGGCTAATCAATTCTGAGATATCGGTAATTGTTGGCGAGGTAAAGTTAAATAATTGGGTACGAGACTTGATAGTGTCGGGAACCTTGTGCGCTTCGGTAGTGGCCAGAACAAACACTACGTAATTAGGCGGCTCTTCCAGGGTTTTCAATAGGGCATTAAATGCTTCTTTGGTTAGCATATGCACTTCATCAATCAAATACATCTTATAGGGCGAGCTAAACGGTAGCGCTTTGACACCATCACGGATTTCACGAATATCATCAATGCCACGATTGCTAGCAGCATCAATCTCGTATAAATCTTCATTATTGATTTGCAACTCACCTGCAAGAATTCGGGCAATTGAAGTTTTCCCAAGCCCCCTGGACCCGCTAAATAAATAGGCATGATTAACCGTTTGGTTTTCAAGCTGATTGGTTAAAGTGGAGACAATTCTATCCTGACCAATAACCTCGTTAAATTTGGATGGTCGGTACTTTTGGTAGAGCGATTTAGTAGACATTAATACTGATTATAAACTAAGCACATTTTCTTTGGGATCATATTTTATATTACTAACTAACTCAACCAACTCAGAATAGAAATTGATAGTTAAAAATTGTTGCTTTTGAGTTTTAGTTAAATTAGTGTCCCGCAAGTATGATTTATAATGTTTGCGCATTAGGGCAAATGATTTAGTGTCCCCCAAATATTTATTGAACCAATCAGAATGCTGCAGTAGAGATTCAATAATTGCCTTGTCAGTCAACGTCTTTTTATCAACCGCTGCATTAAATATCCAGGGGTTGCCAAAAATACCACGGCCGATCATGACACCATCGGCTCCAGATTCTTGGGCGCGAATTTTGCATTGAGACAAGTCAGAAACATCACCGTTGCCGATAATCTTGACTTCTGGATTATATTTATTACGCAACTCGACTAGGTCCCGAACGTTCTCCCATCGCGCTGGAACCTTTGACATATCTTTACGAGTTCGGGCATGTAAAGTTAGGGCTTTTATTCCCGTGTCTAGCAATAACCTAAACCAATCATAGCTCTCGTTATCAGAATTAAATCCGGTACGAGTTTTAACTGACACTGGAATTTGGCCAGCTGCCCCAGCAATTGCTGCCTCGATCACTTGGCGTGCCTCGGCAGGTTGTTGGATCATGGCGCATCCTGCTCCTTGCTTTACAATAACCCGGGCTGGACAACCCATGTTTATATCAATTCCGTCAAAACCTAGCGCCACTGCTAGTTTAGCTGATCTTTTCATTCGCTCAGGATCACGCGAAAAAAATTGGGTGACAATTGGTGATTGGCCTTTATCGAAGATTAAATCCTTTAATAGTGGATTGTCACTGGCAATACCATGTTCTACTGCAGTGTGGCGCAAATCTTCTGGTAGCCAAAATTGCCTACCCTGCTCTGGTGCCAGAAACAGTCCATCAGCCGACACAAATTCAGTCCAAAAAACATCAGGTCTGCCATGAAGCAAAAACATTTTTCGAAAAGCACAATCAGTCACATCAGCCATAGGCGCTAATGCACTAAACCCAGAATCCAAGCTCAGCCAAAAATTATTATCAAGCATCTTCTTCATCCGGTATTTCTTCATTAGTCACGAATTTGTAAAATAACTTGTTAGGTGAAGTAAAATCAAGGTAGGTAAAGCTGGCAATGTTTTCCCGACTGGCAATCCCGGCCAATTCGTTTTGGTCCAGCACTAAATATAGATCAGCAATGTTATTAATATTAATTCTTTGCTGTTGTAGGGGCATAATAATCTTTTTAATTTCTAGCTCCTGGTTCGATGTAGTATGTAGGGTAATTTGATCGGTCTGCAAGAATGTGAATTCTGTTTGATAACCGCGATTATCTAGTCCAGAAACAAGACTGACCAAATCTGATAACAAATCACTACTAATAACCTTTTGTCCACTTGCAGGTTTTGGTTTGGCATCAGTTATAACAGGTAGCTGCTTATTAGATAAAAATTTTTCAATATTACTAATTTCAAAACTATCTCCATATAGGCTTATCGCTGTGCAAGTGTTCGAGGTTAGCATTATTTCATCCATTTGTTTTAATTGACACCAAATTCCCGCTGGTTCATGGCGGTTATAATCTATCATCATTTCCCCATCGGTAATCGCAAAGTCTATTTCGCTAATAGATGGGAATTGTGCGTTTAGCTGGTTTTCTAACCTAGATTTGGTCCACAGAAATTGATTTTTATTCGACACAAAATATGTTTTCTGGTTCAACAAATTTTTCAAATAATCACTGATTTCAGCTGAAAATGATTCATCCGGGCCGGTTACAGACAAGCTGTTAATATTAAATTTTTCAGAAAACAATATGAATCCCAGGAATGCGATTATGATTGCGATTATCGCCGCTAGAGCTGTTCTGAAGAGATGTCGTTGTTTACGACGAGATCGAATCTGATTTCTAGTGCTGACAAATTTGCGACTTGGATTTGGTTTGGATTTTGATCGCCCTGATCTTTTAATAGGGCCACTAGATTTGGATCGATTGCTAGATTGTCTTTTCGATCGATTAGGCGGTGGTCCTGACCTAGGCATTGTCTTTGGTGATATTTGGGGCGCCAAAATATTTATGGAGGGCCGGTGGTAACATGATTGAACCATCTGGCTGTTGGCAGTTTTCTACGATAGCAACCAGGGCTCGGGGAGTTGGTATGGCAGTACAATTCAATGAGTGAGCATATTTAACTTCGCCGTTTGAATTACGGTAACGTGTCTTAAATCTTCTGGTTTGATAGTCATGGTAGTAAGATGACGAAGCAATCTCACGATAATTTTCTTGGGAAGGTATCCATAGCTCTACATCCCAAGATCTAACATGGGCTGATTTTAAATCGCCACTGCAAATCTCAATTCTTTGATAGGGAATCTCTAACCTTTCAATAAATTCTTCATGATTTCTAGTAATTTCTTCATGCCATCTTACCGATTCTTCGTGATCGGCCTTGCATAAGATTAATTGTTCTATTTTTTGAAATTCATGAACCCTGATTAGTCCTTTAGTATCCTTTGAGTGAGATCCGGCTTCGCGACGATAACAGGGAGAATAAGCTAGAGCCTTGAATGGTAATTGTTCTTCATCAAGTATTTCGTCCGCATAATACGCCATCATTGGAATCTCAGCTGTTGCCGATAATGCATCTCCGTCTTGGGTCCAGAAAACATCGTCTCCATCTCCTGGCAAATGTCCAGTTCCATAGAGCCATTTTTTTCTAACTATTGAAGGTGGTATAAAGGGGTTAAAATTTTTTTCCAAGAAAAAATCTTGAGCAAATCGCCACAGCGCCCAAGTAAGCTTGGCTCCGGCTCCTTTTAAAACATAACCTCGAAAGCCATGAATTTTGGTTCCTCGCTCTAGATCAATCATTTCCAAATCTTCCATTAGCTGAATGTGGTCTTTAGGTTCAAAATCAAAGTGCGGTTTTTCACCCCATTGTTTAATTACCACATTATCATCTTCGGATTTCCCCATCGGTACTGAAGGGTCTGGGATATTGGACAATCGCATCAATAGTGTTTGCCACAGTTCCTGGGCTGGCTCTAATTTATCTTCCAATGATTTTATTTGTACTTTTAGTTCTTTCATTTCTTCGATCAGCATTTTCTTGCGCTCTAAATCTTCTTCTCTAGGAATTAAATCAGTAGTAGAGTTTTGTTCGGCTCGTTTAGACTCGACTTTGGTAATTAATTCGCGACGTAATTCATCTACCTTGATTAATTCTGCCAAATTGAAATCATCGCCCCGTCTATCCAGAGCTGATTGGACTAATTCTTTATTGTTGCGTACAAAATCAATATCTAACATGTCAAATTATTTAGCCAGTGTGTTGCCTTTAACTATAACAAGTCTATGATTAAATCGAAATAGAAAATAATCCTTGTTTTAAAAAGTAATCAGCTTTGATAATTGCGAACTCGACAGCCTTTAATAGAAGCATGATCTATCACAATGCTACACTTTTAGCATGCAAAACATGCGCTTTATTGCTACCACAGACTTACCCGAAAATCTGCAACAAATTCCTGATAAACCAAAACAGGGCTTGCATGTCAAAGGCGATCCCTGGCCCGATCATCTCAAGCGTTTGTGTGTGGTAGGATCGCGCAAACCAACTGACTATGGACAGGCTACAATCGAACAACTGTTTTCCGGCTTATCGGGACATTCAATATCAATTATTTCTGGTCTAGCACTGGGAATTGATGCTACCGCTCATCGTCTAGCGTTGAAGTATGATTTGCATACGGTAGCATTTCCTGGCTCTGGTTTGGATCAATCAGTGCTTTACCCCGCTACTAATAAAAGCTTGGCGACGGAAATTTTAAAACAAGGTGGTGGTTTAGTGTCAGAGTATGATCCAAAACAAAAGTCAGCACAGTGGACTTTTCCACGTCGTAATTGGCTGATGGCTGGGTTATCAGATGCCGTTTTGGTTATTGAAGCGACGCAGAAATCTGGGACGCTAATTACTGCCCGTTTGGCATTGGATTATAACCGTGATGTCCTGGCGGTACCGGGGTCAATTTTCTCTGCGAACTCGGCCGGTCCTCATTCGCTAATAAATGACGGCGCTAAATTAATACAAACCGCCGACGATATTTTAGAGGCCCTGGGTATCCAAACTGGCGTTGCAAAAAGTATTGACCTTACTTCCCTGTCGACTGACGAACAACTAATTTACCGGTTAATAAAATCAGAACCCAGAACCAAAGACGAAATCATCAAATTATCCAAACTGGACACGACCCGCGCCCTTTCAGTCATTACGATGCTAGAACTAAAAAACCTAACCCAAGAAAAGTTAGGTAAAGTGTATTTAAAATAATCTCATGTTAGTCATAAATGTCGATCTTAAATAAAATATGAATTGAGCCTGCTTGGTACCTCATTAGCATGTGAGTTGAAATTATATTTTAGTCTAGATCAAGGTTAGTATTATTTATAACACAGTTTCTTAGAAGCTTTAATTAGTTTGGAATACTTTAGAATTTCAAATTTACCACGGTTTTTTCCAGTAGTATGTTGAATTCAGCGTTCGTGTCTGTCTAGTTGCTTTTTGATAACAGCATATCCTAATCGTGTATAAACAATCTATTATACTAATCTATTTATTAAATTAATTGAAATATTAAAATTTAGGTCTAATATTTAAACGCTCACCACTATTTCTTCTTATTTAACTACATTTTTTTAAAGCTAAAAGAAAATGGTTTACTTTTATCTTGCATTAACTAAATTTGTCTGAATAGACCAATTGTCGCAAAAAAACGTATCTACTCTTAAAATAATTACTTATTTAGCTTCTAAACAAGTATTTTGCAATTTTATACCTTATATACGTATACTCTGACTGAAATGACAAAAACTTTAGTAATAGTAGAGTCGCCATCCAAGGCTAAAACGATTGAAAAATATTTGGGGCCTGACTACACCGTAAAGGCGTCAGTTGGCCACGTACGTGATCTGCCAAAATCAAATAAAAATGCGGTGGATATTGATAATGATTTTGCCCCCACGTATGAAGTGTCCCCCAAGAAGAAAGAGGTTGTGGATGAACTGCGAAAACTGGCCAAGAATTCAGATGAAATACTGTTAGCAACCGACCCCGATCGTGAGGGTGAGGCAATTTCATGGCATCTGTATGATTTGTTGGTTAATAATGGGCGATCGAAAGTAAGTGCTAATAAGTTTAAACGGGTAGCCTTTAATGAAGTTACCAAAGACGCCGTCACAACCGCGGTCGCCAATCCCCGTGATATTGACGATGAATTAGTCCGGGCTCAAGAAGCTCGCCGGGTTCTGGATCGACTATTTGGCTATGATTTGTCTGGTTTAATCTGGAAGAAAGTACGCTATGGACTGTCAGCGGGTCGGGTCCAGTCCCCCGCCCTGCGCATTTTGGCCGAGCGCGAGCGTGAAATTAAAGCGTTTATACCAGAAGATTTTTGGGTATTAATTGCCAATGTAAAAGGTGGTAAACCGGCCTTAGAATTCGAGCTTAGTTGTAGCGAAGAGCCTAAAACTGCTGAACGTGCCAATGAAATTGTAAGTAAAGGAAAAAAATCCAGCTGGATTGTACAAGATATTACAGAAACCCCTCATAAACGTAATCCTTATTCGCCTTTCAAAACTTCCACTTTGCAGCAAACCGCCAGCTCGCGTTTAGGTTTTACCCCAGCCCGAACGATGAGGGCTGCTCAAAAATTATATGAAAAAGGCTTCATTACTTACATGCGAACTGATTCAATTTCACTATCAAAAGAAGCTACTGCAAAATTATCTTCTACCGTAAAATCAGAATTTGGTCCAGAGCATTTTCAAGCCCGGTCATTTAAGTCAAAAAGTAAAAATACCCAGGAAGCTCATGAGGCGATTCGACCAACTAATCCATCAGTGGCTGTAGCTGGCGCTGATGCTGATCAGAAAAAACTTTATAATTTGATCCGCGCTCGATCGCTGGCGGCGTTGATGAAACCCGCCGAACAATTACGTACTAAAATTATTGTTTCATTCGATGATAATTATCCTAGCTTTGCCGTAAATGGATCACAGCTGACTTATCCGGGTTGGATGTTGTCCGATCCCGGAGCTAGGCGCGATGATGTCGAGCTGCCTAATGTAGCAACTAATGAAGAGCTGAAATTGCTGCAGCTTGATTCAGAAGCTAAACAAACTCAACCGCCCCGTCGATATAGTGACGCTGGATTGATAAAAGAATTGGAAAAGCGTGGTATAGGCCGGCCATCAACTTATGCTTCGATCATCAAAACTCTGATTGATCGCAGCTATGTCAATAAAGATGGCCGTTCTTTGCAACCTACCCCAACTGGTATGGTAGTGTCTGAATTTCTTGAGAAAAACTTTGACAATTATATATCTGATGATTTTACTGCTGATCTGGAAAATAGGCTTGACGAAATCGCTGAAGGCAAGCGCACCTATCCTGAAGTATTAAAGGATTTTTATAACCCCTTTACTAAATCAATCGATGACAAAAAAGACATTGATAAATTAACTGATTTGGGTCCTGCCCCAGCTGAATTCCCTTGTCCGGAATGTCAAAATGAAATGGTAATGAAGCTGGGTCGCAACGGGATATTTATGTCCTGTGCCAATTTCCCAGAATGTAAGGGCGCCAGAACAGAATCTGGTGAAGAGGTACCTGATGATACGGTTTTAGGGTCAGATCCAAATACTGGTATGGACGTACTGTTGAAGGATGGACCATATGGGTATTACGTTCAGGTTGGTGAAAAAGATGAAGAGTACGAGCTAGAAAATGGTAAAACGACAAAGAATAAACGACCCAGGCGAGCTTCCATTCCGGCAGAAACAGATCTTGATAAATTTGATTTAAAACAGGCACTGCACTTACTTATTTTGCCACGGGAACTAGGTGAACATCCTGAAACTGGTAACAATATTATTGCCAATATTGGTCGATTTGGCCCGTATATTGCTCATAACACTAAACTTAAAGCTGATTTTAGATCTTTGAAAGATGAGGATCCCTATGATATTACTTTCGAGCGGGCGCTAGAGATTTTGTCTGAACCAAAGAAAACTCGTTGGGGAAATAAAAAAGGTAAAAAGAAGTCCAAAACATAAAAATAAAACTAGTTAAACCTGATTCAGTATAATTTTTACTTCACCAACCAATCTTTAAATTGGGGTCTATAAAGTCAATCAGATTTACGACATACTCAAATGCTTTGCCATCTCCCTAGGTTGCTTAATACTAACTAGACAATAAAGTATACTGATTACATGTCTCATGCGGAATTACAAGATCTGATTTCTCGTCCTGATTTTTCAGATGATGATAAAAAATTGGTCAAAAAAGCTTATGAGTTCGCCCAGCATGCACATGAAAGTCAGCAGCGTTATTCCGGCGAGCCGTACTTTAATCATGTCCTGGCGACCGCGCTAATTTTAGATAATTTAGGCATGGATGCTAATACAGTATCGGCTGGGTTGCTACATGATGTTATCGAAGATACTGATATAACTGAATTGGACGTCAAGCTAGAATTTGGCAGCGAAGTCTTATTCCTAGTTAATGGAGTCACTAAATTAGGAAATGTGCGATTCAGGGGATCAGATCGTCATATCGAATCTTTGCGCAAATTGTTTGTCGCAACATCAGAAGACGTCCGGGTGTTAATAATAAAGTTGGCTGATCGCCTACATAACATGCGCACTTTGGAGTATGTGCCGGTTGACAAGCAACAGCGGATAGCTAAAGAAACTATGGAGGTTTATGCACCGGTGGCCCATCGACTTAATATGGGTCAAGTGAAGGGCGAACTGGAGGATCTGTCTTTCAAATATTTGCATCCTGCTGATTACCAAAACACCATGGAAATAGCCAAAGACTATTATGCTAAAAGCGAAGGGTCATTGAAAAAAATTGAATCTAAATTAACGTCCGAGCTAAAGAAGAATGATATTAAATTCATATCAATGGATTATCGTCGCAAACATCTGTGGAGTCTGTACCAAAAATTAGAGCGCAAAGACATGGATATAGAGAGGGTTTATGATATCTCAGCTTTACGTGTGATTGTAGCGAAACCGACCGAATGTTATCAGGTTCTGGGAATCGTTCATTCAATCTGGCGACCTTTACCTGGTCGGATCAAAGACTACATCGCATTTCCAAAACCGAACGGTTATCAGTCGGTTCATACCACTATATTTACTGGCGCTGGAAACCTGGCAGAAGTCCAGATACGAACTGCTAACATGCATAGCGAAGCTGAATTTGGAATCGCTTCTCATTACGTTTATAAAAAAAGTAACGAAGATTCCAGTTGGTCCAGTGACCTGATTAATCTGCTACTTCGAGTTTCTGGAAAAAATAAAAATACGACTACTCCTGATTGGATTCAAGAAATTGCCGAATCGCAAAAGTCTGAAAATTTACAATCAAACCAGCAATTTATGAGCGAGTTGCGTGATGATTTTTTTACCAGTCGAATATTTGCATTTACGCCAAATGGCGATGTTATTGATTTACCTAGCGGGGCTACGCCGATTGATTTTGCATACTATATCCATACCAATATTGGCGATCATATTTCCGGGGCTAAAATCAATGGAAAGTTATCTAATCTTGGAACTGAACTTAGAAATGGTGATATTGTCGAGATTATAACCAGCAAAAAATCAAAGCCAAGCCAGAAATGGTTATCAATGACTGCTACTTCATTTGCTAAAAGACGCATCAGAAATAGTTTACAGAAAGAAGATCAAACGGAAAAACTAGACAATCCGTAATCATCATCAGAATCGACATCGTTCGAATCCGCTTGCAGTAATTCATTAGTAGACTGATAGGGTGATGTCTTTGGTGGATTGTTTGAATCGGAATAATCGTCCGAGCTTGCTGATCTATCCTCCAGTAAATAAGCGAACGGGTCAGCTGAAGTATCTTTATTGTTATCAGCTGAAGTATCGTTGCTTGTTATTGTCTGCCCTGGTTTTTGGATTGGTTTCTGCTCTGGCTCGGAATCATTAGGTAAGTTCTCTGGCGGTTTAGCCATTTTGTGTTCGGTTTTATTTTCATTATTTAATTTCTGTTCGTGTCGATCCAATGCTGCGGTCGCGCCCGGTTTAGTATTTAGCAAGGATGCATTAACAATATCCAGCAGGTGCTCGACATCCTGTTTCGAAAAATAATCAATTACTAATTTGCCACCAACTTGTTTTGGTTCAATCATGACCCTGGTGCCGAGGGTTTCCGAGAGCTGCTTCTGCATTTTCTGCATTTCGGGTTCAAGTGATTTAGTTGTCTTTCGGACTTTGTCTTTGGCAATAGATCGCGCAATCTTTTCGGTCTCGCGAACAGTCATTTTCTTCAACATTACTTCTCGAAATACGTTCGATTGTTCTTCTGGTTTGTCGCGCAGCATTCCCAATGGTCGGGCATGTCCTTCTGAAATTTTACCATTGGTAATTGCTTGCTGAATTTCGTCAGGCAACTGTAATAATCGGATCGAATTGGATACGTATTCACGCGACTTGCCAACCTTTTTTGCAATTTGGGCATGGGTGAATTCAAATTGATCGTTTAATTGTTTGAAAGCCAGTGCTCGATCAATTGGGTTTAGATCCTCGCGTTGCAAATTCTCAATTATTGCTAGTTCAAGTTTAATTCGGTCATCTTCAGGGCCAGATCGAATGATAACTGGAACTTGCACTACGCCAGCCAATTTAGACGCTCGCAGTCGTCGCTCGCCAGCAATTAGCTCGTATTCAACTGACATTCCGCCATCATTCTGAACCTCTTTACGGGTTACGGTTAGGGGCTGTAGCACGCCATACATTCGAATTGATTCGGCCAGGTCTCGCAGACCAGCCTCGGTAAATTCTTTGCGGGGTTGGTATGGATTAGGAGTAATTTTATCAACCTCGACCCAAAATATTGCGTTTTCTTGAAAATTCGTCTTGCTCATATCTAATATTATTCTAACATGCCTACTAGTCTACAAATCTGGAATTATGTGATAAAAACCTTTATAGTTTGTGGACAGTAAATGCCGGGGTGGCGGAATTGGTAGACGCGTACGACTCAAAATCGTATTTCTTCGGAAGTGAGGGTTCGATTCCCTCCCCCGGCACAAAATTCATGACCAATGTTAAAAAGTTGGCAGAATCTAGTATTAAAGAATATGGAACAGCGGTGGTTGTTGACCGATACAGAAAACATTCAAAAGGCTTGCTATACGAAAGTGAAAAAGTGTTAATAGATAAGTATTTTAAACGTAGGAGTAAGATTCTAGATTTGGCTTGCGGTAGTGGACGAACGGCACTTCCATTATACAAATTAGGTTATGAGGTTGTAGGAGTCGACCTTACACCCGAAATGATCGAACTAGCCAAATTGGCTGCTAATAGTGAAAATGCGAGTATTTGTTATCGGGTCGGAGACGCCACTAGTTTAAATTTTGCAGACAATGATTTTGACGGCGCACTTTTATCTAATAATGGACTTGGCTCTATTCCGGGAAACAAAGATCGTTTAAAAACCTTACATGAAATTAATCGAGTGTTAAAAGTTGGGGGTAAGGTAATTTTATTAGTCCCACTAAGAAACTATGGTCCTACTTATATAATTCATTGGGTAAAAACTTGGTTTAAGCACAAAATATTGAAACCTTTCGGATGTGTAACTGAAGGGGCTGACTTTGGAGATTATTTTTACCACAGACATGATGGTGAGAAAAAGCTAAAACAGAAACAGTACTTACATTTCTTTAGTGAAAAAGAAGTTGAAAACTTGATCAAACTATCAAAGTTATCAATTATTAAGAAAGTTTTCATGAAGAACCTCTCAATTAAAGACGTAAAAGATATGCGAGGATCATTAACTTCACAAGATAATACGGCAAAAACTCAAATTTATTATATTCTTCAAAAAATGAGTTAACAAAATTTCGTACTTTATTCTATCAAAATTGGTTCGCGCTCTAGCTTTACTCCAAATTTACTATTAACCTTATCAACAATTTCCTGTTCAAATTTTAGTAACTTTTTAGTACTGGTAGACAGAGAATGATTAACGATGATCAGGGCATTTTTACCATAGGTGGCAAAATACTTATCTTCGTAATCTTTTCCTACAGTCTGATCTACCAACCAACCAGCTGATAACTTAACCTCATCTTCCCCTACTTCCCAACTTTTAACTTCTAGATATTTTACTTTTATTTTTTCAAAAATTTTATAATTAATGATGGGATTTTTAAACCACGATCCACAATTCGGCAAAACCTCTGGCCTCGGTAACTTGGACCAGCGTAAATTAGTTATGTTATCTCGGATTTGCTGTAGAGTTGGTTTTATTATTCCTAAGTCGGTAAAATATTGTTTTGCTGATTCATAGTTTGGAATTTCAGGCTGGTAGTTTCTGCTCAGCCTGAGGTTAACTTTTACAATAAAATATTGACCTGGGTTGGTTTTGAAGATTGAATTTCGATATGAAAAGTTTAATTCTGAATTATTAAAAGATTTTAAAACGTTTGACTCAAGATCTAGCGCCTCGACTGAAGTAATTGTTTGAGAGACTTCCTGTCCGTAGGCGCCAATATTTTGCACTGGCGCTGCTCCAACTGTTCCAGGAATGGCCGATAGCGCTTCAATCCCAGCCCAACCATTATCCACCGTCCAACTGACAATATCATCCCAATCCTCGCCAGATTGAACGGCAACCTCGACAGAATCATCTGTTTCGTCAGTAACTTCCTTACCCAATAGTTTATTTTCAAGTCCTAATATATTTAATTTGCCTGATCCAAAAAAAGTATTAGTTCCTGCCCCAATCGGTATTAACCTCACACCCTTTTCTTTCGCAATATTATTTGCCTTGATCAAATCTTGAACCGATTTTATTTGACTAATGTAGGCTGCCTTGCCACCAACCTTAATTCCAGAAAACTCTGACATGGCAACATTTTCCTTTAAATCAATATTGTTCATTCTGCTATATATTAACTCATTTTAATTTTGCTGACCAAATATCTAGGAGCGGATAAAAGTTAGGTCATATTATTTTGTTAAGTTATAGTAATAAGGTTATATGAGCGTCAATACTAGCAACCAAGTAAATAATATCCGCATAACTGGCAATAGTCAGCTGTCAGGACAGATAAAGACTAATTCAACTAAAAACTCGACCGTGGCCATTATATCGGCAGCGTTGTTGAATCACGGCAAAACTACCCTACATAATGTGAGTCGCATTTCGGACGTACACCGCCTGTTAGACGCCGCCCAGTCTCTGGGTGTGGAGCTGAATTGGCTAGACAACAAGACGCTGGAAATAAAAACACCGGACAAACTAAATATTGCTTCTGTTGATCGTCAATCTTTATTGCGAGGCGGTCGATCTACAATTTTGTTTTTAGGGGCTTTATCGGCTCAATATGATCAGTTCAATTGGCCGCACGCCGGGGGTTGCAAAATGGGTCAGCGAACAATTACCGCGCATCGTCACAGCTTGCAAGATTTAGGTATTGAAATTACTACTACCGAAGACCATTACGAAATTGATGCGACCGGTCGCACCTCGGGCGAAACTACTCTATATGAAAGCTCGGACACTGCTACCGAAAGTGTGCTACTGGCGGCTGCAACCTTACCAGGAACTACAATTATTAACTTTGCTCAGGCTAATTACATGGTGCAGGAATTATGTTTTTTCTTGGAAAAATTAGGGGTAAACATTGAAGGTATCGGCACTTCTAAATTAATTATCACCGGGCAACCCAATATTAATGTTGATGTTGATTATAGTTTGGCCGAAGATCCTATCGAATCAATGATGTTAATTGCGGCAGCAGCAGTCACAGAATCTAATTTAACTATAACTCACTGCCCGATTGAGTTTTTGCGTCGCGAACTGATTGTACTCGCGGCAATGGGACTAGAATTCGATATGCAGCCTGAATACAAAGCCGATAACGGGCGAACCAGTTTAGTCGACATTACGGTCGCACCATCAAAGCTCCAGGCCATACATGACAAGATTCATGCGGTCCCATATCCCGGCATCAATTCTGATAATTTGCCATTTTTTGTTCCTATTGCTACTCAGGCAGATGGGCTGACCCTAATTCATGATTGGATGTGGGAAAATCGTGCAATTTATTTCACTGAACTAAATCGGCTGGGTGCGAACGTCAATTTAGCAGATCCCCACCGTGTATTCATTGAAGGCCCTACCCCATTACGCGGCGCCAAGGTGATTTGCCCACCTGCATTGCGACCATCAATGATTATATTGGTGGCCATGTTAGCAGCTGATGGTGTATCCGAGCTGCATTCGGTTGCCCCAATTAATCGGGGTTATGAAAATATTTTTAACCGTTTGAATGCCATAGGCGCCAATATAGAGGTTATTGATTAATGGTTAAGACAGTACATGTAATTGTTGGTCCAACTGCGTCAGGCAAAACTGGTGCTGCGATAGAGCTGGCAAAGCGGATTAATGGCGAGATAATATCGGCGGATTCTGTACAAGTCTATCGTGGTCTGGATATTGGATCTGGTAAAATTTCCGACGCAGAGATGCAAGGTATTCCACATCATCTGATTGATGTGGCTAATCCAGGCGATGATTTTAGTGTCGAGGATTTTCGGCAATTGGGAAATAAAGCTATAGAGAAGATAATTTCCCAAAATAAAGTCCCTATTATTACCGGCGGAACTGGATTCTATATTGATACCTTAGTTAATAACACAAAGTATGCCAAGGTTGACTTAGAAGTAAAGAAAAACTTAAAAAATTTAGACATCCGATGTCTAAATAAACAAGCAGTAGAGGTATTGCCTGCCCAAGTCTGGCAGTCATTTGACAATCAAAATCCAGCCAGGGTCCGTAATCGCCTAGGACTATGGTTAACCCACGGCCAGATTCCTAAACAACATAAAATAAAACGTGGTACAGAAATTAAGTTTGCTTGGCTGGGACTAAATCCGGGTAAAAGTGATCTTAAGAAAAGAATTGTTTATAGAACCAAATCTAGAATAGAAAATGGATTAGTTGACGAAGTGAAAAACCTTATTTCTGGTGGAGTGTCGCCTGATTGGCTGCGATCTATTGGCCTAACCTATCGGTCCGTGGTTGAACACCTAGAAACTAAAACTTCAGTTGAGGACCTAAGAAAAAATATTATCCAAGCCGAGCTAAGATATGCAAAAAGGCAACTAACTTGGTTTAAGCGTAATGAAGAGATTAAGTGGTTTCCATCAAAGGTCAAATTGCTTAATAATTATTCGTCTAACCACTGAAGTAAAAGCTCTCTAAATTTTTTTCCTACTTGAGAATGGGGATCTTTATCTAATCCAACTTCTGAAAACAAGTCTTTAGTCACTACGTCTAATGCAGCAGATATGTTTCTTTTCTTTTGTTCAATTTCAAGTTGTTTAACTAACTTTAACTTATCTCGGTATGTTAAAACGATTTCTTCATCAGCAGTATCTAACCTTGCCACCTCATCATCGAGAGTTTTGCCTTCTTTTCACAAGTCTTTTATGGTTTCTATTAAACCAGCTTTTTTTCTTTCTCTATCCATATCTTCTAGAAATGACATAACTTTTTCTTAGTTTATAACTCCAGCGGGCGATGAGGGAATCGAACCCCCAACTAAGGTTTTGGAGACCTTCATTATACCATTTAACTAATCGCCCTCTCTACAGTCGGTAATTTTAGAAAATTACCTCTTCATGAAATAGATTTTTTAGTAAAATCTATTTGCACATTATCTAGCACAAATTATCAAACATGAATTTGCAAATTGATTTGCCTGCAAATTTATGCCAGATAACAGATAGCTTACTATAAATTTAGTAATTCTTGTAGAGGAAGTATGTAGCGGCCTGAGCGGCCTGAGCGCCTTCGTGAACGGCAGTGGCAATTTGGTGTGAGTGTTTAGCGGTCACATCTCCTGCTGCAAAAAACGATTCATGATTGGTTCTGTTCTTGTCGTCAATTTTTATAAAACCCTCATCGTCAAGGTCAATTAAGTTTAATTCTTGTAACAAGGCGGTATTTGGGGTTGATCCCAGTAATGAAAACATCATGGCAAAATCATAATATTCTCCCCCAATACATATTCGGTAACTGTGATCTGTCTCCTGGATTTCGGTGAAATTACTATTGATTACTTTAATTTTATTACTGCTAAATATAACTTGCTGATTATCAGACAAAAATTGGGCATCGGCGTTTCTAATTACAGTAATGTCACTGGTAAAATCTTGGAATTGCAGGATGGTTTCAACATTAGTATTGCAATCGGCAACGATTACGATCGGTTTGCTTTTAGCACGGTATCCATCACATGTAATACACCAGAACACAAATGTTCCGACAAACTTTTCTGTGTTGAGATTTTTAGGCCATCTATCAGTTACGCCGGTGGCATAAATAATCGCTTTTGATTTAAAGGCTTTTTCGGTACTGGTTCTAACTAGCCAATTTTTGTCATGAAATTCCAATCTGGTTACCTTGGCTGATAAAAATTCTGAACCATAGTTTTTTGCTTGATCTAGCCCCAGTTTGTGTAATTCATCTACTTCTATTCCATCTGGAAATCCTAGGTAATTTTGATTTAATTGCCCATAATGCCACCGGCCAGTACCACAACCAATAATTAAATTGCTGTGATTAGCTCGAGATAAATAGATTCCCGCAGATAGTCCAGCCGGACCATCGCCAATTATAATTGCATCCCATATTTTCATTTATTGCATTGTAAAGTAGTCCGACTTCCATTGGAAGTCGGACTTCTAAAATAACCCTATATAATTAATCCAAGATCCTGATTACTTTTCTGAACTCTTATCTAAGTTTTTCTTATCGTTTTTGTCGTCTTTAGTTTTCTTGGCAGAATTATTTGAATTATCAACCTTCCCCTTTTTACCCTGAGCGCTAGTCGAACGGGTCTTTTTCTTGGGCTTTGATCCCTTTACCTCCTCAAACCAGGCGTGGGCCCGCAATATAGGATCGTACTTGCGTAATTTTAACTTTTCATCCGCCTTCTCGCCTTTTTTGGCGCGAGTTGTATAGTAAGTGTAGCCAGTTTGTTTATTCTGGATAATTGTCATTGTTTTTTGAGCCATAGTTGCTAGATTTTAGAATAAATTACTGATAATAACAATAGTTATTTATTTTGAACTAGTTCAGCTAAGTCTTGGCGTACTTTGATTTTATCAGCGTATTCATCTGAACTTGATCGTCTGCCCAGGGCAACCATAGTAGTGGCAACCAAGCCTTCTTGCTCGAGTTGTAGTATTTTAGTTACTTTTTCCGGTATAAACCCCTCCATTGGACAGGCGTCGACTCCCTCTAAAGCTGCTGCAAATAAAATGAAACCTAATAGAATATAAGTTTGTGATTGCAGCCAACCAACTTCATTGCCAACATTTCGACGTGATTCTACACTAGAATCTATTGTTTTTTTGAAGTCTTCTAATTTCGTCTTGTCAATATTACGAATTTTAGATATTCGATCTATTAAATCACTGCTAGCAGCTTTGCCATCTGTTTTAGCAGCAATAACTAATAATTCCGAGGCATTGGTGATCTTTTCCTGACCATACCCGGATTTCTGGATTTGTTGCCGTAGTTCTGGATTTTGAACGTGAATTATCTGCCATGGTTCTAGTCCATACGAACTGGGTGCCAATCTAGCAGCTTCTAAAATCCGATTTAGTTTGTCGGCTGGCAGTTTATAATCACCATCAAATTCCTTGACGGCATAACGCCAATTTAGCGCTTTTAAATAGTCTGTCTGCATCCAAGTATTATAAAGACTTGATCATTAGTTATCCATAGAAATAAAAAAACGGTCGATCTGGGAGTGATATCACACTCGACAGACCGACCTTATCCACACAACCGTTTACCTGGTTTAGTCCATCATCTTGCGAAGGAATCCAGGGATTTCATCGCTTTTGTCGGCTGTATTAGGGGACATCCTTGTTAGCCCCCAATCGTTTAGTCTTCTATCAGCGACGTTACCCTCTCGGATAACATCCAGCTCTTGAACGGGCAGTAATTGAACTTTACCCTTCACCAAATAGGCGTAGGTGTTCCTGCCCCCACTGATTATAAGCCATGCTTTAGTACTTCTGAATCCCTCTAAGGTAACGATTACCTCTTGTTCAAAAGCGGGAAGCTCTAGCACAACTTTATCTTGTTCAACGAAGTCATACTTTTTCTTGAGGCCTGCTTTCAAGGGGGTATCCTCTTTGACCCCCTCCTGAAGTTGAGGTTTTACCTGGGTTACACTTGAGGATCCCTTACTGGATCGCTCTTTTGCCCTTTTCTCTTGAGCGCTGGCCGCGGCCTCTTTTCGGGCCGATATTTCTTCTTCAGATAGATCAGCAGGCGCTAAAGGCGGCAGCGGAGGAGTTGAGGGCAAACCAGGAGCTATGCCCTCTTCGATTTGAGCAGCTAAGAGTGCCTCATCAGATGGAAGGTCATCATCGACCTCTTCCTGTGAGTCATCTTCGCTCCCATTAAACAAGGCTCGCAGCTTCTCCAGGCTTCTTCTCCACAGCGGAGGTTCTTCACCAAGTTCCTCTCGGATTTCAGCAACGGCATCATCGCCGTTTTTCTTCGCTTCTTTTTCTAAGTCCCGTTTTTCTTTCCACTGCTGGATTTTCTGGCGAACTGGACGGTCCCAGCCTCGCATAGATCCTACTAGCAGTAGTATCGCTACCAGCAACACTATTAAACCAGTAAGGACCAGCCAACGGTAGTTATTCCACAGATTGTCCAAGTGGTGGACAATAAAGTTATCGCCCTCACCTGTAGGATCGGCAGCCTCTTCTGAGTTATCGGCTGAGATTTCCCTCGCGTCGAAGACAGCCTGCATGCTGTCTATTGTCTCGTTCCTGGCTTGGGCAACCGCTTGGGCTACAAGCGCGTTAACCTGAGCCTGAGTAAAGCCCTGGACAACAGTAGTCGAAGATGTAGAGCCACCAGTACGCCGGGGCGGCGTAGCACGGGTAGATACATTGCTGTAGTGGTCGCGGACTTCGCGGCGCACCACAATGTTGGTTCCGGCTGGCTCATTCGTCCAGTCGGAAACCTCGGTGCTGTAAGCTTTGACTGAATCAGCGTGCCAGAGCTCGAGGAGCCCAGCATCGCGGTAGAGCCCGAAGGCTCCGTCAGTTGCTCCCTCGGGGAGCTGCATCTGGGCGTAGTCCGCCGAGGCTTGGGCTGGCGTGCTGAAGCACAGCAGCGCCAACATGGCAAGCATGTGCTTTTTCATGGGTATGTATATGGTTGTGTGTGAGAGAACGTGCCCGAGCGGGCGCAAGGCCACGTTCCAGGGTCAATTACCGCATATTAAACAATAAATAAGGTTATTATTCAAGGACTTTATTAATCTTTATATTGTGGTTTTATATAAAAAACAGGCACCACCGAGATGATGTCTGCGATCGGTATAAAGAACTATGCTCTACCTTTATGATCAGCCCGTCAGCTTTACCTGCATACGGGCCGTAAGGTGTAGTGCCATATCAGCCGCCAGCTAGTAGCCTCATGCCAGCCAACTTGGGCGGCAAGGTTGAAGTACCCAGAATTTGTCTTGTTTCAGCACTTTCCACTTCCTCACGGTATTTGACAAAGCTTTTTTGTCTATATGCGAGGTCGTGATCGAGTAGAAGTACTAGCTGCCTTAGCTCTCTGAGCTCGATAGCAGCCAGTGATCTACTGACAGAATTTACAAACCCTTCTTCATTACTATCAGGACTAACATCCGCAATAGCGTTGACCACCTGGCTTTTTAGCTCTAAGCCTCCCAGCTCTTTAAGGTGAGTTAAAAGAAGGGTGTTACGCAGCTGTTCAGAATAGCTTCGGCCTGCTGCCAGTGGCACCCTAGATATTTCTTGGAAAATAAACCAGAATATCTTTGCAGCTCTTAATGCCGCTTGATCCTCAGTTAACTCAAAAGCTTTTAACTGATTTTCGTCAGAACTTGAACCTTTCGGAACCGGAGAGGAATTACTACCCCGCTGAGAAGCAAGGATGTCCTCCTTTGTTCTAGGAGTAGCTCTTGCTTGCGGGCGATAATCATCGTCTAGCTTGGCAGGATTTATTGCTCGAGCTTCCTTTTCAAGTCTTTCTTTTTGTTTTTGTTGCATCTGGGCAACTTGAGTTTTTTTGACGGTTAAGCGTTTATTGTCCTTGCTTGTTGTAGGTAGATCTTCACTTAATTCATCAGAATCGGTATCCTTTTCTGGCTGAGCTTGATCAGCTATGTACTTTTTTTCTTCTGAAGAACCAATTTTGAGGATGGAGTCAAGCCACGCCATGTAAGTATTGGGGGTACGAGAGCAGCAATCCAGCGCTCTCTGGTTAAAGCTCTAGTCAGGGTTGACGAGAGCCAGAGGGATGGTCTAGCTACTTTATACAACAAAAAACAGTTTTGTGAAAGGTTTTGTAAATAATTTATTAAGAAATTTGCTGACTCCTAATTAATCACTCGTATCACTCTAATTCAGCCTTATGGCGAAATCAGCTAATAATTTTTAAAAAACCTATACCCTAGCGAAAACACTTCTCACATTCCCCAGCATCTTGCTTCAAATTTCAGATACTAATGTTGCTAATAGAAATTTTAATTTCTATGCCATAGCGATGTAGTCCCGCAACTCGGGATTACTGATTGCAAAAAAGTGTGCCGAGCAAGATTTGCTGCTCGCTATCACTCCCAGTACCTTGCTTCGAACCTTGGTGCTAAAGCACAAAACCCGATAGATTAAACCTATCGGGTTTCTGCGCTAGTGCGCCGAGCAAGATTCGAACTTGCGTAGACTTAAAGTCGCGAGATTTACAGTCTCGTGCATTTGACCGCTCTGCCATCGACGCGTTACAAAGAAATTCTTTGTAAATTAGAGTTTAGAATATTTTTATGACTGATGCCAGTTTTGACCGCTAGGCCGCTACTTTTTCTTTGCTCAATTCTTTTTGTGCTTTCTGTTCTTTACGGGCCCGACCGGCTTTGGTTTTACCTCGACCTTTTTTAACTATTTTTACTACCGGTTCATCACCTGGCGTTCCATTAGAGTCTTTGTCGGAACTGGATTTTAGCTCGACTTCAATTTCGCCACCTTCTACTACCTTACCCGCAATAATTTCATTTGCAACCGGCGAGAGGATTTTGCGCTGGATTACCCGTTTTAATGGCCTGGCGCCGAATCGTGGGTCATAGCCCTTTTCAGCCAGGTAATCGCGCACCTCATCACTAAATTTAATTTTAATTTCTTTATTATTCATTCGGTTAATTACACGGGTTAGTTGCACATCAACAATTTTGCGTACCGTTTTCGGTTTCAAAACATCAAACAGAATTATTTCATCTACTCGGTTAATGAATTCGGGACGGAACTGACGCTTTAGGGCGTCCATAACTTTATCCTTGACCCCTTCGTAATCATCTTTTTGCGAGGTACCAAATCCCAATGATTCCATCTGATCAATGTGTTCAGCACCCACGTTTGACGTCATCACAATTACGGTGTTTTTAAAGTTTACCACCCTACCTTTGGTATCGGTTAGGCGCCCATTGTCAAGTACCTGTAATAAAATGTTAAATACATCGGGGTGTGCCTTTTCAATTTCGTCAAATAGAACTACTGAATACGGCCGGTGTCGAACCTGTTCGGTTAATTGTCCACCCTCGTCATAACCAACGTATCCAGCGGGGGCGCCAATTAATTTCGAGGTAGAATGCCTGTCCATCAACTCGGACATATCTACCCTAATCAGGGCTTCTTCATCATCAAATAAATAATCAGCTAAGGCTTTAGTTAGTTCGGTTTTTCCAACCCCGGTAGGGCCTAAAAACATAAATGAACCAATTGGTTTGTCGGGATCAGACACCCCGGCCCGTGATCGTTTGATCGCATCAGATATTTTCTCGACCGCTTCATCCTGGCCTTTGACGCGTTTTTTTAGCTCGTCCTCAATTTTTTGTAGGCGCTTGGCCTCGCCTTCCAACATGCGCGATAGTGGAATTCCGGTCCAGCGCGAAACAACGTCAGCGATCTCTTCTTCACCGACTTCTTCTTTTAGAATGCGACGGGATCGCTGCAGACGTTTCAATTTTTTGGATTTAGTATCAAGCTCGCGCTCAACTTCGGGTAAATCGCCATAACGTATTTCGGCAGCTCGAGTTAGATCAGCTGCGCTCTCGGCGTTATCGGCTTCAACCTTTAATTCTTCTGCCTCGACCTTTAGGGATTTAATTTGATCCAAAGTTTCCTTTTCATTTTGCCATTTAAGCTCCAGTTCATGGGTGTTTTCCTGCAAATTAGCAATTTGGGTTTCGATCTCGTCAAGGCGCTTGGCGGCTTTATCATTGTCACTAGCCTCTTTTTCGAGGGCCCGCTTTTCAATCTCTAGGCGCATAATCTTGCGATGCGCGGCTTCTAGATCAGCCGGTTTATTCTCCAGGGTCATTCGCAGACTGGACGATGCTTCATCAATTAAATCAATCGCTTTGTCTGGTAGAAAACGATCAGTAATATAGCGTGATGATAGTCCAACCGATGATGACAGGGCTTCGTCCAATATTTTGACCCCATGAAATACCTCGTACTTTTCTTTGAGTCCCCGCAAAATCGCAATCGCATCTTCGCTATTGGGTTCGTTCACGTAAACGGGTTGAAAACGTCGTGTGAGGGCTGAATCTTTTTCAATATATTTTTGATACTCCTTGAGGGTAGTGGCGCCAATCGCGCGCAGTTCGCCTCTGGCCAGAGCAGGTTTTAGCATATTTGATGCATCCATGGAACCTTCGGCTGATCCAGCCCCTACAATGGTATGAATTTCATCAATAAACAGAACCAACTGACCTTTGGCCTTTTCAATTTCCTTCATAATCTTTTTCAGGCGATCTTCAAATTCGCCCCGGTATTTCGTTCCGGCGACTAATGACCCTAAATCTAGTGACACTAATTCCTTACCTTTTAATGATTCTGGCACATCGCCAGTAGCCATTCTGATGGCCAAACCTTCAACAATAGCCGTTTTACCTACGCCTGGTTCCCCTAGTAACACTGGGTTATTTTTAGTACGCCGCGACAAAATTTGAATTACGCGATTAATTTCTTGATCACGGCCGATAACGGGGTCAAGTTTGTTATCTTTGGCCATTTTGGTTAAGTTGCGGGTAAAACGTTCAACAGTTTTGTTTTTAGGACTCGCGGTTTTGACATCTTTGATTCGGTCGTTTTTTAAATCATTCATTGCTTGCGTTACCTGTTTCGCCTCGACTTTAAAACGTGACAAGATTTCACGTCCTGGAGATGGCACTGAAAATATGGCTAGAAACAGGTGTTCGGTAGATACTTTTTCTTCCTGGAATGAATTTGACAGTTCAAGGGCTGATTCTAATACTTTGGCAAAATCAGGGGTCAAGAAGATCTGACTCATCGGCTCGATGGTGGCCTCGGCGTCTTCCCCGTCGGTATCGACCTCAATTGCATCAACAACCGTATCAGTTAGTTTGTCCGAATCAATTGCTAAATGATCCAGGATCGAGAAAATCAGGCTCTCGTCTTGCAATAATAACGCCGCCAGCAAATGCAGCGTATTAACATGATTTTCACCACGCTGAATCGCCAGTTCATGGGCGTGCCGGACAGCGTCACGGGCTTTCTGGGTAAATCTCTGAAATGGAGGCATCATTAATATTTGAGTTATTTAATTAATTAGTCCGTTTACTAACTTAATAATCTAGTTAATATTATACTTTAAAAACCATTTGGGATAAAGCCTGTAAACTACACGGATTGTTGTATATCAATTGCTTTTTTTAAACTAGTTACCAATATTTGCAGGTCTTTTTTTTCGGTTTCATAACCAAAACTAATACGCAGTGCCTGATCTGATTCTGTGTCAAGGTGTTGGAGTACCCGCGATCCTTCCCCGCCACTTTCCAAGCAAGCGCTTCTTGTGGCTACTGAAATTCCCCATGCATCTAATTGAAATTGTAAGAATTCATGATTTATATTTTCAAAACTAACGCTAATGTTGTGAGGAGAGCGTTCTTCAAACAGAACGGTTGATCCATTAATCTGACCTCCTATCAATGTCAGTTCTTGAGCAAGATATTCAAATAATTTCTGAGCCTTTACTACAAAATCAGCGCGTTTATGTTCTACCATAGACATTGCGGTAGCCAGCGCCAAGGCATTAGCTGGCGCCGATGTTCCCGGTCGAATAAACTCTGTTTCATAATTTGATATAAATATCGGCTGAATCAGGCCTTTAATAGTCGGTCTAATATACAGTAATCCAGTTCCAATTGGGGCATATATTTTATGCCCATTTAATGTCAGCAAGTCAACATGCAGTTGATTGAGTTTTATTTCTTGGGTTAAAAAGGCCTGAGAAGCATCGGTGTGTAATAGTGGATAATTTGATTGTTGATTATTCAAAGACAAATTCTTTTTCTGCCATCTTCTAATTTCACGCGATAACTCGTTCAAAGGTTGCACCGTACCAATCTCGCTATTGACCAACATGACAGAAACTAAAATAGTATTTGGTTTAATCAAATCAAGTAATTTTTTATATTCAATAATTCCGCTGTTATCGACTGTAATATAATCTAATTCTATTTTTTCTGATTCTGCTAATTTCTTGATTCCAGCCACCGTAGCATGTTCAATTTCCGAAATAATCACATGAGGCTTATCAATTCCTAAATTGATCGCGCGGTCTATTACCCCTTGCAGAGCAATCGCATTAGATTCGGTGGCACCCGAGGTAGCCGTCAAGCTACCAGCCGGTGCAGCTAGTATTTTGCCAATTTTATTTAACGATTCGTCGAACACTTTACGGGCTTTCACACCGTAGCTGTGATTAGAATGTGGATTGCCAAAATTATTCTTATGATAGTCAGAAATAGCCTGCAATACCGGTTTGGCTACTGGGGTTGAGGCCATGTAATCTAGGTATATTGCGTCTGAAAAATGATGTTTTTTGGCGGTAAAGAAATTCATTAATATTAATAACAATAACTATAATACAAGCATAAATGAAGAGATTTTGTTACACTGCATTAAATCTATCTGATTTATATACATCAGTATATTAAAAACCTAAATTTTACCCAATTTTAGATGAGTGGTACCAAGCCAGCGAAACTCACTATTAGAGGGTTGTGAATGTCTAAAATTTCTAACAAACAAATAATATGGCTAAAAAAAAGAACCAGAATAAAAAACCGCAAATTGAGAAACGCCCTCCAGTAATAGTTGTAATGGGCCATATTGATCATGGTAAATCAACGTTGTTGGATTATATTCGCAGCGCCAACACTACTGAAGGTGAGGCCGGTGGCATTACTCAAGCGATTTCGGCGTATGAATTAGAACGTGACCATGCTGGGGAAACTAAAAAAATAACCTTTATTGATACTCCAGGGCATGAAGCCTTTCAATCAATGAGACAAAATGGTGCTAATGTGGCTGACATTGCTATTTTGGTAGTGGCGGCTGATGATGGAGTAAATGAACAAACCCTAGAGGCTCACAAAGCAATTCTGCAGTCTGAAATTCCTTTTTGTGTGGCGCTAAATAAAATTGATCTGGCTAATGCTGATGCTAATAAAGCAATCACTTCCCTGATAGAGAACGAAATTTATGTCGAGGGTTATGGAGGCGAAATTCCAATTAATCAAATTTCAGCAAAAACTGGAGACGGAGTAGAAGAATTACTGGACACCATTCATTTGATGGCTGATTTGGAAGAATTAACCGCTGATCGCAATCAGCTGGCAGAAGGTTATGTGCTGGAATCAAATATTGATCCCCAGGCCGGTATTGCTGCGACCCTGATAATTAAAGATGGAACCCTGCGATCTTCACAGGGAGTTACTGCGGGAGAGTCATTGGCGCCAGTTCGGGTGATGAAGGACTTTACTGGTAAACAAATCCGTGAAGCATCCTTTTCCAGCCCAGTTCAATTAATTGGCTTTGATCAATTACCTTCGGTTGGACAAAGTTTTGTAGCCCACGAAAATAAAAAAGCCGCCCTGAAATACCTGGCAGAAAACGAAACCAATAATGATATTCAATATTTTGATGAGTCATTGGCAGAAAATGTAATTCCATTAGTAGTCAAATCAGATTCTGCCGGAGCAATCGAGGCTATTAAGTATGAAATTTCGAAATTGGATCAAGAACGCACGGAGTTCAAGGTAATTGATACTGGCACTGGTAATATTTCTGAAAGCGACATTCGCAGCGCAGGATCGCAAAAAAATGGATTGGTAGTAGGTTTTGGAGTTGGGATTGATAATAATGCGGCAGACCTAGCCGAGCGCCAACAAGTCAAGTTCAATTCATTTAAAATAATTTATGAACTGATCGAATACCTAGAAAATGAACAGGAGCTGCGAACACCTAAACGAACCGTGGAAAAAACAATTGGCAAGGCCAAGATCCTTAAAACTTTTAACCGATCCAAATCAAAACAAATTATTGGCGGGAAGGTTGTTGAAGGCGAATTAAATAAGGGGGCTCGGGTAAATATTATTCGTCGTGATGAGGTTATTGGCAAAGGCTCTATTTACGGTTTGCAACAATCGCGATCTGAAACCGATCGTGTTGAAGAAGGTTTTGAATTTGGTTGTTCCCTAGAAGCCAAACTAGAAGTTGCCCCAGGGGATGTAATTGAGGCTTTTCAGGAGGTTGAAGAATAAACCAAAATAATTAGCCTTTTGGTAATTACTAAATCTCGATAACAAACACATCAAAAATCTTGTATAAATTATTAATTAGTTATTGCCATAATGACAAAACGACAGGACAGATTAAATGAACTATTCCGCGAAACCGCAGCAGAATTTGTTAGTGGAATTGCCAATCCACAAAGCTTAATTACCGTTACTCGTGCTGATGTATCGCCTGATATTCGCGCCTGTACTATTTTTTTTACTACCATTCCTGCTACTGAACAACATAAAGCCGAAGATTTCCTGAATCGACACGCCGCCGAGTTACGAAGTTTTGCTAAAGGTCGATTAACGATCAAACGTCTACCTTTTTTCACTTTCAAACTGGATGTGGGCGAACGTCATCGTCAACGACTAGACGAAATTTCCCAAAATTTATAATCGCGATATTCATCCTTATGCCGAGGGATGAGTTCCTGTCAAAGGTTATCAATTAACTAGAGGCGCGACCGAGAATCGAACTCGGGCATAGAGGATTTGCAGTCCCCGGCGTTACCACTTCGCCACCGCGCCGTGTTGATAGTTTAGTCTGTTACTAGCATTACTTCAACTGGCAAAATAATCCTATTTCTTTTAAACTGTCATCACTTGTCATTCAAGCCCGGGTGATGGAATCGGTAGACATAGGGGACTTAAAATCCCCGGCCATATTGGCGTGAGGGTTCGAGTCCCTCCCCGGGCACCACACCAACTTATGTTTTATGTTTGCATATTGAAGAGCATTAAGGATGGAAATTCTTATATTGGATCTACTAATAATCTTAAGCGACGATTAAATGAACACCTTACTGGACAAGTTAAATCAACTAAACTTCGAAGACCCCTCGAGTTAATCTACTATGAGTCATATAAGGCCGAGGATGATGCGGGTAAGCGAGAACAAAATCTTAAATTAAAAAGTCGAGCCTATTCGCAGCTACGAAAACGAATAAGTAACTTGTTAGAATAAGTTGGTGTGGTGCCCGGGCGCCAATATAAATTTATGCAGAAATTGCTTTGGCATAAATTACTAAGTTTTCGGTATACCTTTTTGCCTCGCGGTCATATTCACCCGAACAGGTTATTAAACGCAGTTCTGGACCGCTGGTATTGCCATAAACTTCATCAGTCGCAAAATTGTCTTGGTCATAATAGGTTTGTTTGTAAACTTCGAACATATGGGTTTCTCCTATATTATTTTGTACGGCAATTTGATCGCCATTTTCCAGCTGTCCTAACGAATAAAAGATGGCGGGACCGGTATATGAATCAACATGACCTAAAATAACGGCAGGACCTGGTTCACCAGGTGTTGGTGAATAAATATACCAGCCAACTTCGTCATAACCGGCTGGAACCTGCAGCTCGCCGGTATCCTCGTCCAGGCCCAGTAATCCAACAGTAGCTTCCAAATTCAATTTATCAATTTTCACAGTGGTCGGAATAATCAAATTATTCTCTTTAATTATTTCTGCTTCGGTTTCTAAATCGGCCTCCAGATCATTTCGTTGGTCAATTTTGCTAGTCCAAAAAATTGATATGGTAATTATTACAACAATAATTGTCGCTAAAACTACGGCTTTTATTATTAATGAGGTTTGGTTAGTTTTTATGAGCCTGAACTTGTCCTGCATTAACTTTTAATTATAAGCTATCTTAGATTTTGATAAAGCTTATATATTAATTCTATAGCAGCATGAGTTCGTTGATCATAAGAAATGACTAACCTACTGCATACTGTTGCAGATTTTTTAACAAGTCTTCTAAATAAAAGGTCCGGAAATAGAAACTATCTTGCAAGCATTTTTGTTTCGTATAGGTAGTAACGTTTATTTTACTATTGTAATAAGGCGGTTTAGTTCGCTCAATTAATTCACAATCTTTTTTATGATAAGTAACCCAAAGTCTTTGTGATGAAATTAAATCATTTTTGATTTGTTGATAATCTCTAGTATCAACCTCATTATTGTTATTTAAAAAGTTCATTACTTCTTGATATTTTTTGTTTAGAGCATAATCTAATTCAGCTAAAATTATCTCATACGAACTATCAAAGTACTTTTGATATTCAGAAGTTGCTTCAGGAAAATTAAAAATTGGTTGATATCGATTATTTTGGCAAATGTCTTTGGTGTGCTGACTAAATATGTAATTTGATTCGATCAAAGATGGTAATAAGCTGCAATCAATAGAACCTCCTAGATCAGCGAAACTTCTAATATAATCTTGATCATCAAAAACTGCTTCACTAGTTTCATTTGTTAAAAGTGGTACTTCTTCGGTATTGTTTGTATTAAAATCAATATTAGATTGGTTTGCATCCAAGTCATTGTTTTGGGCAGTGCCAGCATCAGGTGTATTTGTTTTATGTTTTTGATAAAAAAATGTTATGCCAAATGTGATTGCTGCACCTAATACAACCAGTATAGAAGTAATAAAATATCTATTCATAATTATTAAATTCTAACAGATAAAACCATTAATCAGCATACAGACTATTATAAATGCCGATACTTGTTTGTCTCATACTATTAGACCATTATTAATTATTAATATTAGCAAAATTATAGTTATTGTAATAATTACTAATTTGAAAGATGATACAATATGAATATGATATATGAAATAATTGCTATATTACTAGTGCTAGACAGTTTAGGAGCGGTATTATTTGCATTTACCAAACTAGGTGATGACAGTATTGAGAAGTTATCATTTATAAAGCGATATCTACCATTAACTAAAGGATGGGCTTCACTATACCTAGTTTTAGCCTTGTATATAACCTACCTAACTTTTGGAATTATATAAGCTTGACGAGTTGTGCAAAAATTTCTAATTAGACTCATCGCACTGATCGTTAGCTAAAAATGCGGGTGTGCATCAACCATGGCAATCAACAGTTTGTACAATTTGTAATTAGTATAGTAAAATTATTTTATAACAATTAAAATTAACCTTATGAAAAAATTATTAGAAATTTTTGGGTATGTATTTATTCTGATTGGAATTTTAGGATTCATCCCTGCCCTAACCCCGGATGGGTTTTTACTAGGACTGTTTATGGTTAACGCTGTGCACAATATTGTTCATATTTTGTCTGGTGTTCTGGCTATTTATTTTGCGAAACAATCTGACAAGGCCGCTGCAACCTTTGCTTATGCATTTGCTGGAGTATATGCCCTGGTAACCTTGCTAGGATTTACCACTGGTACCCTATTTGGGTTGATGGGACTAAATACTGCTGATAATTGGCTACACGTATTGTTTACAATGGTATTTGCTTATATTGGTTATTCTCTGATGCCTAAACATGATTACGAACATGTCGAGGCAACAACCGAACCGGTAGTTTAATCTAGTTTTAAACTGATAAAAGCTATTATTCATAAAGTAGCAGTAACTAAATTCGAGCTTTATATGGCTCGATTTTTTTATTTCTATTAAATTATATAGTTCATCCGTAACCGTATAAAAGTAATCCAATAATGACTACGATTCAACTGTACTAAAAGTTTTATATCTACTGATCTGATGCCAAGTTAAAACTTTTTCAATCAATTCAAATGTTTACAAATAAAGTATTTATAGTACTATTATTTTTATAGGTCTCTCCTCACCTCCCTCCCCATTCCCATGTTCTTTGGAAAAAAGAGTCGTCAGTGTGCCCTTGATATCTTGGCTGATGTTAATCCAAGATGGTTACTTGGTCGCGAGATCATAGAGCGTTCAAACGGATGCCTCAAGTCAGGTACTGTTTATGTTTGGCTTGATCAGCTAGAAGATCAAAACCTTATAGAGTCTGAAGAAATTATACAAACAATACATTACCGAGGTGAGAATATTGAATTACCTCAACAGAGGTATCGCATTACTCAAGCTGGTCTTCGCTCACCAAAGCCGTTCACACTAACCCAACGCTTAAAAGCTCTTCTTTCACCCGAAACCCCTAACTTAGCCTTTCGCTAGTGCGGGGGTTAAGTTTTTTTATCCCGCCCCCTTGGGGACAGAACACCACGGCTTTAGCCGTGGATGAATGAGGATCTGTATGCGATATGCTGGGGTACAGAATGAAATACTACAGTACCGCTCATAGCACTTACTATCACAAATACCACATAGTTTGGGTAACTAAATATCGCAGGAAGATCCTGAAGCCTGGTGTTGCTAGCTATCTCACTAAAGTCCTTAACTCACTCGAAAAGAAGATGCCTGGTGTTGTTCGAGGGTCGATTGGCTTCGATCAAGATCACTTACATATGGTATTACTAATACCACCCAAGTACTCAGTATCATCTGTAGTGGCACAACTTAAAAGCCAATCAGCCTCGAGTCTGCGTAAAAAGTTTACTTGGCTCGCCAAAGTTTATTGGAAAGAAAACATTGTCTGGTCACCAGGATACTTCTCTTCAACTATTGGAGCTGACGAAGAAATTATCAAGCACTATGTAGAGCACCAAGGACACCAGGATTCAGGACAGCAACAAGTGTTGCTGTGAAAGAGAAGGACCACGGGTTTACCCGTGGGTTTCTATAAAAAAGTGGCTACCGGTCAGGGACTCGAACCCCGATTCCTTGGACCAAAACCAAGTGTCCTACCATTAGACGAACCGGTACTGTTTCTAGAATTCTATAATAATAGAGATTTATTTATTAGTTTAGAGTCTGTCGCGGACTGCGACTCGCCTAAATAAATTTATTGGCTCGCTTGCACTAATTCATCAATTCATATTATTTCATAATATGATGCTTCATTGAGCCTACCATTAGACGAACCGATAAGGTTGACTTACAACGGTAACTGATAATTAATAACAGAACCGAATAAGCTAGTGGCATTATAAGCAAATTTATAAATCTTGCCACTGAGCTAGCTACTAGATTGTGATTAAAGTAATTGTGTCAGTGCTGCCTGATTTGTGAATTTGTTGACCAAATGATGCCAAAATAGTATCACCGCGATTAAGATAAGAGTGTTTAACTAAATAATCCGGTAACCAACTACGTAATTCAGAATCAGTATCTGGTAAATCTGTTGTGTGTCGCGACCAAACACCATGATACATTGCCAGCTGTCTACCAATAGTAATATCAATAGTGATTGCAATTATAGGTAATCCAGGACGCAATCGAGACACTGCGCGTGCCATAGCGCCAGATTGCGTTATAACCACAATAGCTTTGGCGTTTTGAGCTTTAGCAAAAGCGGTAATACTGGCCGCGGCCGAACCAGCCTTGGAATGCGATGATAGGTTGTGAAGCAAACGATTTTTGAATAAATTTGAAGATTCAGTGACTTCAGCAATTTTTGCCATCATATTTACCACTTTAACAGGATGATCACCAGTGGCAGTTTCAGCTGACAACATAATTGCATCGGCACCGTCAAGAATAGCGGTTGAGACATCAGTTACTTCGGCTCTCGTAGGTAATGGGTTATGGATCATTGAATCCATCATCTGAGTTGCTACTATAACAGGCTTGTTTGCTTGTCTCGCCAGATTGATAATACGGTTTTGCAAAACAGGAACTTCTTCGATTGGGGTTTCAGCAGCCAGGTCCCCTCGGGCTACCATAATCCCGTCACTGGCTTCGATAATAGAGTCGATATTTTCAACCGCTGCTGAAGTTTCAATTTTTGCCATAACGTTGCTGTTTGAACCTTTGTTTTGTAAGTGATTTTTTAAATTTAGAATGTCATCGGAAGATTGAACAAAAGATAATGATATCCAATCTGGATTATCTGTAGGCCAATATTCCAGATCACACTGGTCTTTATCGGTAAATACATTAATGTCCAAAGCCAAACCAGGTACATTTATTCCCCGCCTTGATCTGACTTCCCCGCCTTCGATAATTTTAGTAATCACCGAGCTAGGTCTTTTCTCGACTACTTCCAGACTAAGCTTGCCATCGTCCAAGCGCAGTATTTGACCAATCGAGACTTGTTGGATTAGTTCAGGATAGTTGACACCAACTTTTGATTCGTCACCAATGATATCTTCGCTAGTTAATTCCAAGGTATCACCGGCGGTTAAGGTAGTTAATGTTTTATCAAATTTACCAGTTCGTAATTTAGGTCCCGCGAGATCCTGCAGAATAGAAATACCTTGATCAAATTCAGTGGCAACTTTTCGAATGGTGTTGCTAAGGTTGCGGTGCCAGTCGTGATCACCGTGTGAAAAATTCAGTCGAAATGTATTAACACCGGTTTTAATGAGCTCGCGTATTGTTTCTTCAGAGTTACTAGCGGGCCCAATTGTTGCCACAATCTTTGTAAGTTTGTTCATAACTTATATGGTAGCAAAATTTATAGAAATATATGACTACGATATAATTATTATATGAAATTACATATTTGCGGCATTTCAGAACATGAACAATCTAGTTGGCAGGAACATTTTGAAAAATATTCAGTTAGTTTTTCTAGTACAACTATAGACCCGAGTGGAAAACTATTGGTTCCCGAGGATACCAATATTTTATCGGTCTTTGTTAATAATCCGGTATCAAATGAATTAATCCGTGACTTGCAAAACTTAAAGTTAATTGCCACACGATCGACAGGATACGATCATATCAACGCTGAAGCTGCAGAACAAAATAATGTTACGGTAGTAAACGTTCCAGAATATGGGTCCAGGACAGTAGCTGAATATACATTTGCATTGTTATTAGCACTGTCCAGGGGCAGTTATCGCGCTTATGATCACTTGCGCACCAGCGGCAAAACTAACATGGCGAGTTACGAAGGTTTTGATCTATATAGCAAAACTATTGGTATTATCGGTACAGGAAGAATCGGACAGCATGTGTGCAAAATTGCAAATGGCTTTGGGATGCATGTTATCGCCTTTGATCCTTATCCCAACGTACAGTTTGCAACTGCAAACAAGATCGAATATACAGCTTTGGATGAGTTGTTAGAGAAATCTGACATTATCAGTTTGCACGCGCCACATAATGACACTACGCACCATCTGCTAAACAAGAGTAATCTGAGTAATGTCAAAACCGGTGCGTACTTGATTAATACCGCACGAGGTGAATTGATTGATACTGCGGCACTATTAGCGGTGTTGCAATCAGGTACATTAGCAGGCGCGGCACTGGATGTTATCGAGGGCGAAGATTTTATCTACGACGAAGCATTATTGTTAACGGATAAACAAAATGATATCAATGTTTTTTATGATCTGGCGATGACACATGCATTGTTAGATATGGAAAATGTAATCTTAACACCACATATCGCATTCAATACCATTGAAGCAAAAGAGCGTATTGTTCAAACAACTGTCAAAAATATTGAGTCATACATTAAAGGAGAAATTATTAATCTTGTAAAATAACATGACCAAACAATTAATTAAAAACTTTAGTGAACTAGCAAAAACACAAAATCATAATCATGCTTTGCAAATAGTCCAGGCTGGCCTGGAGGCTATCAATACCGAAAAATCTCTACACCGTGAAATTAGTGTTACTGAAACAGAGCTGAAAATTAGTAATGCCATATATAGATTTTCAGACTACGAGCACATTTATGTTGTTGGTACTGGTAAAGTAGCCTGTGAAGCAGCCAGTGTAATTGAAAACATGCTAACTAATAAAATTAAAGGCGGTGCCGTTGTCGGTATTAGTGATGGTGTGTGTCAAGTTATTACAACTTATAAAGGAACCCATCCTGTGCCATCACCGATAAATTATGAGGCTGGTGGCAAGATTATGAATGTATCAAAAGCCGCAACTGAACGCGATTTGGTTATTGCAATAATTGGCGGCGGCGGCAGTTCGTTGTTATGTTCAGATATTGATGAGTGTGAACAAAATACAAGACTTTATCATGATTTCAAAAAAACTGGTGGTGATATCAAAGAGCTAAATACCGTTCGTAAGCACCTCTCTGCCCTTAAAGGTGGCGGTTTAGCAAAATTACTCTATCCAGCTACAGTTATTGGTTTGATATTTTCGGATGTTCCAGGTGATAATTTAGACTCAGTAGCATCCGGACCAACATTTTATGATGATAGTACCATTGCAGACGCAAAAGAAATAGTCAATAAATATAATCTAGGTGATTATCAGCTGCGCGAGACACCAAAAGATCATAAATACTTTAAAAAAGTGAATAATTTTGCGGTTGTCACTAATCACTACGCTCTTGATGCGATGCAAAAACACGCTCAAAATTTGGGTTACCATGTCAGTATTATGACAAATCAAACATATGACCAGGCTGCAGAGGTTGCTAAGAAAATGATTGCCGAAGCTAATCAAAAATCAGTTATATTAGTTGGTGGCGAATGGTCATTAAATGTGCCTTCTAAAACAAAAGGATCAGGTGGCAGAAATTCTTATTTAGCATTGTTGGCTTCAGCTCAGATAGCTAAAAATCAAGTTTTCGTTGCTTTTGCATCTGACGGTCATGATAATTCTGACGCAGCTGGTGCGATCGTTGATAATAAAACTATTCAAGACATATATAATAAAGGCGTTGATCCAAATGAATGTTTGAAAGGATTTAACTGTTTACCTGGTTTAAAAGCAGCTGATAGTTTAATTGACACTGGCTATCTAGAATCAAACGTCTCTGATTTAGCAGTTTTACTAACAAATTAAATTCTTATGCCTACCCTGCAATCATTACACGCGACCGAAATCAAAGATTCTCGCGGCCGACCTACTATTAGAGTTACTGCAATATCATCTGATCACAATCAAGCGGCCTTTTGTGTTCCTAGCGGTGCCAGCACTGGTGCCAGCGAAGCAGTTGAGCTGCGTGATGAATCAGGTAGTGTTTCGCCAGCAATCAAGGCGGTAAACCATAAAATATCTGATGCCTTGATTGGAGTTGATATTGTAAAACAAACAAACATTGATGAGACAATGATCAATCTAGATGGAACTGATAACAAATCGCGTTTAGGAGGTAATGCAATACTTGCGGTGTCGGGTGCTTGTTGTCGATTGGCAGCAAAGGTTCAGGACAAAAAACTGTATCAATATATTGCCGAATTATCTGATAATAGTTTGACCAAACCAAACGATTTACGTTTGTTTATTAATTTAATCAACGGTGGAAAACATGCAAATAACGCTGGTCCATTTCAGGAGCATCAAATAGTAGTAGAAAGCAATTCCCAACAACTATCCCAACAAATTGGTCGTCAGGTCCAGAATAATATTAGAAACTATCTAAATGACAATAACATTATATTTACCATAGGTGATGAAGGTGGTTTTGTGTTTCCTTTTGACCAGATCTCAACTCCTTTTAAACTCTTACATGATTCATTGCAACAGATTAGCAACAACAAAGCCAATGTGGTATTAGGAGCCGATATAGCTGCAAGTTCGTTTTATCTGGGCGATAATAGGTATCAAGTATTTGACAATGTAATGAATGTGTCTAATTTAGTTAACTTATATACCGAACTCTTCGATAAGTATAAATTGCACTACATTGAAGACCCATTTGATGAAGCTGATTTTAGTTCCTTTACACTGCTGGGGAAAAAACTACCTGGATCAATGATTGTAGGCGATGATTTGACTACAACGAATTCCAAACGCCTGCAAACTGCTATTGATAAAAAAAGCTTGTCTGCGTTGATTATAAAACCTAATCAAATTGGAACGGTCACCGAAACTATAGCGACTATAAAGCTGGCGCATCGAAATAATATTAAAACTATCGTAAGTCATCGTAGTGGTGAAACAATGGATGATTTTATTGCCGATCTGGCAGTAGGTGCTGCTGTATTTGGTATAAAAGCAGGAGCCTGGGGTCAGCCAGAGCGCGAGGCAAAATATGATCGATTATTGGAAATTGAGTCTGAATTATCAAATTAACATCAAGCCTGATTGGTAATATTAATTTAAATTTAGACTTGCGCCATAAATGAATAACTTAATTTATTAAATGATTGTCGCGGACATTTATTACAATATTACGATCAATCACCTGGTCTTCCCTGCTGTGCAATACCGATATATCGCCGGTAGTCTCAAATACAACTGCCTTGACATTTGATAACTGCAGAACATTAGCTTGGCGCAATTTGTCTCTGACTTCGTCTTTGGTGACTCGCGCTTTTATCAAATTATCTTCAATAAATCCATCTTGATTCATTAAAAGGATCGGCTCATTATCTATTAACTTACCAAAACTAATATTTCGAGCTTTAATATACGAAATTAAATACTGCAGCAAATACAGTGCCCCCAAAGCAACACCAGATTGAAAAATTCTGGGCTCTTTGGCTATTACAGTCGAGGCTAACACCGAACCAAATGCGACTGTAATTGCAAAATCGAAACTAGACATTTTAGAAAAACTTCGCAGGCCGGATATGCGGGTATAGACTATCAATATTATAGTAATAACAAATACAGATAATACAATTTCTGGAACATCACCCGCCGATTTGTATAGCCAATCCTGCATTATATTTAATTACTTAAGAATACGGGGATTTCAACGGCTGCATCATTTTCTGGCAGTCCTGATGCATTTTGCCGTCGCAAGATCACCCAGCCCCAGTTCGACGGTGTATCATCGGACGACTCAAATGATACCTGACCATCAAATGGTACCAATTCAGTCGTCATCCAATCACCTTCTGCGGTAACAAAGCCTTCGCCAATAATTAAACCGTCCCAATTAACAACTGAAACTGGCGCGGTAGCTTCAAAAAACCAGTATCCTGGCGCTCGTCCCTTGATTGATGCCGGTGAATTAATGGTTTGATTTGCTATCGGATTTGAAACTGATACCAGCTCAGCGCCATTACCTATTCTTGATAAGGTGCGCTCATTTTCTATAGCTCCAGGAGTTGTTTCTGGTTGATTCGGAACTGCTGGTAATTGTCCATTATCCAGCGTTTTTGTTTCAGACGTATTATCTTCGCCTAACAAGGTGGTTAGACCAACCGCAGCTATCAGTAATACCACCATTGCAATTGCTAATTTCATATTCTTTGTATTATCGCATACTTAATAACTAATTTTGACTTTTAAGTGATAATAAAAAACTGGCCGATTAGGCCAGTTTTATGAATCGTCCAGATGCTATTCGCCTTTTTTCTGGGCAAAGTTAACATTCAGGTTGCGACCATCATATTCAGCACCATCCCATTTTTCAATGGCTGATTCAGCTGATTCTTTTGATTCGAATTCAACGAATCCAAAACCTCGTGATCGACCAGTGTCGCGGTCGCGTGGAATAAAAGCATCCGTTACTTCGCCGAATTCAGCGAACATGTCTTTTAATTCTTCGTTTGTCATACGCCATGGTAGGCCGCCAACAAATAATTTCTTTTCTTCTGTCATTTTGTTTATTTGATTGATAGATCAGCAACTCTCTACTCCACTGAGCTCCAGTTCTGACCTATCCATCAAGACAAATCTCCCCTACGCCATTGAACTAAGTTAATTGCTGTCAAACATCATGACATAGTTCCTAACAATTAGCAATAATTCAAGATATCAATTTTATTGTTATCGTATTATAAATCTTTGTTATCAGTCTTTGTTATCCGTTAATTGTTTGATTACGCTTCACAGCTCTCGCAAACCTTTTTACGGGTTAATTCTTGAGCGGCATTCATACTGTGCTGATAATAGAGAGCTTTGATGCCTTTACGCCAGGCGGTTAAATATAGATTATTGATCTCTTTGGCAGTCGTTGAAGGGCCGATCATTACATTCAAGGATTGACCCTGATCGATGAACATTTGTCTAACGGCGGCTTGTTCAATAATGGCGTACTGATCAATTTCGGAAAAGGTTTGAAATACTTGCTTTTCTTCGTCTGACAAGTAATCCAGATGCTGAACTGAACCATCATTATCTCGAATTGAATCCCATGTCTTCTTATCATCATGACCTTTTTCAGCCAGCAGCTCTTTGAGAAATTTATTTTTGACGGTTACCTTCATTTTTGCCAGATCCTTGACATAACAATTAGACATCAGCGGCTCGATGGATTGTGATACTTGACCTAGGATAAAAGCACTAGAAGTGGTGGGGGCAACAGACAAGAGCGTAGTATTACGCCGACCGTAACCCTTTAGCATTTCTGGCTCGCCTAGTTTTTCGGCTAGCTCGGCTGATGCTTGTTCGGCGCGTTCTTTCATGGTCGAGAAGATTTCAGCGTTTAATTTCATCGATTTTTCATCATCAAAAGCCAACATTTTTGATTGCAATAATGAATGCCACCCCAAAAGGCCCAGACCAACAGCACGATGTTCTTTAGCAAATTTATAGGCTCGTTTCATGAACTCGAAGGCAGTTTGTTGTTCTTCGTCATCAGAATCTCGCAGTGATTCTAGGCGGACACAAAAATCAGAAATGACAGCATCCAGGAATTTAACCATGGTCTCGATTAAATCAGTGTCTTTCCAGTCATCGTAATGCAGAACGTTAACTGATGACAGGCAGCATACAAACGATTCGTCTTTCGAAGATGGCAACATTATTTCGCTGCACAAATTAGACGCATATATTTGTTTATTTTTGTCTTTGTATACTTGCGGTTTGTTATTGTTGGCATTATCAGCATACATTATGTAGGGAAACCCAATTTCACCCCGGCGCTGTATTATCTTGGCCCACACAGCGCGTTTCTCTTCATCTCCATCCACCATCTCTTGTAACCATTCGTCTGTTACTGTAACGCCATGCGTTAAACCTTGGATTGGATGTCCTTCGGTAGCAATATCCAGGAATTCGTTAATGTCATCATGCTCGACTGGTAAATATGGTGAGACGTTACCCCGTCGCACTTTCCCTTGCGAGACTATTTCAACTAACTTATCGAACAACTGTATAAAATGTACTGCCCCAGATGAATTGCCGTTATTGGTAATTTTAGCCCCTCGTGGTCGCAAAGCCCCAGCATAAAAAGAAGTACCGCCACCATATTTTGACATCATCCCAATTTCAGCATGGGTGTATAGAATCGAACCCATATTATCATCAATGTATGATCCAAAGCAGCTAATTGGCAACCCTCTTTCCAGACCGAAATTTGACCACACCGGTGATGCCAGGGATATCCAGCCTCGAGACATGTAATCATAAAATTTGTCGCCAAAGCCGTCTTCCTGAAGGTATTCTTCAGCTTTATCGGCAATAAACCTGATCCTGTCTTCAGGAGTTTGCCCTTCTTGCAAATAGCCTCGTTCTAGAAACTGTCGTGAATTTTCGTTTAGCCAATTAAAGTTGCCCATATTTATATTAAGTGGAATTAGTTGTTAGTAATCTTTTGATTTTAGAATAAGTCATTGGTGGTGACTGATTGCTGTCGTTTAGTGTAATTGATTGATCGTTTATAGAAGAAATCGGTATGTTTGGTGGCAAAGACTTCTTGATCAAACCAATCTGTCTCTGCCAGCAATTCATCATCAACTGTAAACATGGATGTTAGCCCAATCCCTTCTAGAGCTCGGTTAAATCTATTTTTAACAAACTCGACAACTACTGCTTTTGGCAAGAAATCCAGTTCACCCTTTTCAAATATCCAGTCAATAATTTCTAGCTCGGCCTCGTAAGCTTCTTGACACATTTCCCTAACTCTTTCGACATGTTCTTCTCCAAACCATTCCGGATGTTCCTGTTTGATCAAATTGATTAAATCAGTGCCAAACATACCATGGATTTGCTCTTCCTTTGACGTGGCCTCAACCGCATTAGAAATACCTTTAAATTGATTTTTGTGTTTGTTAAACGCCATCATAATCAAAAACTGCGAGAACAGGGATACGTGTTCGATAAATAGCGAGAATAAGGCTATTGATTGGGCATAGGTTTCGTCGTCTTCGGTTTTTGATAGCTGCACTACTTTGTCCAGATAATTCATCCGTTTTTTAATCGCCGGGGCTTGATCCAGCACTTTGAATTCGGCGTTCAGACCCAAAATTTCTAATAAATGCGAATAAGCATCCATGTGCCGGACCTCTGATTCAGCAAAAGTCATCCCAACGGCTGCAATTTCTGGTTTAGGCATTTTTTTGTACAAATCACCCCAAAAACTTTTTACCGCTACTTCGATCTGAGCAATGGCCAACATGGCATTTTTGATCGCACTGGCTTCGGCCGAGGTAGTCCCCGTTTTAAAGTCGTGCACGTCTGAAGTGTAGGAAAATTCAGTATGAACCCAGTATGAATGTCTAACCGCATCTACATAATCAGATAATTCGGTGTATTCATAAGGCTTGAGGGTGGTTCGCTTGCGAAACAATGATCGTTCACGTAATTTCTTGCGGCTGTCGCGATAGATTATAAAGGCTTTGGCGGCCTCGAAAAAATCGAGCTCCATGAGGGAGGTTTCTACCAAATCCTGTATTTCTTCTACAGCTGGATTGCCGTCTTGACACATTTTGGCATAGCGGCTGCCGGGGGTAGCGGCAGCGGCGGCTCGGCACATTACCAACACTTTTTCTTCGGTGCGTTTGGCAATCTTTTCAGCATGTTGGATTAGCGTGGCAGGATCATGCCCGACTTCATCATTGACTTCCTGTAATGCCTTCAAGGCAACGGCAGTAATTTTTTCAATATTATAAGGCTGTAGCGAGCCGTCTCGTTTTGTGACGTGAGTTGGTTTCATTTATTTATCTTAAGAGCTGTTTAATAAACTGGATAATTTGGTACTTGACTGAAAATATCAGCTATATTCTTAGTCTACATCTAAATTAGTTGATGGTTGAGATAATTTCCCCAATTTAGCTGCTATCCACACAACCCATCACAGTAAATCATCGTTGTCTAGAAAATGGTAAATTTGTTAATAAAAAGTAACTTGTGGGGATAGTGGGTATAACTAGAAAATAGGGCTTTGTACCTATTTGTTTTTAAAAAGGATAGAGATTCATCTAACTAAAATATTCAAAGAATTGATTGAATTGACACAATCAGTTTTTGAACTACAAGCGAGTAATTGTTAATAAAATATAAAATCTTATAGTTAAGTTTATGAATCTGGTAAAACAACAAGCAATGATGGGCTGCTCGGTAGCTTGTGTTGCCTCGGTACTAAATATTACGTACGAAGAATCACTAAAATTGTTTGATTACGGGAGCAAGTATCAGCATCTACGAGGTTTTTATAATCACAACATTATCAAGGCGCTATCCAAAGTTGGACTAACCTATAAATCAATTAAAGTACAAAATTACAATTATGCTAATGGAGACATTGTTTTTGCTAGGAATAAAAAATACGGTTCGGGGCACTACCTGCTAAATACCGATAGAGGCTGGATGGATCCCTGGATTAATTACCCAAATATTGATATTAGCGCCGGCTATCGCAGGCGATTGCTGGGAAAACCACAGTGGCGGATCACAAAAGTTTGATAGCTAGCAGTGTGGAACGATGTTAGAACTTTAATTTAACTAGAAAACCTCACCCTGCCCGCGAAGATGAGGTCTTCTAGGGTCAAGATGAGGTTAGAGTGCAGTGCGCAGAGGAAGGCCGTCCCAGTGTCCATTTACGAGATATTCCACTCGTTTCGGCAGAGGGTTAGCTACCTCAGATCGCATTTGCGGATTAATCACAACCTTCTCGACCTGCCATTTGCCTTGCGCGTTCTTGTCCAGATGAACGCTCGCGGTAAGGCCAAACAGATGACCGTATTGATCAGTGTGAGCGAGACCAGTGAACGTAAGTACTTTGTAGTTGTCACCCTTTTCAGGGAAGTGCAAAGTATAGAAGCGCATGGTGTGCCATATCGGATCAGCTCCGAAGAGCTTACGGAGTCCAGCGTTAACGTAGTGGAGTGCCAAAAGTGGTTGCCTAAAACATTGCTAGCTGTTTGGTATGAAGTAAGAACTTTAATTTAAATCTTTTTCTTCAACTATCATCGCAGCATGTCTTTCTACTATAGTCTTAACACACATTATTCGGTTTTTAAACTTATTGTTGTTATTTCTCAAACTATCTCTACAATCTCTCGTCCATTCTTCCATTATTAGAAAAAATGCTCCTGTTACTATCTCTGATAAATCTTCGGGTGATAAAAACTTAACTTTGTTATTAGTATCTTTTTCTAACTTTCGTGCTTTAGTGTCTAGTTCTCTAAAAGTCATGGCAACTCCTTTCACTGAAAAGAAATGAAATAAGCTATTTCTTAAATCTCTCAAAATAGGTGACAGAAAATAGGTGAAAATAGGTGAAAATAGGTGACAAAATAGGTGACACAAAATAGGTGAAAATAGGTGACAGTCACCCAAAAGCTGTAAAAAGTGTGGTGTAATATTTGCTAGCGGTTTGGTACCAAGTCAGAACTTTTATTTAATATTTTCTGCCACGTAAAGTTCTTTCATATAACTCCTCTTATTCTCTTTATAGTGAGTAATTACAGATAAGTTATGTTTTGACAATGTCTCAGGGAGAGACTTCCTACTAAAATAACTGTTCCAGTAAATCTTCGATAGCTGACCAGCGGTAAAGTTTACCCAGATATCTCTATAAACTAGATCTAATTTTGAAAATATATTAGTATATGTTTCTTCAAGAATTATTACTCTTTTTGCTACCCTTTTCATTTCTCTGAGTATCTTTTGAGGTTCTAGGGTATGGTGTAGAACAAAAGTACACATAACCGAATCAAAAGAGTTATTTTTAAAAGGAAAGGTTTGTCCATCGTATAAAATTACTTCATCTTTATTAATCGCTTGCTCATCAATTGATACATCTAGAATGGTTAAATCAACCCCTTCGTTTTTTAAGAAAGTACTCATGTAACCTAATCCGTTTCCAACTTTAAGGACTTTATCATTTAAATGCGGAATGATTTTCTTAGTCCAATATTTTTCTGACTCCCAAATATATTTTTGTGAATCATTAAAGTCTTTCATTAACTATAATTGTAACTTAAAATTTGTGCTAAACATGTGGAACGACGTCAGAACTTTTAACTAAGTTTTGCTTTTAGCTTATTGTTTTATAATATTCATCATACAAGTCACTCTCACCTTCCCTCTTTTCTCTTTCGTTAAAACCAGCTCTTTCTAAGACACCTTTAGATTTATTGTTATCAACTAGAACCTTTGCAGAAAGAATCCTAAACCCAGCTTCTTTAGCCAAGTCTTCAAGAGCTTTAAGGGTGTTGGTCATAAATCCACTGGCGTTTCTATCGGGACCAGTATCCTATTACTCCTTTTTTTAAGTCAGATCCTTTAATATCAATTGCTCCAATAATGCTATTGCTACTATCTCTAACAATAAATACAAAGTGACTGTTTTTATCCCATACTTCTTTAATCCAGTTTATAAAGCTTACGGCATCGTCTTTAGTATATGGTTTATCCTTAAATGGTTCTTTAAAAATAGGTGAAATAGGTGACAGTCACCCTAAAATAGGTGAAATAGGTGACAGTCACCCTATAATGAAGAAAAGTGTATTGTAATATTTATGCTACCGGCCAGGGACTCGGTCACGAGTTTCTAATTCGCTACGCTTATAAGAACTCTCGACCCCGACTCGGCTCAAAACTAAAAGTTTTGACTTAGCACACCTCTGTCTTTGACCTAGTTTTGTTTACAAAATGGAAATACTCTTGTGGTGCGAGTCCCACACCAAAAACTAGCAAAAAAGCCCAAGTGCTTTGTACCTAGACTTAATTGCTAGTAGCTACCGGCCAGGGACTCGAACCCCGATTAACAGGACCAGAACCTGTTGTCCTACCATTAGACGAGCCGGTAATAATTTGCATTGTAAGTAAATAAAAAAACTCTGCAATTACATTTGGATATCAGGCCGGTAGTATGAATTAATAATTTGACCAGCTTTGTGCGCTATGCGGTTACCGGTCGGCATAATCGATTCAATGTAGTAACCATTTTTAGTAGTACCATTATCTTCATTAGTATGTGGGTAGTCGTGAAGGTGTTGTTCCAAACGATACAAAATTGCCAAATCTTCATAAGATTGCCTAGTGTGGCGATTTTGCAGTAAATTCGAGTGTGCCAACGATTGACCCAACCAATTATAATGATTTCGCCACGGTGTGCGCAACGTTTTTTTTAACTCTAATTTAGCATTACCGATTTGAAGCAAACTTTGATGTTGCCAGTTCAAAATATCGACATGATTCAGAGTTCGTCGCCTGAGGGAGCTATCCAAAAGAGGTAATCGAGACATTAGCTGCGCATATAAGGGTAGTTGCTCGACAGAAAATTCATCACGATTATCAGTTAAATGATTTAGGGCGTGTCGCAGTCGATAAGTAGTAGTTTCAGGATCCAAATAGTAATATAAATCGGCATAATCAATTGCGTCCTTTACAGATTGATCGACGGCAATATTAGTTTGCATTTGTTGATTTCTACCCCAATTAGTCATTTACTGACATTATAGCGCATCGCTAGCCTATCAAAGTTAATTAGCTCCTAGTTCTTAAGGTATTTCTTTACTGCCAAGAAACTTGAAATGGATCCCAATACAACTCCAGTTACGGTGATAATAATAAAGAATGAGGCAAAGTTATCCACGTAATATTCCAATAGGTTCTGCGAACCAAAGAAGCTAGCGGCAGGATCGCCAATCCACATTGCCAGCGGATAAAACAAAATAAGTGCGATTAAAGCCGAGGCAATACCATACATAATTCCCTCGATTACAAATGGTCCACGAATATAAGTATTAGACGCTCCAACTAGCTTCATTACCGCTATTTCATCACGAGAATTATAAATCGCTAACCTGACAGTGTTAAAAGTGATCAGCACTGAAATAAAAGCAAAAAATATTAATACGGCCACTGATACAAAATCGACAGTATTAATAATATTTACCAATCGTTCGAAAACCTGACGATTATCTTCGAAATTAACCCTTTCGATTATTTGATCGCCACTGTCATTTTGTTGAATGTCATTGCGGGCAAGAAAATCATTAACCTCGGAGTAAAAAGACGGATCAGTTGCCTGAACATTCAGGGTAGCGCCAAAAGGATTTTCCCCCACCTCGTCTAGTGCTTCTTGGAAATCTTGGTTATTTTCGTATCTAGTTTCAAAATCTTGTAATACTTCACGAGGAGAAATGTATTCTGCCGACGAGACAAAATTCAGGTCTTCTAATTGGTCACGCACTGCTAGCACATCGGATTCTGGAACTCCTTCAGAAAAATAAACGTTAATATCAACTCGTTCCCGAATGTTATCCAGCGTTTGATCAAGAGTGGCATCTAAAAATATAAACGAACCTAATACAAATAATGTAGTGGTCATCACTAAAATTGAGGCAGCAGTAACAAAGGAATTACGCCAAAAGTTTACAAATCCGGTTCTAATAATTCTTTTAAAATTGGTGAAAAACATATTTGATTAGTATAGCATTAAGATTATTGAGTATTGAGTATTGAGTATTGAGTATATTTTAGGTTAAGTAGCAACTGCTAATAGATTTCGACAGAAATCTATGCCCAAATAAGAGCCAAATTATAAAATATAATGACCCTCGGCATCATCGCGCACGACCTGCCCTTGCTCCATAGTAATTACGCGACCCTTTAACATATCTACCACCCCTTTATTATGTGTAGTTAGAATTACTGTGGTGCCCAGAGAATTAACTTTACGCAGTAATTGCACAATTTCGTAAGTGTTTACAGGATCTAGATTTCCGGTTGGCTCATCCGCAATCAAGATTTCCGGATGGTTCACAATTGCTCGTGCAATCGCTAGACGTTGTTTTTGTCCGCCTGATAATTCTTTGGGGAAAGCCCAGATTTTATCTGATAAATCGACCAGATCTAGGACATATGGTACGTCATTCTCGATCTCTTCATCGGTTCTACCAGCGGCTTCCATTGCAAAAGCAACGTTTTCGAAAGCCGTCATTTGGGGCAACAGACGAAAGTTTTGAAATACCATACCAATACGGCGACGGTAGTATTTGACATCACGTTTCGGCAAATCGTGAATATCGATATTGCCATAAAATACGTTACCTAATGATGGCACTTCTTCGGTCAAGATCATCTTTAACAATGTGGTTTTTCCAGCGCCGGAATGTCCAACAATTGATACAAATTCGCCTGGATCAATGGTTAGGTCAATATCTTCCAAGGCGACAATATCACCGTAATAGTGTTTAGAAACGGAATGAAATACTAGTGGCAACGCATGAGGTTCGTCAGAGGCGTGATATTCTTTTAGGCTTTCGTCTTCGTGGGATGGCAGATCTGTTAATGGACTGGCTGTGTCTTGGGTCGTCATATCTTATTATTCTACTATAACATGATCAACTAAAGTTCTTTAACGGATTGGATTAATTCCTGGATTTCTCCATCAAAGACTTTATCAACATTGGGCACTTCAAAATCAGATCGATGATCTTTTACCAGTTGATAAGGATGCAGTACATATGACCTGATTTGACTACCCCATTCGTTGGCAGTGGTTTTAGCAATTTTAAAATTACCTTCACGTTCGGACCGTTCTTCCTCTAGCCGTTTGTAAATTCTCCCTCGCAGCAACTCCATGGCTTTTTGTCGATTTGCATCCTGGGTTCGTTCGCTGGATACGTGTACGGAAATATCGGTAGGAATGTGTTTAATACGCACCGCGGTTTCGCGCTTGTTTACGTTTTGTCCACCAGGGCCAGATGATTTGCTAAATTCTACCTCTAGGTCAGTATCATCTAATTCAAATTCAGATAACTCTTTTAATTTAGGCGTAACCTCAACCATTGCAAAAGCAGTATGGCGTTTCGATTGTGCATTAAAAGGCGAAATTCTTACCAGTCGATGTACGCCTGATTCATACTGCAATTCACCAAAAGATTTAGCAGCTACTTCAATAGTTACGTTACGAAAACCGCCCTGATCATTTTGATTATCATGCAGTAATATTGTCGACCAATTCCTAGACTCACAATATTTGACATACATCTCTAGTAGCATTTTGGCAAAATCTTCAGCATCAGCTCCACCGGCACCTGCTAAAATAGTAATGATGGATTCAGATTTATCATATTTACCTACTCCTGCTAATTCGTCTTTCAGCTCTTGGTATTTAGCGATAGTTTTCTGAGCTTCATTTTTGTCATTCCAAAAATCCGGCCGCGCCATTTGCGACTCTATAAAAGCTAATTTTTCTTTAATTTCTTCAGTCTTCATCAAGCTTTTTAGGTATATGATCTATAAAAGGAGATAAAATATTTTTAGATCTATGGTCAAGAGTTGGTATCAAGCTAATAAACTCGCGGCAATCATCGTAAAGTCTGGCATATTCATCAATATATTTATCTTCTTGATTTTGTATTCTTTCTCTAAGGCTTAAATCATGAGGTTGGTAAATTAATTCTTGATTAGTTCTTTTTTTAAAATTTTCGAAGTCTTGTTTAATCTGATTAAGTTTTCGCACCAACATTTTTAAATCAATTATCAAACGCTCTATCATATCCTCAGAAAGGGTTTCTTCACCTTCTTGTTTGACTTTTAATAACATATTCAGTAGTAACTTAGACAACGGCTTTGCTGACTCATTTTTATTTGGTCTAAGTTCATAATTCATAACAAATTTCTGTGGGTAGTTGATTTAAATTATAACGTGAACTCATAGAAAAACCATACGCTCCCACACTATAAACAGCCAGAATATCACCAATTTGTGGTGCGGAGATTTCACGATCCAAAGCAAATAAATCCCCTGATTCACAAATATTACCACCAATACTAACCTGGATCAGATCAGCCTCTGGATGGGATAAGTTAACAATGTAGTGATAGGAATCGTATAGGGCTGGGCGCAATAAATGATTAAACCCTGAATCCACTAACACAAATGTTCTGGCCGGTTGGTGTTTGATATCAGTTACGGTCACCAGTAATGTCCCCGCTTCCGCCACTAAATATCGCCCCGGCTCAAAAACTAATTGTAATTGCCGACCGTAGTCATGACAGAAGTTTTGAAAACTTTCCGAGACTAATTTACCCAGCTTGACAATATCTAGTTCTTCGACCCCTGATCGATATGGTACGCCAAAGGATCCGCCAAAATCGATAAACTCTAGATCAGGAAAAGACTGCGCTCTCTCGTACATAATCTTCATTGCACCCGCAAAAATGTGTTCTTCTAAAATATGCGACCCGATGTGCTGGTGCAGGCCGTTAATTTTGAGATTATGTTTTTTCGCCAACTTTAAAACTTTATCGATATCCGAATAATGAATCCCAAATTTTGATTTTGATCCGCCGGTAACAACGTGGTTATGATGACCTTCGCCAACATCATTATTCAATCGAACTGATGCTTTTGACATATCCCTGATTCGCTTACATTCCCAAATCAAATAGGACACTTCAGCTAAACTGAAGCAACTATGAAAA
>CAZHOI010000002.1:100030-131070 GCA_964534365.1 uncultured Candidatus Saccharibacteria bacterium | reverse complement strand
TCATTTAATTTAGCAAAAAAAGTCCAGCTAAATCTGAACTTTTTAATTAATGCGGAGGGGGAGGGATTCGAACCCTCGAAGGCTTTAACACCTTGCTGGTTTTCAAGACCAGTGCATTCAACCACTCTGCCACCCCTCCAAATTGATGGTTCATGTGAACGTGTCAAAACTATAGCCAAATAGCGCATTTTTTTCAATCGAGGTTTATACTTTAAATAATGAGTGTTTTTAATATCATGGGAATTGATTACGGCACTAAAAGAATTGGGATTGCGATGGCCGAATCAGGTTCTACCCTAGCCTTTCCCAAGGCCGTAATTGCTAATAATGGTAGCGCCAAATTAGTAGCAAAATTATGTGAATTAATTACTGATAATCAGGTTGAAACTGTGGTGATTGGCGAATCGCTAAACCTCGATGGTAGAGATAACACAATTATGAAGGAAATAAACCACCTCACAAAATTACTAAAGTCTTCGCTTCCTCAGATTGACATATATCTAGAACCTGAACACTATAGTTCGTTTCAAGCTGAACGTTACCAAGGCAAACATGATCAGGTTGACGCATCAGCTGCAGCAATTATTTTGCAAGCTTGGCTGGATCGACGCAATTACAATCCATCTCAGATTAATGGCTTATAATTAAAAGATGAAATCGCTGTTTAAACATCTAGTAATTAAAATTTTGCAGAATCAAGTAAGGCGTTTGATTGAAAACAATGATTTAGTAGTTGTGGGCATTACGGGTTCGGTTGGCAAGACTTCGACAAAATACGCGATTGCCACGATTTTACAACAGCGTTTTCAAGTGCTATCTGGAGAGGGTAACTATAATTCTGAAATCGGGATGCCGTTATCACTGTTTAATGAACCACCCCCAACAAAAATAATTAACGTAATTAGCTGGATTAAATTGCTATACCGTAACGAAAGGCAAATTAAAAATGGAATTGGATATGAGGTTGCGGTACTGGAGATGGGAGCTGACAAGCCAGGAGATATAAAAAATTTTATGTCCTATATTACCCCAGATTATGGAGTGGTCACAGCCGTGGCGCCGTCTCATGTTGAGGGGTTTGGATCAGTTGATAACATTTTGCGGGAAAAATGGACGCTTGCTCAACACTCAAAAACTGCGCTGGTAAATATCGATTTTGACATCTTGCGACAGCAAGCGGAAAAGTACTCAAATGCATTGGGGCAACTTTATACCTATAGCACAACTGTTGAGGCAGATTTTACGGCCCAAATCGAGCCAGTCAATAAAAATAGTAAAGTCCGTTCATTCGAAGTGTCTGCTAATCTAGTTAATACTAATTATCAGCTCGAAACGCAGTTATTAGCTAAACACAGTATTGTTTCAATTGTGCCGGCGGTTGCCCTGGCAAACTTGATGGGATTATCACCCAGTCAGATCAAAAAGGGGGTTAGTGATATCAAATCACCACCAGGACGATTGCGGCTATATCCGGGGATTAAAGACTCGACCCTGATTGATGATACTTATAATGCCAACTCAACTTCAATGATGGCGGCTTTAGAGTTTTTGGACGAATTGGCGACCCACCGGCGTGTAGCAGTATTGGGTTCGATAAATGAATTGGGCAATCTGTCACCGTCCCAGCACGAATTAGTTGGTCGAGCAGTACCCGAATACGCTGATTACTTAATTACCATTGGAGCTGATGCCAAGGATTATTTAGTTCCTGCCGCAATTGAAACTGGACTGCACGAATCTCGAATCAAAACTTTTACCTCGCCGGTTGATGCCGGACAATGGTTGCGCAAACTAGTTCAGCCGCATGACACAGTATTGTTTAAGGGCTCTCAGGGACAAATTTATACCGAAGAAGCCTTAAAGCATATAATCATTAATGATGATATTGTCTCTAATCTGGTGCGCCAAAGTCCAAATTGGGTGAAGCAGAAAAAACAATATTTTGATGATGTTAAGCACATCTACTAATTTCTAAATATGAATAAAATTACTATCATCGCTTCTTTAACAATAATAATTTCCACAATCAGTATCGCTTTTAGCGCCAAATCAAACGATCGCGCAATCAGGCAGTGTGTAACCAAAACGCATTGGCAAGAATCCCTGTCTCATAGCTTTCGTTATTTGCCAGCGTTGCAAAATGGTGATCGCCCATTATTGTCGCGCGATCACCAAGAATTTTATCGCGCGCGTCTATTGTGTTTAGTTGAACGTGATTCTTTTGGCAGCCGGGCTGGATTTGATCGGCAGCTAGAGTTATTGCCACGACTGCAGCTGGTAGACGAAGTTACTCCCAAAAGCAATGAATTGTGTCTAACAACAATCATAGATAGTCGAATATGTGTTAATCGTTAATCATGGCGGCCTGTTATACTAGGTAAATCTATGATTCAGAGCTTAATTCTAGGTAAAAAATCACCCACTAATTTTTCCCGGACCGTTGGAGTATTCTTTGGTTCCAGCTCGCCCGAGCGCATTCAGTCACAACAGACTGCTAAACGGGCAATGGCTGAACTATTGGCTATGAAATACAATACTGTAGGGGTGTTTTTAGACAAAGGTGATGATTGGCATTTAATGCCTTATTCCCCTGAATCTGATCAAATTGATAAAAACTTTTACCAAATTGAAGACGGCTCCATACCCTTGCGAGATTGGTCGCTGCACATAAATGACCGAAACCGTTTTCGGTTTTCATCAGGTCGCGGTATGTCTTCCGAAGAAGTGGTGATCGATATCGCCTTTCCCGTTTTTCATGGTTTATCAGGAGAAGACGGCACTTTTCAGGGATTATGTGATTTATTATCGGTTCCGTATATTGGTTGTGGTCTAACCACCTCAGCACTGGCACTAGATAAAGTGCTGGCCAAAGACGTGTTGAATTCGTTTGGCATCCCCACCAAAGCATATTTGTATTTTTCTGCCAGCGAGTGGTCAGAACACGCTCAAATTTTGAGTAATGCCATTGAAGCAGAAATAGAATTACCGGTCTTTGTAAAACCAGCCCGCGTGGGATCTGGACTAGGGGTTAGCAAGGTTTCGGATACAGCGGAATTGGCAGATGCGGTTGCCAAAGCCCTCGAATTCGACTCAAAGATTTTAGTCGAAGAAGCGGTCAGTAATCCTATTGATATTATGGTTTCGGTAACTGGAAATTATTTCAAGCCCGAGCAAATTCAAATCTCAAAACCACAATATCGTGACCCTGATACCAAGTTGTTCAAATCAGTAGCGATCTCAAAACCAGAAACCGAAGAAATTATAACCCTGGCCAAAAAAACCTTCATAGCCTTTGAAGGGACTGGAATATCACAAATTGACATTATAAAAAACTCTCGGGATAATTCACTATTTGTAACTGAAGTGGATACTATTCCTCATGATCTGGCCCTGCCGGCGTGGGAAGCAAGTAATATCTCAGCCGAAGAGGTAATCCGCGAATTAGTGCGTTTGGCGGATGAGAATTATGAGCATTTAAAAAATAAATAACCTATCACTATGACAGATACTATAAAGGCAGAAATAAATATTAATGATTTTGCTAAATTAGATATTCGGATCGGGCAAATAACCGCAGTTGATAAAGTTCCTGATACTGATCACCTGTATCAACTAGAAGTTGATTTTGGCGCTATCAAAAGACAAATTGTTTCTGGTATCGCCGATCGGGTTTCGGCAGAATATTTGCTAGGTAAAAAGTGTCCATTCATACTCAATCTAGAGCCGCGGACCATCAAGGGGGTAGAGTCTCAAGGTATGATTTTAGCGGTTGGTGATAATAATGGGCAATTCGCTTTGCTGCATCCACATGCCGAAATTGATTCCGGAGCGACTATTCGCTAGGGCGCCAGGACCAAAAAAAACTTTGGTGAAGAAATTGATCTGTTAATGTCTAAACTGTATAAAAATTCAGTGATGGCTGGGTATACCTGTTATACTTATGACTAATTAAATGGGTTCCAAAAGACAAAAGCACATTACCAATAAAAATGTTGATTCAAATATGCTGGACTGGCATAGTCTGGTAGATAGCGCCGACCAAAAACAAGAGCCTGATTTATCATATAAATCCGATTCAAACCCTAAATTAGAGGGTAATGAAACGACATCCAAGTCCGAGGGCGTAACAGTGCCGTTGAAAGAAAATGATGCTACTAAACCCAATCCAGCGATGCCCAAAGAGTATGAAGAAAAAACAGCTGCGAATCACACAAAGGCAGATCAAAAGCTAAAGCCAAAACCAGCTTCCACTAGTCATGAGGTGCTATATAAAGACAAAAAATCTGATTTGGCAGCAACTTCAGCCCCGGATTTGGTAACGCCAAAGCCGCCAATCGAAATTATTAATTTGAAAGTCGACAATGCCCAAAGTTCACGCGTGCCAAATTGGATTAAGCATGGATTTCCACCCCCTGAATATCTACGTTTTAACTTTGCTGGCATTAACTTATCAGATCATTCGATTAAAGTTTGTAAAACGGTGATTGATAAAGAACATTATCTAATTGATATGATCGACACTATTACCCTACCCGAGGGATCTATAGTAAACGGTGAATTACAAGATTCAGAGGCAGTTTCCAAGATGTTGGCAAAAATTGCCGATACTTATAAAATTGATTTTGTACGAATATCAATCCCGGAAGAAAAAGTTTATTTAGTTACTTTCACCATACCTCCAACCAGTCCTGAAAAGCTTCGATCAGTGATTGAATTCCATATTGGAGATCACATTCCACTATCAGTTGATGAAATTAATTTTGATTTTGACGTTATAAAAACTAATGCTGCAAACAAAGTTACCGAGGTGGTAGTAATCGCCGCAGCCAAATCGACCACGCGAGAGTTAATCGATTTGGCAAACTCGGCAGGTTTGATCCCATTTTCACTGGAGGTTGAGGCTCAGGCAATTGCTAGGGTGGTGACTTCAGAAAATGATAAAAAAACTCATATGGTTTTGGATATCGGTCGATCCCGAACTGGAATCTCGATCATCAAAGACGGTATAGTTCGCTATACTACTACGATCGAGTTTGGCGGGGATGTTATTGTCGAGTGTTTGGCAAAATTACGCAACATCGATATGGTGGCGGCAGAAAAGCTAAAGCGAGCGGATGGTTTGGATTTATCGAAATACAATGAATCCGAGCAGGTTAAATTAGAAGAGATAATGGTGAATCTAATCCACGAGATTAATCGTCGAAAAAATTATTGGCAATCACAAACAGGCGGTGTTATTGACGAAGTATTACTAGTAGGAGGAAATGCATCAACTCCTCAACTAACTAAATACTTAGCCAAACAGACTAATTTACCTGTAAAGATAGCAAATATTTGGCAAAATGTTTATAGCGATCGGGTGTCTGATCGACCAGTCAGTGATAGCGAGGCACTGGGATATGCCGCAGTTATTGGATTGGCAATTAGCGAAGAAAAATAAAATTATGGCAAATTTATTAAATCCCGAATTGCGTCAAAAATTAAAGAAAGAATATCGCTTTCGAATAATAGGGGTAACGGCTCTATTAATTGCAATTAGTATTTTATCGGCTTCGATATTGTTATTGCCGGCATATTTGGATGCGCGATCAGATTTAAAATCTTTGGAGTATAAAATTGCCTCGCTTAAAGGGGTGGAATCTAATATTGTTGACCCTGCCACTCAGGCCAAGGCGGCCCAACTTAATGCTCGGATTACTTTTATTAATTCTCAAACTGATCTAGCATTGTTGCAACAAATAAAATACGCGGCATTTTTGGACATACTGCTAAATACAGTTTCATATAGTAGGATTAATTTTAGTGAAAATGAGGCTGGAAAATCAACGGCGGTTGTATCGGGTACCGCCGATAGTCGTGGCAGCTTGGCCAATCTATCAACCAATTTAGAAAATTATGATTGGGTTGAAACCGTGCAACTACCTATCTCATCTTTGGCACAATCCGAAAACATTCCTTTTACGATAACAGCTACTTTTGATGCCAATTTAATTCCCCAGGTAATGGAGATGGTCGAATATTTAAATCTCGATAGATCAGCTGCCGCCCAGTCAGAGTCCGACAACAATTCTGTCGATTCAAATGCGACTATCGATCCAACAATGGGGCCCATGGGTAATCCTGGTGCTGGGCCAGTTAATTAGTTATAAATTATGACAAAACTACCAACCAAAAAAACCATTCTGACTTTAATTTCTGATATCGTCATATTGTTGATAGCTATTGGAGTATTTAGTGGTAGCGCCTATCACATCGATTCGATGCAAACTGATTTAAATAATAAACAAGTTGAATTAGAAGACGAGCAATTATTTAATTCTAGCCTGCAAGGAATCAAGTCTTCTTTGACAGCTTCGGCGACTAATGTGGCAATTTTTGAAAGTTATTTTATTGGTAAAAATGAAACCATAAAATTCTTTGACTCACTAGAACGCATTGCTCGCGAGAATGAAACTCAGGCAGATTTTTCAATCATTGGCGATTTGGTTCCGGTAGAAAATGCGAATGCCAAACTCTCGACTATCGAGCTAAGGGTGATGACTACGGGAAGTTTTGAAAATACCATCAGCTTTTATCAGGACTTGTCAGTGTCAGAGAAGTTCCTATTGTTAAAAGACTTTTCAATTCAGCGCTCGGCTGTTGGTGATAATGAATTAAGTGACAGTGGGGAAACCATCCCCAGTCTACCAATCTGGACTAGCTCGGCTACAGTCACTGCTTATCAATCAAACAATTAATTATGTTGGAAAAACTATCCAATCTTAAAAATAAAGTAAACTTTGATGCCAAGAAAATTCTTTCTTCGAAAGAGACATTGTTTATGCATTGGCATCGCATATTATTTACGTATTTAGTCTCCAGCGTTATCTTTATCATTGTGGCTTTATTGCTATTGAGTCGGTTGGATGGCGATGTTAACGGTGATTTAGAAGCCACTGCTGTTAATTCGGTCAACATTTTCACTTCCGAAAAACTGGAAAATAGTATTAAATTGCAAACTTATAAAAATTTAGTACGGCAGCAAGTAGTTTCTTTGCCCAGTCCTCAGTTATAAAATAATTTAGCTATTTTGGATCTTGACTGAAAATAGTAACTGGTAGATATTGCTAACTTTTACCATATTTTACAAAATAGTGTAAAATGAAGGCACTTTTATAGCCTTCCGTAGTTTAATGGATAAAACAAGGGTCTTCTAAGCCCTCGATGTAGGTTCGATTCCTACCGGAAGGACTGGATCTATGGTCGCCAATAATGTGACAAATGAGTTGCTGGCAATAATCTTACAAATAATTCAATCATAGAATAATATAGCAACATTCTAGGGCTATGTTTTAATATGATAATGAAGCATCACTTTACTTTTATAGCACTGATCGCCGTGTTAACAGCTCTTTTACTTTTAGGCCTTAGTCTGAAACAAGAAATAATTTTTGATAACTTTGATGATTTAATCAAAGTGATTTTGATTGGAACATTAGCGTATTTCTTTTTATTATTCTTGAAGATGTTACCCTCGCCGAAGGAGTGGTGGCATTTTGTTTACTTGCCCTACTGCAATTTATAGTTTCACGCGGGGCAATATATTCCGATAAATTTAGAGAAAAAGTTCATTTCAAGCCGACAATACTGTATCACGAGGATAATTTTCTAGGGGATATTATTAGAGAACAAGGTTTAACTAAAGAGGAGATTGAGGCAAAGGTGAGGAAAGAAGGTTATGGAAGTTTTCAAAGCATTTACGCAGTAGTAATGGAAGCAGATGGTGACATGAGTGTCATTCCTAAAGACACTGGCGAAGAACTAATTAAAAAAATATCTAATTAAATTTTTAGCAATAATATTAAACGTCGAAAAATTAGGTATTTTGTTTTAAGGGTTGTTTTGTCCTAACATATAATTGTGGATCAAGTAATTACTCTGGTGACGAGCATTGCAACTTTAGGAGTTGCGTCATATTGGCTGATTGGAATTATGGTTGGAATTTTGTACTACTTAATAATTAAAAAGCTGGTTTCAAATAATAAATTGAAGTGGTTAATTTACTTTGGGATAATAATTTTAGCAATAATAATTACAACAATAGCAGAGCGAATATTAGGCACTCTGGACCCGCCAGCTATTGTATTAGACGAAGTAATAGCGGTACCGTTAGCTCTTCTGGGAAGTGCAGCTTTAAACATAAAAAACAAAGCTCTTAATTTAATAGGAGGAGTAGTAATCTTTGGCCTATTCGATCTATGGAAACCACTTGGCATAAATTTACTCTCGGAACTTCCAGGGGGAATAGGTATTGTAGCCGATGACATTGCGGCGGCCTTATTAACCTCTTTATTTATTTATTTGCTGCATGGATTGCGAAGAAAACAAGAGTGGTAAAATTAACAACAAATTCCAGTAAAGTAGGTAACTTTAATACGCTTTATTAAAAAAAGCGACCGAAGTCACTAATTTGGTGGGGAGCAACGGGACACACCTCTAACCCCCGTATCTTGCCGCACAGATCACATTACTATCATCAAACTAGCAAAGCAGCTCATCAATATAGCCAGCCAAAGCCTGAAAAGTGATACTGAGGAAAGTTCCTGACCGATTAACACCATTAGGGGCAGGGACTTAACTCAATTAATATGATCTACGATGATGATTACTTTCCCTACATAGAAGTCACTCCAGAAACAATCAAACGACTCTCAGCAGTCCTTAAAGGCGTACCTGATGACGAGAAGGAAGCGGCAGCGCAGCGATTCATCCGCTATCTTCAGATTGTAATTGCTATTGTGGATGAGGCAGAGGAAAATAATAATCCTACTGTGGGCTAGGTAAAGAAGAGCTTTATGAATCAAAACAGAAGTCATCAACTTTATCGATAATATTCTATTTCCAAGTTGGTTTAATCTTGCCGCTTTGGTTAAGAAACGGCCTCTTGTGTGTGGGCGATGCAGGACTTGAACCTGCGACCTTTTCGGTGTAAACGAACTGCTCTAGCCAACTGAGCTAATCGCCCCTTCACCCAGACTTGCGTCTAGGTATTGTAGGATAATTAACCACTTACTCAAGAACGCGTCCTGGGTGAGGGGCTAATCGCCCTTTTTACGTTCAAGAATTTTAGAAAATTCTTTCACTATGGCATAGAAATAAATGATTTCTATTAGCAATAAATTGCTCCTTATGCCAAAGTCTATGTACAATCAATTTGGCGAATAAGTAACAAGAGAATAGCGAGTTTTTTTGCTATTGTAAAGTTATGATTCAGAAATAAGATCTGATAAATTTGACTTTTGATTTAAAACCCAACTGCTTTGGGTTCTACTGTATAAATCTGTTATCACCCCTAAAACAAATTCAGTTTGATTGTCAGCTAAATAGAATCCAATAACCGCCTCGACCATTTCAGTTCTAGATAAATCTCCATTAATTAATTTAATGGTGGCCTTTGAAGCTAGATCTGGTTCGGAAAACTCAGCAGCTTCTTTTAGGTCAGGTATAATGCCTCTAAATCTCTGATGGCTTTTATAACGTTCATATGAAGAAAAATATTGTTGAGAAGTGGCATTTAAAATAGATTTATTGCTAATTTTTTCAAGATGCCTCAAAACCGCCAAATCATCAGGTCTTCGTTCGTGTTCAGCTATATGGTTTTGTTCACCAGGTAAAACAGTAGCGCCAAAGTCAATTAAATAAACCTCTCCTGAGTCTTCCTGATCAAACATATCACCAGTTACCATAAAATTTCTTTCATGAGCGTCACCATGAATAATTTTATTAGCTGCCAAAGCTTCAAAACTATTTGCCAGACGTGACAACACTGTTGGATTTACCGCCCTACCATTTTTAAGCAAGTAGTTATATATGCGGTTTGCATTTTGCTTAAAAACTTTTTGCTTCTCAAATTCTTTTTCATCTTCATCTCTAGACTTTGAACCAGGGATTTCAAATTTTAAGGCTTGAGCAACTCGTTGTTCCATTTCTTTAAGGCTTAGATTGTCGATTTCCGTCATTAAATCAACAGTTTCTGGGTGGGTTCGGATAACCTCTTTCAATAACTGGCAATATATATCGGTTCCATCAATAAAATCCATAAGTAAGATTTCAACTCGAGGTTGTATTTTGTGACCAACTTTACCCTCCAGGGATTTACGAGTTTCTTCACTGAGGGATAAGTCGTGGTAAAAAAGTGGCTCAGGAGCCTTGGCACATTCATCCTTTGCCTCTAGCAATTGCCACACTGTTCTTTGGCATTCGTATTCATGAAGACCTTGTCCAGGGCGGTAAACTTTTAGTAATTTTAAAGCCGGGCCTACCTCCAAATTAACCCCAGCTTTCTTTAAGTCCTCAATGATTTCAGGCTGAATATTAGAACTATCAACTTCAAAAATTATTCCATTATTGCCAGAATCTCTTAATAACAATGAATGTTGAGCAATACTGTTAAGAACTTCGCCTATACCCAAAATTTTTTCAGGTCCGCTCTCTTTTTTTTCTATAGCAGGTGATTCCATGTATAGTTATATTAGCAGATACAATGAAAGAAGTAGAAATTAAATTATATGGCAAGGTGCAGGGGGTGGGGCTGCGCCAGCGAATCCAGCAACTGTCCACCGCTGATGATCGTGACATTGTCGGTTACGTGCAGAATACTGACTCAGGATCGGTCGAGGTAGTTGCCCAAGGTCTAGAGGTCGAACTGGAAGAGTTTGTCCTAGAAGTCAAAGAAGGAACCATCTATTCGCAAATTGATGAAACAAAAATAATTTGGCACGATAGACCACAAGACTCATTTACTTCATTTGAAGTCTGGTAGCTTATCCTACTTACAAATCAATCTCCTTTGATTAACTATCGAGCCATTTAATGATGATGTTATACTAAAGTTCTTAAGAACATTGGTATGAAAAGTTATAAGGATTTAGAAAGAATTATCAAGGGAACCGCTAATCATCGTCGGATTCAGTTATTAGATAAAATAAATGAAACGCCTGAATTATCAGTAGAAGACTTGGCTGGAAAATTTGACATAGATTACCGGACAGTTAGTAGCCACTTGAAACGGCTAGAGATTTCGGGTTTAGTAATGAAAAGATCAGAAGGTCACCGTACACGCCATAAAGTTACTAACCGAGGAGCTAAAATGCTAAAGTTTTTAAAAAAATTAGACTAAATTATGCTGCTAGATAAAATAAAAATTTTATACGAAGATGATATGGTAGTTGCGATTGATAAACCAGCTGATTTATTAGTACACCCAGATGGGTCCGCAAATGAGCCTACTTTAGTTGATTGGATTTTAAAAAACTATCCGGAAATTAATGGAGTCGGCGAAACTCAAACCCTTAAAGACGGATCTGTAATTAATAGACCTGGAATCGTTCATCGCCTGGATCGCGAAACTTCCGGAGTGATGTTGATTGCCAAAACTCTAGACAGCTACATCAACCTTAAAAAACAATTTCAGGATCGAGAAATTAAAAAAGCTTACCTAGCCTTGTGTTATGGCGAGTTCAAAGATCCAAAGGCTAGTGGGGTGATAGATAAGAAAATCGGGCGCTCACCTTCTGATTTTAGGCGTTGGTCAGCCCAGCCAGGGGCGCGCGGAAATTTGCGAGAGGCAATTACCGAATACTTTTTATTAGAGCAATCAGCGGGCTACTCGCTACTATTTTGTCAGCCTTTGACGGGGCGGACTCACCAAATCAGGGTTCACCTCAAGGCGATTCATCACCCAATTGTTTGTGATAAATTGTATGCCCCCAAAAATAAATGCCCCGAACTGCTGACTCGTCATGGTCTGCATGCCAGGGCAATAACTTGGACTAATCAGAAAGGCCAGCTGTATCAAATAAAATCCGAGTTACCAAACGATTTTGGCAATACACTCCAGGCACTATCATTTAAATATCAAAGCAATTAAGATTGTGCTTATTAAATTTGATTCGTTAAAGGCCACGTGCTATTCTGCCGAAGACAATTTTGTAATTAATTATCTATATTATGACGACAACAGAAATAATATCTCCAGTAAATGTAGAAGAACGGTCCAATTTAGATTTGCGGGTCGGGGACACCGTAAAAGTACATCAAAAGATTAAAGAAGCATCAGGTAAAACCAGAATTCAAATATTTGAAGGAACTGTATTAGCCAAAAAACACGGCCGCGAAGCCGGGGGAACCTTTACTGTTCGTCGCACCAGCGGTGGTTACGGGGTGGAAAAAATCTTTCCTCTATATTCGCCAATGATTGACAAGATCGAGATTGTGCGCCGTTCAAAAGTACGCCAATCAAAACTGTATTATATTCGGGCTAAAGCCGCTCGCGAAATCAAACGTCAAATGCGCCGCATGACATTAATGTATTCTGCAACCGAAGGCGAAACTGAAAGAGCGGATCGCGAATCTAAAGAAAAAGCTGCCGCTGAAGAAGCTAAAACCAAGGAAGCCGAAGCACTAGCTGCTCAACAACAAAGTGATCAAGGCGATGGCTTGGATAACAATAATTCTTCTGACACTACAACCCAAAATGGGACAGAAGTCGAAGACAAAGACTCGGATGGTGTGGTAGAAGTTGATCGACCAGAAGAAGGTGAAGTTGCTGACAAAGAAAAAACAGAACTGCAAGAAGACCTGGATGACGCCTCGGTAGAAGAAGTGAAAGAGCAAATAAACGAAGACACTCCGGCTGAAGCCGAAGACGATTCTGACGATAATTAGTTCGAGAACTTTGGATAAACAGCAGTCAGACTTTTATGGCTGTTTTTTGTTTCAAATTAGTATTATGATTTTAATGAAAGGCTCAGGTGGCGGAACTGGTAGACGCGCTAGCTTGAGGGGCTAGTGCCCATAATGGGCGTGCAGGTTCAACTCCTGTCCTGAGCACTGCTTTACACTCAAAAATTTTAGAAAATTTATTTCGTTATCGCATAGATTTGGCTCGCAAATCTATTAGCTAATCCTACTAAATTTGTTGTAATCTAACAGGTGCTGCAATAACATGAGATTATTTATTTAACTAAAATAACCTCGTTTAATTAGCATTAGTTCCTAGGCTTGTTATGATGGGAAGATAAATGATCCTAGCACTAATTTGGGTAGCGGTATTCATATTATCACTAGCGGTCCTGATAAAAGGGGCCGATTTTATGCTAGAAGGAGCCGAGCGAATTGGGCTTGCTCTGGGATTAACTCCATTTGTAGTGGGGGTAGTTATAGTTGGTCTGGGGACCTCGTTTCCGGAATTGGTGTCTTCATTTGTAGCCGTCATACAAAATGAGGTAGAAATTGTAGCGGCTAATGCGATAGGTTCAAACATCGCTAATATATTGTTGGTAGTTGGTATTTCAGCCATAATGGGTCGCAGGCTATCAATCTCGAAAGAATTAATCGATCTAGATTTACCACTACTGTCTATTTCGACCTTTATCTTTTTGGCAGCGGCTTATGACGGGATAATAAATCAGGTCGAATCGATCATTCTTTTCTTAACTTTTCTGGTTTATTTTCTCTACACTATAAAACATCAGGATGATTCGGTTAAAACTGTTACTGATGTAGACTTATTACCCGATAAAAATCGTGACCCAATTGATTTGGATGGCGATGGTGAATTGTCTAAAGCTGAAATTGCAATTGAAAAAGTCACCAATCGCGACATTTTTTTGCTGATAGTCGGAGTTGGTATGTTGGTTCTAGGAGCCAAATTCTTGATTGATTCTGTTGTAGAAATATCTACTATTTTCGGCGTAGCAACTGGGGCAGTGGCATTGGTGGCGGTGGCAATTGGTACGTCAATGCCCGAACTGTTGGTTTCAATCAAGGCTGCAAAACGCGGGCGGTCGGATGTGGTGCTGGGAAATATTTTCGGGTCTAATGCGTTTAATTTGCTGATAGTGGTTGGTTTGCCAGGAATTTTTGCCGGGTTGCGATTGGATCAACCAACTTTGATGATTGGATTACCTGCGTTGATTATTGCCACCATCCTATTTGTAATTTCCGGGATCTCCCGCCGGATACATCAGTGGGAAGGATATATGTTTTTATTGCTGTATCTATTCTTTATTGGTAAATTGTTTGGCTTTATTTAAAGCACTTTATTTAAAAACTGGTTCATTGTATTCTAGGCGTGTCTGCAAAGACATGGCGACTATGGTGTAACGGCTAACGCTCCGGTTTGTGGTACCGGCAATTCGGGTTCGATTCCCGATAGTCGCCCTTTTATCACATCAATTGGCTGCAAGTCAGGCAAGTAATGTTTATGGCATAGAAATTTTATAATTTCTATTAGCAAAACTTTATTGGCGACTATTGACTGAAAGACGGAATAGGACTCAATTTAAAAAATTGGGAAGTGAGTCGGGGTCAAGAGTTCTTATCTAGAATTAGAACGCAGCAGATGATATCAATTAGAAACTTGTGTTAAATCCCCCGCGATTATTAGGCTTTGTGAGGTGGGAAGTAGTTGCTTAATAGTCTAATCTAGACAAATAATTGGCTTAGAGCCTTGAGTTAATTCAGGGCTATTTGATATTAATTTCTCAAGAAATTCCTTTTTAAAGTCCTCATCTTTATCGAGGTTTTGTGCTTTGTCCCACTGTTCTTCAGTAGGTAGTTCAATCATTTCGTCTGAAGGTTGCACAACCTCGATTCGTTCAATAGTACTTATAGGAATCTTACCCTGAATAATGAAACCGTGTCCAAATTCTTCTTCAATTACATCTATGCTTTCTGGGTCAAGGTAAACATTTTTTTGTTGCAACAGTGACTTTTTATTTAAATGTATTCGAACATAAGGTTCGGCGTGCTGCACAGGGCTTAGTGCTTCGATGCCAAATGATGGTAAGACACCAAAGGTTTTTGATTGTAAATATGTTCTCACTGGGTTACCAAAATCGCCACCTTTCCAACTTTTAAGTGTTTCTATGGTGGTTAAATGGCCCAATTCAGGTACTAGATCTTCTGGAATAGGGAGTAATTCAATATATATAATATCACCTTCTCCTTTTTCAATAGCTAACAGCTCTAAATACATTGCCTCTTCTAAATTTATTAAGGCATCATTTGATAATGTTAAAAATCCGGTAGATGTGGTTTTGTAAACGTAGCCATTATCACTAGGTAATTTCTCTTTTCTTTTATAATGGTTAATATCAAAATCCTGGCTGGCAACCACATGCTTTTTAAGTCTGCCCCGTAATTGAATTAAGTCTCGCCGAATACGTTCCATATAGTTAAATTATCTCTTCTTTACCCCAAAAAGAACCGGTTCTGGCAACGGGACTTAGTCTGGCGTATAAAAACAATCCAATTCCTAGTAAGGCTAGATTTTTGATAATGTACTGACCGGTCAAGGTGGCAACCAGTCCAGGAACATGCCAGGTGACCTCGGGTAATAAAAATAATGGCATTACCGTTGTAACTAAATGACCCAATAATAATACAAACGTTAGCCGCTCAAGTTTAGGAATCAGAATCAAAATCCCGGTTATTGCTTCAAACGCACCAAACCATATTAAAAATAATTGTGGAGACAAATCAGACAAAAAAGTTACCTCCAGCAGCGCCTCAACCAGAGGTCCGGCGGGTGACAATCCATAAATCTTTAAAATGCCAAACCAAAAGAAAATAATAAACAGGGCTACTCGCCCATATTCATCACTCCATTTTCGCAACCATAATATAAATTTACTATCTAAAGTCTCTAGCTGTCTTCTCATTTAATTTATTTTACTACAGCTTGACCTCTATAACTTTGTCAGGTCACAAATCCTACCCTTGGACCAAAAAATAATTACATCTAGACCAACTTAACGTCTTTTTTGTAACGATAGTTTACAATGGTTTAAATTTTATTTGGACTCATGGCTAATTATTTTTTCCAAGGTTCTTTTATAACCAGCTATATCTTGCAGAGACAATGGTCGCACTAGTTTGCCAACCTCCTTCATTAGTTTCGGCTCTAGCTCTAGAATCAATTTTTTTCCTTTTGGACAAAGTTGATAATAAAAGCTGCGACGATCTGATTCGTGATCTATCTGCTCGATAAGACCTTTGTCAATTAGTCGATTGGCAACTTTGTTAATAAATGATGTCTCGACTGACAATTCATTAGATAAAAGGGAAGTAGTGGCAAATTTCTCATGATCAATCACACCTAGGATGCTCCATTCGATGTCATCGATATTATAATCTCCTAACACCATTTTAGTTTTCTTTTTTAAAACGCGATAAGCTTTGGCTTGCAACAGTCCTATTTCATAAGTTTTCACTCATAAAACTATATTATATGATGTCAATGTTATCAAGTTGTACATTTTGTCATCAATAGGTTATAATTAACTTAGTTAACAATTAGAAACTTGCTAACCAAATATCAATTAATTAAACAATATCATGAAACTTATGAACAAATTAATTACCGGAGGAACAATTGCAGCTTTTGCTATAACTTCCTTTGCAGTTGCAATGCCACAACATGCCAGCGCTAATCATTATTCACAATATAATGCAGAACAAAAAAGTCAAATCATTGATTTGCTATTGAAATTAGTTGTTGCTCGATCGGTTGACAATCAAACTATGGTTAATGCTGACGGTATGTCTGACGCCGCTAACTTGCGGGTTCAGTTAAACAAAGAATTACAGTCTCACGTTAGTCTGGCATTATCGGCTTTGCGAAATTTGTATGACGAAAATGATCAAGTTGATGCATCCCTGGCTGAACTAGAAGAAAACACTAATGATCTAGGGTCTTCAATCGGTTCAGTATTTGGTAATGATGCCGAAGATGAGTTCGAAGAGCTGTGGCGTGACCATATCGGATTCTTTGCTAACGAGACCATTGGTCTACGCGAAAATGACGAAGAAATGGTAGAGGAAGCTCGCGAAAACTTAGAGCAATATGCTGAAGACGTAGCTGACTTCTTCGTTGCTGCTATGCCGTCACTTGATGAAGACACGTTAATGGCCGGTGCGAATGAGCATCGAATGTTGTTGTCAGGCTCAATGGAAGCTTATGATGATGAAGACTATGATGAAGCTTATGAATTGCAATACGAAGGAGAAATGCAAGTTAAGGGTCTAGCAGACGCTTTAACTACAGGTATTACTAATCGCTTTCCAGACCAGTTCTAGTTATAAAATAGTCAAAGTTTTAAAGACCGCCTTACCGCGGTTTTTTTATAATTGTCAGTCGCTAAATAAATATTTATAGTAAGAGTATGAGCACTTTAAGATTTTTAGTAATTGTTGGAATTAATCTAGCGATAACTCTGGCAACAATTTTTTTACTGGTACCAAATATAAATCAGTCGACTTTAGGCAACAATTTTGTCGAGTCTAATCGTCTACCATCAGAGCAAATTTCGGATGACGTTGTGGTTACGATAGTGGAGGCGGTAAATCCAGCGGTATTGTCAATCGTAGTGTCGCGAGATGTACCGGTATACGAGCGTTTCCTGCGGGATTTTGGCCCTTTTGGTTTCCAAATTCCCGATCGACGAGAAATCGGGACAGAAGAGCGCCAAGTCGGGTCTGGGTCAGGCTTTGTGGTTTCGGAATCTGGGCTAGTGGTTACTAATCGGCATGTGGTTAATATTGATGATGCAGAATACGTGGGAATTGACGCGGATGGTAATCAGTATAATCTAGAGTTGTTAGAGAGAGATCCAATGCTTGATATTGCGGTGTTACAAATTACCGAAGTTCCTAATGATTTAATTTGGTTGGAATTCGGCGATTCAGATGAATTGCGTTTAGGGCAATCAGTTATTGCAATTGGAAATGCCCTGGGCGAATTCTCTAATTCGGTATCACGAGGGATAGTATCAGGGTTATCTCGATCAATTGTAGCTGGTTCTGGTATGGGTCAAACTGAGCTGTTAGAGAATGTGATACAAACTGATGCCGCGATTAATCCCGGTAATTCTGGGGGTCCATTGCTGAATTTGGCTGGTGAAGTAATTGGCGTGAATGTTGCGGTTGCTCGGGGTTCCGAAAATATCGGATTTTCAATTCCATCAAATGCAGTAATGGATATTGTCGAGTCCATCAGTGAAACCGGCCGCATTATTCGTCCATATTTGGGAGTCCGTTATGTCATGATTAATGACGCTATTGTAGAAGAGTTTGATCTAGAAGTGACCGAAGGGGCGTTGGTATTTGGTTCAGGGCAGGGTTTTGCGGTTGATCCTGAATCACCTGCAGCAATTGCCGGTATTCGCGAGGGAGATATTATTATTTCTGTTGCGGGAACGTCTGTTGATACAATTCGATCTTTGGCATCAATCTTGCGTGAACAGTCAGTTGGAGAAAATATTGATATTACAGTTAATCGTAGTGGCGAGATAATTCAGCTATCAACTAGGTTGGTCGAATTTGAATAGTAACAAGGACTTGCTACAATATGAAAGTATAATCATATAATCTAATTAAATAAATTTATGGAAAAAGATAATTCGAAAAAAGGCATTATTATCGGACTAATCGTTTTGGTTGCAGCCATTGTTGGTATAACTGCCTTGACCCAAGCTGATCCCGAACCAATTCAACAGCGACAAGTGGTTGATGACGTTGCAGAGACCGAAAATCTAGAATTAGTTGATGGAGTATATGCTATAAATCCAGATACCGCTGTAATTGGTTGGGAGGCATCAAAACGAGCCGGGGTGGGTCCTCATAACGGAGTAGTGGCAGTTGAGTCTGGCTTTATCACTGTAGCAAACAACAATATTGTCGATGGTCAGGTGGTGGTCAATATGACATCAATTGAAACGATTGACGGTGGCGAGGGTAACGAACAACTGGATGGTCATTTGAATTCTGCTGATTTCTTTGATACTAATCTATACTCAACCGCAACCATAGATTTAGTGTCAGCTTCACCGGCGCTTGGTAATAATATTGATTTGATCGCTGATCTGACGATTAGAGACACGACTGATCAAATTATGGTTCCGGCCGAAGTTTCTACTGATGATGGAGTGATCCAAGTACAAACTGAACTAGAAGTCGATCGTGATACTTTTGGTGTTGCTACCGATTCAGCGTTGGCGAATATTGGCCTGGCGGACAGTTTTACGCTGCAGGTTGCTTTGGTAGGCGAGTTAGAGAATTAATTACTATAGCGGCAGCTTAAAATCACTTTTTCTTAAATATTGGTGAAAATTCAATAAGACAAGACACGGTGATTTTTTTATTTGTTTATTTTTTAATCCTGATATGATAGATAATATGAATTTTTCCGAAAAACGATCAGATCAAATCGGGTTCGTGGTCATTATTACCTTAGTGGCCTTAACCTTGTTCTTATTAGCCAATCTATTCAATGTTTCTGATGATAATACCGAGGCCACAATTACAGTTTCAGGCGAAGGTCAAGCATTTGCAGTACCGGATACAGCAACGTTCAGCTACACACTCCGTGGTGAAGGTGATAATGCTCAAAGCGCCCAAGCAGCTATTGCAACCCAATCAGCCGAGATCATTGATGCTTTAGAAAATAGCGGCGTTGCTGAAACTGACATTAAAACTCAATATTACAACGTATCACCACGATACGAATTTCGTGAGGTCTCAGCCGATAGAGGGATGGAAATCTTTCCACCTCAGGGTAGCCGGGTATTGGTAGGATATGAAGCCGTTCAAACTAACCAGGTTCGTGTGCGCGAGGTTGATACTGCGGGTGATTTGTTGGGGGTAGTGACCGAAAATGGTGCCAGCGACGTATCCAGCCTAGATTTTATTGTTTGGGACGAAACAGCCGTCGAGTCAGAAGCCAGGACTAAGGCAATTGCTGATGCTAAAGAAAAAGCTAATCAATTAGCCAATCAATTAGGAGTTCGGTTAGGTGATATTCAATCTTTTTCTGAATCATCAGGTGATTTCCCTGGTCCATTCGAAGCCCGAATGGAAACAATGTCATTTGACGAAGAAGTTGCTTCTGCATCTCCCGCTGTTTCATTAGGTGAAAATGAAATCAATAAAACAGTAAATATCACGTTTGAAATCAATTAAAAATTAGTATGGAGACATTCAATCGAGGTGAAGGAGAAGGTGAGATAATTAAAGGAGTTAGAGCGAAATTAAATAAGGGCATTACCGTTGCTGCAGACAGGGGGTTTATAGCTCAAGAACTTAGAGAGCTTTACACTGTAATGAATAATTATTATAAAGGCTACTTTGGTAGTGAACAACAGCAGAGATATTTAGCACCTATACTTAAAAAATTAAATAGGCACGCTATTTTTTTTGAAACAATCGCGGAATATTCACTAGCGTTTGATACCTTGGTTAGTAATGGCTGGCTCTCAAGAGAGATGGCTGATGAAATCCTTGATCATGGAAAATGCACATGTTCTTACAGCAATGAGAAATTTAAATAGTAACGGTAGGTACGGATTAATTTTTATGAAAAACTCAGACGGCAAAGTTAATTCTTTTCAACCCTTCACGGCTACAAGTTTTCAAGAAGAAAATGAGTCAACCTTAAGAAGACTGTCGCAAGAAATTAGCAGTGCTCGTGAAAATTTAAATGATGGCGATCGCTCTTCATTGTTGGGTTTAGATTAAAATGGTTGTATCGATTGGGAATTTTGATGGGGTGCACGTTGGGCATCAAAAGTTGTTGAACAGATTAGTTGAACGGGCCAAGGATAACAATTGTCAATCACAAGTAATTACATTCGACCCACATCCGCGAGAAGTTTTGACTAATAGTCAGGTAAACTTGATCCAATCAGTCAAAGAAAGGGTTGAGAAAATGAAAACTATTGGTGTGGACGAGGTCAAGGTGGTTCAGTTTGATAGTGAATTGTCTCAACACAAGGCCGAAGACTTTTTAGACGCCTACGTCGGGTTTGAAAATATGGTTGGTATGGTTCAGGGTACAGATTTTAAATTTGGTCATAATGGTCATTGTGACATTGCTTGTTTGAAGGAGGTCGGCCAACAACACGATTTTTTTGTAGAAGCAATAGATCCGGTCATAGTTGATAATCAGGTTGTTAGTAGCTCGCTAATTAGAAAATTGATAAAACAAGACAGCAGCCAAAAGGCGAATAAGTTATTATAAATTTCTATAAGTTGTTGAGTTGATTTGGTTGGCCAAACTGGTTATAGTAATCAAGCAAACCAAAGAAAATCGGAAGTGGCTGTATTAATGCAATCATGTCATGTAATACCGATCGAGGTTATCAGATCAAGTTCAATTTCGGACTGAGACGTAACTCCTTTGTTTGTGGGGTTTTTATTTATAATTAACCCTATTCATTATTAGCTAATTCAAAACCACATGGCCTTAACACGAGATCAAAAGGAATCGGTTGTAGCGAAAATTACAGATATCCTCGACAACTCAAAATCTGTAGTATTCCTAAATTTTACCGGACTAGACGTTGGTAAAACCACCGATATGCGATCAAAACTGGGTGATAATGCAGTCAGCTATATGGTGGCTAAAAAAACTTTGGCTAAAATTGCTATCGATCAATCAAATGTCGAAGTAGCTGGCGATCTACCCGAACTATCAGGAGAGCTGGCGATTGCGTACACAAATGGTGACGAAACTGCTGCGGCTCGCGAGATATATGAATTTCAAAAAGAATATGAAGATAATATCAGTATTCAGGCAGGAGTTTTCGAAGGAAAACTGCTAGCCCAGTCTGAAATGATGGAAATCGCTCAAATTCCTGGTATGTATGAATTGCGCGGTATGTTTGTCAATTTGATCAATTCTCCAATACAACGATTGGCAATTGTAATGAACGAAATCGCAAAAGTTCGAACATAGTTTTAATTTACTTTGTTACTGCATGAATTTAGTTCTTCACCGTATGTTTAATACGGCTCAGTCCTGAATTTATTAGCGCCTCGTAACTTAGAAATTATGAACAAACTTTAAAACTTGAAAGAAGCTTGAATTAAAAATCGTTAAGGTGCCGGCTAGCTGCTAGTACCTAACAGCCTAATTAACTAAATATTTAACATGAGTGAAGAAACAAAAAACGATGCTCCAGTAGCAGAAGATAAAAAAACCGAAGATCAAGAAGAAACTAAAGCCGCGGAAGCAAAAGAAACTGACTCTACCGCAGCCGAAGAATCTTCAAACGAAGATTCAGAAGTCGAAGTTCCGTCCGAGTTCAAAGACTTGGTTGAAAAGGTCGAGAATATGACAGTAGTGGAATTAAACGAACTAGTAAAAGTATTAGAAAAAAGATTTGGCGTATCAGCAGCTGCAGTGGCGGTAGCTGGCGGTGCTGGCGGTGGTGAAGCAGCTGAAGAACAAGACGAATTCGCAGTCGAGCTGACCTCAGCAGGGGAGAAGAAAATTGGCGTGATCAAAGCGGTTAAAGCTGCATTGGGACTGGGTCTGAAAGAGGCTAAAGAACTAGTTGAATCAGCTCCAGCTGTTTTGAAAGAAGCAGTTTCAAAAGAAGATGCCGAAGCCCTAAAAACTACTATCGAAGAAGCTGGCGGTAGCGTTACTTTGAAATAGTCTGCGAACACTATAAAAAGTTTACGAAAAATCACCAAATAGGTGATTTTTTGCTATTATTTAGACTAATGGAAAATCCTAATTTTTTGAAAAAGAAATATTGGTCTCGTGAAGTAAAAGATTCCGAAACTGGCGAGAAGATAAAGCCTTTTGTTGAGGCAACTGAACGTAGCGCGGTGCGCGCCCGTCAAAAGGATGAGTCGATTCCCTCTAATCCAAGCGAGACAATTAAAAATCACTTAAATCGCCTTGAAAAAGTAATTGCAGAGAAGGGGAAATTATTCAAGCACCAAGTTCTTTATCGTGACTATGTAATCAAATCCGAAAATATTTCTGATAATTATATCAAAGGGGTGATCCTGGGTAATTTTGCCGAGCAGCGTGGGTACGATCGTAGTGCCTTAAAGGATAAAGAAACTAGAGAAAAAATTATCGAGCAGTTTGAAGCGGAAACTGGTCAAAAGTTTTGAGAGGTATCAAATTCCCCATAAAGAACGCAACGAAGTAGTAGAAATGGTCACAGAAGATCAAAAAACTCGCCTTGACGGCTGGTTTGAGTATATTACTAGCGAAGAAGCCAAGAATACGCCTGCAACCTTCCGTTACTGGGCGTTTGGGGAAATGTTGAAACTGGGTGATTACAACGAGGCACGTGGTAAATTTAATAAACGTACCGCAACTACGACTGCTTCTTTTCCGGAATTAGACCAACAGGCTCTCTCGTTAGTGCTTGACGGAATGGAGCAGAAATTTGGTGCTGGCAATCAAAGGCTGGTAGCCGATCAAGAAAAACAAGCAGAATTCCAAAAGCTCCTAGAGCGAGAAAATTTTGGCCCTCTCTATGCTTTTGCGCTAGATTACATTAACTCTCTTCGGTTACCCACCGAGCGTCTAGCCGTAACCGCTGGCGAGTGGTGCAAATTTACCCAGGGATCATCAGTGGATAATCTCACCAATTCTCTTCAGGGTTTTAATACTAAATGGTGTATTGCCGGCGTTGGATATGCTTCTAGTTACCTCTCACACTCGGATGTGTGGGTGTATTTTTCGGAGGATGTGGATGGGCAAAACTCTATTCCCCGAGCTTGTATTGTTGATTCGGGTGAGCAGGGCATTACTGAGGTGCGGGGAATTATTAGTGATGAAAATTCACAACAACACCTTGATAGTTACATTACACCACTAGTAGAAAACAAACTGCAAACATTGCCGGGAGGCGAGAAATGGCAAGAAACGATGGCGGACATGAAGCAATTGGCTGCAATTTACCTTAAATCTGTAAAAGGCGAAGTTCTAGATAGGGACGAATTGATATTCATTTATGAAATTGAACACTCGATAAAATCTTCTGGTTATCAGCAGGATCCACGAATTGAAGAATTACGCAGTCAAAGAGATCCACGTATTGATGCTCCAATTCTATTTGAATGTGATCCGCGCGAAATTGCCTGGTCCAAGGAGGAGATTACTGATACTACCAAAGCCTACATCGGACAATGGAAGCCGGAGGTACTTAAACTATTACCAGCAAATATTTCCTACGTCTATGAAAGCTTCCCTGACAAGCCAGTATTTTTGCGGACAATTGAAACTGACAGGGCGCTACAAACTCCCACCGATGCGCTCGAGCGCTTAGAAACAGAAGAGTACATAGTATCAAGCTGGGCCAAAGATATTCTGCAAAAAGTAGAGTTTTCAACTGAAGCAAAGTCGTACGATCTGGTTTCCTTTAGCATCGCTGACCTGGGCTTTCCCGGCGGCGCCACAACGTCGGAAATTTTTGAGCGCGCGGGGCAATATGACCTTGAACTATGTTCCGCTGAGGTTGGGCCACTGTTGCGCTTGCAGTATCCAGACCAGCCGCGTGGTGAATATCTGATAATCGGGATGGAACCAATTGTAGGCCGCGATGGTGATCCGTACATGTTCCTCGTTCACCACATTGGCGACGAGCAGTGGTTGTACGCGTACGACGGCAAGCCTGGCTTTGAGTGGTCTTCGGACCGCCGCTTCGTCTTCGCGCGCCGCAAGTAGTACTTTGACTTTTGATTTTTAGACCTAGACCTTTTGCCTTGGACCCTTAGAACTTGGTGCTAAAAATTTTAAAATAAGTCTTGGCAAAGTCTTTGTTTAGGCTATTTATTCTGCTAGCATACAAAGTGGTAATAGGTTAATCAGCAAATGGTCACTAAACCAGCTTTTAGATTGCTTGCGACTACTAAGCGTCGAGTTATAAGAGCTTTAAAAGAAAGCGACAGTATTGAATCCCTGCAATCCCATATAGGCCTACTGGGTCATGGGAACGCTTACTATTTGCAAGCCAAACTAATAGAGAAGATTGCCGATTTAAAACAATGATAGTTTTTATAATTAATGACTAGATATGAATTGATGATTTTCACTTCATATAATGATTCCGCTTTAAAATGGTTTTAAAGTCAGCTACACTTGATAGACCGTGAAAAATAATTTGAATGATCCAATTGAAAAACTATTTTTTAGTCCAGAACTAGTGAAGGTATTGCGGCAACTAGTTTTTAATCCAGACGATCGCTATACCAAATCAGATCTGACCCAGTCATTGAAAATAAATAAACGCACCCTGACAAAAGTCTTGAAAGTATTAGAAGAATCAGAAGTGATAAAAACTAGTCGGCGGGGTCGCGATGTTCGCTACAGTGCTGATCGAAAAAATGATTCTTTAATCACCTTGCAAAAATTGCTGCGCTACGACTATGAATCAAATAAGCGCTTACTAAAAAAACTTTTTAAAAAAACCGGATCAATCTCGCAGGTCATATTGACCGGACAATTCACTGAAAATGATCGATCGCCGGTAGACGTAGTAATTATTGCTAAAAAATACGACGAGAAGGGGTTGTCAGAATCAATTCAACAATTAGGTTATAAAACCGGTTTCGAACCCCGCTATCTAGTGTTGGATCCAGACGATTTTGCTTATCGTCAAGAAATGAATGATCGGGTGGTGCGAAATGTGATTGATTTTGATCATATTCAACTATTTTAATTAATATCAGCATAGTACTGACGTTTTGTCCAGATTGTACTATAATAGCCAACGTAGAGTGTTATCACTCTACTTCATGATCATGAACGACATGTCGATTAATAATTAATTCCACACACATTAACTTATGACTTTTGACGATTTAGGAAACGCTATCGAGGCTTCGTTTGTCAGTATTTTTACTGGCTTTATCGAAGCTCTACCAGCCATTCTGTTAGCATTACTGCTATTTATTGCCGGTTTGATTATCGGTGCTTTTTTGGGCAAAGCAATTAAACAAATCCTTACAAGGGTTGGTTTAAACAATGCTTTGCACAATGACGCCGTGCAAAAAGCTTCAAAGCGAGCCGGTTATGACTTTAATCTAGCTGGGTTTATCGCCTTTCTAGTTAAATGGTTTGTAATCATTGTCTTTACCGTAGCCGCCCTACAGGTGCTCGGTCTAGCCGAAATCCAAGCCTTCTTGACTGGAGTTGTGGCCTACCTACCACAGGTACTCGCCGCAGTAATTATTCTGCTAATTGGTGGTGTTTTGGGAGAGTTCTTGCAAAATCTAGTGCAGGCATCAGCTCGAACAGCTCATGTGCGATCTGCTAATACCTTGGGTATTGTGGCGCGCTGGGCTATTTGGGTGTTTGCTGCTATTGCAGCCTTGTCACAGCTAGGAATTGCTGATTACTTCCTGCAAACATTCTTTACCGGAATTATCGTTGCTGCCGCTTTGGCTTTTGGTCTAGCCTTTGGTTTAGGTGGTCGCGACGCTGCTGCGAGGTATCTCGAGCGAATGCAATCACAAATTTCAGGACGCGATACTGATCGCCGCCGAGATTTGTAAATAACTAGTACAATTACTAGGACATGCCGCCATAAGGGCGGTTTTTGTTTATAACTTTATTAATTGATTCAATCTAGGGCTATAATAAAATAGATGAATAAACAAACTCTCCTCATAACCATTTTATTAGCGATTGGATTGACTTTACCCCAGACAAACCTTTCAGCACAAGCTAATCTGTCCTCCACTGACAATTGTAATTTTACTCGTGACTTGGAACTTGGGGTAGATGGCGAAGATGTTAGATGTTTACAACAATATTTAAATAATGCCGGTTTTACGATTGCTCAGAACGGAGTTGGGTCCCCCGGTCGCGAGACTGATCAATTCAGGACTTTGACTAGAGAGGCAGTAATTGATTGGCAACAAGCGAATAATATAACACCAGCCAGCGGATACTTTGGGTCAATCTCGCGAGCAAAGTATAACGAGCTTGCTGCTGGTGCACCTAGTATGGCCTCCGATACGGATGTCAATAAAGATGACGACTTAAACATTGATTCTGATGACACATTAAACCCGATAGCTGATCAGTATCGCGATCAAATATTAGATTTAATGCAGCAGTTGCAGGATGCGCGCCAAGAAGCAGAAGATAATGCAGAATTAAATGCCAATCAAAGCAATGACTGGCGATCTGACGAGGCCGAGGACGCAGCTGAAGAGCTGACTGCGGCACTGCGAATGCTGCGCGATGCCGAAGATGAAGTAGCTGATGCTGATCCCAATGACGATGATTATGAAGATGCGATTGATGATCTAGAGGATGCGCGCCATGATTTCTATGACGCGGTGTCAGCCTTTTTGTATGAAGATTTTGACGAGGCCAGTGAATCAGCCGAAGAAACCCTTGATAATGCCAAAGATGCATTCGAAGGGGTTGGTGGCGAGACTCGCGAAGATGAATTGGACGATGAATTGGACGAGCTAGACGAAGACCTAGAGGATTTAGAAGATGAGATCGAGCGGGCTGATGACGATGATCGAGATGTGGACGAGGCCGAAGAATTGTTGGAAGAAGCAGAGGATTTATTGGACGAGGCCGAAAACATGATTTCGGATAACGAAGATTTGGATGAGGTTGAGGAGTTAATCAAAGAGATCGAGGATTTGATCGAGGAAATTGAAGAAGAGTTAGATGACGCAAATCGTCGAGACAGCGATGATGACGAAGAAGACGCCGAAGACGCCATTGAAGATGCGGAAGACGCGATTGAAGATGCACAAGACGCAATTAATGATGCCGAGGACGATGGCGTAGACAACGATGACATCGAAGACGCCGAGGATTTATTAGACGAAGCGCAAGATTTGTTAGATGATGCCGAGGATGCGTTTGATGACGAGGACTGGGATGACGCGATCGAGCTGGCTGAAGAGGCAGAAGAATTAGCCGAAGAAGCCGAAGACGAGTTATAAGCAATTATATAACAATGACTGAAGGTCCCAGAAGATTTCAACACTACTCTGCTGAATTGAATTTGGCGAATGAAAAAGTTGATCAAAGAAAAAATGAGACACTTGAAGAAATATCAGAATTGATATCAGAATACAGAGATTTGATCATAAGAAGAAATCGAGTCTTAAAAAGCTTGATGGCTATATCTCTGAAGTCGAAGATGTTATTGACGGAAAAATCCAACAAGACACTGACTCGTTATTAAATGTTATTGAAGCTGCTTTAAGAGATATTAAAGCTAAAGATGCACTAATTGAAGCGACTTTTAATTTATATCTAGTTCTTTTGCGCTCTGTCTCAGATTTAAATGCTCAGTTGGATAAGTTGGAAGTAATAGCTATAAAGCGTAGAGCAGAATTGCAAAATTTATTAGCAGAAAGAAGTTTTAATTAAAAATTTAAAGTAAAAAAAGACAGCCCCGCCGGTCTGCCTTCGTAGGAAGGAAATCATGGGGCTGGCTGATAAAAGTCCTTGATCTCATCGTTGTTAAAAACGGTTGGCTGATGAAAGGATCGACCACTTTTATTATCGGTGGTAGTGATTGTATTCGTCTGTTTATCGTGGTGATATGTAATTTCACCGCAATCGGAGAGGTCGACTCTGATTCGCTTAAACCAAAGTCCAAATAAACGGAACATGGTGATATGGTGCTAGGTACAGGTGAGTTCCTGTACGCCATTTTATTATAAACTACTTAACAAATTGAAGATAATTTTGATAACAGCCTACGAATTTGATGCCTTTGTTCATCATTAGTATTTCTGTTGCTCAGCAAATCTAATAATCTCTTTCTTTCATTATTAAGCTCGGTAGCATTCATTTTTTTATATCTTGCATCCAAGGTTGTAACTTCTTTTACCACTTGACTGCTTTCAGTCTCTGTTTTTATTGAATGTTGCTCCATATTTTATTATCATACACAACTGACGCTTCCTATTTAAGGACGTCTTGCAAGACGAAACTCTAGACGAACATTGCAGTGGTAACTCAGTGGCTTAGCGGCCATGAGATTGCATTGCCTCGAAAATGTTTTATCGAGCTCGTCCCAATTATTATTAAATCCGAACATCGTGAAGAAAACCTACCGCAGCACTATATATTCATGCGAATAAAAGTGCTGGGTGTAGATTTCTAAAATTCACTTCGTTCATTAAGAAAATCTAACATGGCAGAATTTGACAGAAGTAAACCCCATGTAAACGTGGGTACCATTGGTCACGTAGACCATGGTAAAACAACTTTGACTGCGGCAATCCTAAACGTACTTCATTCCAAAGGAGACGGTTACGGAGCCAGCGAAAAAGCGGTAGACGCAATTGACAACGCGCCCGAAGAAAAGGCTCGTGGTATTACCATTGCGCTATCACACAACGAATACGAAACCCCAAATCGACACTACGCGCACATCGATGCGCCAGGTCACGCCGACTATATCAAAAACATGATTACCGGTGCCGCCCAAATGGACGGTGCGGTATTAGTAGTGGCTGCAACCGACGGGATGATGCCCCAAACACGCGAGCACGTACTATTGGCTCGCCAAGTAGGAGTACCAAAAATCTTGGTATTTATTAACAAGGTCGACATGGTTGACGACGAAGACCTAATTGAACTAGTAGAAGAAGAAATTCGCGAACTACTAGACAACAATGGTTACGACGGCCAGGACGCGCCAGTAATTAAAGGTTCAGGCCTAAAGGCTTTGGAAGAACCAACCAGTGAATGGGGAGACAAAGTGGTTGAGCTAGTTGATGCGATGGATTCATACATTCCACAACCAGAACGCGAAACTGACAAACCATTCTTGATGCCGGTTGAGGACATCTTCTCGATCGAAGGTCGAGGTACAGTAGCTACCGGGCGAATCGAGCGCGGAATTGTTAAATCTGGTGAAGAGATCGAAATCCTTGGTTTAGGTGAATCAACCAAAACCACTGTTACCGGAATCGAGATGTTCAACAAATCTCTGAACGAAGGACAGGCCGGGGACAATGCCGGAATCCTACTGCGAGGAGTCAAAAAAGAAGATATCCATCGTGGTCAGGTACTTACAAAACCAGGTGCAGTAACCCCTCATACTGATTTCGAAGCCGAAGTATACGTATTGGCAAAAGAAGAAGGGGGTCGACACACACCATTTTTCTCTGGTTATAAACCTCAGTTCTACATCCGAACAACTGACGTAACTGGTGAAGTTACCTTGGCTGAAGGAACCGAAATGGTTATGCCAGGAGACACCGCTACTTTCAAAATCAAATTGATTCAACCAGTAGCTCTAGAAGAAAACCAACGATTTGCGATCCGCGAGGGTGGTAAAACCGTAGGTGCTGGTGTAGTTACTAAAATTGTCAGCTAGTTTCATTTAAACAAGAATAATTCTTGTTTAAATTTATGGCATAGAAATTTAGCAATTTCTATTAGCATTACTAGATTATGTCAGTGGTAAATTAATCACTTACTTTGATTTAGTAAAAAAAACGTACGAGTACAACTCTACGTGAACTACTAACTAATGATAATATAGAAACTATGGCAGAAACCGACCAAAAATTGCGAATCAGGGTTAAAGCCTATGATTCAAAGATTCTTGACCGGTCGGTAAAGCAAATTCTGGACACCGCCCTGCGGCATGATGCCAAGGTACGTGGTCCAGTCCCAATGCCGACCCAAATCAAAAAATATACCGTTAATCGTTCAACGTTTGTCCACAAGGACGCTCGCGAGCAGTACGAAATGCGAACTCATAAACGGCTTCTAGACATTGAAAACCCAAACGCTAAACTGGTAGACGCGCTGACAAACTTGTCACTGCCGTCAGGGGTTCAAGTTGAGGTAAAGATGTTATAGAAAGTTAAGGAAAAAATCCCAGCCTAAACTAGGTTGGGATTTTTAATATAACTTTTATAATCCCGTACTTTGACATAGTACGGGATATGCTAATTTATTTTTGATTCTTAAACTTCTGAAATCTGTCCAAGCACTTCACTGTTTTTGAAATTAGGAATAAAAGTTATACACAGTTTTATACTTGACAAAAATATAGTCAGTTATACTACATATATGAAGTTGGTAAAGGGTTTATTGATTGGAGTAATATTAGCTGTTTTATTGCCGGTAACAATATTGGCAAATAATGAATCTGGTGAGCAGGAAAATATTTTACCTGAACCTTCCACAGTGGAAGAAACTGTTGAAGAAGATGACATTGACCTGGAACTGCAGGCTGATAATACTTCGT
>CAZHOI010000002.1:73500-99930 GCA_964534365.1 uncultured Candidatus Saccharibacteria bacterium | reverse complement strand
CCGAGTCCGAGTCCGAGTCCGAGTCCGAGTCCGAGTCCGAGTCCGAGTCCGAGTCCGAGTCTGGATCAATTGCTTTTGGCAGAGATTATTTCTCGGGAGTAGTTACCAGTGGGGAAACCGACATTGATAGTGGTAATTATAAATTCAAGATCAATTTGCAGCATGATACCGGTAACCTAGATCAGGCCACGCCGGTAATTTCAATTAATACTGATGCAGAATACGAAATTGTCCAACAACCTAAGCGTCGACTACCTCGATGTTCTCGCGGGCAAAATGCTGACTGTCGACTGGATAATGGTGAAGAGCTAGAGGCCGAGGTAACGTTTGCTAACGTAACTAACCAACGGCAATTGATAAGATTTACCATTACGTACCTAGACATCCAACATTCAGCCGAATTCTACATCAAACCTGTTCTTGATCAGTTTGATTCGCATTATTCACAACCCATTAGTCAGTTCGAGTATTTTAACTTCAAACTACCATTCGAAAATGGCTTTCACCCTAATGGGTTTGAAATACCAGAGGGACAGAATATTGACTTTTACTTTATGCGCCAGCGCTCGGTTAACCCGCATCATTCATCTTACTACCAGATTAAACATGTCAGTTTTGATACTACCGGGACAGTATATGGTGGCCGCTACCTACCGCAGCTTGTGACCGACTCGGATATTTTAGCCAGAATTCCAAATTATGATCCAGGTTTTGACGTGTATCAGGTTACGTTAAATCGACTTAAAAGCACTGACCATGAATTGACCCTAGTCAAACCAACCATTGTTGTTAACACCTTGCGTGATCATCAGTACCTCAAGCTGCCCGCTATTGTCTTGCGTGACTTAGATTATCCGATTCAACCACTGCCAGATCCAGAAATAGAAACCGAGGCGTGTTGTTCCAATGTCGCGTTTTTGCATGGCGTGCAAGCCGCATATCTACACGCAGGTGACAGTAATAGGGTGTGGCCAGCCTTGCATAACGGTGATTTTGACAAGCTATCCATGGATGGTTCGGGGGAATCTGTGCATCACATTACGGTTGGGCCATCCATCACAAAATTCGCCAATAAAAACGTGTATGACAACTTGCACCAACAGCTTGATAGCTTGGTAGCTGATGGAGTAATTGAAGAATGGTCGGATTTATCATACGACTGGCGCAAGGATCCGTTTTCGATAGTTGACGAGCTGGTCAACCGCCATGAGGTGGCTGACTACTACTTTATTGATGAAATCCAGCGCCTGGCTGCCAGCTCGAAAACAGGCAAAGTGTCATTGGTTACTCATTCGTACGGTGGAATGGTCGGTAAAGCGTTAATGATTAGGCTAGAGGAAATGGGGTTGGAGGACCTGATTGATACTATCGTATTTACCGTGCCACCGTTTCAGGGCACGCCCAAAGGTCTGGCCGCAGTATTGCATGGCTACCAGCAAGGGTTAGGAATTTTGGTTCCGGCTACTGACCGCAAGGGTCGCGAAGTTGCCCAAAATCTGGCCAGTGCCTATCACCTGATGCCGAATGAGGTATTAGTAAATGACAAATGGGGCGAGGATTTTTATGTTGAATTCGATGATGACAATGAACACGTATACAGCCTATTTAATGACTATGGCAGTCAAATAAATAACTTTACCGAGTACCAGCAATTTTTATCAAATAACGCTGATCGCAATTATACTACTGGCGATTATGACCTAAATAATCCAGGACCAATTAACAAAATGTTATGGCAGCGCGCAATTAATAATCACAATCGTTTGAACGCTTGGCAGCCACCAGTAAATACGGCTGTATCCGTTATTGCTGGCTATGGTTTATCGACAGCTAACAGTATTAGTTATGATGCGATTGCTATTCCCGGATCATTATTTGGAGCGAATTATCGACTGGTTAGCCAAATTAATACTACTTATTCCGGAGATGAAACAGTAGTACTGGGGTCAACTGATTCTGATTACGAGACCTACTATTTTGATCAAAAAAGCTATGCAGCTAATCAAAAGGTAAAATCTCCACACGCAGAATTTTTTAAAGCCGATTCAGTCACTGATTGTGTAGCAGATCTGATACAAAACACTGGATGTGAGGATCAATACTTAACTTCAACCAGACCGAACCTACCGCCAACCAGGCTCTATCAGGTGGCGGCTCACTCCCCAGTATCAATTGTGGCGACTGATAAAAAGAAGCAACAAACAGGAGTTATTAACGGTGAGCAAATATCCGATATTCCTGGCAGCGCGGTCGAGGTCCTAGGTGGCTCGACCTTTATCATTTTGCCTACCTTGGATGAGATAGAATTTAATTATCAATACGATCCTGACAGTGGACACGTTGACAATTTGGTAACGTTTTCAATTTCAACTATGTTATCCGCTAAATCAAACTCCCGACAAACTAACTATACTGATTCATACGTTATTTCACCTGATACTAGTGGTCAGTTAGTAATTAATAACGTGGATGATGATCTGCAATTGGTACCTACTGTTGCAATGGGACAGTTGCCAACGGTATCAGATTATCTCCAGGACCAGGCTAGTCCTGATTTAGCCAACGCAGGCGGAGGCGGTTCTGTTATGGAAATGATAAAACAGTCGGGAAGAGTTAGTAATGATAGGGGCAAAGTGTTGGGACAGGCTGCAGAGAACAGCAGCAGTTCAAATGAAAAACTAACAAACTTGATCGAGCTGATCAGAAAAATTATTAATCTATCAGTTGATGACGCAATTAAACGCTACTTACTTGTTAAACTATTGTTAAACCATGAATAATAAAAGGATGATCGTTATACTAATTACTTTAGTACTTGGAGTATGGTTCACATATTATGTTTTGTTTAAAGGCAATCCATTCTCTACTTTCTCGGTAGATGATGTAGATAATCTGTTTTTACTTTGGGGAGTATCGCTATTTATCGCCTACCTCACTTTTGCCTTTATTCCGTTAGTATTCAAACCCGAGGCCTTGTATCGGTTTTTAAAATACTCTGCTTATTTACTACCATTTACGGTTTATGCGTTTCTAGTGTTTCCCTCAACTGCCATGTTCGCACCAGGAATTAATGAAGTATCTATTGGATTAGCCCTACTGCACATTCCAGTAGCCTTGTTTGCAATCTATCGCGAGCACAAGCTTGGGTCTAGTTAATTTAATGCAGTCGACTATATCACCATGCACACCTTAGAATATGTTATTAGTTTGTCAATTGTCCTTGGCAGTGGCACCTATATGGGTGTATAAAACTTGAATACCCTAGTTCTAAAGACTATAATCGATTCATTATGCCAGCTAAAAATACAATTAATATTTCCCTTACTGATGAACAGGTCAATCAGCTTGATGAACTAATGGCTACTGGCGCTTATGCATCGCGTTCTGAGGTATTTCGAGAAAATCTTCGTAAACAAGTTGAAAAGCAAAGGTTTATTGCTATGGTAACAAATTTGTCTAAAAAAGCAGAAAAATTACCGTCAGAACCATTCGACGAAGAAAAATTACGTAAGGAGCTGTATGAAAGAGTAGATCAACGCAAACATATAAAAGATGTATCAAGTAAATCTTAATCACCAAGCTAAAGAGCAAATTAAAGATTTAGTTGATTATTACGCTGAGTATAACCATCAATTTGCTGATAAAATTATCTACGAGCTCAATGTTCATGTCGAAAGATTGAAAATATGGCCCGAATCAGGCACTTACTTAGATCAGAGTATAAAAGATATACGCTTATTTTCCCTAAACTCTATAAGCGTATACTTAGTCTATAAAATATATCACGATAAAGAATTGGTTGAGCTACAAGCAGTTTTACGACAAGAGCAAATGATTGTATTAAGTGACTTTATTTAGTTTAATTACTTAAACTCAAATATTAATTAAAGTAGTTAATGCATTGACAAATTTGTAATTGCCTTCAGGAGTTAACGTGGTCAAGTGGTGCCTGACATCTATCATGATTTAGACTACACCACAGTTCTTATCATTTTGGAGTGACTGTCACCCTGCGGGTGATGACTTGCTGCTTGTCTATCAAGTTAGGAAAATGAATTAATATTTGTTCTAGCAGACTTTAGTTCGCACGCCAAGCTGTTTGATTAATCCGTCAAGTGGTGCCAGGCACCAATTCAAAATTTCAGGCATGAATTCTGTCCACCGCCTTTTATCCTTTTATGCTCAAGTTTTTTTGCCCCATTTAATCTTTTCCCAACCACGCTCGTGCAGATAGTAAAAGAAGATTTTTGCAACAATCTCGATAATTCCTAATTCTAAGGTTAGCAGTAAGTTGCCGGTATAAACATAGACTAAAACCATGGTAGTTAAAGATGCGATTACGCGCCAGGTGGCACCTTTGGCAATACTGCGGCTATGAGTGTCCCGAGGATTTCTGTGCATGAACTGATTTTATCATGTAATTACTTGATTGAAGTCAATTCTTGAGCCGATCAATATAATCGGCGGGTAGAATTACTTAATTTAAATTACACCACAAATTTACAAACCCGTTGGGTGGCTGTCACCTACTTCTCAGTTAAAAGGCAATTACGCTGGATATCGAGAATGTCACTTGGCGCCAGATCTATTATTAATTTACCAAATTCGCAATCAAGAACTAATTTTGGTTTTAGCAGACATCGGCTCGCACGCAAAACTATTTGATTAGTTGTTAAGTAGTGCCTGGCACCTATTGCTATTACTTATGGCATCTGTCATACTACTGAAAAAGCATATTGACAAATTAAAGCAGTATTGTTAATTTAAATATTATTATGAACAAAAAAGTGTTGTCAGGATTGATAGCTTTAGTGGTTTTTGCCATAGGGCTTATTATCTTTCATGAAAATAGAAGCTCAACTCTTGATAGCTCTAACGATGTTAGTCCGGAAGTGACTTTCTTAAATGAAACTGAAACCATTGATTCAACTTTGACTGTCGAAAATGATGTACTACCAGAACCAGAACCAGAACCAGAACCAGAACCAGAACCAGAACCAGAACCAGAAGACATTTTCTTTAAAGTCGACAGATTTAATGAGTTTAGAAAACAAAAATGTGGAAACGTAACCCGTGTACAGCCGTTAGCTGGAATGGAAAACTTAAATCCAGAATCTGCAAGCCTTTACCCTTGTTACTGGGGCTCCGGAGTAGTTGAAAGATACATAATGGGTCCAAGTTCTTACAGAGAAATTAACTCCAAAAATAATGGAAGACTAACACTGGCATATGATAACAGTGCTACAAATGAAGTAATTGAAGCTGATTTTGAAAAACTTGAAAGAAATAATGTCGATGTAGTTAACGTTGACAATTTAGATTGGGGTACGAGATACAGCCTTGGTCTGAGCTATTCAAATCTTGAAAAGCTACTTAGCATATCGGATCTTAATACTACACTAGTGCATAGTTATACATTGGAATAGGCGGCTCATAATCTTGACCTTCAATTTAGAGTATAGATTTTGTAAAAGATTTAAGGTAAAGTGGTGCAGTCTTTGCCTTTATATTATTAAATCCTGTCGGTCAGGAGATATAAACTGACAAAGAGCTCATTACACATTTAATTGATCAAGATTTTAAATAAAAATCTTGATATTTCCTAATAAATGCTTATAGGAAAAAAAGTAGGGATGACGCAACTCTTTACCGACGAAGGGCGGTGCGTTCCCGTTACCAAGGTAGCAATTTTGCCGGCAACCGTGTTGCGCAAAAAATCTGCCGACGCTGATGGCTATGATTCAGTGGTAGTTGGTTACGGAACGCAAAAAGAACAGCGTCTAAACAAAGCCCGCAAGGGTGAAGTAGGCGAGGCAAATTATCGAGCCATTCGCGAATGGCGTGCGGCCACAGAAGACCCGGAACGAGCCGATGCGATATCGAAATTAGAAGTTGATGCTACCATGGATGCAAACCAGTTCGAGGTAGGAGATACTATTACTGTATCGGGAACTTCAAAAGCAAAAGGTTTTCAAGGAGTAGTTAAACGGCACAATTTCGCCGGAGCTCCCAAAACTCATGGTCAGAAACACACCCTTCGCGCACCAGGATCGATTGGGGCGACTGGACCGCAGCGAGTATTCAAAGGCCTGAAAATGGCCGGTCGAACAGGCGGCGATCGCGTTACGGTTAAAAATCTGTCCGTGGCGCATATTGATCAGGAAAATAATTTACTTTACGTCAAAGGTGCGGTACCGGGACGGCGTGACACTTTGATCGAGGTAGTGAAAACTCCTGCAAAGAAAAAGAAACAATCATAAACGTGATTCATGGAGCACAAAACATGTAAAACAAATGCATATCTTATAAACAAAATTTTAGAATGCTAATAGATTTCACAAGAAATCTATGCCAAAAGTCTGATAAATTTTCTAAAATTTGCAGACGTGAGTAGACTAAAATTTCTAACTGTAAAAAAGAAATGGCAACACTTACACACATTGATAACGGTAAGGCTGGGTCGATTACGGCTAGCGATAGTGTCTTTGGAGCAAACTGGAATCCTGAGCTGGTCAAAGAAGTAATTCTATCAATTCAATCAAACCGACGGGCCAATACTGCTAAAACCAAAGATCGCGCTGAAGTTAGGGGAGCAGACACCAAACCGTGGCGACAAAAAGGTACCGGACGGGCCCGACACGGATCTAGGTATTCACCTATTTGGAAAGGCGGTGGAATCACATTTGGTCCTTTGAATACCCGCAACTATACTAAAAAAGTAAACCGCAAAGCGCGCAATACCGCCTTGCGATCGGCGCTGTCATATCTAGTTCAAAATGATAATCTTTCAGTAGCGTCCGGGTTGGAATTAAAGGAACCGAAAACCAAAACCGCCGCAAAATTTGTGGCCGATAATCTCGAGGCTTTGAAAAAACAGGATCTGCAGCACAAAACCGGATACGTTTTGACCGTCGTAGCCGATAATCCTAGTCCAAATCTAAAGAAAAGTTTTCGCAATTTGCCAGGAATTAACATAGTGTCGAGCGCTGACTTGAATGTCGAAGACGTAATGCGACCACGACATCTGGTTGTTTTCGATCAAAATTCTTTGAAAGCGATTGAAACTAGGCTGGATAAATAGTAATTTGTGGAGCATAATCACATTAAACAAATGCAGCTATTTACGCTTGAAATGCATGCTAACTAGTTAACATTTCTCGCTATGGCATAGATTTCAAAAGAAATCTATTAGCTCTCTAAACCGGGCATAATTATTCATAAATAAAAAGATATGGCTTTATTCTCACGAAAGAAGAAAACTGCCCCGGATAATAAATCTGGCGCAAAATCTGAAACAAGTAAGGCATCAGCCAGTGCCGCAAAGTCTTCAGATAAAAATACTAACCCATCAATTCGGTCCAAACGACCAGTTTTATTGGGAATGCGAATAACTGAGAAATCAGTAATTCAAAACGAAAATGGAGTGTACACTTTGGATGTGGCTCGTGGTGCCACTAAATCCGAAATTAAACAGGCGCTAAAACGAATACATGACGTTGATGCAATGGATATTAGGGTTGTCAATCACCCTGGCAAGGTCAAGCGACGCGGCAATAAATTAGGTCGAACCGCCCGGTCGCGCAAAGCGTATGTGCAATTAGCAGCTGGTCAGTCAATAGAATTGGCATAGACTATTTACAAAATCTATTTGCTCTTGCTAGTAGATTGCTTGCAATCTACGCCATGAGGCAGATAATTTTCTAAAATTATCTAACGAAAAAAGATATGAAAAAATATAAACCAACCACACCCTCGCGACGTCACATGACCAATGTGTCCTACAAGGATCGTTTGACTACCGATGAATCAAATAAGTCTTTGACTAAGGGATTTCGACGCGGATCGGGCCGAAACCACCACGGCCGAATTACTACCAGACACCGGGGTGGGGGCCACAAGCGTCGTTTTCGATCTATTGATTTTAATCGCTGTGACAAGTTGAATATTCCCGCAAAAATCGAATCAATTGAATACGATCCAAACCGATCAGCCTTTATTGCGCTGGCACTATATGCTGACGGCGAACGCCGATACATTTTGGCGTCTAAATCGTTCGAGGTAGGTAGCCAGATAATTGCCTCTGATTCCTCAATAGATGTTAAGCCAGGCAATCGGACAATGCTAAAGTTTTTACCATTAGGTACCCGGATTTATAATGTTGAAACTAAACCAAACTCCGGCGCCAAACTGGTGCGATCGGCTGGAACCGGCGCTGAATTAACTGCCCGAGACGCTGGCTATGCCCAGATACGACTGCCTTCGGGTGAGGTTAGGCGAGTACGCGAAGAATGCTATGCCACTGTTGGTGAGGTGTCTAATTCAGAACATAAATTGCGCACCGTTGGCAAGGCAGGTCGAAAACGTCACATGGGGTGGCGCCCGACAGTTCGGGGTACGGCGATGAACCCAGTTGATCACCCAATGGGAGGTGGTGAGGCGAAATCTCGCGGATCCCGCAAACACAAGAAAACTAAATGGGGCAAAGTAGTTGACCCAGGGGTCAAGACTCGCCGACCAGGCAAATATTCCGATCACTTGATTGTATCGAGGCGTAAAAACAAAAAACGAAAGTAATAGATTTACTTATCTCAATAAACCGCAACCGCGGTTTTTTAATAATACTCTTTGACAATCGCTATTCGTTGTTTAATTATACTAATAGTGTCGAAGTCTTTGCCAGTATATTTTATCTATAATTTTAATTTAGCGAAATCTACTAGCAGGGCCGTCGGCCTTGTTGTTTACAACCCTCAAACCCCCCATACCCATGTTTCGCCACCTGCTTCTCGTCGTCATAGTCCTCATGCTGGGCATGACAACTACTACCACCGCTCAGGAGTCTCTAGACTTCAATCTGGAGGAGGTCCAGGACTCGAAAGTCAATCATGCTTTATTCCAGTGTGATAAGGCTCCGGTGGAAGTAGATCCTGATCTGCTTCCCGAAGGTTTCACTGTTGCCGAGCGCAACAAACGTTGCGCCCAATTCTGGGCCAGTGAAGTGATCGGTGATGACGACGGCACTCCTAATCACGTTGTCCAACAGCGCCGCGCTAACCAGTTCTTCCTCGGCGCTGCCATCCTAGGCGTCATCTTATTTGACGCCGCCGAAATTGGCATCGGGCAAAAGCTACTGCCGTTTCTTTATTGAGAGACTAGGTCGGAGGGCAAGACAAAAGGCCAGAACATCCGCGTGATGTTCTGGCCGATTTTTGTTAACTTAATAAGCCTTTATGTACAAAGCTTGCAAATTGTACAATTGAATGTTATATTAAAGGTAGAGTAGAAAGTATCTACTGTCTGCCACGCTCCTTATGAATATTAAAATGAACGATGATCTTTTGAGTAGCTGAGAATGGTGAAACAAGAAAATCAAGTAATGGAGATATTCCTAAGTAGCCTGTTGCCAGCAGTCTGCTTTTCTAATACCTTATGATTAATTTGTATGTTCAGACTATTGATATAATGGTCCTAGAATGAAGTTTGATTTGCTGTGGCATAATTTATCGGCATTTTTACTGGCACTAGTATTATTAATGGCTGGAGCTTTTTTAATATTCAAGGCGGTAGCACCGCAACCAAATGAAATAGTGTCGACACCACAGCGAGTGGTTCAAGATTTCAGTCAATTACCCCAAGATTTAGGGTCTGTTCAGATAGCGCGATGGTATGGTAATGCCAGTCAACAAAACAATGTGACTAACGAAGATGCTAAGCCTAGTGCACTGACACTGGAACAGTGGGCTAGTGAGGTAGTTGCCAATGTCCAATCAGTCATTAGTCCATTTGAAACATCGGTTACCGTATATCCAGGGATGAGGCGTGAAGAAATTGCTGAAGTTTTGGCAATAAAATTAAATTGGGATGAAGCTGAAAAATTATATTTTGCCCGACGTGACCGGCAATGCTATGCCAAACGTATAGACGGACAATTCTTCCCGGGAAAATACGATTTAGTGACCTACTTAACTCCTGATGAAGTCGAGGAAATTATGCAAACCGAGTTTGATCGCCGGTTGTCTGGGCTGCTAGCTAACCCTGATCCGGAGAATCCGATTGTTCAAAATGCGCTGATTATTGCATCGTTGCTGCAGCGCGAGGCAGCTGGCACTGGCGATGAGCGAATAATTTCGGGAATAATTTGGAATCGATTGTACCAGGGGATTCCATTGCAGATTGATGCGACTTTGCAATATGCCAAGGGCGGGCCAGGTAACTGGTGGCCAATTCCACTGCCCGAGGACAAATACCTGGATTCACCATTTAATACTTATCAAAATGACGGACTACCACCGGCACCGATTGCAAATCCCAATCTGGCGATGATCGAGGCGGCGCTAAATCCTGAACCAACTGACTGCTATTTTTATTTGCACAGTAATCGAGAGTTTTATTGCTCGCCCGATTATGCGGGGCACCTCCAAAACATAAATCGCTATTTGTAAAAAGTTAGTATAAAAAAACCTCACTTATTCAGTGAGAAATAAGTCCAGTGTATTATGGACAAATCATGGCCACCACTGCTTTCTATGCCTGCAGTGGTGGCTGACCCTCGATCTAGCATCCTGCTTCTTGGAGATTGAACTCTCCGCAACGAGCTGTAGCAGGATCTGGCTTTCGTTGGAGAGTGGGCCGGTCTTTTCGCATCTCTGCTACCAACTTCCTCAGTCGAGACCGTTCGGACTCGGTAAGGTTGAACTCACGAGCGAGCTTCTTTAGGAATTGTCCTTGAGATTGAGTTGGTAGTAGATAGGCAGCGATGACCATTGCCCTTAGGCGATCCATGGGTTGGGTTGAAGTGAAGGGTGCGAGCCGCGAGAGACAACTTACTTCGGTTCAGTTATCCGGCAAACTCGCGATACCTCTACATTTATAGCCAAAACTAATTTCATAGTCAAACCAATTACAATTCTTGTCCTAACTAATGGTTCATGTTATCCTGCTGCCATCCCCTAGGATCTGTACAAGCGAACATGAAGTTTGGCAGCAACTAGCATAACAATTCATACCATTGGGTACTGGCTTTAGTGTCGCAACGAAAGCCTGATCGCCTGAGCGTTGGTGTTCACCGCTCGAAGAATGGAAATTGTCGTGCTGGTTAAATACCAGCTATTTTTTATGCTCGAAATGAACGCGTTTATAATACCGACATTTCTGTGGCTATTAAATTGCATAAACCGTTACATAAATAATTACTAAATATACATGGCACGATCAGTTAAAAAAGGACCACACGTAGACGTAAAACTAGCCAGAAAAGTAGCCGCGCAAAAACCTAACGATGGCGCTATCAAAACCTGGGCGCGAGCATCAATGATTTCTCCGGAAATGGTTGGCTATACCTTTGCCGTACATAATGGTCGCAAACACATCGAAGTATTCGTTACCGAGGATATGGTAGGACATCGACTGGGTGAATTCTCGCCTACCCGAACCTTCCGTCGTCATGGTGGTAAATTGATGAAAGAGCTAGAGCAGCGCAAGCGTGAAGCTGAAATTCAAGCCGCCAAAGCTGCCAAAATGGCTGCTGCCGCTAAATAATTATCATTATTATGAAAGCACGACTACAAAAATACACGCAATCACCCCGCAAGGTACGCCTGGTGGCTGATTCAGTTCGCGGCCTGACATTGGACAAGGCATTAAAAACCCTAGAATTTATGCCCAAAAAATCTGCCAAAACACTGCATAAACTGCTGATTTCTGCACTAGCTAATACTGGTGAATCTGATTACCTAAATTCAGCCGGCAACTACTACATCAAAACACTTCAGGTGGACGAAGGACCTCGCTATCGTCGGTTCCGACCCGGTTTCCGAGGTCGCGCTGATCAATTTTACCGGCGATCATCGCACGTTACGGTCGAGCTAGCCAAACACAACAAATTAACTCCAGCAAAATAACAATATGACTCATACAGTACACCCATACGTTCAAAGACTAGGTATTATCCGTGGTTGGAAGTCACGCTGGTTTGCCGATCAGTCATCAGGCGACTATCAAACGCAATTGCGTGCTGATGTGATGCTGCGTAATTTCCTGGAATCAGAATTGCGCAATAAATATGTATCTTCGATCGAGATTGAACGAGGGCCACAAGTTACGCGCGTTATTTTGCGAACTTCACGACCAGGGTTTGTTATTGGACGTGATGGCGAAGGAATCAAGGATTTGCAGGCCAAGCTAAACCGCTACATCATCAAACATAATTTGGAAATTTCCGGCGAAGTAAAGCTGGACATTCAAGAAATCAAATCGGCTGAATCAGACGCTGGCATCGTGTCACAAATGGTTCGCGAACAGCTGGAGCGCCGAATGCCATTTCGTCGGGTATTAAAATCTACTGTCGAGAAAGTAATGGCTAACCGTGATGTAGAAGGTGTGCGAATTTCAATCTCGGGCCGGTTAAATGGCGCCGAAATGTCACGCCGAGAAGAGATTAAAAAAGGTCGGATTCCATTGCAGACTCTACGCGCTGATATTGACTATGCTCACGCCGAGGCAATTTTGCCCTATGGTGTATTGGGTATCAAAGTCTGGATTTATCGTGGATTAGTATTTGATGATGCCGCCCACGTTCCAAATAGTGGCTCGGCTTCACGTCAGCACCGATAATTATAAAATGATCTTAGAAAAATTCATCTATGTGCGCTAATAGAAATCACTGATTTCTAAGCCCTGAGGCAAAAATTTTCTAAAATTTTAACGAAAAAAAAATGTTATTCCCAAACAAAGTAAAACATCGCAAATGGCACCGTAAACGGTGGAACGAGGACAAGCTCGCCCGTGCTACTGCATCGCGTGGACTGGAAGTGTCCTATGGCACCTATGGTTGCAAAGCGATCACGCCAGGTCGAGTTAATTCGAATCAGATCGAGGCCACAAGGCGAGTAATCCGACGTACCATCGGCAAATTCGGCAAACTCTACATCCGGATCTTTCCCGATCGTCCTTATACTGAAAAAGGTGGCGAAATGCCAATGGGTAAAGGCAAAGGTGAAGTGAAAGGATATGAATTCGAGGTTTTGCCAGGACGGGTATTGTTTGAAGTTGACAATGTTGACGAAGCCACTGCGCGTGAAGCATTTCGCAAGGCCGGTGCCAAGTTGCCAGTGAAAGTTAAGCTAGTACAACGATAATATGGCTAATTCAAAAACCCCCAAAAAAACTAATCCATATAATGGTAAATCAGTTGTTGATTTAGAGAAGGATTTGATAAAACTAGAAACCGAATATCAACAGTCACTGGCAAGAGGCAAAATGGCGGCTGATATTACCCCTGAATTACGACAGCGACGCGCCCGATTATTAACCGCTCTTAATCAAGCCTCTAACTAATATGCCCAAAGACAAAGCAAAAAATGACGTTAACAAACAAACTTTAATCGGTGTGGTGCGCAAAAAATCCGGCGACCAAACAATTTCAGTAACTGTCGAGCGTTTCATCAAACATCCCGTTTACAAAAAATTCTACCGATCTTCTAAAAATTATCCTGCCCATGATCAAGACAATCAAGCCGAGGTAGGCGATCGGGTCGAGATAGTAGAAACACGACCGATTTCAAAAACCAAACGTTTCAAACTGTCAAACATTATCAGCAAGGCCCAACCAGCCGAGTAATAGAAAAATTATGATTCAACCACAATCACTAGTAAAGATTACCGATAACTCGGGTGCCAAAGTAGGGCGCGTGTTTAAAGTGCTGGGCGGTTCCAAACGTCGCTACGCCGAGTTGGGGGATTTGGTGGTATTGTCCGTACAGTCAGCGGAACCGCGCAAAAATGTCAAGAAAAAACAGATTCATACCGCAGTTGTCGTTCGTCAAACTAAACCATTTCGCCGGGCAGACGGATCATATATCCGATTTGATGAAAATGCCGTGGTGCTGATAAATCGCGAGAAGAAAGAACCAATCGCCAACCGAATTTTTGGCCCAATTCCCCGGGAATTACAAGAAGCGGGATTCCAACGAATTGGATCATTGGCTCCAGAGGTTTTGTAGCAATACAGACTTATAACTATAACTAGTAACAAAATCACCAAATGGTAGTTTTTTTAATTAAAAAACCGCCCTCCTGCCGAAACAGGGGGCGGGGTAAGTAGCTAGCTGTTGCGAACGCGCCACTTTCGAATGAGGTTGTCGACACCGCCGAGAACCAGTTGATAGACGAGCGCTAATGCAAGAATACTAGCGACTGTAGAGAGCGTGGCCATTTTAGTGTGGCTCATTAAATTGTTCCAGGCCGAGACTGATTAAACAGACGCCTTTGACACAGATAATAGTACTTTATATGCTTGTGAATTACAAAAATTTGTATTATAGTCTGATCACCTTACACGGTTTCTAGTTCAGGACTGTCATCTTGAATTTTAAACAAATTATCAGTACTGTCAGGACCTGATAATCAGGATTTCCACCTGATGGGAAGTAATCGCATACGCTTTAACTTAATCGTTTGCCACCTAGTAATGTGTCTGTGCGCAAATAGATTTTGATAAAAATCTATGCCAATAAGAAATAAGATGGGAATCAAAACAGGAGATGAGGTTCGCGTTATCGCGGGCAATGATCGTGGCAAAACCGGGAAAGTGACCAAATCGCTACCTAGCGTAGATCGCGTTGTAGTAGAGGGGGTAAATATTCGTGCCAAACATGTTAAAGGCGAAGATAGTGGAATTGTTCGAACCGAGGCCCCAATTCACGTATCGAACGTAGTATTGGCTACCAAAAAAACTGCCAAAAAAGCTAGTTCGGCAAAATCAGCGACCAAACCGAAAGCTGATAAGTCAACTGAAGATTCTAAATCCAAAAAAGCTAATTCTAAAAAAACTGACAATAAAACTACTAAAGCCAAAAAGACTCCAGGTGATTTAAAGTCAGTAGCTAACCCTTCGACTGAAGCCCAGGACAAGGAAACTAAGAAAAAGTAATATGGCAACTACTAACACTAAATCAAAACTGACCGATAGCTTTGCCAAAATTGCCTCTGATCTAGGGATTCAGAATAAAATGGCGGCTCCCACGCTGGAAAAGGTAGTGGTATCAACCGGGGTCGGATCAATTACCGATCGTAATAAATTGGAAATCATTCCCGAAGCGCTAGCTCAAATTACCGGTCAAAAACCAGCACCCCGACAGGCCAAAAAATCAATTGCCGCGTTTCGGTCTCGTCAAGGCGATACCATCGGTTACCAAATAACGCTGCGTGGCGAACAAATGCAATCATTTGTTGATAAATTAATTAATATCGCGCTACCGCGTACCAAAGACTTTCGCGGAATTAAACGGTCAGCCGTGGATCAAGGTGGCAATCTGACTATTGGCATCCGTGAACACACCATATTTCCGGAAACATCAGATGAAGACATCCGAAATATTTTTGGATTTGGTATTACTCTGGTGTCAAATCTGGAATCACGGGAATCAGCCCTTAAATTCTTTGAATATTTGGGGATACCCTTTGTCAAGGGAGAAACCAACGGATAACTTATCACTAATGACTGGGATGCTATCCGTCATCCGTTATTAGTCATTGGATATTATAATCGAAACTAGCAGTAGGATTAGGCTTGATTGCCAAGCTGTGTTACTATTGCCGGGTCTAACAAAATTATGGCTAAAAAATCAGTAATCGCACGAAATAAAAAACGACAGAAAATGGCAGCAAAATATGCTGACAAGCGCGCCGAGCTAAAGGCGGCGGGGGATTATGATGCCCTACAAGAGCTGCCTAAAAATGCTTCACCGGTTCGAACTGACAATCGTTGTTTTCTGTGTGGCCGATCAAATGGCTACATGCGAGACTTTGGATTGTGTCGACATCACTTTATCGAATTGGCTCGCGAGGGTAAATTACCAGGAGTAAAAAAATCATCATGGTAAATATTACTACTACTAAAATCGACGACCGTATTGGTGATTTTATCAATCGACTAAAAAACGCCTCGGCGGTAAATGCTGACGAGGTAGTGGTGGCGCATACCAAATTATTGCAATCAGTGGCCGAGGTCCTGAAAAAAAACGGTTATCTGGCTGATTATGAAAAAGCCGGCAAAGGGGTTCAAAAACATCTGCGCGTCACCTTGGCCAAACCGGTTGAATATGCTCGACGAGTATCCAAACCCTCACGACGAATCTATTCTTCTGCCAAAAACGCCCCAGTTGGTCGTGGCGGTCGGGGAATTACCGTATTATCAACTCCTAAAGGAATTATGACCTCAGCAGATGCTAAACAAGCACATGTTGGCGGCGAAGTCCTTTTCACTATTATTTAATTATGTCTAGAATTGGAAAAAAACCAGTTAGCATTCCCGCTGGCGTCACGGTAAAGTCGGGCGAGTCCAAATTAATGGTCAAGGGACCAAAGGGGGATTTGGAAAAACCCCTTCATGATGCTGTAGAGGTAGTAGTCGAGGAATCCGAGGTGGTGGTTAATCCGGTGGCACAAACCAAATTATCACGAGCGCTGTGGGGCACTTATGCATCGCACGTCGCCAATATGATTCAAGGGGTTACAGAAGGCTTTACCAAAAAACTGATTATCGAGGGGGTAGGATATCGTGCCGAGACTTCTGGCAACAAGCTGGTAATGCAGCTGGGCTATTCTCATCCAATCGAGATGGAAATTCCCCAGGATCTAGACGTGTCAGTTGAAAAAAATACGATAACGGTCTCGGGAATCGACAAAGAAACTGTCGGTCAATTTGCGGCGAATATTCGATCCAAACGACAACCAGAACCATACAAAGGCAAAGGGGTTCGTTACGAAGACGAGATCGTTAGACGCAAAGAGGGCAAGAAATCAGCCTAAAGATCGCTAAACTATTACTAAATGATAACTAACATAGATTCAAACTTAATATATTTGCAATAGCGAATAGATTTTGCCAAAAATCTATGCCCAAAAACAGTGAGAGCAGAACTAAAAAACAAAAAAAGACAAGCTGGTCAGCGATCCAATCGAGTAAGGGCCAGAGTATCAGGTACTGCTGAGCGGCCGCGTCTATCGGTATATCGATCCAATTCAAATTACTACGTCCAATTGATCGATGATAGCCAGGGGCGCACCTTGGCCAGTGCCTCTACCGCCGAGGCCAGTATTAATGATGTGGAATCATTAGGTAAAGAAATTGCTGGTCGGGCAAAGGCAAATAACATCGAGAAAGCAGTATTTGATCGCGGATCATTGGCCTATGGCGGAAACTTGGCCAAATTGGCTGACGCGGCCAGATCAGGGGGGCTAGACTTTTAACAATAATTAATAACAAAAATAGATATGGCAGAAGACAAACAAAACAACGCTCCAGATTCAAAGCCTGGAAGCGAAAAACCAGACGCCACGACCACAACCGAAAAAAAAGAATCTGATAAAGCCGTCGCCGCTGCTACGGATCAAGGTTCAGAAACTAAAAAAAGTGGTACTCCTAATGATGAAAAATCAAAGGAGGATAAAAATTCAGAAACTAAAAAACCAACTTCACGACGAAAACGATCAGATTCCAAACGATCGCGATCAAAGCGTCGCGGCCGACCAGAACGAGAACGATCAGAGTTCGAGCAGCGAATCATCGGCATCCGACGAGTTACCCGTGTGGTATCAGGGGGACGACGGTTTAGCTTCTCGGTAGCGATGGTGGTGGGTGACGGCAAGGGGCGGGTTGGGGTTGGTTTAGGTAAATCAACCGACACAGCGCTGGCGATTGATAAAGCTGCGCGTGATGCCAAAAAGAATATGATCAAAGTGGCTTTTAATACCGATAACAGTATCGATAACGAGCTTTACGCTAAATTCAAAGCTTCAATTGTTGAAATGCGACCTGCTCCAGGACGTGGATTAGTGGCGGGTTCATCAGTTCGAGACGTACTAGAGTTGGCTGGGGCCCAAAACATTTCTGCTAAACTATTGTCTCGATCAAAAAACAAGATTAATAATGCTCGCTGTGCAATTGCGGCCTTAGAGCCAATTTCAAAAAAAGCTCGAGTCAGCTTGGAAGATTCGTCATCGCGTAATAATCGCAATCGCCGACGTAATAATTCGCGCCAAAAATCAGGTGCAAACAATTCTAATTCTAAATAATTACTATGGGACTTCATAATTTTACAACTGGAACTAAACAATCGGCTAAACGTGTCGGGCGCGGCGGTAAACGTGGCAAAACCGCAGGGCGCGGCATGAAAGGTCAGAAAGCCCGAGCTGGCGGAACTCCACGTCCAGCCTATCGCGATGTCATTAAAAAAATACCCAAACTGCGCGGTCATGGAGTTAATCGCGCGCGTACTGTTAATCCAAATAAAAAACAAATTCAAACAATTACGTTATCAATAATTGATCAGGCATTTGCTGCTGGCGAAGTAGTTAATCGCAATAGTTTGGCCGAATGCGGAGTGATGGATCGAACGTCCCATGACGTAAAAATTGTAGCGACTGGTGATATAAATCAAAAGCTAGAATTTGACGGTCTGTCGATAACTGACGCAGCCAAACAAAAAATCGAAGCCGCCGGAGGCACGATTAAATAAAACTCTAGAGCTTACTAATTCTGCTATAGCGATTTGATCGTTAAGCAGAAGACTGTGTGCTACTATTGACACACATAGTATCAATATGAATCAGCTAACCGATAAAATTAAATTACTCTGGTCCAATCCAGACATTAGAAAGCGAGTAGGATTTTTAATCGTCGCTCTATTATTATTTCGTGCACTAGCAAGCATTCCTGTTCCTGGTGTTGACCCATTGCGGCTAGAAAGTTTTCTGACGGATAATCAATTTTTGGGGTTATTAAACATATTCTCTGGTGGTGGTTTATCTGGATTATCATTGGTGATGCTGGGCGTCGGTCCATATATTACGGCGTCAATTATCTTGCAGCTCTTGACTGTTATGGTACCCAAGCTAAAATCTTTATATCACGAAGAAGGTCAGGCTGGCCGGCGTCAATTTACTCAGTATGCACGTCTATTGACTGTTCCGCTGGCAATAATTCAAGGTTTTGGTTTTCTTACACTGCTAGAACAGCAGGGCGCCATTGGTAATTTGGCATTATTTGATACATTTTTGAACGTTATAATCATCGCCGCTGGTTCAATTTTATTAACTTGGATTGGCGAGCTGATTTCTGAATATGGTATTGGTAATGGGGTTTCGATTATGATTTTTGCCGGTATCGTGGCAATATTGCCGACCCAGATCCAACAATACTTCATTAATTTTAGTGCTGCTGATTCGCCAACATTATTAGCATTCCTGATTGCGGCGGTGTTAATTGTGGCCGGTATAGTATTTGTTAACGAGGCGATCAGACCAGTACCAATCACGCATTCACGTCAAGTTGCCGGCGGGCGTCAACTAGGCAATATGTCTACCACCTTGCCGCTAAAGCTTAATCAAGCGGGTGTGATGCCAATTATCTTTGCATTGTCAATTTTGCTATTTCCACAAATGATTTTGAATTTACTTGCGGGCGCTACTACCAATCCGAGCTTTGCTGAATTCTCACTGGTCATGAATGAATTCTTTAATAATTTATGGTTATATGGCGCGGTTTACTTTGTATTGGTATTTCTATTTACTTATTTCTATACCGCAATTACATTTGACGTTCACGAAACCGCAACTAATCTACAAAAACAAGGAGCTTATGTTACTGGGGTTCGCCCAGGCGAGCAGACCGAAAGCTATCTAGAGCGAGTAATGACCAGGGTAACCTTTATCGGCGCGATATTCTTGGGATTAATTGCAGTACTACCAATTGCAATGCAGGCCATTACCGGCAATCCGTCTCTAGCTATTGGTGGAACCGCGCTATTGATTGTGGTGGCGGTAGTCATTGATTTGGTTAAGCGGTTGGATGCCCAGGTTGCGATGCAACAATACTAAATCTCTATTTTGCTAATTTCATTGTCGATTCAATAAATTTTTTCATTCACCGTAACATTTATACGGCTTACTCAAAATTTATTTACTCCTAGAACTTAACTAAAATATAGATTCAGTAAAGAGTCGTTTTATTTAGTAAACTTCATTGTCGTCACGAAACAAATTGATTGTCATTGTATCAACCAATGCGATTCCACTAAATTTTTTCTATACTCCGCGAATTTTATATACACAAATTAATTAATAATTTGCCGCTGCGCAAGTCATTAAATTAAAATACAGTTGTAAGTTGTAAGTTGTAAGTTGTAAGTTGTAAGTTGTAAGTTGTAAGTTGTAAGTCTATCATTTGGCTATGAAGCTGAAGAAAATTGATCCTAATTCAATAATCGGACACTTGTTTTTGATTGTGGGCCCATCGGGTTCGGGTAAATCTAGTGTGATTGATCTAGTGCGCCAAACCTTGCCCGAGCTACATTTTCCAATTTCGGCCACTACTAGGTCAGCTCGTCCTGGTGAGGTCGAAGGTCAAGACTATTATTATTTATCTGATAGTGATTTTGACCAAAAAATAGCCGCTGGCGAATTTCTAGAATATGCCAACGTCCACGGCCACACCCGTTACGGCACATTATTGTCTGAAGTGATCACTCCGCTGCAACAAGGTCAAAATGTCATTCGTCACCTAGATTATCAAGGTGTTAATAGTATTAGAGAGATTTTACCGGCTGGTCACGTTCACGTTTTGTACCTGGACGCAGGCGATTGGCAATCACTGTTGTCCCGGATTCAAAAACGAGCGACTTTAGCTGACGAGGAGGTTAAGCGTCGAAAACACAGCTATGCGATCGAGAGGGAATTTATATCATCAGCTGACCATATTATTTCCAATAACAATGGTGAATTAAATCAAGCGGCCGATCAGGTGGTGTCAATAATTCGCAAATATAGCTGACTTTGTTAAACTGATATATTGATGTTTAACCAAAAAGTAGTTATCTATATTGGTCCACAGGGTTCGGGCAAGGGAACCCAAGCCAAATTGCTGCAACAGTTTTTACAAGAGCACGATCCCGATCGAGAAATTTTGTCAATTGATACTGGTCAGAATTTCAGACAGATTATGTCAGGTCAGGGCTATTCAGCTGGCAAGATTCGTGAATCGATCAATCGCGGTGACTTGCAACCAGATTGGATGCCGGCGTGGTTATTTGTAAATTCGTTCGTTGATAATTATGAACCGGGGATGCACATAATTGTAGATGGCATTCCCCGTACATTAGAACAGGCCAAACGAGTTGACGAGGTATTGGATTACTACGGTCTTGATTCGGTGAATGTAATAAAGTTAGATATTGACCAAGACCAGACAATTGCGCGTTTAATAAATCGCGGTCGAGTTGATGACAACGAAACCGCTATAAAACACCGTCTGTCACAGTATCGCGAGCAAACCTTGCCGGTAATACAATATTTTAAAAACAGTGAACGTTATCAGGTGTCAACGATAGCGGGTGGGCAACACATAGAAAAGGTAACGACTGATATATTTAAAGTGCTAAATCTGAGCGATGATGCCAGCTAAAACTTATGTCATGTCACTGGGAGGTTCGCTGGTGGCGCCAAGCGGCGGCCCTGATGCCAAGTTTTTAACCAGATTCAAAAGGGTTATCTTAAAACATATCAAGGCAGGCGATAGATTTTATTTGATTGTTGGCGGTGGCAAAGTGTGCCGACATTACATCGAGGCTCTGAAAGATTTAGGAATTAATGATAAAGACACCCATGATTATATGGGTATTTTTACAACTCATTTTAACGCCCATTATGTTTCGTTGGCATTTGGCCTGGACCCTCATCATAAAGTTGTGCTTAAAATTGAAAATCTACCGCAAGATGCTAGTTTGCATATTACTGGGGCAGGGCTGCAGCCTGGTCAATCCTCGGACGCTCCGTCGGTTAAAACGGCACTGGCAATTGGATCAAAAACAGTTATTAATTTGTCCAACATTTCCCAAGTTTATACCGCTGATCCGGCCGTTGACGATTCGGCCAAACCAATTAATCAAATAAGCTGGCCGGATTATTTGCAAATCATTCCCAAAACATGGACACCCGGGCTATCAACCCCATTTGATCCGGTGGCTTCAAATTTAGCAATGGATCATGATTTAACTGTGGCAGTATTAGGTCCCGATATTGATAATTTGGATAATTATCTAAACGATAAAGAATTTATTGGTACCGTGATTAAAAATAATCTTGAAATGATAAATGGCTGAATCAATTAATCCTAAAACACCCTCCGAGATCAAAGTGATGCGCGAAGGTGGTAAACGACACGCCGAGATTCTGCAAACCTTGATTGACATGTGCGTTGTGGGCGAGTCATCATTTAAAATCGAGGAAAAATCACGCGCTTTGTTTGAAAAACTTGGGGTCAAACCAGCTTTTTATAATTATGTCGCTGATCCCAAGGTGCGGCCTTTTCCCGCCACCATGTGTTTTTCAGTAAATGATGCAATTGTTCATGGAATTCCCAATGAGGCTGAAATTATTCTGTCAGATGGTGATGTAGTCAGTATTGATATCGGAGTAGTTTACGAGGGCTTGATCACCGATGCGGCTGATTCAATAATTGTAGGTGAAAATGACCCAGCTAAAAAATTGCTGGTAGCAGCTCGGAATTCGTTAAAGGCGGGAATTAAGGCGGCACAGGCTTATGCTCCAGTGTCAGACATTGGGGCTGCAATTGAAAAAACGGTTAAAACCAGTGGCGACTACACCATTTACCGCGGTTTGGTCGGGCATGGGGTTGGTTATCAATTACATGAAGAGCCCAATATTCCAAACTTTCACACTGGATCACGTAATCCTATTTTGCCAGAAGGGGCAGTTTTGGCAATCGAGCCGATGATAGGTTTAGGGTCGCCAAAATTTAAACTGGATCCAGATCAATGGACCTATCGAACCATTGACGGTTCGATTTCGGTTCAGGTCGAACATACAGTAGCAGTCACTTCAAATGGACCCTTGATTTTAACTACCCTGTAATTCTTAGCCACCATTTAAATTTTAACCACCTTGTTTTTATCATTCTGTAACCCAGGCCAAATCCTCCACAGCTGGCCAAAATTCCTTATGCAGCTGGGTTATACTGTAACTACATGGCCGTTAACTTAAATCATACTGCCAAAGAGTCTCATGGACTAGCGGCCCGTATTGCTGCAGCCCGAAATAATGGCGATCACGAGACCGCTGAAATTTTAATTAAAGAATTTAATCAGCGTATTTTTGCCAATCAAAACAATCAAAACAATTCAAATAACCAGACGAATAAAGCTGGTCAGCCGGCTGTCAACAATCCAGCCGCATCTTCAGGAGGCAATAATCAACCCATTGAAGTTAACCAACCCAATCAACCTAAAACTATCAAGCCATCGTCACCACTCTCGGCAATTGCTAATCATGATATCGAGGCGCAGCTAGCTAATCTAGAAGCCCAATACCAACAATTACTGCATAAAAAACAGCATAAACCTGATCCAACCAATTCTGTACCATCTGTATCGGCAAATCAGCCCAGCTCTGGTGCTGGTAAATCTGTCGAGCAATCCGATCAAATAAAAGAATCTAATATCAATCATCCTGGCCCAGAAATACCGGTACCCCAGCCGGTTAAACCAAACCAGCCAAAGGATCAACCAGCTGGCGATTCAGAATTAGGCCCAACCCAATTTAGAACCCTGGCCGAGGCCGTTAGCGCTGCAAATGCAGGCAGTATAAAAAATAATCCAGGACAACAAAATACTTCTGGCCAGATTACTATGGCTGGTCAGTCAAATGATAATTCACACACATCGGTGCCTGAGAACTTGCCGATAGTTGATTCAAATACTGCTGACAAATCATCGTTGCCCCAAAATTCTATTGATACTCAAATCCTACAATCGTTATCGGTAGGGGATGATTCAACAATCGGGACACATGCCGCATCAGCCAATCAGTCCGAATCGTCTAATCCAGCGTCCCGAGCCGACGTAAAAACGCTGTTATCTAATTATCATGAAGGAGTCCAGATATTGCTTAAAGAATATTTGAAAAACTTCTCGGAGCAGCTAGAGACTCCCGAGGCAATTTTGGCACCAATTTTAGTTCAGGAATTCGAGGATCTGTGGCGACAGCGTCAACAGGCGGAACCACTGTTGTTAAAACTGCCAGAACACATTCAACAACGTTCTGTGCTGTTGCGCTTTAAAGATGAATTAGAGTCACGTCTAGATTAAGATGGAGAATAAAAAATTTATTAGCTACAAAGGTGAAGAGGTCTCGGCTCAGGAGGCAACAAGACGAAGCCAAGAAAGCAACGAGCAATTTCATCCAGTTGATTCGCCAGAAGCCAAAGCAGCGCTTGAACTGCTTGATGCAAGTGATCCAGACACTGATTACCAGCCGTTTATGTCACGGAGAAGGTTCCTTAAAATAGGGGGAGGAGCTATGGCGTTAGCTGGAGCTGGTCTAATCGGCCAGCAAATTTTATCAAGCGAAGAATTGCAAGAATTAGACGAACCACACTTAGATGATTTTGAAGATCTATATTCAGACTATGGCCCCGAGGAGAAAGCTGTCATTAAAAATTTCTTAGAGACACGAATATTTGAATTACACGATTCGGGTCTGGTTGATTCAATGGAGGATGTCAATAATTTCGAAGGACTAGATCAAATATTTCTAGAGGCTTCGCAGTTTCCCCCAGGGGGCTATGACGGACAACTAGAACCCGGTGGTGATAATTTGAAAACCCGAGGCGATCGGGCAAATTACCAAAACAATCTAGGCGCTGATAGACGATCGCTGGCCGAGCTAGTGTCATTAAAAGTAGTAGCATCACAATTAGGTAATAATGAAGTTCAGGATCAAATCTCGGGCATGATAACCACTGCAATTATCAATGGTATAGACCGAAGAATGTATGAAGAAGACCAAGTTAAAAACTGGCTATCTAGAATAGAGTCTCGGGTTGCATCTATTTGGCAACAAGAAACTACCTCCGGGGATTTGTTTCTACTATCCCATATTATCAGCTCGTATAATGGGCGATTTTATGCCAACCAACTATTGGTTGATCAACTAGATAGCTCGGAAGAACAATACCAATTACCGAAATTAACACCTGCTGAAATAGAATTGATAGAGAGTGACAAGGGTCAAGAACATCCAGTTACAGCCGATGGCTTGCGCTGGGCCAAGGTGTCATTGCCTCTGGCCGAGCTATTGATCGTGGCTGCACCTGAGATTTGGATTGAGGATGTTCCAGAGTGGCGGAAAGTTGAGTATCGTAATAACCCAGCCAATGGCGAGTTTAATATTGATAAAGTTTTAACCGAAGAAGAATTTGATCAAATTCGACGTAGCGCGGTACTGCATCAGGCGACGGGTGGTGGAATAAATGTAGGACATCTCGCGAAATTAAATGCCTGGGAAACGGCTAATACCCGCCGGATCGGGGATGCGCCGTTTTGGTCGCAGACTAATCCCGGTGAAGGGTATTACCCTGATTCAAACACTGCAATGGAGCAAATGGGTAAGTATTTGGCGACCGATCTAAGTATTCCCTATAAAGATAAATTTAGTGGCGGTCAAAAGCAGCGTGAATATTGGCAATATATTCCCGGATCGGTGCGGGGAAATCCAAAGGTAAATGAAAGTGGTGGTGCCGTTTGGGGTCAGTTAATGCCGCGATACCTTAAAATCTTCTACGAAAAATATTATCAATCACGAGAACTGATTAAAGATAAGTTTAACCTGGATTTACCACCTCTGATTCCCGGATCACCATTGGGTATCACCCTGATGATGGCATTGTATTTGAATTCTTTCTTTCCGGGTCGAACTGATGTAGAGACTCGTGATGGTCCGGGTTTTGACCCTAAAATTTACACCTACAAAGGTGGTGCCATTATTCCGCCTGATATTAGACGCCAAATTATGTCGGGCACTAAACTGGAAGGTAAGTCTTCAAACTATATTGCTACCCATACCTGGAATCCCAAAGAAGACGAGGTGATGGCGGTGACTGGCTTTGGCGATAGGTATGAAATCATAACTGAAAACAATCATTAAACAGGATTACTTACCAACAGAGTGGTGAAGTATTGGTACAATAAATAAATGAGAGATTTTACCGAACCTCCTTTTCCAAAATATTCTACTCCAAATGATGAAGGGGTTGCAGAAAATGGTCACTTGAAAAATTTTAAGGAGGCGTTGGAAGATGCTGAAATTGATGATCGATTTGCCTACATATTAGATTTCTATATTTTGCAATCGGGACTTACTTTAGAAAAATTGATAAAAAAACGCAATATTTTAAGAGATAAAGGGGCAACTGGGGATCGTTCTTATGAGGAGCTTGTGGCATTTAGAGTATTAGACGCAATTTTCCATGATTTTCCTTTAGAAGATAAATTGCCTGAAAGTATCGAAGAAATAGAATCAGCAAATAATATTTTTGAGCAAAACATGGCAGAATATGAAAAAACCCACAATTCTTCT
>CAZHOI010000002.1:0-73400 GCA_964534365.1 uncultured Candidatus Saccharibacteria bacterium | reverse complement strand
GTCGAAGATGTCGAAGATGTCGAAGATGTCGAAGATGTCGAAGATGTCGAAGATGTCGAAGATGATAATACTGAAACTAAGACTGAAGAAAAAGAAACCCGAGACTTTAATGAAGATGATACAGTGCCGAAGCCGAGTGAAATAGAGGCGTTAGCCGAAGAACAAGAAGAAGATCTAAAAAAAGTTTTCGAAAAAAGGGGTATCCAAAAAGGGGACATAGTTTACGTTTTAAATAAGAATCAGCAAGAAATTTTGATTTATGATTACGTTAACAGAGATAACAAGCCCGCATTTATTAATGTGGTCAATGGCGACAACTTTATTTCGGATGAGATTTTACCCGAAAATCTAATTTCATTATCAGAGGTACGTGACACAGTAATTAAAAAACTCTCTGATAGCCATCTAAATCAAAACCATAGCGAGAAAGTACTGGATTGGTACTTCACCAAATATGATTCTTGGGTTAGGTCAAAATCAATTTCAGATATCAGCAGACTCGCGCAAACCATAAACCTGCTTCTGGCAAAAGAAGGTGAAGAACTGGAGGTTTTGATGAAGGATCTAAATTATTTAGTTTCTTGGGAACAAAATCAGGGCGCTAAGTTTGTCGAGGTGTATGAAAAAGCCTCTAAAAATCTTGAATCATTAGTTAGTGCTGATGATCGGCGAAAGCTTCGTGAAAGTTATCACGACGGTTCTTATGAACAAATAAGGATTGATCTGCAGAAAGAGTTTTTTGAAAATCTTAACAATGAAGATCGGTTAGAATCTATCGCTGCCAAAATCAAATTTATTGATGCCCTATATACTGGTGAAATTAGTCGCGATTTAAATCCCGACAAAACACCTCACGATTACAAAAAAACATTTGATGAATTAGCTAATGAAATTAGTGACAGCTTCAGTCAATATATTGCCGATCAGGATAAGGTTTTTTTTCAATCTTTAACTTCCGCCAACAAAGTTCATAAATTACAGAAAATACTATCAAAAGATTTTGATCAAGCGATAGACCAAGGAGACAAAGACCTTCAAAAGGTTTTGGTGGCCAAAATTCTTTATTTAAATGGAGTTCTAAGGGAGTTTGAATCTGGTCGCCAACACACGATAGCCAACCTTAAAGAAAAGGGGATTCCGAAAGGTGGTTATGTTTATGCAATTGATGATAACGGAAAAATTGTAGCTGGTAGGTACCGAGTTAGCTCGACCGGTAAGATTGAAATTAGAGAGGTCTATGGTAAAAAAAGTGCTTGGGCTGAGATACAAAAAGTTCATAATCCCTTTACGCTTCCAAAGCCAGTTGAGAGAATAATTGATGATTTGAGTAAAAACGATCAGGATCAGATTCGGTCCTGGGTAAAGACAAAAACCATTGAAGCTAGAAGAGGTAGAATTGAGTCGGTTTTAGACCTAGCTGAGTTTATAGAAAGGCCGCAGGAGCTAATTAATCGTATAAAAGGTGGCTTGCCGCCCGAGGATGAAAAAGTTAAATCACAAAAAAAAGCTGATTCAGTCAAAAGTGGTTTTGAGAATAATTATCCTACACCAGTTAATGGTGATATTTGGCGACAAGCATCAGAATTAAATCTCGATCAATTAATTAATGTGCTTTCAACAAATAAAACTAAAGATTTACGGGAAGTTATTAAATATTTTAAAACTAGATTAGTACTCTATCCTGATTTGGCAAACAGATTTGCCGATGATCCTTTAGTTGTAATAAAAGATTACGCAGAGTTACCGTTAATTGATGAGATTAGCCGGCATGAAGCTAGAAAAAATTTAGTGAAGATATTAGAAGCAATAAATGAGTCCAAAAGTGTACCAAAACCTTTATCGCCCGAGAAAAAGAAACGTTTCGAAGAAACAATAGAGCGCAGAGCTATTTTAAGGTTGCTAGCTAGTCAGGCGGCTAGATTGGCAGTGCAGCAGGAGGTGATATCAGAAAATGAAGCAAATCAATTATTAGATGAAGTAACCGGAGCAAAACTGCGTGGCGGCCAACAAGCAAGTTTCGAAAAAAAGATCAATCGCGATCACATATTAATTCTATTGGGTATCTATGACTCTTTAGAGGATAGCAGTGTCAAGCAGCACGCTATCGAGGAGCTGGTCAAAATTGCTAATTGGCTCTGATATAATAGTTTCATATGATCACTGATTATCTCAATATAAATCTTTTAGAAGCACTAGAATTGCAAGATCTACCCACAGATCAGCAGGAACAATTAGCGACCAAAATGTCTCAGGTAGCTGAGCAAAGATTGTTGGTACAGGTTTATTCCCGGTTAAATGACGATCAGGCAGAGCGACTTGATAAAATGATTGATAATGACTCTAGTAATGGAGAGATCTATTTATTTTTGAAAAAACAGCTTCCCGAAATAGAAACAATGGCAGCCAACATATTAGCCAACTTGAAAAAACAGCTATTAGAAACTTATGGGGCGGTAAAGGTTTAATATGTCAGAAAAGGGTCCTAAAAAACCAGGTCTTGAAAGATTTAAATCTCAAGGAGGAGGGGTTTTAGAGAGAGAAAATTCTAAAGAAAAAAAAACAGATAGGGAGGAAAGTTTAGATCTAAAAGCTAACCTGTCCGAGGTAACTTCATCAATGGATAAAGCAAAGGAGAGGCTGCTTGACGCAGTCACTGAGAGGCTTAAGAAAGGTACTTTTTCACCAAATCAACTAATCTTGGGAGACGTCAGCGACTCTTTGCTTTTTAGTGGTATCAACACCGGAGAAATAACTAAGCTGACAAAAGACGTGGCAGATTCAGTAAAAAAATTTGAACAAGAGGCAAAATTTACAGAATCTAACAAGTTAGAGGATGAAGATGATAAAGCAAACAGGAATGACAAAGAAATTAACAAAGAATCAGATGAAGTAGTAAGTAGCGAGATTGAGGATGAGCCGGCAGCTACTGCAGAGGATAAAGATGAAGATGAAAAGAACAAAGCAGACGAAGACAAATTAGAAGTAGTCTCTGCTGATGGGGCATCTGATCCTAATAGGGCAGAATCTTTGGCTGACATGGGTGGGCTTAGAAAAGTTTTAGATAATAAAAGAAAAAGATATTTTCAAGCACTGATAGAGCATAGAAGACTGCTACCACTAGGATGGTGGGGTAATAAAAGGGCCGAGCAAGCAGAAAAGAATGAACAGCTAGGACAAGAGTATTACCAGGCGATGAGTGTGGCCATCGCTGCTGAGGTAAAAGCCGGCGGTGCTGATGACAGGGACAGTTTTGAGTCCGAGAGGTACAAATTAGTAGAGTTGGAAAAAAATAAAATCAAACTCGAAGACGAGATTGCTAAATTGGAATTAAGCAAAACAAATGGCGAAGACATTGATGAAGATAAGCTAAATTCATTAAAAACTGATCTGACTCAGATTAACGAGCAACTGAATCAACAAACCAAAAAAGTTGAATCAGCTAGAGATAAGCTAAATCAGGAGGCCGCCCAAGATCTGGTGCAAAAGTTTTTGGAAGAAGAACAAAGTCAAGTTGATTTGTTTATTACTGAAAACGCCGATGATTCATTGCTGACCAAGTTTAGAAATAAATGGTTTAGTTCTGGGGCTAGAAAGACGCGCTATGCAATAGGTGGCACCTTGGGTGTTGCCGGATTCTTTTTTGCGCCTCTAACCGCGTTACGAGCCGCGGTAAGCGCTTTATCACGGGGGGTTGGAGGATATTTAGCGACCGAATCTCTCCTAGAACAATTTGGTCGCTGGTCGCACCGAGGTAAAACAGATGAAATTGTCAAAGAGATCAGAAAAAGTTTCAAACCAAATCAAACTATCTCTGAAGAGTCTGTATACAATGATTATGTCGGCAAACTAGGTGATGAAGAAGTCCTAAAAGAAGCCGCTAGACTGCAAGCGTTGCAAATTGAACGCAAAACAGCTTTTGTTGAGTCTAGCCTAGAAAATAGTAAATTAGATCAAGCGGTAGTTGCGGCAATATTGAAAAAACGCCAAGAAATTTTGCGAGAAAAGGTTAAAACAGCGGACGAGCAAGAGAAATTTGCAGTTATTATGGAAGATTTTGACCGCGAGCTTGACTCGCTGGTCGAAGACGAGGCTGATTCAGTTTCCATTGAACGCTCAAATAGAATTAAAAGAAGGTTGGCCGCAGCTGGCGTAGGAGGATTGGCCGCAGCTTTGCCATTTGTTACTCATGGGGTAGGTAATTTAGTAAGTTCAGAAGATTTGCCCGATCCCACAGGTTCACCAATAACTGAAGATGATATTATAGATGACTTGGTTGATCGGGCAGATGGTCCAAACAATGCGCCAAATGTGCCAGATTCGCACATGCCATTGGTAGTTAATGTAGATCAGTGGACTGACTATGATGGGATTGACGGCAGTGGTTCAGCTAGCACCTTTATCGAAGCGTCAGGTGACCTGCAAGATCAAATCAGACAACTAGAACCAGCGCAAAGATTGCAATATCAAGAACTGCTGGACATGGATCGTGAAGCCTTGGCGCAAAAACTGGGCGGCTATCGTCCTGAATTTGAACACGAGAGCGTGGTGATCCATCCTGGCGACAAACTTGAATTAATTGATGACGAAATTAGGCTAGTTCATGCTGACGGCGAGGTAGATACTTTATGGCAGCAAGCCAGTGGAAGCGATTTTACCCCAGAAGAGCTTAGTGACGAGGTATGGCAAGATGCACCTGAAGCTGATTACAAGGTTGGTCAGGAACTGGGCAGTAGTTATGTAGATACCGATGGCGATATTATGATTCCCGATAAAGCCTCTAACGGAATTTCAGTAGATACTGAAGGTAATATTGTTGGGTTAGATGACGGTGTATTTAATATCCCAGATGACGTACCGGAACTAGATCAACTATCTAACCCTGAACTAAACTTATTTCTAGAAAACACTGAATATGAAAAATTAGAAGAAATTTTAAATGCTGCTACGACTGATCGGATTGACCACTACGATGAAATTCTTGAATTTTGGTCTAATCGATTTGCTAATCGTATGAATCCCGAGACTATTCGAAATGTAATTTATAATGTTATGCCTGATATTACTGAATGGTTAAATAATCCAGATATAACTCAATCTGCTCCACAAGTTATGTTTGAAGGTAATAGGGTTTCAATATTTGGTCTCTTTGGCTTTGATCCAGAAACTGTTACTGAAATGCAAAATCCTAGTAGTGCTAATTTAAATGCAGAAAGTATGACTGAAAACTATGAAAATTTGTTGGATCGAATTAATGCAGTAGCAGAAGAAAATAGTATTGATATTAATGCTTACGTGAGTTAGGCAAATAATTAACTTTATGGAAGTTTTCAATCAGTCTAATACTAAAGAAGGTAAAATACCAAAATTTTTCAAATCGGTCTCTTATCGTATGCGTATACTTGCACTTGGGTTGTTGACAATTGGTGCAACTGGCTGTGAGGGAACAACCAAAGCAGCAATGGAGGGCTTCGATGAAGATCATGCAGGGGCTCAATTAACGGAAGAACAGACTCAGTTTTATAGTAAGAATATGAATGAACGCTTAGGACGTTTGGGATCAATTTTAACTCTTGGCTACATTAGTTCGGAGGTTGAAAGAGTTGAGGACACAAAGGAAAAATTTCCAGAAGAACCAGAAATACAAGGGTTTGAAAGAATTGGCATTAATAAAAAGTTAGTACAAAACTTAATCGGCTCTTCCTCTTTACCTGAATCAGTCGTGAATGGCAATATTGATGTTATAGCTTATATCGAATCTAGTATTGAGATAACTGGCCCCGATAGCTATCAGTTCGAATATGGTAGGGTTACTTTATCAGCAGATTCGATCGTAATTTCTGTTCCTATGAATGAATTAATAAATGACTATAATACAAAAGGTGTTACAAAGGCTGAAACGATATTTCAAACTATTGCACACGAATTAGGCCATAAAACTGATTGGAACGGTGCGCGATATCTAACTTATGAGCAACGAGTCGCTTTTCTTAATGAAGCGTTAATAGTTTACCAGCAACCTAATCGTTACAGGAGCGAATATAGTGAAAGAGTAAGAGAAGAATTTAGTGATGACAAAAGTCTAGATAAACTGATGGCTTTGACTGAATGGTATGCGGATATAGTTAAGGACTATTTAAATAATCCTGAAGCATTACGCAGAGATCACCAGCTAGAATATGGACTGGTTCAAAAATGGCTTATAGACGAATCTGGATCAGATTTTGATCCTGTTAATGCTGTTAATTACCGTAGGCAGATAATTGATTTAATTAATACCTCTTCTCTGAATTAGGAGGTCTGCTACACTAGTACCTAATGGCATTGCATCAAAGTAGTTCATTGGATTCGATTAGGTCCGATTTGGGTATCGAAAAAACCGCGCAATCAAGTGCCAGCGAACAACCGAAATTCTCGACTCCCGAGGAAGAGGTGGCGTATTTGCGCCAACAAATTGCCGAACGCGAGGCTCAGTTGCAACAGGGTAATTACGAACGATCTGGCCCTACGGCAGCACATGAAAGGGGTAATGAGGCCGCCGCAGCGGTAACACGCGAGTATCAGGCATCGCCGGCTGAAAATGTATTGCATAATGACTATCAAACTAGCGAGCAAGAGATTAGGCAATTAGGGCTCGAGTTGGAACCCGAAGAACACGATTGGCAAATGGCCGAGCTGGTTAAGGTGATGCAACAGCGGGGAATCAAAAACGCTCTGTCGGTGGTTGATCAATTAGACAACCCTCATGTCGAGGACGACTTCCATCGATTTTTGGTGCAATATTTAAAAGGCGGTTATCAAATTCAGGGACTAAAAGATTCGATGCCATTGTATCGCGCCCTGCACATGACATTATATGAGGTAGTATTGCCACCAGCCAATGATGAGTCTGATAAGAAAGAGCTTAAAAATTTGGTGTCGTCAATGGAGCAAGTATTTGCGGGACTACTGCCACACGGTTCAGACAAAGGTCGAATTCGAGAATACTTTTCATTTGAAATTGCCGTATCACACGTCGGCGAAGAGATATCATTTTACTGTGCAGTACCGGATGCCCGGCGGGGATTATTTGAACGCCAGGTCCAGTCGATTTTTACCAATGCCAGAATCGAAGTGGTCAAAAATGACTACAATGTCTTCAACGACGAGGGTGTAACAGTGGGGTCAACCGCCCAGGTTGATGACGAGGCTGCTTTCCCTCTAAAAACCTATGATGAATTTGACCACGATCCACTGTCGGTTATTTTAAATGCGTTTTCAAAACTGGCCGAAGTAGGTGAAGGCTGTGCTATTCAGGTGATATTCCGCGAGGCGCCAGAGAGTCAACGTAAGTCTTATGAACATGCGATGAAACAGATCGAGCGCGGTGAGGACATTAAAGATGCGATCAATACGTCACTGGTGCGCGAATTCTGGAAGGTGGGCAAAGACGTCATCAAAGACGTAATTTCCGATCCTGACAAAGATGATAGTAAAGACGAAACTACCGAAGCCCAGGCGCGCCGACAAGCTTCAATCGAGGCTCTGCAGAAAAAAATTGCCTCGCCATTGAGTCATGTCAATATTCGAATTGTGGTATCAGCCCCCACCAGACACCGCGCGGGTGAGCTATTAACCATTCTAAAATCAGCCTTTCGTCAATTCGAAAATCCGCTGGGTAATGAAATCGCGTTTCGGGACGTTAATGATCGCCGGTTGGATGAATTTCTGCATCAGTATTCATTTCGGTTATTTAATGATAAACAGGCGATGCCACTGAATTTAACTGAACTATCAACCCTATATCATTTTCCGGTTAGATCATTAGAAGGGGCGCGCGAGATCAAAGAACAACGATCAGTTACCGCACCGGCACCCATTGATATGCCAAAAGATGGAATTCTATTGGGCGTCAACAAACATCGCGGCACGGAGTTGGACATCCACATGACCCCAAAGGATCGAGTTAGGCATATGTATGTGATTGGACAAACTGGTACCGGTAAATCGGTGATGTTAACCAACATGATTTTGCAAGATATCCAGGCAGGTGAGGGTTGTTGTTTTATCGACCCACATGGATCAGATGTGCAATATATTTTATCTAATATCCCACCCCACAGATACGAAGATGTCATTTATTTTGATCCATCGCATTTGGCCCGGCCGATGGCGTTGAATATGCTGGAATATGACGAGCTCTTTCCGGAACAGAAAACATTTGTTATTAACGAGCTGCTAGGGATTTTCAACAAATTATTCGACATGAAAACTGCTGGCGGGCCGATGTTTGAACAGTATTTTCGTAATGCGACCGGTTTGGTAATGGAAGACCCGGCATCAGGTAATACTTTGCTAGATATATCGCGAGTATTAGCCGATGAACAATTTCGCAAGGACAAATTAGCCAAATCTAATAATTTTATCGTCAATCAATTTTGGAACGAAATTGCAGGAAAAGCTGGTGGTGAGGCATCACTTGAAAATATTGTGCCGTATATTACCTCGAAATTTGATGGCTTTCTGTCCAATGATTATATGCGTCCAATCATTGCCCAAGAACAGTCCAGCCTAAAATTCCGCGAGATCATGGATGATCGCAAGATTTTGCTGGTAAATTTGGCTAAAGGGCGGTTAGGGGATATCAACTCGAATTTATTAGGACTAATAATTGTGGGCAAGATCACCATGGCAGCGATGTCGCGGGTAGATTCATTTGGTCAGGACTTGCCACCGTTTTATTTATATATTGACGAATTTCAGAACGTTACTACTGATTCGATTGCAGTCATACTCTCCGAAGCTAGAAAATATAATCTGGGACTAATTGCAGCGCACCAATACATTAAACAGCTAGAGGAATCAATTCGTAATGCGGTATTCGGTAACGTCGGATCAATGGCCGTATTTCGTGTCTCTACCGAAGATGCCGAAGTGTTTGAAAAGATGTTGGGTCCAATATTCTCGCAACGAGACATTGCCAACATTCCCAACTGGAACGCTTATATGAAGATGTTGGCAGTGGGAACCCCGGTCAAGCCGTTTTCGATGGCAACCCTGCCACCCCCAGAAGGTTCTACTGAACATTTGGATGCATTAAAAGAATTGTCATATCTTAAATTCGGTCGACCTCGATCAGAAGTCGAGGCCGAGATAAAGAAACGCTACGAAAAGAAAGCCGCCGGCCCAGACCCATTCGCCGCCTCGCCATTTTTCTAAAAAATTTTGATAATCCACACCTACTTCCAGCGACTTGTCTGTTATACTTTTTACATGAGTTCACTTACCGATGAGGACAAGCAACAGTATCAAAAATTAATGGCTGAATACGATGAATTGATCGCCAAAATTGCCGCCTACCGACAAAATTCCGAAAAGCCCGATTCGATTCCGTCTAATAATTTGGATGCTGCCCCAGCTACTTCACCCACTCCATCAGCTAAATCCAGTGATGCCTCCAACTTACCGATGTCTGATGAAGAGCGTTTGGCCGAGTTGCGTAAAAAGCTAAATATTTAATATGTCATCATTTGAACATAATTTAACTTCTGGGGACGACCAAACTAATCGCGATAGTATCGTGGATTCTGATTTAGCAACCTCAGCAATTGAAAATTCTAACCTCTCCGCAGGTTTATCAGTCGAGGCAGCCGAGGCGACTCAGGCAACTCAGGAAACTCAGGCAGCACAGAATAATGCTGATGCTATTTTAAACAATCTATCAATGCCTGATGGTAAACTGTTTTTAGAATATCAAAGCAAGCTTGATGATAAGGATGTAGAGCTTTTAAGAGAAGCGGGATTATTGCCCGATGATTCTGAGGATGTTGAGGCGCAGGCACTGAAACAAAAGGCGATTGAGCAACGTAGTAAAAAGGCTCGGTTTTTAAAGGGGATTAGAGATCGATGGTCCAATTCAGAACAAAAAACTGACCTTGGCGAAGCCGAGGCTAGTTTAGCCGAGGATTTAGCGGTTTCTGATGAATCCGATGAAGAGATGACAGCGATGGCAATTGAAAAACTGAAATCACTAGAGGATGGGTTAGAAACAGTAAAGGAAGGGTTGGACAAGTTGACTAATTTGACTCAATTATTGATGGATAAACTAGATGGCAAAACAGCCGAAGACAAACGCCGCGCTAGATATCAACAAAGTTATCAAGATAGTAAAGGATTGCGCAATCCCCAATCGGAAAAAAACTCGAATGAGGGCAAGTTGATGGAGGAAACCTCAAGACAAGAAGTTGAGCCAGAGACAAACAAGCCCGATGTTGAATTGATTGATGATTTAGTAACTGATTACAATAAGGAAAAACCTAATTTAGTAGTTGAAGGGGATGTGGCAGAAGAAGGTGGCTCGAGTTCAGAAACAGAAGTTTCCGCCGATGACAAATCTACTTCATATAAAGAAAACAAGTCTGCAAACAATCACGAGGCCACTGTAGATCCTGTTTCTGCTAGTACCAACGAGCGCCCAGTATCTGAGTTCGAAAAAATGACCGTGCGTCAGGCGGCTGATTTGGCGAAACTGTTTATGTCGCAATCAGCTTCGAGGTCTGAAATTGATACTCTTAGCCATGAATTATCATCCGGCAATTATGACCCCCAATTGGTTTACTATACTGTCAATGAAGTTCTGGAGCGAAATGATAAGTTAATGCAACCAAATAAAGATTATGCCGCCTTGCTCTTGCGGCTGGAAGAATCATTGATGGCTAATTCTGCTGGCGATAGCGAAAATCAAACCGCTCTCAAGGATGTTATTGCCATGAAACAGTATCAACAAGCGGTTCTAAAAGGGGAATCAAAAATCAGGACTGCTTCCCCGTGGTCGATGATGAAACAGCAAAATTCATATGGACGGGCCCGCGCAATTAGTCGAAACTCGACAAATTTCAATGGTTTGGCTACCAGTGCAGTTAAACGATAGAACAGGCAAATTAGATTTAATACAGCAACGTTGTTATACTGCACAGTCATATGCAACACGTAAAAAAGGAACGCAGTTTTGTAATTGTAAAACCAGATGGAGTTCAGCGGTCATTAATAGGAGAGATTATTGGCCGGTTTGAACGGGCTGGGCTAAAAATTGCCTATTTAAATATGGCGATGCTTGACAGTGACAAATTGTGGAAACATTATGACAAAGACAATGAATGGTTTGAACGCAAAGGAGCGGGGATCAAGGAAGATTTAAAGAATGCGGGTAAGGAATACGATGAATCTCGAGCTGACGCTGAATTTGGTAAAGACATTATTCGCGCTCTAGTACAGTTTATGACGGCAGGTCCAGTTATAGTAATGGTGCTGGAGGGTAATCAAGCTGTTGCTGTGGTCAAGAAATTAGTAGGGGGAACCGAACCAGCGACATCAGATGTTGGTACTATCCGAGGTGACTTGACGTTGGATTCATACAATATTGCTGCCATTGATGATCGCGCGGTTCGTAATTTGATTCATTGTTCGGATGCTCCAGACGAGGCCGAGCGCGAAATTGATTTGTGGCTATCGGAAGACAAGGTCTTGGATTATCGCCTAGTACAAGAAAGGATTTTATACGACGTAAACCTCGACGGCATTTTAGAATAGTTTTTACTTCAAATTTCTTTGTCATCTGCAATTCTTATCCACTCATCGTATAACGTATACGCCTCATGCATAAGGATTTTGCCTTCTCGAACTTTATCGTAAAACTATTTTAAAATAAGGCATGAATTTCAGAGCAAACTTTTATGTCTCTTCACTATTTAACTTAACCTTCATAAGTCATTTGTCAATTGTTATAGTTATAGTTATAGTTATCAGTTATAGTTAATTAGCTGCCGGGAGATTCATTTCCAACAATCTTTCTCTAGGGAGCTTTATCATCGTTTGGTATGTGCTTGATTTGTTCGGGCATATCAAACTGCGAGCACCCACCTGAATATATCAGGATTTGAGCCGGCAGCATCAAGACGCTCACTGTCAAAGTGGGCTTTTTAATTTGTATTGCTAGCTTGATAAGATATACTTGACACAACGTGAACTTAATGCGAAAGGCTATTGTCGGGAGTTTGCTAATACTTTTAACCTATGGACTATGGTTAGGCTATTTTTATATTTTGCAAAATGATTTGTTTTATTTTCATGACTGGTTGGACACACCACTGCATTTAATTGGGGGATTCATCTCGGCGCTATTAATTTCGCTAATCCTCTATTTCAGAACAAATAATACTGATTCATTTATATTTTATTACTACATTATCTGGTGGTCATTATTTATTGGTGTTGGTTGGGAGTATCTGGAATTTTACCTTAAACTGCACGAGCCAAATCCGTCCCTGCAACTAGATACTATTACTGATCTGCTGGCAGATTTCATTGGTGCTGTCATTGGGGCGATCATGGTGGGGGTAATAAATTTTCGAACCAAGAAGCCATCAGTAAATCAGTGATAAATAAATCAATAATAGATAAATTAATAACGGATGAATCGATGATAGAATGACTATTGAATGACCACTGATCAAATTAAATTTTACGGAGGTGCGGATGCAGTTACTGGGTCGAATTTTATGCTGCAAACCGCCGCTGGTCACCAAATGCTAATTGATTGTGGGTTGACACAGGGTTCTGACGAATTAGAACGCCGTAATTGGCAACCTTTTGCCTATGACCCTAGTGCCGTTGGTGATTTAATTGTGACCCATGCGCATATGGATCATATTGGTTTAATCGGTAAATTAATTGCCGAAGGGTTCAAAGGCCAGATTTATTCCACCCAGGCAACCAAAGATTTAGCCCAAGTGATGTTGGCTGATGGTTTGCAGATTATGCGCCACGATGCCAAACGCATGGAGGTCGAGCCATTGTGGGATGATTCGCATTTACAATCGGCCTTTAGCAAATGGAAAACTTTTGAATATCATAGTCCGTTTAAATTATCCGATCAGCTAACTACGGTTGAATACTTTGATGCCGGTCATATTCTGGGCTCGGCTATGGCCAAAATAACCACCCCCGATAATGTGGTGACTTTTACCGGGGATCTAGGTAATTCACCATCAGTTCTATTGCGTAATACCGAATCAATCACTGATTCAGAATATTTAATTATGGAAGCCGTGTATGGCAATCGCAATCATGATGATACTGCTGTTCGGCAGCAAAAATTAAATGAAATCCTACAGCGCGCCATCGATCGTGGAGGTGCAATTATTATTCCCGCGTTCTCGCTGGAACGTACCCAGATGCTGCTGTATGAATTAAACGAATTGGTTGAATCCGGACAATTACCCTCGATCCCAGTATTTTTGGATTCACCACTGGCAATCAAAGTGTTAGAAATTTATCGCCGTTCTAGCAAATATTTCAAAGATTCCGTTCAGTCTGACATTAACAGTGGTGATAACATTTTTGATTTTCCCGGTCTGGAAATTACTAAAACCAAACAAGAGTCACAGGCAATCAAAGGGGTGGGGGGTCCAAAAATAATAATCGCCGGCTCGGGTATGTCCCACGCTGGGCGCGTGCTATTTCATGAATTGGAATATTTGGATCAGACTGATACCACTATTTTATTCATCGGCTACCAAGCGCCAGGAACGGTAGGGCGACAAATGTTGGAAGGTAATAAACAGGTTCGTATCAAAGGGCGCCGAATCAAGGTCCGAGCCGCGGTCGAGAGTTTGTTGTCCTATTCTTCACACAAAGACCAACAAAATTTATATGAATTTGCCAAAACTGCCGCTGATTACGGAACCAAATTTATTGCCGTAGTTTTGTCCGAGCCTAAAACCGCCCTGGAATTTTCAAACCTGTTGATTAATAGTGATGAAATCAAAGCCCAGGTTCTGACGCCTGAATTGAAACAAGTGCTTGAATTATAATAAAAAAACCGCTAGTTAAGCGGCGACATACCCAGACTAAACTATTACCGAGCGGTCTCAACCACAGCTTTGAAAGACGACTCGTCATTTTTAGCTAAATCTGCTAATATCTTTCGATCCAATTCAATGTTTTTTTGGTTAAGGGCGTTGATGAATTTGCTGTAAGACAAGCCAGATTCGATTCTGCCTAACCCTGCCGAAATGGCTACTTGCCAATCGCGCCGAATTACTCCCTTGCGACGTCTACGGTGGGCAAAGGCATGATTACCAGCATGATTAATAGCCTCGTAGGCTTCGCGCTTTTTAGCTTTACGTCCAAATCGATACCCCTTGGTTTGTTGCAGGGTAGCGCGACGTTTTTTGTTTTTTAGGGTTCCTCGTTTAACTCGTGGCATATAATTGATTTTTATTAATGAATGACAATGAATTTAGAAAATCATTACCCCTCACTTGAAAATTTGTTATTAATACTAAATTAAGATAGAAAAACAATACTTTATTTGCTAATTTTATTCAAGTAAACTCGATCCTCAAGTGAGGGGTCAAACGAAATATAGTCGCTAAAAGCTTTTTATTTTGTTTTGGCGTGTGGCAGATTGTTAATAATTACTTTATTGGGCAGGTTTGCTTCGGAAGTGCCTTTTTTGGATTGTAAATCACCACGAGTGGTCTTGGCATTATAATGGTTCTTGCCAGGGGTTCGCGTAACCAATTTACCAGAACCAGTCACCTTGACCCTTTTGCTGTATGATTTATTAGTTTTCTGAGCCATGATAGGCAGTAGGGTACTATAGCAAATTGCAAATATCAAACCCCTTAAAGTAATTTTCAAGTAATTTTGAAGTAATTCTTACTTAACTACTTAGCGTGTCGCCATCAGCCAGAGTTAGCGAAATTACAATATGAGGTTTTTCCAACATGGTAAATATTATACTTTGTGATCAGTGGTCAGTTTTTTTACTCGATCCCTTTTCGATAATCATGTAATAACCTTTGGGGCCTTTGCGCATATTCTCGGCTATTCGATAATTTATTGTTAGCAGTTTTAACACTCGATTTAGTTTTTCCTGGAAAAAATCCTCGCCCATCACGTATTTAGTGCGACCGCGCAAAAATAGCTCGACTTTGACTCGATCGCCATCTTTTAACCATTCGCTGGCTCGTTTGGCTTTTAATTCCACGTCATGGTCTGAAGTACCAACCTTTATTTGCACTTCTTTTGTTTCCGTGCGATTTGACTTAGCTTTAATGGCTTTGGCTTTTTTAGCTTGTTCGTACTTCCATTTACCATAATCGGTAATTTTGGCAACTGGCGGTTTAGCCTTGGGGGATATTTCGATTAAATCTAGTCCAGCGGTTCTGGCGCGTTTAATCGCCTCGTCAGTATTGATTACCCCTACGTTGTCGCCATTTTCATCAATTACCCGCAATTCTCGGGCGCGGATCTGATCATTAATTAAAGTTTTTGGACTATAGTTGCGTCGGTTATTATTTCTACTCAAATTCTTGCTAGGTTAAGTTTAATGTTGATTATTATAGCAGATGTTGTCCTATTTTGCTTGGGTTTTAAGTTTAGGAGTATCAATGATTAGCTATACACACTTATCAACTGGTTATAAACCACTTTATGCCCATTTGTACAGTTTGCACTTTTAGTACCTACCCCCCATAATGATAAGAGATAACTATATTGTAGTTAAATTAAGGTCATTAAATTATTGCTTCTGGATCTTGATTTGACGGCAAAGAGTTATTAAATAGTCATAAATTATTAAAAAATTTAAAAAATATGAACAAATTCAAAAAATTACTCTCATTATTAACCGCCTTTACCTTTCTGGCGACTACCTTTGCCCCCGCTGGATTTGCGGTACCAACTGCTATGGCCGCTCCTCAAGACATTGAGGCTAGTTTAACTGCCACTAATCCTGAGTCTATTACATTTACCAATAATGGTTCAGAAACCGTTGACCTCAGCGATTACGGCTTTGGCGATGAAAATAACAACAATGCTTATAGTCTAGCTGGCGTTGTTTTGACTTCTGGTAGCTCATACACGTTTTGTGAGACAAGCGAGACTTGTGACGATCCGACTCTAAGTGGTTCCGGTACTTGGAATGATGGCGGAGATACCCTATTTATTACTGAAAATGGATCTGAAGTTGCTAGTCAAGATTACAGCGATGCAGCGGCTGAAAGTCCTATCGTGGTTAATTTTCAAGCCGAATCAGTAACTCCTGTTACAACCGAACCAGGAGACGATTGTTCAGGTGATGATTTTGGCTCTGATAACGATACACTACCGGTAGAAAACACTGACACCGGTGAGGATTTTACGACTATACAAGAAGCAATTGATGACTGTGGTACTGATGATGGCGACGTGATCGAAGTCGACGATGGGACATATCCAGAGATTATTACTGTCGACAAAGAACTAACGATTCAATCGGAAAATAGTGCTACCTCTACAATTATTGAAGGAAGGTTGTTGATTGAAGCCTCAAATACGACGATAGATGGTTTCACTGTAACCCAAAGTTCAACCGATCCTTCGCCAGCGCTAGGTATTGTATTGACTGATAATGGAGGACTGTATTCCGATGTAGTAATTACGAATAATATTGTTGATGGCTATGAAGAAAATGATACTATTGCTGGAATTTGGTTAGAGGCTGGAAGCAATGTCGAAGTATCAAACAATGAAATAACTAATTTAACTTCATTAACTAATACCGCTCAGGGTATTTTAATAGGAGCTAGTGATGAATCGCTCGATAATATAAGTATTTTAAACAACAAAATTTCAAATATAGAGGGAGGTGACACCAAAGGTGCATTCGGAATTACTGTAAATGAAGACACTAATGATTTGGTGGTTGAAAATAATGAAATAACTAATTTAGGGGATGCATCATATACTGTTGGTATTGGACTGGATGCGGATACACCAAATGTTGTAGTGCGATTAAATGATTTTGAAAATTTCTCGGCGATTAATCTTCCTCCGGTAGCAATAAGCGTTAATAAAAGAACCGGGAATGATGCTGATGTCTCAACCATGACGATCGAGCAGAACAACTTCTTCTTTGATGAATCTGAAGGAGTAGCTGGGGTTAATTATGATGTTGGTACGACTGGCGAAACTGACATTTTGTCGGCCGAGGAAAATTATTGGAATGATTCCGAAGGTCCTGCTGGTCCATTTGGCGAAACTGATTCAGATGGCGCCCTAGTAGGTGAGCAAGTTGATTACAATCCATGGTTGTGTGAAGAAGCAGAATCATCAGAAACTTCAGTAGATGGCAGTTGTGATGACGATGCGCCAGCTGAATCAGAAATTACTAATCCATCCGAGGGCGAGGAGGTGTCGGGAACTATTACTCTAGAGGCTACTTATGTGGACGAAAACGGTGATAATGATGATGAAGTAAAGTTTGCGGTGCGGCAGGGTAGTTGTGATGCCTCAAATCCGACTGTGTTCGGAAATGTAAACGATCAAGATGATGATTTTCAATTTGATGGCACGATCTTTACTGCTGAATTCGATTCAACTCAATTTGATAATGGTGATTACTGTTTTGCTTTCAACCCAGTAGAAGACGAAGATGATAGTAATATACGACTTACTCAAAATTTCACAATTAATAATTCAGATCAAACTGAACAGTGCGAAGCCAATCACGAATCAAATCTAGTTGTGACTGGCTTTGACCCGGTTACCGGAATGGTAACAATTGAAAATACTTCGGATACCTGTGTATATGATGTCGGAATTGCGTCTTATAAAGCGTTCGAATACAAAGATACAAATAAAACTAATAATGACAATAATCTAGACATCGATACTCAGGAATTATTTGATAGTGAACTGGAAACGCTAGATCCAAGTGAACCCGTTACCTTTAATATTGATGTGCCATCTTGTGCCTACCAGATTGATGTATTCTATGGTGATTTAATCGAAGACTTTAACGGTCAACGCTATGGCGATCGTAAACTTGGCGGTGCCCACGAACAATTGCTAGAGGAGAATCTGTGTGAAGAAGAAGGTAATAATTCTGATCCTGATCTAGTTCTGCAATGTTTTGCCGGCGAAGTAGTATCAGCTAATCAAGGTCAACGAGCTGATGGAACCGATGTTCCGGCCGACCGATCAGTTGAATCAAAGGCCACTGGTCCAGATTCACAACCTGATGAAGCGATCGACTTCTATTCACTAGGAATAGGTGGTGATATTACAATTGAATTTGAACAACCGCTGCAGAATGTAGCCGGTGATGACATCCGAGTGTTTGAAACTAGTTACGGTAATCCAACCGTTAATAATCACCCAGAAAAAGCCGAAGTCTATGCGTCAGTTGATGGGATAAACTATGAACTGCTTGGAGTGGCTACGGTTGACAATACTAATGATCCTAATGCAAATTATACATTTGATTTAGGAGTACTACCTGAAGCCAGCTTTATTAAAATAGTAGACATAACCAGTCCAAACGCTGGTCCAGGAACCCGAGACGGATTTGATGTTGCCGGAGTAGGGGCAGTTGAATGTGGCGGCGAACCAAATGACAATCAATGTTTTGCCGAAATTGAATTAGATGTCGATGTGGAATCAAATGTCGATGTATTGACCGACACCAATGTCAACATTGCGCCACTGGGTGAAACGGCTGATGAAGAGGGCGAGTTCTCGGTAGTGCTAAACGCAGATAATGAATTGGTAATTACCCTTATTGGCGGCAGTGATCAATTACGTAATGTTTCCGGCGAGATTCTATTCTCTGGCGGAGCTCTGTTATCAACTCCAACGATTACCCCTGATTCAGTTGAGGGCTTGGAGCTAGGTTCGACATTCAACTCCCCAGACACGTTTGAACTAAATACTGCTGGAGACGGAATTGTATTTGATCTGTTCGTAACTGGCGGTGATGACATAGTGGTAGTATCTGGTCTAGAAGCCGAATGTGAAATTAATCCAGATGATGGTGATACTCCTGGTGACGGATCAAACCAAACAGAATCAGCTTCTGGTGGCCCAGTAGCAACTAGCTTTACCAGCTCATCTGGTAGCTCTGGTGGCTCAGACGATGACGACGACGATGATAATAATGAGGGTGGGGTATTAGGAGCCTCTACTATTGCTCCAGGGACTGCTTCCCCCGATCGTATCGATATGCTCGAGCGGCTAGCTGATTTATTGCGCCAGCGTCACGATGATGGTGAAGTATTAGGGGATCAGGTGGCGGTTATGCCAGTAGGCGGTGTTGCCACCGGTCATGGCGGTACGGCCCCGAATCAATCAGCGGTAACTACACTGACTAATCAAACTTTTGCGAAATTAGAAGAAGAATAAACTCAACTCTTATTTTAATCTTTAACCCCAAATGGGGTTTTTGTATCGGCTTTAAAACATAGTATTATGCACACATGGATAAATTCAATAAAGTGAATCGCGCAACTAGCACTAAATTTAGAAACCTGATTCGATTGGGCGAAGTCGGAATTATTGTTATTGCTGCATTTGGATTATTTATTTTAGCCGGAATACATGGCGAGGTTTTGCAGCGATATGCTGGTTCTGATTATGCGGCTGTGATTGCGGCTGTCCTAGTCGATCAAACTAATGACGAACGCGCTACTGACGACCTGCCCCCTTTGGAACCAAATATATTGTTAACCGTATCAGCTCAACTAAAGGCTAATGACATGGCTGATCAATCGTATTTTGCCCACGTTTCGCCCAGTGGTTTATCACCTTGGCATTGGTTCGAACAGGCTGGATATCGATTTAGTTACGCCGGCGAGAATTTGGCAGTGAATTTTCGAGATTCGGGATCTGTTACTCGCGCCTGGATGAATTCGCCGACTCATCGCGATAATATTATTAATAATAATTATAGCCAAATTGGCATTGCTACGGCGACAGGGCAGTATAAAAATCAACGATCAACTTATGTGGCGCAACATTTTGGTACTCCTTATGGACCACAACGGGATTATTCAGAACTAGAAAGCTTGCTCGGCCGTCCGGTTACAGCCGCTGAAAAAAGCCAAGCCATTGCCGATGCCGAAAATTTGATAGCAGCAGTTGGTCAAGTTGGCGTGGTTGATAAATTAATGGTGCAACCAGATCGAATTTACGGAACGCTGTTTTTGCTATTGATGATCGTAGTACTAGCCTTGAGTTTCCGTTCTTATCTGCGATGCCAAACCCGAACCAACCAACGACAAATACTATTGCAAAGCGCTTTGGCGGTTGCCATTCTAATAATTTTATTTGCTGCAACCATGTTTTTACTTGATACCGAGGTAGTAGCAGGCGGAATTAATTAGGCAATTGATCTAGTAATGCTTTTAACTGACTGGCATTATTAACAAAATTAGGGTCATCAAAGGCTAGATAAACCACTGGATCGTTGCTGTCATCAATCGCGATGGCAAATCCAGATAATGTATCCTCGGCAGTAGACGTAGTAAACACTTTCAATCCTTTAGTCAATTGATCAATTCCGGTGGCCGTCTCTAGCAGGAATGGTTTCTGAAAATGTAGATATCTAATCAAATGAAACCACTCATCTAATGGTCCGCTGAAGCGTAGCGGTTCTAATTCATTTACGGAGCTGATTAATTTAGTTTCATCCATTCCTATTGATTGGTGTTTGGTAGTAGTTTTAGATATACCAAACCCACGACCATGATAGTTGCTGACTGATAAATTCAATGCGTCTGCTTGCTGGTCCAAGTTTAATAAATTTGGATATATTTCCTTGGGAGTTTGCGTTTGAGTAGTTTGATAAAATTTGTTATTACTTGTGGCATACAGTGGTATTTGCGAGTTGTAACTAATCCATTCATTTGTTTTGATTGCAAGTATAAAATTACTTATTGATCCCAAAGGAAACGGTTGATTGCGGTAATTTTGTCCTTGATAAACCTGGCCAGTTTTTAGATTGGCGACCAAATAGGACGGGGCAGTGGTCTGCCAATTTTCTAAATTAGGGTGATTAATCTGATCTGTTTGAACTGTATTAGAATTTACCACTAGCACTTTGGTACCAACCGGGCTAGATTCAAATACTGTCTTGGCGTCACTGGTGGAGAGTCTTACGCAACCCCCAGAAAACCCCTCGGGAACGGGTGTGCCATCGGGGTTAGTTGGCCAACCATGGATGAAGAAATTGCCAGAAAATTGCAACGAATATGGCATATCAACATTTCCAATTGACGACCGATGGTTGCGATTAGCGTACGAGATTTCATAATATCCGGTAGGAGTTTGCCAAAATGATCCAAACTCTCCTTGTGATTTGAATTTGGTACGAAAATCCAATTCACCGTCCTGGTACAACATCAGGTCTTCGGTTCCCAAGTCAATTACGATGAATCCACCATCGTCTGGAATTTGGTCAATGTAGGCATCCAGCGGCTTGATTATATCGATTGTGGTTAGAGAATCTGGCTGATCAATTGTCTGAGGATAAATTTTGCTATTTAAAATTTGCTTATTAGTATCAAAATTATCAACGGCCGACAATGCTTGTGCTAGTGGGGGATTATTATTTAAATCATATAGCCACATTTCTATTGAAAGAAATGAAAAAATAGCTACAAATCCGACAATTGCCACGATTTTTTTCATCATCCAGCGCTGACGCATGTATCAATCATTGTAGCTTATGATGGCAACCCTACCAACTTCTGGTTACCCCAAAATTTAGCGGTCCGACCCCTAAATAAAAAATCATTCTACTTAGGTAACTTTTATTTGATTAATCTTTACTTACTATGAGCATGTCTTCCATCTGGATACTGGGTAAGTTTCAGGTCTTCGTTTCGAGACCGGTTTGATACTACTTATCACTATGTTCACTAAGGGCACTTCGACTTCTTGTAACTACTTTTAAAACAATGTATGAGGTTAAGGATGTTTGTGCAGTATGATCGAGGTGGTTTGCCACGAGCGCAATAATAAAACCAGACAAAAGTCTGGTTTTATTATGAAGTCGAGTGGAGATGGGGGGATCGGTGTCAGCTCACTATTTCGCTTTGCTCATAAGTGGCTCCTACCCGGACTCATGACTTAATCTGCCGCTGGCAGCGTCATTCCGTCTTTCAATCTCTCATTCCTCAATTTGCAAATCAAAAACTGCCAAACGGCAGTCGTGGATTTACAATGTGGAGATGGGGAGATTGAACCCCCGTGTTCGAATAATGCCAATTTATGGTGTCCCAAACCAAGGATATTTGTTAGGGAATTTAAGATCTAGGTTGAGGTCAAATATCCAAATACATCCTAAATCCGAGTTAAGTTTTTAAAGTCAGCGATTAACGATCACCAACTCGAGACATTAAGGTGATACGGACAAAACATAGTAATGTCAGCCAGAGGCTTTATCCGGCATTGCTAAGGAGCGAACTCGACTTAGGCAAATGCGCGAACACCATTAAAGTATGGGCTCGCTACAGAGTTTTCGTCTGCATGTATTGGTTACTGCCAGTTTAAGGAAGTAGGCAGCGTTTTCCGTTTGGCCATTGGATTGACAATTATTCGAGGCGATACCAGTCATCCCCCTAAAACATAAATTACCCAGTAATTTATGTTCTGGCGTCCCGCAATGCGGGATTAGCCACTAAAACATTGCTTATCGCGTAAACTGTTCGAGACTTCAGTATTAAGAAATTAGTCTTAACTATCTTTATTGTGAGTAGGTAATTTAAATTCGGTTTTTCTTATCAAGAAACTCCCTCTTAATTTTTTGTTTTTCCCTAGATCCCCATAGACTTTTTAAAAACCTTTCTCGATTATAGGCTTGCCCCTTTTCTACAAATAATTCTTTGTGGATTAGCTTTAAAGGACGACGATGCTTGGTTGTTTTTACATGACCCAAGCAGTGATATCTAATCCTTTTATTGAGATTAGATGTACACCCAACATATAAGTTGCCGTCTTTTTCACTATATAGAATATAGACATAGTAATTCATACTTTAAGCGAATGACTGTATTTGAAATTTCAAAGTGCGAAAGTACTCTAAAGGTTGTATTTGGTTTGCCGTCTAATATCACGCGCCTGATCACGTCGTTTTATTTCTTGACGTTTGTCGCGGGTGGTCTTATTAACAGACACGCACAAATCAACCTTGATTAAACCGTTTTTATTATACAACGAATAAACCACCAAGGCAAAACCTTTCTTCTGGTCATAATCTTCCAACTTGCGCAGTTGTTTTTTAGATAACAGTAGTTTTTTAGGGCGTTCTGGTTCATGAGCCGAACTAGGATTATTTGATTGCCACTGGGGAATAGTGACATTAATTGCGTACGCTTCGCCGCCGCGCACGACCACATATGCTCCGGTTATTGCGGCAAGCCCTGCCTTGACTGCCTTGACCTCGCTACCTAGCAATTTAATACCCGCCTCGTAACATTCTAGGCGACGATACTTTTGGCTAGCGGGCTGATTGCTGGCAAATTGATTAGAAGTTTTTTTCATGGTCAAAAGATAGTTTTTTGGCACTTTGGCTATTGTTGGTCCATAATACCTTTTATATGTCCCCAGACGCCAATCGTTCCGATCCAGCTGACCAGAAAAAGGATAAATCAGCCAAGGAAAAAGGAAGTAAAGATAAAATTAAATCAAAAAATAATAAAGGTAGTCGACCGTCTGACAAACTGAAACTGAAACGTCCAAAGTCTAGTGGTAGCAACAAAAAATCAAAAACTAGCAAAAAACCATCAAAAAATATGATGTATTTTATGGGGTCTCCCAAAATGAATGCCTTTATCAATACTTTTATTATCCTGCTACTGGCCTATTCATTTTTTAATGTTCTCAATCCCAGCGAAACTAATCCCGAAGAAATCTCATTGTCAGAACTGGCCAATTTAATTCAAGCTGGTGAAGTGACTGAATTGGAGGTTGATGGCAATGAAGTTGTTGCCTTGACCCAAACAGAAGAAATCCGCTACGAAACCCGCAAAGAAAGCGATGCGGCAATTACCGATTCGCTGATAAATTTTGGGGTGAGCTCCGAGCAATTGCGATCGATTGATATAACCGAACATGCCCCTTCAGCCCTCGCTAGCTGGCTAGGATATTTATTGCCAATTTTGCTGCCGTTATTAATTATTATTGCCATATTTTGGTACCTTTCACGCCAGGTCAAGGGTGGCGGGGGGATGCAGCCATTTAATTTTGGGCAGTCCAAGGCCAGGATGATTGATCCCAAAGATCCCCGCAAAAAGGTTACTTTTGATGACGTTGCCGGCGTTAACGAAGCCAAAGAAGAGCTAGTCGAGATTGTTCAATTTCTGAAAACCCCAAAAAAATTCCTCGAAATTGGAGCCCAAATTCCCAAAGGGGTGTTGCTGATGGGGGCGCCAGGAACGGGAAAGACATTGCTAGCGCGCGCCGTAGCTGGCGAGGCTGGAGTGCCATTTTTCTCGATTTCAGGATCAGAATTTGTCGAGATGTTTGTTGGTGTTGGAGCATCTAGGGTGCGTGATCTATTTAAAATGGCCAAAAAAGTTGCCCCAGCAATTGTATTTATTGATGAAATTGATGCGGTGGGCCGTTCGCGCGGTATTGGAACTGGCGGTGGGAACGACGAACGGGAACAAACCCTAAACCAGATTTTAGTGGAAATGGATGGGTTTGAACCAAATCAAACAGTAATTATTATGGCTGCCACTAATCGCCCTGATGTTCTGGATCCCGCACTACTGCGTCCCGGCCGATTCGATCGTCGCGTAACGGTGGATTCACCCGATCGAAAGGGGCGCGAAAAGATCCTGGAAATTCAGGCTAAAAATAAACCACTTTCCGAGGACGTTAATTTCAAAACGATCGCCGAACGGACACCAGGATTCTCGGGCGCTGACATTTATTCATTGGTAAATGAAGCAGCAATTTTGGCGGCCCGCCATGATAAAAAAACCATCGATCAATCGGACTTTACTGCGGCCATTGAAAAGGTGCTGCTAGGTCCTGAACGGCGTTCTCATCTTTTATCTGATCAAGAAAAGCGGGTTACAGCTTATCACGAGGCGGGGCACGCGGTCGTTTCAGCCGCCCTGGAACATACTGATCCCGTACACAAGGTCACAATAGTATCGCGCGGTCGAGCGTTGGGTTATGTATTATCATTACCGCTTGAAGACAAAAAACTACGCACTCGCAAACAATTCCGCGACATTATGGCAATGTCATTAGGAGGTTACGTTACCGAAAAACTAGTTTTTGACGACCTGTCAACTGGTCCATCAAATGATTTGGAAAAAGTAACCTCTAATGCCAGGTCAATGGTCGCCAGATATGGGATGTCTGATGACATTGGTCCAATTGCACTGGAGACGGAAACGGGATCACCACTATATGGCATGAAAAACCAGTCTGAATATTCCGAGGAAGTCGCCAAGGCGATTGACTTTGAAGTGTCACGTCTAATTAATGAAGCCAAAGATCGTGCGGCATCAGCAATAAAAAAGCATCGCGATCTACTGGATGAAATTGCCCATCGATTAATTGACCAAGAAACGATCGAGCGTGAAGAATTCAATAAACTGATAACTAAACACGGTTTGAAGCCGAAAAAAGAAACCCCAGCCCAGCCGGCTATTGTAATTGCCGAATAATCGGGAAAAAGTTATCCACTTTAGTTATTGATCAAGTAATAAAGGGCGGTTTTGGTCGTCTATACTTATTGACAGTTACAAACAAAATTATTTAACTATTCAATCAATTATGAAATATCTTTTATCAACTCTATTTATCGCGGCTGGATTTGCCATGGTATTAGTTCCCAGCGCTTCCGCACAGGGAGGTTTAAGCTGTGAAGAGCTAAAAGCTACTGGTTTAACTAAAGTCGAAGCTCAATTATTTGCTTCACTATTGGGCGGTAATTTGGACCTTGGCTGCTATGACGATGGATCACTCGAAGATCGTTTAGAAGACTTGGCAGACGACCTGGATGATTTGTCGCAAGAAGTATTATCTAGTTCAAACGCCAGAATTAAATCATCTGTTTCCAATATGTATGATCGAATGGCTGATAATAATTTTCTAAATGAAGTAATTGATTATACCAAAGACGAGAAGGCTGATATGGATTTGTACGAAGCAGCTTTGGGAAAAGTGCAGGATTCTAATCAAATGCTTATGTTTCTGGGATTCAGTAATGATCTAGATCTTCTGATTAAGAGGTTGCTAGCCAGCAGATTAGATCAGGCAGTTGAACTGATGGATGATTTTATCGACAGCGCCGGCGGATCAACAAATCCGCCACCAGTTCCAACGAATGGCACACTGCAAATCTCTGAATCTTCAAATAATCCTAATAGCTCTACTATTTTGGTAGAAGAAAATAATACTTCTGATACCTATGGTATTTTTACTTTTAATTTAGAAAATGATACGGGTAACATTGTAGATTTAGGTTATATGCAAGTTGTTATTAATACTGATGATAGTGATCCAAGAGATGTAATTGCAGAAACCTGGCTTGAAATAAACGGTCGAGACTTTGAGGGTAGTCATGATCGTCAAATTAATGATGAGGTAGCAATTTACGATTTTGGGGTAGATTATCGTATTGGCGCGAATGATGATGTAGATATTTCATTGTTGGTAGAGTTTGAATCTCAATTAGGTAATTATGAATCTGGTCAAGAGATATACGCTGAAATAATGCCAGAAAATATCTCAGTTAAGGTGCCGGTTAAAGGCTATGCAGAATCCGAAACACATAACCTGGCAATAGCCGGCTTAACTTTAGTTGATTGGGATTCTATATCTTGGCTAAGTGATCATGATGGCGCAAATAATGATGTAGTATTAGCCGATATTGAAGTTGAGTTAAGTGCCTTTGAGGAAGATGTCTATTTGCTAAATGATACAAATCCTTTTGATTTATATTTTGAAAATAAGAACGGAGCTTCAAAGAATTTGGGAGATGACAAATACAGACTTGTATCAACCACTGCCTCAAAAGATGGCTTGTATTATGTTATCAAAGAAGGTCAAACAGAATCTTTTAGGCTAAATGGGGAACTTAAACCTAATCAGAATGGTTCATATAGATTTGTACTAGGTGAACATGTTGATTACTATTTACAACCTGGACAAAGTAAATCTGTAACTTCCATTGGCAAAGATCTTAAAAGTAGGTTTATCAGTGTTAATGATATAAATTTGCTTCCATCAGAACCTAAATTAACCGCCACTACCCAACCCTATGGTCAAGATGGAACTAGTGTAGGTGTGACCCTGGATTGGAATGATGTTGCTGGGGCGTCGTCATATCTGGTTACCACCAATCGTCGAGATTATTATGGCTCGGCGACTACCACCAATCGAGTCTATCAAAGCATCCTCTCGACCGGCACTAAACCAAACGCCGGTGAATCACGTGGCTACTGTTACGAGTTCGAGTTTAGGATTCAGGCCCTAGACAGTTCTGGTAGGGTAATAAGTGTTAAAAACCAAAAGGGTAATGTTGTTAATGAAGTTACTAAATATACTTGTGTTATGGCCACCCCAGGCCAGGTCGGCACCTCTCCTTCTAAAGGTCAGGTTCAAGGGGCCACATCTGCTAACGATGCGCAGGCCGCACCGCTGAAAGATGTGCTGGACATTCTTAACAAGTTAAAGAATCGCTAAGAAGTGCATTTGTAATTAAAAACCACCTTTACAGGTGGTTTTTAACTTGACGAGCGAAGCGGTAATTTTCTTGGTACTATTTCATTTATTAAAGCGTTTATAGCTTTAGCTTCCGCCTAACTGCGGATAGGGTCCAAGTACCGACCTTGACAATTTAATCAAGATAAAAGTAGTTACGCGCGCCTATAGCTCAGTTGGTAGAGCGCAGAGCTTATACCTCTGTGGTCCCAGGTTCAAGTCCTGGTGGGCGCACGTAGTGACTTTTATGAAAGAGAAGAATTAGCTTTAAAGTAACCTCTGCCATGAAAAGGGTGCCAGGGACAGTTGACAAGCTTTATTAATGAAGTCTATTCCAAATGCAGTTGCGCGCGAATATCAGCGACATAATTTGCCAGGTCCGGGTAGTTTTTAAGTTCAGGATCTTGGGCTATTAATTCGCTGGCTGATTTCCTGGCTACTTGAATCAATTTTTTATTTTGCAGGGCCAACATTGCAGTATCTGATAAACCTGATTGTCGTTTGCCGATCAATGCTCCCGGTCCGCGTCGTTTCAAATCAGCTTCAGCCAAATCAAATCCATTGTGCGAACTAGCGAACAAGCGTAGTCGATCAATTGATTTTTCTGATGTAGATTTTGTGGCGACATAGCAAAAGGATTGATGATTAGACCGCTGAACTCGACCGCGCAGCTGATGTAATTGCGACAGGCCATAACGCTCGGCATCTTCGATCAGGATAATGGATGCGTTGGCAACATTTACCCCGACTTCGACTACGGTAGTAGATACCAAGATATCAATTTCATGATCCAAAAATTGCTGCATAATAGCCTCCTTTTTATTCGGTGTCATTGAACCGTGTAATTGGCCAATTGAATAATTCGGAAATATCTCATTCTGGAGACGCTCGGCAGTCTCTTCAACTGATGCTAAATCAAGAGCAGATGCAGAATCAGGGTCGCTGGCAGTTTTACGGGCACAAATTACATACGCTTGTCGGCCAGCTTCTAATTCTGCCCTAATTTTTAGATAAACTGCCTCACGATCAGATCCGGTAATTAGCTGTGTTTTAACTGGTTTACGTCCTGGGGGCATTTCGTCGATGATTGATAAATCCAGATCACCGTAAATTGTTAATGCTAGCGTACGAGGAATTGGGGTGGCAGTCATTGACAGCAGATGGGGTAAGCGGCCTTCTTTGCTACGGGCCAGCGCCTGACGTTGCCGGACTCCAAATCGGTGCTGTTCGTCAATTATCACCAAGGCCAAGCGTTTGAATTGTACCGTTTTGTATATCAGGGCATGAGTACCAACCAGAATGTCAATATCGCCGCGCTCGACATAACGTTTCAATTGAGCCTTGGAGATTTTGGTCCAATCATTGGGTTTTAATTTCGATGGGTATAGGCGGGCTCCAGAACCAACTAACAATCCAATTGACGTGCCGCTTTTAGCCAGTAAATTAATTAAACTTTCAAAATGTTGTGTTGCTAGTATTTCGGTTGGAGCCATCATGGCCGCTTGTAGGACTTCAAAGTCTTTGCCGGCCGTTGACTGAGTGGTGGCAAACAGAGTCTGCGCTGCCACAGCCGTTTTACCAGATCCGACATCACCCTCCAATAGTCGGTTCATTGGCCGAGGCTGGTGAAGGTCGTGCAAGATTTCGTCAAGCGATCGTTGTTGCGCGTTAGTTAGATTAAATCCCAGGGATTCACGCACCGGTGTCAAATCTATATCATCCACTGCAAAACCCTGCTGTCTTTGTAGTTGATATTGTTCTTGGGCATTTATTACCTGTAGTGCAAAAATTTCTTGAAAGGCGAAACGCTTGCGAGCGACTTGGGCATCACTGGTCTGGCGGGGATGATGCAGCCATACCATAGCATTAGCCAGGCCAGGCAACTGCAGTTTTTCCTGGATCGCCAGGGGAATCGGGTCTGGCAATTTATGATGTAATCCTTCTGCAAACAATTTTTCAACGGCAAAACTAATCCAATTGGAACTAACACCTCGTGATTCAGAATAGGTAGTAGTAATAAATTTATCATCTATTTTCTGACGGGCCGGTTTGGGGGTAGTTTCAGCAAATAAATTATTACCTGCAATTGTAGGCAATTCTTTGATGACCTCGAATTGAGGGTTTGATAAATATGGTTTGCCACGGCGCTCGGCAACCTTGCCCTCGACCTTTACTGTGGAGCCTTCATTTAGCACTTTGGCTATATATGGTTGGTTAAACCAAACCAGATCAATGTATCCGGTGGCGTCTTCCAGTCTAGCAGTCGCCATTGTGGTTTTTTTTCGATAGGCCTTGGTAGCTTTAAGATTATGGACACTGCCAAACAATACTAATACCTCACCGACTTCAGCCTGTTTTATCGGCTTGGTTCCTGAAATAGTGACGTGTCGGGTAGGAAAATGATATAGCAAATCTGATAGGGTGTTGATACCGAAACGCTTTAACCCCTTTAAAGTCGCTGGTTTAGCACGTTTGAAATAATCCTGAACCAAAGTTTTAGAAGTGATCTGATTCATTTAATTGTAGTTTATCGATCTACACCACTTTTTACGACTTTACGAGTAAATTTTTTTGCGCCCAACCCTTTACTACGAGCCTAAATGCTGTTAGCGTATATAGTCTCTATGTCAGAAAAGTCTTCAAAATATATTCTAATAGTTGAATTTGTTCCCGAATTAGCGCTTGAAAATTATGCTGAATTTGTTAAAAACGAGAATAAGGTTAATAATTATTTAACTAAACTAGTTCTATTGCATGATCGTTCTAATATTTCAGCCGCCAATCAAGCCAAACTACATTACTTTGACTATGTGCATCGGGTAAACTTTTTTAACCCAGGAGAATTACAACAGGTATTACTGCCATATGATCGAAAAATTCTTGGGGTGATATGTCGTTCTGAAAGCTATATTCCAAAACTAGCAGAATTGGTGGCTCAGATTCCATACGTTAAATTACCAACCAAAGAATCATTGCTGTGGTCGGTTAATAAATTACAGATGCGTCGACGTTTTCGAAGACATAATTCAAAAATTACTCCCAAATTTCGTGAAGTAAAAAATGTCAGCGAAGATGAGCTGGACAAGATTGAAAAGACAGTACCTTATCCAATGGTGGTTAAACCCTATGGTCTCGCTCAGTCGCTATTGGTTACTAATGTGTATCATCGCGAAGAGCTTAAAAAAACCCTAGAGCGGTCTTTTAAAAAGTTATCGCAAATACATCGTGAAAATGACAAGGTGGGACCAGAAGGATTGTTGGTAGAGGAATTGATGGAAGGATCGCAGTATTCCATAGACTGTTTTGTTAATTCCAAAGGAAAATCATATTTTTGTCCCCCTGTTCATATAAAAACTGGCAAACAGATTGGTTTCGATGATTACTTTGGTTATCGGCAAATGACCCCGACTAAATTAAAAAAAACCACCGTGGAGAAAATGGAAGCGGTTGCTGCCAAGGCAGTTCATGCTTTGGGTTTGCGATCAACCACCGTGCATGCCGAATTAATAAGGACTGAACTTGGCTGGAAGATTATCGAAGTCGCTCCTAGGGTTGGGGGGTTCCGTGATGATTTGTATAAATTGTCATATGGCTTTGACTATGGTCTAAATGATTTACGAATTAGAATGGGTCGCAAACCAATAATTCAGCGCAAGGTTAAAGGTTATACCGCTGCAATGAAACTATATGCAAAATCAGAAGGGAAAATCACCTCGGTCAAGGGGATTCAAAAAATGAAAACTCTTGAATCTTTTGTTAAATTTCTGTCCAAGCCCGCGCGATCAGGTGACAAGGCCAAATTTGCCAAACATGGTGGTCGTAGTATTGCCAAGGTTTTACTACACAACTCAGATCGTTCAAAATTATTAGCTGATATACGTCGGCTAGAGCAAATGTTCGAGGTTAAAGTGGCTTGATGTTTTTAGTTGCGATATATTAGTCAACATTGGAGAGTTGCGTATAGTGGCTCGCCCAGACACCAATGCGGAGGAATGCCAGAGCGGTCGAATGGGCTTCCCTGCTAAGGAAGTAGGCCTTTACGGGCCTCGAGGGTTCGAATCCCTCTTCCTCCGCATTGGTGTGTCGGGTAAAAATGGGCTTCCCTGCTAAGGAAGCGTACCTTTATTGGTACCGAGGGTTCCAATCCCTGCCTGCGGAAGGCAGGCCTCACTCACTGGCTTCGGTCGCCATAGCTCCCTACGGCGGACACAGTCCGCCTGGAGGCAATAGCGAACCCTAAACTGGTGTGACAAGGTTTACAAGATGAAAATATCTAAAACTATTCAAATATAAAGGTATCTAATGGGCCAGCGATAACCAAATAATATTTTTCGCACCTTTTTGCCTCAGCAATTTCTCGCAAGTCTTCATGGTCGATCCAGTGGCAACGACATCATCAAATATAATAATATTTCGTGGTACCTTAATCTGACGACGTAGCTTGAATTTATGCTGGGCGTTTTTAATCCGCGAGGCGCGATCACGGCACTGACCTTGGGTTTGTGGCGAGGTATTGCTCAGTAGTTTGGCAAAATTTAGACCACATCTATGAGCTACTTTTTTGCAAATAATTGAATTTAAACAAAATTGTCGTTTTAAACGTGATAACCAATATAGTGGCACTGGCGTAATCGTCCAATTTTGCTCCAGCGGATATAGTTCCTGAATCTGAACATTAAGGTCGTCAGCAATTAGGTTGGTGATTTGATTTACCGCAGTTAAATTCAAACTATATTTAGTTTTAATTACCAGTTTCTGGTGGTATTGATAATCAACTAGGTAGAAATGATTTGGTCGAACCAGGCTTGTACACAAACTACCCGACACCTCTTGCCAAGTCCGTGGTATCATTATTATTAATTCTAGCACTTTCATATGCCCAAATTGCAATCATTTTTCAAGGCAATTAAACAAGCCAGTCAAGGTCATCGGATTACTTCGGTTGGTATCGAACTAGGGTCATCATCGATCAAGCTAGTTCAATTCATCGAAGACAAAGGCAAAGTGCAGCTAGGTAATTATGGGGAATTAGACTTGGGACCCCTTGTTGAAAAACCCGCTGGATTTGTGGCCAACCTTGATGCCCCCAAACTACAACAGGCTCTAACCGCTTTGCTAGCCAATACGCCGATTAATAATCCCGAGGCGGTCGCGGTGGCAATACCGCTGTCTGCCACTTTGGTAGTACCCCTGCAGATAAAAGCTGGCAATAATGATGCCGAGCTCGATAGACTAGTTCATGCCAGGCTTAAATCCGAAATTCCTGTTCCGATTTCACAGGTTTATATTGATTGGCAAGTAATTGATAAACCGCAAGATCAAAAACCTGATGCTAAACCGATTTCTCAAAACAATGTCACTCGGAATGTGTTGGCCTTTGTGATAAATAAAGAAATAATTGATACGTATAAAACAGTGCTTAATAATCTAGAATTACCAGTTACTTATTTCGAACTGGAAGCCTATTCCGTGATGCGTTCCGCGATTGGTCACAATGTCGATCAGGCTATAATTGTTGATATTGGCGCCCGCTATACTAAAATTTATGCCATTGAGGGTGATAAAATCATTTCGGCTCATAAAAAACTCAATGGTGGGGTTGAATTTAGCAAAGTGTTACAGACTAGTCTGGGCATTGATTTTGCCAAGGCCGAGAAACTTAAACGAAATTTAAAATTAGCTGATCTAGATGGATTGCCAGTGGGCGATGCTTTAAAAGCACAAATTGATAAAATTGTAGCTGACATTCGTCGGGTTCGGGCTGAATTTAGTGATGAAAAATCACTGCCTATTTATTTATGCGGGGGTGGTTCACTGTTATATGGGTTGCCAGAATATGTTGCAAAAACATTGGATTCCAAAATAACTATTTGTCAACCATTCATAAATGCCGAAGCGCCGGAATTTCTTGATAAACTACTGGTAGAGACTGGTCCTGAATATGCCGTTGCAGCGGGACTCGCACTTAAATACATTCACAACATTTAAATGAACTACAAACAGACACTAGATCAAATAATCGAGATTGTCCGTTCGCAAGCGGCTTCTGACGTTCATTTTTCGATCGGCAGACATCCTACTATTCGAGTCGCCGGAACCCTGATCCCATTACAAAATCTTCCGGTGCTTAGCGGCAGTGATACTTTGGAGTTTTTAACCCTAATGCTATCCAAAGAACAAAAAGACCGCTTCCTAGAAGATAAAGAGCTTGATTATTCGTATTCAGCCGATGATATTACCAGATTTCGGGGTAATGCCTTTATTCAACGTGGTGGGGTAGGCATCGCTTTGCGCTATATCCCACGCAAAATTCCTTCTTTATCAGAACTTGGCTTGCCCGAGATCCTTAAAGATTTTGCCCTTCAAAAACAAGGATTCTTTCTAGTAGTAGGACCAGTCGGTCAGGGTAAAACAACTACCTTGGCGGCGATGATTGATCTAATCAATACCACCAGACAAGAACACATTCTGACTATCGAGGACCCAATCGAATATATTCACGTGCAAAAAGAATCAATTATTGATCAGCGTGAAGTTGGTCTTGATACTGATGGTTTTGACCAGGCGCTGCATTCGGCATTCCGACAGGATGCCAACGTAATCATGTTGGGTGAGCTGCGTAATCTGGATACGATTTCATCGGCCATTACTGCAGCCGAAACTGGTCACTTGGTATTTGCGACCTTGCATACAAACGACGCCCCGCAAACTATTGATCGAATTATTGACGTATTTCCGACCGGTCAACAACGCCAAATTCGATCACAGTTGTCAGCCGCGCTGTCGGGTATCTTGTCCCAACGGTTAATCCCCAGCAACGAATCAGGTGTAGTGCCAGCCTATGAGTTGCTAATTAACAATGCTGCCGTAGCCAACTTGATTCGTGATGAACGCACCCATGAATTGCGGTCGGTAATCGAAACTGGCATGGATCAGGGTATGATTGACATGGATCGATCCTTGGCCCAGCTGGTAAAAAATAACCAGGTCGAAGAATCCGCTGCCATGCGTTATGCCCATAATCCCGCTATTTTTCAGCGCTACCTAAAATAATTTATGAAATTTGAATACATTGCTACTACTGCTGACGGCGCTCCTACAAAAGGGGTCTACGAAGCTGATGACCGCGAGGCAGCATTGCGTGCTCTGCGTGGATCTGGTTTAGTAGTCTCTAAAATCACAGAAAAAAAATCCCTGGGCGAGCTGGAATTTAATATAATAAACCGCGTTCAAACCAAAGACGTCGTACTATTATCGCGACAGCTGGCCACACTGTTTAACGCCAATATTTCAACCCTGCGAATTTTCTCGTTATTGTCCGAAGAAGTTGACAATCCTCGCCTCAAAGAAATCCTTGAAGAAATTGTCGCTGATCTGGAAGCCGGCCAGCAACTCTCGGTCAGTCTGGCTAAACACCCTAAAGTATTTTCCAAATTTTATGTCAATATGATCGCCTCGGGCGAAGAGACTGGTCGTCTGCCACAAACCTTTCAATACCTGGCCGAATACCTCGAGCGCAATTATGAACTGGCCAGCAAGGCTCGAAGCGCTTTAACTTACCCGGTATTTGTGGTCTTTACCTTCTTTATCGTAATGATTTTGATGCTGACCTACATTATTCCTAAAATTGGGGTAATTTTGACTGAATCAGGTCAGGATTTGCCGGTTTATACTAAAATTGTATTAGGAACCAGTGCCTTTCTAGTCAATTATGGTTTTATTCTGCTGACGCTGCTAATACTTGCTGTCGCTGGATTAATTTACTTTTTGCGTCAACCGACTAACCGCGAGCGTCTAACGGTATTTGCCCTACATACTCCTTTTGTCGGCAATCTATATCGTAAAATTTATCTGGCGCGGTTTGCTGATAATATGCATACCATGCTCTCATCTGGTATCTCGATGCTTCATGCCTTGGAAACTTCCCGAGAAGTCATCGGCAATAAAGTTTATGCTGGTATAATTTCTGATTCAATCGAAGAAGTCAGGTCTGGGAAGTCGCTCTCAGATGCATTGTCAAATTACCCGGATTATATCCCAGGGGTATTGGTTCAAATGATCCGTGTTGGCGAAGAAAGTGGTAAAATCGGCACTATTCTGGGTACTTTGTCGAAATACTACAAAGACGAGGTAACCCGGGCGGTGGATTCGTTGGTTGATTTGATCGAACCAGCGATGATAGTATTTTTAGGAATCGGGGTAGGGACGTTGTTGGCGGCGGTATTGTTCCCAATTTACAACATCTCCACCGGCATTTAAGATTTGGCAAACTGCTTTGTTACTGCAGTTTTTTGTTATATCGCGGTATAAATGAATACCGCTCTAGTCCAAAAAACCTAGCGCCGCGCATTTTATCCAAATCTCCTATCCTTACATTAGCTCGCTATCAAGAACTTCATCAATCTGGTATAAATATTGTCATTTTTATCAGTAATTTGTTTGTTCACCTTATTAATACAAGGCTCCGGCACAAATTTCTAGATGCCTCATATTTCAGCAGCCTCTTGCCAAAATTTATCACTTCATCAATCTGGAATTAAATGCTACCAACTATTTGTCGTTAATTTATCGGTTTGAACTATTGTTTATAGTGCTACGTGCTACGTGCTACGTGCTACGTGCTACGTGCTACGCAATGTTATACACAGTCGAGTTCTGGACATGTTTATAAACCCCGTATACTTAATATCAGATCATTAAACATGATCAATTCGAATTGATAGTGTTAAATGCACTTCAATATTAAAAATATAATTAATTAATTAAATGAAAACTCTTAACTTTAAAGCTAAGGACAAGGGATTCACCTTGATCGAGCTGTTGGTAGTAATTGCCATCATCGGAATCTTGGCCTCTGTTGTTCTGGCTTCATTGAACTCAGCTCGAACCTCTGGTTCAGATGCATCTGTTCAATCATCTCTAAACAACATGCGAGCTCAGGCAGAGCTATACTATAGTGGTGTGGGTGATAATACTTACGGAGCTGCGGGTGTTGGTTGTAATACCGACATGTTTGCTACTGACGCTTTTAATAATGCGATAACTCAAGTTAATTCACAAAACGGTGGTGGAACCGCTACATGTGTTTCAACAGGTACTGGGTATGCCATATCTTCTCCATTATTGGGCGGTGATTTCTACTGTATTGACTCATCAGGTTACGGAGGCGAACAAGCTGCTGTTGGAATTGGATCTGGTGACGCAGACTGTACAATCTAATTCATAGTAATTACATTTAAACCACTTTCAGTGGTTTTTTTGTTGTATACTTAATAAATAATGAAGGTTGATATATACAAAAAAGGGTTTACTTTGCTAGAATTATTGGTAGTAATTGCCATCATCGGAATTATTGGTAGCATTGTATTGGGGTCACTCGGCGATGCCAGGAGTAGTGGTTCAGAAGCCGCAGTTAAGGCATCATTAGCTAACTTAACTGGTCAGAGTGAATTTTACCGCGGTCAAAACAGCGGGTTTGGAACAGCTGTTGCTGCTGATCCATTGGTTTGCGACCATTCTACTGGTGATACTATAAGTATCTTCAACTCAGATACAGCTAATGAATATAATGTATCTGAAATTGTTTTAGGTGCAGAATCAGAAGGGATTGAGGCCACATGTGCAGTAGGGGAGGACGGAGGCTCGTATGCAGTATCTGTAGAATATTTAGATGAAAATGGGATATCTCAAAATTGGTGTGCGGATTCATCAGGGTATCGGGGAACCGGCGAGGCGACTGGTGGTGGTACTGGGGTCGTCGCAGAATGTTTGTAGTGCAAAAGGTGCAATGGGTGACAGCCACCCACAATTTTGCAATAGGTGATAGTGCAATAAGTGACACAATAATTGACTGTCACCCAGCGGATTGCTAAGTTCATTGTATAATAATTTTCGAACACACAACTTTATCCACGGCTGGTTAAAGGATGGTCAAAGTCTTCGGTTATACTTGGCTATAAATGACTCGTAAAAGCGTTCGTTCCAGTCTGCAATTACTGACCCTGCTGTTTATTCTGGGCATAGTCGCTATTTTTAGCATCTTCTCAGTCCAAACAATTGCGGATGCTGAAGACAGTCGCCTAATTAGTTTTATATCCTCTGTGCCAGCCATTGCTATGTTACATCAGGTTAATAATGGCAATTATGATCGAGTCTGTGAAAAAATTGCTCAAGAGGCTTACGTGTCTTCGATTAATTTTGATTACTATAGTTGCTCTAGCACCAACCAACATTATCAGGTAAGCGCCCAGTTATCAGGTAATCAACAAATTTGCGTCACTAGCACCAATCCCAACTCAACCTTTGAAACTTGCTAATACTGCTGGGTGACAGTCACCCAGTAGTCACCCAGCAGTATTAAAAATATGTTGTATAATTAGATTGATGGGCCGCTTACCTAGAACAGATATTGCAGGCGAGTATTATCATGTATTAAATCGATCAAATAACAAGATTAAAATTTTTAAAGATAATAATGATTATCAAGAATTTCTATTATTAATTGATGAAACCAAAGATTTGTTCAATGTCAAAGTCTTGGGTTTTTGCGTAATGCCTAATCATTGGCACCTTTTAGTGTCACCACAAATTAATGGTGAATTAGGTAATTTTATGCGCCGACTAACCAATACTCACGTTAAAAGGTTTAAATCTAAGTATAGTCAAGTGGGATTTGGTCATTTATACCAAGGTCGTTATAAATCTTTTCATATTAGAGACGATAAGTATTTTTACAATCTACTTCGCTATATTGAACGAAATGCAAAAAGGGCAAATTTAGTAGATAAGGCAGAAGATTGGAAATGGGGGAGTGCGCATAATCGCAGATTTGCCAGATACAAAATTGTTGACAATGACTTACCGATTGATCTACCGACTACATATTTGGAAGATTTGAACAGAAATCTGACTACAACAGAGAAGGAAAATATAAAAAATTATACCTCAAAAAAATAAACTCGCTGGGTGACTGTCACCCCTAGGGCTGCCGTATTTCTGTTAAGTTGGATTAATGGACTTACTGGTAATTATTTTTATAGGAATATTTGGATTAATCGTAGGGTCGTATTTAAATGCTACCGCAGGGCGGTGGGGGACTAGTCGGCAGAATGCCAGACGATCTAAATGTTTTACCTGCGGACAAACCCTGCGGGCAAAAAATTTAATCCCTGTATTGTCGTGGTTATGGCAGCAGGGGAAATGTTCGGCGTGTCACAGTCGATTATCACCGCGTTATCCCTTGGTTGAGGTCGCTACAGCGGCAATATTAGTTGCTATCTGGCTAAGTGCTGCCAGCTGGTCTGGATTTGTCGTAAGTTCAATAATAGCGTTGATAATGATCATGATTGCATTAATTGATTTGGATCAATTTATTATTCCGCACGAACTATCTCTTCCTTTAATCCTTATTTCTTTTCTATTATTGTTTTTTGATCCTATCCATTTATTGCCAACCTATCCAACCGTTTTGGAATTACTAGCCGGACCAATTTTAGCCGGATTTTTCTGGTTATTATGGGCAATTACCAAAGGTCGAGGAATGGGATTTGCTGATGGGACACTATCACTATCAATCGGCTGGTTATTGGGTCTATCGGCTGGTGCGACGGCGGTATTACTAGCTTTTTGGATTGGGGCTGCAGTGTCGCTAATTATTCTAGCGGGGCAGAAACTTATGCCGAATCAGTCTTCTGGCAAACAGTTGGGAATGAAGTCAGCGGTGCCATTTGGGCCATACTTAATTACCGGGTATATAATTGTCAGTATTCCCAAACTAGATTTGTTGGATAATTTTAACCTTTTCTTGCTATAGGCAGTATCAAAATATTTAACTTGTTAACAACCGTAATTTAGTTTTACATGTGCGTGGTATGATATTGCTAGACTCATGAGCTCTGAACCAAAAACTCCTAGCTTTATCCCAAAGCAAGATGAGAAAAAAAGCGCTCGGCGTAATATTGACCGAATTCGCGCTTATTTGAATGCCGCTTTATTTGTTGCATCAGTAATCTTTGTACTAGCGGTTGCTGGAGCCTTGTTTTCATTTCTGTTTAAAAATCTGGCCACCGACGAATTGGCCGAACGTCAAGCGAGGTTAAGTGATGCTAAACAAACTTACGCTCCTGAAGAAATTGCTGAACTAAATCGATTTGATAAAAGGTTGGCGGCGGTGAATCAGCTATTAAATCAACACCAGGAAATAAGTCCGGTATTTGAAGAAATCGAATCATATGTTCTAACTACGGTACAGTTAAAAACCGCCCAGGTAGGATACGACAACAATAATACTATTAAAGTGTCAGGCGAGGGTGAAGCGTATAATTTTGAGGCTTTAGCTTTGCAATCAGACGAATTTACTAAAAGCTCATTTATTTCCAATCCAATTTTTACTGAATTTAATCGAAACGAAGAAGATTTTATATCTTTTGAGTATTCATTTCTAATTGATTTAGCCCTATTAGATCAATCAGAAAATCAATTGGACAATCCCGAATCGGTTGCAGCTGTTAATATTAATATCTATGAATAAATTTATACTTTCAATTGTTTTAATAATTGTAGCCATTGGTTTGACTCTGTCTTATACTCGCTCAGAGTACCAGGTTTATCAAACTCTAAAGGCCGAAGCCGAGTCTTATGAAACCGCCCTCCAGCAAGCTGATGAATTAGCCGAACTTAGAAATGATTTGCAAGAGCAGCTAGAATCAATTGATGCACAAAAAAGAGATCGGCTCGAGAAGTTTCTACCGCGAAATATTGATACAGTTCGACTAACGATCGAAGTGTCTTCAATTGCTGATACAACCGGGATAGAAATCGAAGAATTCTCTTTTGCTGACACAACCACCAGTAACGAAAGTTCTGATAGTGAGAATTCCGAAGACACAGGCGACGACACCTCTTCAATCCAGTCAGGAGCTGATTATTCCTCAGTAGATATGACCTTGTCAGCTACCGGGAACTATGACGAATTTAAAAATTTTCTAACCCGTCTCGAAAATAATTTACGCTTAACTGACATTCAATCTGTGACTGTAGACAATTCAGAAAACGCAAACAGCGAATCTGGTACCAATTTGAACAACTACCAAGTAGTATTACGAACTTATTGGCTAGGAACTTAAGCTATAAAACGTTATGAAAAAGAAACACTTAATTATAATCGGTGCAGTTGCAATTGTTATTGTCATCTTAATTGTACTAATGCCATCAATAGGCGATACCTTTTCGCGTACAGATTCCGAATTGGTAGTTGACTCTGGTTTGCCAATAGATCAAAACCTGGCCCAGTCGGAAACATTATTTATAAACCAAATCCAGCAATTGCAACAAATAGATTTATCACAAGCTCAGGTTCTAGATAATCCAGAATTTCAACAATTGCAAGATAACACTGTCGAATTAAGTGAAATTGAAGCTGGTCGTTCTAATCCTTTTTCACCAATTGATGCTCGTGTTATTATCGAGCAGCGAAACACCACGATTCCAACTAATAACACATTTGTACCACAATCTAGCCCAACACAAGCGACTAATCAGACTTCAACCAATCAAGCATCGACTAATTCGCCAAACTCAACTGCACCCGCAACAAATTCAAATAATCAGGTCCCGGCATTTAATGGGAATGTACCTTCGTTTTAATTTGTGACACTAAAAATTAGTAATTTATGGTAGAACTGGAAACACAACTATCAATCCTAGATTTTGCCAATGAAAAAGGTTTTTTGACCCCCGAGCAATACCGTACAGTTCGCTCGGAAGTAGAAAAGGGCGATTACTACGAGATTGCCTTTGATGAAATTAATATTACCCAGGATCAAGTTTTGGAAATAAAATCTCAATTCTATAATTTCCCTGGTAAGCGGATTACAGGCAACAGTATCTCAGAAGAAGTCTTGAAGATGGTTCCAGCCAAAACAGTTGAACTGTACAGCATTATTCCCCTGGATAAAAAAGATCATGAACTAGTAGTTGGATTTGTTAATCCTCATAGCGAAGGGGCTCGCGAGGTCATGGACTTTATCACCTCGTCCCTAGGGCTATCGTTCAAAATACTAGTAGTTACCAAATTGGATTTTGATCAGGCAACCGGATCAGTTGATCAATTAATTAACGAAGTTGGATCAGCCTTGTCTGAATTAGAGGGCGAGTTAATCCTTGAACCTGATAAACCAGTTGAAAATGCAGTTGACAGTGAACCGGATGCTAATGCTGCCCCCGTTACTAAAATTGTAGCTACCATTATTCGTCATGCCAAAGAAGATCATGCTTCTGATATTCATATCGAGCCCTACGAAACCGAAACCAAGGTTCGTTTTCGAGTTGATGGTGCTCTTAAACAAAGTTTGGCTCTGCCGGCAGCTACTCATGCCGCTGTTGTTGCCCGGGTAAAGATTCTGGCAAATCTGCGAATTGACGAAAAACGTAAACCACAAGATGGTCGTTTCAGTGCCCATATTGATGGTCATAAAATTGATTTTCGGGTCTCGACATTCCCCACATCATTTGGTGAAAAAATTGTAATGCGATTATTAGAATCTAGTCGTAATGTCAGCGATTTAACTTCTCTGGGATTGTCACAGCGCAATCTGGAGTTGATTAAAAATGCAATTGATGAACCTTATGGATTAATTCTGATTTCGGGACCGACTGGATCAGGTAAATCAACTACGTTATACACCATGCTGGAACAAGTTGATCGCAAGACCAAGAACGTCCTGTCGCTAGAAGACCCAGTCGAATATCAAATTCCTGGCGTTTCGCAGTCAGCCGTTAATGGCGATATTGGCTATACCTTTGCCTCGGGATTACGTACCGTTTTACGTCAAGACCCCGACATTATTATGGTGGGTGAGATTCGCGACAAGGAAACTGCGCAACTAGCGGTCCAGGCGGCTCTAACTGGCCACCTAGTGCTGTCTACTATTCACACCAATTCCGCAACCGGCGTAATCCCTCGACTGGTAGACATGGGGGTCGACCCATATTTAATCGCACCAACTTTGAAATTGGCAATCGGTCAGCGGTTGATTCAAAAAATTTGTAAAGGTACCGGGCGTAAAATTCCGATTGAGGGATCAGTCAAAAAAATTATTGATAGCGAATTCGAAGATCTGGCGCCAGAATATCGTAGTCATATTACCTACCCTGAATTTGTGCTTGGGATAGAACCAACCGCCCGTTGTCCCAAAGGCACATCTGGTCGTCAAGCGGTATTTGAAGTAATGCGTATGACGCGCGAAATTGATGAGATCTTATTAAAAGACCCGAACGAGGGCGAGATCTATGATGCGGCCCGACGCGACGGGATGTTAACCATGCGCGAAGACGCTATTTTAAAAGCGTTTGAATACCGGGTCCCATTCGAAGAGATTAATAAACTTGGTGTCGCCGCGTTCAATGAATAAATTAAATAATATGATTAAATGGCTAGCCAAATACCTTCATTCAACTAATGAGATAAATATCCAATCGGAATCGGCTGGATTCACAGTAGTTGAGTTAATGGTGTCAATCGCAATTATGGCCATGCTGGGCGGGGTGATTGTGGTGTCACAGCAGGATTTCAACAAGAGTGTCAGGCTGAAAAATGCCGCGCATGAACTGGCTATTTTATTCCGCGAACAGCAATCACAAGCTACTGATGTGCTAGTCACAACTGCAGATAGTGATTATGATCGTGGTATATACTTAGATTTAACCAACAAACACGACGCTAAATTTGTGCAATTTGTCGACAGTATTGAAGATGGTTATTATACGGATTCGTCCGAACAAGATGGAATCTTCCCAATTAAATTGAATAGCCCTCTTGTCGTTAAGCAAGTATGTTTTTTTGGTGAAGGATCTAATCCAACCTTTTGTTCAGACGATTATCACGGTGCAACGCCGCCAATCTACATTGGGGATTCCGACTTTTGTATCGAGCCTGATACACCGAGCTTTAATCCGTCTATAATTTACTCTAGACCTTTATTACAGCCTAGAATATCTGCTGCTAAAAACTGCGGTTATAGTAATGATCCAGAGTATATCAATAATTTTAATTCAAGTACTGATGATTTGATCCTAATAAACAATCGAGAAGACATTTTCGAGGTTGAAAGGGTAGAGATCATAATTGACACCGCCGATCGTCCCAGTGGCAATCATCAGTTTGTAGTAATTGACGCCAGTGGGGGAATTTACGTTAAATAAATTATGATCCTAAAGCTTCAAAACACAATTAATCGTTTGCAAGGCAAAAATATCAATGATGGCTATTCTTTAGTGGAATTGATTGTCTCTATGGCATTATTTTTAATTGTGGTTATGGTCTCGTCATCAGCGACCGTGTCGGTTTTGCGGTCAAATCGTGAAATTCGTCAACAACAGCAAGTGTCACAAGCTATGGATTTAGTATTAGAGGATGTTGCCCGAAACGCACGGGTTGGATACGACTATAATTGGAATTCTGGAGCATTTAGTTTCAAAACTGACATAATTACCCCAGGCGAAGCATATAGTTTAAGAGCAGACAACAACCAACTTAAACTAACCAGAGACTTAGGGGGTAGCAGTCCAGAAATTCCGCTGTCTCCATCAAACATTATTATTACCAATTTTGATGTAGCAGTATCGGGGGATGATCGTTATGACTCGGGTTCTGACATTGAACAGCCTCATGCCTTAATATCTATTACGGCCAAAGGTGATTTTCCTGACGCTCGCGAGGTAACCTATCAAACCCTAGTAACCCAAAGACGGTATGATAACTACTAATAAATAATTTATATGAAATACCGTCAATACAACCGTAGAACAGGCCTTGATTCAGGTATTACCTTGGTCGAAACCCTAGTGGCCATAGCGGTATTTTTGACTGTGTCTGTTGCTGCTACGTCGGTTATGTTTGATTCGATGCGGGCGCAACGCTATGCTGCCGAACAAACAACCGCTTCGTATCTAGCGGTCGAGGGTATCGAGGCAATAAGGGCATACCGTGATTCAGCCCGACTAGAATTATTGGGAAGTAATATTGCTAATTCCGACAATTTATTTCCTGATAATTGTAAATCAACTAATAAATGTAATGTGGATGCTACCGGCGATATTCCAGGCGGCGCTGCATTCGTTTCAGTTAATGACATTGATGATGATGATGCTAAATTAACTTTGCAATCCGGGGGAAATTATACAATCAATGACGGAAATATAACGCTATACTCGCGTTTAATCGAATTTAATAAAGTAGAAATTGATTTTGATCATGATTCTGATGGAAGCACAGACCTTGTTGAAACTACAATTTACGAAATCACCTCTACTGTTCAATTTAAATTACAAAGCGGCCAAAATGGTCAGGTGGTATTGCAAGAGGTGTTGTATCCATTGCCTGATTTCAGCTCTACTACATAGTCAGTAACCCATAGATTCCTAGTTATCAACACTCCAAACAGCATTTACTAACATTATCGCTATACTATGAACCAAATGGTGTTATCCCGAAAGTTAACCAAATACAGTTTTGCGGTTTTGGCATTGGTCGTGTTGTTAATTGTAGGTTTGATATTGTGGTTAGTGTTGCGCGGTGGGGAAAATGCAGACTTGGAACCAGCCACGATCGAGACTTCAACCTATGGCGAACGCACCAATCAAAACCTGCGGTTTAGCGATCCTGGGCAAGTAACTTCTGATGATCTGGACAGTTTCGGTATCTCAGATTTAGTCCCAAATAATGCCGAAGTAATTGGTGTTAACCGTTCTGATTTTGGCAGTCAAACCACTACCACTAGTATAAATTATCGCAGCACCCTGACGCCAGAACAGGCCCTGGATCAGCTAGTTTCAAAAACCGAGGATTTGTTAGCTGTGACTGATACCGATTACACTACCCCAGATGATGGGCAAACCTATTATTACAGCGCGCAGAATGGCAATCAATCAGTTAGTGTAATTGCAGTTCCGATCGAAACTGGCAGTGAAGTTAGTGTATCCTGGAATAAACCATATGAAGCCGAACAATAAATTACATTCAGCAGTATCGGTGTTTACAATCGCCGCCATGATCGTCGGATTTTTTTACTTTGAGCAAAGTCAGCCAGTTGAAGCCCAAGCTTTTTCGGAAACTTACGACTGTTCTGATTCAAATTTGACTTGTAAACTTAATGATCAACTCGTTGATAGATTGAGAAGTTTTGGGATCATTGATGTTTCTGATGGAAACACTTTTTCTGGTGCAGAAGTAACATTGTCTTGTTCTGTCAATGCGTCAACAATGAATGTTAATTTTGATATCTCTGGTATAGATAGTGATGTAATGAACTATCTCTATAATATACATGACCAAGGCGATCATGCGTCACCTCCATACAATCGAGCTAGTAGAATTTACTTTTTAGACAGAAGTTTGAGTAATACTTGGCCAGGAGAAGAAATAAATGGTTTGGTTGATAATGAATATAGAGAGTTTTGGATGCATATAACAAGAACAATTGAGGCCATGAATAGTAACAGCTATGAAGATGTTGAACATCTAAATAAAATGAGTCCAGAATGGTGGGATCTTGCGCAAGCTCTTTATGATGTCTATTTCGAAGTTGATGGTCGTGCCCCGTATGACACTGTATTTGAAACCCAATTTAATTTAGAAATACCAATTGACAGTAACAGAGTCAACCTAGTTTCACGTGTGTTAACAGAGCAATCTTCATTAGACAATGCAAATGGGGCTGAGGAATTAATGTCAGCTTTATATGCTGATTTAAGAATACCCACTTATGCTTGCGAACCACAAGAACAATTTGAATTTGATGTTGCGCCCGATACCTTGACAGTGGCCCCTGGTGCTAATTTTGAATATGTCGCTACTGCCAATCCTGACTCCGCATTTTATGGCGAAAATAGCATCTATAGTGAATATGTCCTTGAAAGACAAGCCTTTTCGGCTGGCGCAATTACTGCCAGTAACGGCCAACGAGCAAACATAACTTCGCATCGCCCTGGCGCTGGTCTACCCGAAGGTCGTCATCAACGATGTTCTGGGGGAGGTTGTGTGGAAGTATTGAATTTACCTGAAAGTGGTCCTTATGTCACCGAAGAACTTGGTAATTATGTTTATAATAATTATTCAGGCCTACCAAAATCAGATTTTCATTCAAATGCAGTTATCAAAGGCACCGCACCTACTATTGCAGGAACTTATTTCATAGATGTAGAAACTCAAAACTTTGTAACCGATCACAGCTCTAAGGAAGTTGATTATGGATTTGAATCCGAATACAGTTATAGGAACATTATTCGACAGCTAAGCCTGGAGCCAGATACAAATAATCCAGAATTTAACCCTAGTTTTAGAAATCGGTCTGGTACTGAACGAGTCACTTTGATAGTAGATCCAACCGCTGGCGAGACTATTCCCGTTACGGTTCATTGTTCGGCCCTAGACCCAGAGCTTGAATTTAGGGTATTTAGTGTTGATGGTTTAGATAATGCAACGGCAAATTGTGGTCAATCTCCGTTTAGGCTGATTCCAACTCAACAAAACCCCTTTATTTATGAAAACGGACGACAAGTGGGTATGATGATAACTAGTAGTAGGGAATCCAATAAATACCAAGCCTTTTCAGATAATTTAGGCGACGGTAATGAAGGTATGATTAACACTATTGCCAGTCAGTTAACGGCGGTAAAGAATTCAAACGGTGATATCGAAGAGATGATCTTTAGGATCCATACCTGGCGTGATCTGCCCGAGGTTGATTTGATCGTTTCTCGAAGCAATGGCGGTCCAGCAATAGATCCTGATACTGAATTACAACCAGGCGAAACTATCTGGGTAGAATGGTCATCTACTAATGCCGATCAGTGTCGTGGTAGCTGGACGGATGGGCTAGTCACTATGTCTTCTACAGAGCCAATACCAGTAACCGTACCTGATAATAAAGTCATTGAAATTGAATGTAACCAAAACGAAATATGGAACTCTTAAATTTTAAACGAAACAGGGTATTCAAAATTCTATTAGCAGTAGTTGCGATTTTAGGTTGTAGTGCTTATTTGTATGCTCAAACTCCTAGCGTTACCATAGATACAAATTCAGTTGGATCACGAGCGTCTATTTCAGTTGATAAAACGCAATCATTTGATGTTATTGCCAAAGGGTATTACCGCACTGAAGGCAATGAAGGATCGGTAAGTCAATGGCAAACATGTGGTCGTGAAGTAGCGTCGGGATTCAGATTGGAACGTGTTGGTGATCATGACAGTAGCTGGGGTAGAATGAGTTATGAATGGCCAATTCCAACTAATGGTTACAGTCCGCCAGCCAACTTGTCAAATGCAACTAGAACATATAATTTAAAAGCCCCTTCAGCATCAGATGGTTATGACTTTGAATTAATTTCAACACAAATCGAGCGCCCTTATGAAAAGGTCCGGGGTCTGTGTGAAAACGAAGTCGATGGTTTCTGTGAAGAGTATAAATGGGAATGTGTGGTTGATAATGACGGCAGCTGGCAAGAGTCCAGTGGTTCTCCGGATTTAGTTAATGAATTGACTGTTGATGTTAGAAGATCAGTCCCTGTTGTCAGTGCCCAAGTAACCCAACCAGCATCAGGATTATTTTCAAGCAGAACTCCTAACAATATTGAAGTTACTTGGACCAGCGAAGACGCAGATTCTTGTCAAATTTCCGAACATATTTATGGACATTCTGACGCTATAAATACTGTCTCTGGTCTGGCCAATTCAGGTAGCAGACAATTCAGCGCTTTAAACTCGATGGAGTACAAAGTTTCGTGTACTAATGATGCCGGTACTGGTACCGCCTCGGCCTTTGCGTATTCGGATAGTAACGATAACCCAGTAATTACATTAACTACAAACAATGCATTGTCAACTAGTTCAAATCAATCAGACGGAGCAATACCATCAATTCAAGTAAGTACCGCTGATCTAGAAGATGGCGATAAAATTAATTTGCAAGTTCAATTAACCCCAGGTTATAAATCATGTAATACCGGTTGGCCAAAAGCAATGCGACCTATTGATATAACTGATCCAGATGTTACATATGATTCTGCAGCCAATAAGGTTGTCTTGGACACAAAGGTGCTGGTAAGAGGTAGTCAGCGGCTAATAATTGACTGCGAATATCCTACCAGTGGATTTTCAACCCGATCGCATATGTCTGCCATTGATGTTCTGTTTGCGGCCACAGCTAGGGTGGGTACGCCGATAACTGGAGATATTGAGGTGGTATATAAATTAAATGCGGTTGGAGCTGATGAAGATCTAACTACCGAAACTAAAACTTTCCGGGCTGTGCCTCCTTCAATTGTTCCACAAGAGAAAGAGGTTGCTTTTAATGACGATAACGGCGTATCTGACACTTTAATCGGAGTATCAGCTGGAGATACCATCGAATTTATCCTAGAAGAACCTACCGCCGTACCCGACGGGCTTGATTATCAGGGTCTGTATTTAAATAATGAAACTACTAGGCGCGACTCTGTAAATCCAGGGAGAATCGCCTATGAGCTAGTACCTGACGATTTTGTTGATGAATTAACAACTACCCAGAAAATATTTAGCGTATTAATCACTCCGGAAGTACTGGCGTCTGGACAGTTATTAGTTCAGGGTAATTACAATGCCGGGGCCGGACCAAATACAGCTGTAAATGTTCAGTCCAGTTGTAGTCAAGAGGTTGATTTCGAACTGATCAGGGGTAATGGTAATAATATTGTTTTAACTGGATCACTGGACCAAGGTGAATCTGATTCACATTCTGAACCGATTCCAGTTGGTGATTCACAAAGGTTTCGTCTAGTTGTCGAGCCTGTTCCAGGATATGTTGTTAATATTGGTCCAGACAATCTTAAAGACGTTCAATCTGGTCAACCGTATACCTTTGCAATTGACTGTAGCGAAGACCTCCCCCCAGTGGATGGGTTTAATGGACTATTAATTATTAGCCCAACCCCACCAACAATTACTGTTCCTGGGGTAACCGGTGATGCAATACCAGAATTTCGTGTCATACCTGATGTAGGATCCGGTTACAACGGACAAATTGACGTTACATTTAGTTCCTCGGATTTGGGTACTGGCAGTTTTACAACCAATCCTTCTAATCTAGAATTTAATTGTAGTGCCGGCAATTGTGGTGGTGCACAAAACGTTGAATTCATACTTCAAAACAGAATGCCTCGTGGTAAGAAAATTCTTACAGCCATCGGTGATGATAATAACAATACACACAGCGCAGATGTTACAATCAATATTCTAAATGATGCTGGGGGAGGTATAGTGGAGTTCTAAATCATTATCTATACAACTATTGAACAGTCTGTCAAGGCTGTTTTTGCTACATGGTTAATAAAACTATGGTTTAATAGTTATGTAACCAAACCATGTTAGTGTCAAGGTCATTGGATCTGGGCACTGATGTGTTCTGGTCTGGTCCTTTGACACTTTCTATACTTTTTTCTACAGCCCGAACGGAGTCTGTAGATTGCTAACCATACCCTCATGGCACGTTTCATGATCGCACTGGCGGCAGGAATGTTCGCCATGCTTACCAACAACCTCGCCCTCTCGCAGGGGAACAACTCGGATCTGCACACGCAGATCTGGGAGGAATCAGGCGACATTGCCCCGTTCGTCAATCAGGCGCCGACCATTGGATCAGCGACCCAGATTGGCACGGTTGTCTTTGACGTTGAAACCAATGCGGATGGCCTGCGCCAGGATGTTGATATCGTCCGGATGATGGGCGACTGTTCAACCGGACGATTGTATCGTCTGGCGATGGAAGCTGGGGGATTGGGATCTCAGCCCGGCGGATCTTATACATCTTGGTTATGGTCGGTCAATGGGACGGATACGGTAACAGGCCAGAGTCTACCCAGCGGTACCTGGACCCGCAACCTTTCAAATATGAACTTCCCGTTAATTCACCAGTACGTCCCCGCTTGCGAGGATCTGGTGGTAGCAACGGGAATTGAAGGGGTTGACTACGACCCACAAACTACCCAGGTCCTAACCGGCCCCGGCTTTGGCCCTACTCCTGATGACACCCACACCATGTGGGTTGACTCGCGGGTAGCGCCCAGAGTGATCGAGCTCCCCATTAGGGACATGAGCTGCTCGAGCGACGGGCCAACTGTCCGTCCTAATCTGGTCGGTGGGGTACTGGCGCGGTTTGATGACCCGAATTTCGAGCGAGTCGAAGGAGATGTCGAGCGACAGGTGTTCACTGTGGATCTAAGTGGCTACACAGCTGATCAGCGATCCCAGATCTGGCTAAACCTTCATTGCTCGACCCTGGCCTGTCATCTGGTGGTAGTTGATCCTAATGGTCAAGTGCTGTACCCGAACACCCCTGGTGTTCAGTCTAAGCATAATGATCCGTTCCGCCAGCTGATCCCGCGCCTTGATGGCGACGTTGCCCCCTACGGCGACGTCTTTAACCTGTCAGAGGTGACAACCGATTCAGTGCACGTTTGGGTCGGCGCTGCGTTTCAATCCAGCAATGGCTATGAAGTGCAGTCGGATGGATCGGTTTGTACAATCGGTCGTCACCGCGTCAGCGGTACGTCTAGATTGTCGGACTTGTTCGTGGAGATCATCGCGCCCGGTGCCGAGCTATCTGGGCTCGAGGCGATTGATCCCTTTGGGGAAGCAATCGTCGAGGCCAAGGTCACAATCAATCGTCAGCGCCAGGTCAACGACCTGGAGTGCACGTTTGAAAATGACCAGGGTCAGATCAGCCTGATCGTCGGACGCGAACTGCAGGATCGCTGGGTGACGGATGACGACACTACACTGACCTTCCAGTTCTCGCGACTGGGACTGGGCGCACAGCAGGCCAGCCTATCGTGTGTGGCCCGGGGTCGTGGCACTTATGAGGACCGTCAGGTTCTGGAAGGCACGCGGATTACGGCACCAGTTAACCTGCTGCCGGCAACCCCGCCCGGGGCACAAATTGACGAGGCTTCGGTCTCGCTCGATTTCACTGCTGATGGAGTAGGGTCTCTATCGTTCACCTCCAGCAACACGCTGGTCGAGCGATTCGATGCCACGATTACCTGTGGTGACACGTTCTTGATCGGACCGCTTGCGGTCACTGATCAGGACCACTCGACTGCCAGGCGCGATCCTGATGTGGTAGTTTATGCATTGCCGCTAGAAGGTCCTACTGTCCGCGATGGCCAGGCGTGCAACGTCACTATCCAGCCGCTTTTCCGCGACTGGAAGGACGAGTTAGTCACGGCACCATCTGCTTTCCAGCAGGTGGTATATGCTACCCCTGATGAAGATGGGCCCGAAGCAATGGCGCTTGCGCTACGGCTTCAGCCCAACCCTACCCAGGGTCCGGTGACGGCTGTCATTGAGGTGCTGACCTCGACCCTGATGGACCTCCAGGTATTTGATGGCCTCGGCCGTCAGGTGGCTAAGGTTCGCGGTCTGGTACCAGTGGGCGCTTCCGAGCACCCACTGAACCTCACGGACGTCGCACCGGGGGTCTACTTTGTCCGCTTGATCGTGGACGGTCAGCCGCCGATCAATCAGCGACTGACGATAGTGCGCTAGTAGGCCAAGGTCAAAGACGAACGACCCAGCACCACTCTTGCTAAAAGAGTGGTGCTGGGTAATATGAAAAAGATATAGAAAGTGTAGAAGCCTGTTGTTACTACGTATAGCAATGGGATTTTTTATTATCCTTATCTTATTACTAAAGAAGGGGGTGAGAAGGGGGTGACAGTCACCCAGGGTTTGTTAAATATGTGGTGTAATATCTGGGGATATTTTGGTGATTAAATGGTGGTAGAATAAGGGTAGAAGATATGAAATGTAGTTTGATAAAGTTCATGCGCTTTGCCGGATCGCGCCCGTCACAACGCGGAGTAACCTTGCTGATCGCGGTAATTTTAACGGCCGCCTTTACTGCCATAGTGGCGGCAGTATCGGGATTTGTGTTTCGCGAAAATGTACTCTCACAAACTGGTAAAAACTCGGCAATTGCATTGTTTGCCGCCGACACCGCGCTGGAGTGTTTTACCTATCACGATTTGGTAAACAATTTATTTTTTGGGGATATTGACGATACTGAAACAGGTGAACTAGCAATAAAGTGCGCAAATATTGGTGGTGATTTTGAACTAGAGTACTTTAGTCCCGATTATCCTAATGGAACTAATCCTAACGATGACGGAAAAGCTAATGCGACAAATTGTGATGGCTTTAACGAAAGTTCGTCAGCTTCTGTTCATAAATGCTACAGAGCACTTGGTTTGAAATTATCTAATGATAGTAGTGCTAATGTTACCTTCTACACTTATGAAAATGGGGGAAGGCAATATGTGAAAATTCGCGCGAGGGGTAAATCCGGCAGTAGTGTCCGGCCGGTTGAACGCGCGCTCGAGTATTCGTATAATTTCGATATTTAATTACACAACATATTAGCCATCTGTCAGAGTGGCTGGCACCCTATCACCCTCACCCTATTTGTTGCTTTATAAATGCTTTTTAAGTTAAGCTATTATTGGACGTTTTCACAAACCAGCTCGAATCACCATGGATAAGTTAGCCGAGGCAGCAAAGTTGCTGTATTGCACTATTCCAGTGTATGCATTAGGACTTGCATTTATTTTATGGTTTTTTCCGTTTTGTGCTAAATATGCTATCGCTACCGAGCGAACAAACCTAGTTAATGTTAATAAAGAGAAAAGAGCTTATATAGAAAAGCTCTCCGCCGATACAACCACAACCCCTTCTGGCCGTTAACATGAAAACGATCATCTGTTTAACCACCTTACTGCTATGCGGGTGTGCTACCAATAGCGCTAACGATCAACAGCCCTCGGCTGCAAAGCTGATCTATCAATGGGACGATAGTAGTTCCGAAGCCAGGCTGGAGGAAGTGACTCCATCTGAATTGCGTCATCGCTACATTATCGCGGGCGTGCGTTGCTATGATCGAACGCTGGTGCAGCTGGCCTGGCGCAGCCAGCCAGAAGTTCAAGTTTCTGCCCCTGGATATGATTGGGTGTTGCTAAATCTGCCGGATGCGTCCGGACTGTGGTTAGGGGATCGTTTCCAAATTATTGATCCGAAAGCGATAATTTATTTGGACGGTCAGCCGGTGGGCATTGCACCGCAATACGACCACCCGGTTTGCGTTCAGTTGAGATTAGTCCCACCCCAGCACGAGGTGTTGGAATAGCATGTTCCTTCTGTTCTTTTGATCCGACCCCTTGACCATTTGGATTTGGTTTAGGGGTATTTTGTTACAACGCTTAATTTGCTATATTAAGATCAAGCCACCTGGCCAGCTAGCCTGCTGATCCGACCGCAATTAGTCAGGGTTTCACCAGCTTCGAGTTGATTATGAAGCCCGGCCATACGCGGCCCCGTCTCGTGGTTTGTCCTTTCCCCTAGAATCATGCGTAATCCAGAAATGCAAGTCCTTTGGACTGCACTTTGCGCAGACTGCAAAGACTGGATAATATCCAAAACCGGCAAACTGTTAGATTGGGTACTTCGAACTAATGCTGGTCGCGCTATCGCGCTCCTGGCACTGTTTCTGTACCTGGTAGCAGTAACGTCTGTCGGGCCGCTTGCCCGATGAAGTACCCGCACCGCACTCCAATGGGGCATGGAGTGCGGTTCTTTTTTTTGAAAAAACCTGACTAACAACCGTATACTATTAATAAATGAATCAGACCCAGGCAAAGAAAAGAATTAATGAATTAGTGTCACTGTTGATGCGCTATCAGCATGAATATCATGTCAAAGATGATCCCAGTGTATCTGACGAAGTCTATGATTCATTGTTTCAGGAATTGCAATCTCTTGAAACTCGGTATCCTGATTTAAAACCCGAACCATCGCCGACGGATCGAGTGGGCGGGGAAGTGTTGTCTGAATTTACCAGCTCAAAATTACCATACCAGCAGTACTCTCTAGACAATTTATTCAGTGGTCAAGAATTACAAAAATGGGTTGAGCGTATTGAGAAGAATACTGCCCAGCCACAGCAGTACTTACTAGAGCTAAAGATTGATGGTTTGAAAGTGGTTTTGGTTTATAAAAAAGGGAAATTAATTCAAGCTTTGACTCGTGGTAATGGGAGAACGGGAGAAGATGTAACTCATAACATTAAAACTATTCGATCCATTCCGCTCTCTCTGCAGGTTGAAAAAGATTTAGTTGTTGTTGGTGAGGTGTGGCTGCCAAAGACTGAATTTGCTCGTACTAATCAATCGCGGATTAAAAAAGATCTGCCCACTTTTGCTAATCCACGAAATGCAGCTGCCGGTACGTTGCGTCAGCTAGATTCAAAAATAGCCGCTAAACGTAACATGAACGCATTTTTTTACGAGATAGAAGGGTCAGAGCTAGATCAGATAGATAAGCTAACAATACTGCAAAAGCTAAATTTTCCAATAGCACCCGGTTATAAGCTAGTGTCTTCGGTTTCTGAGATTGATAATTACTATCAGACTTGGGTACCAAAACGCAAAACCGAAGACTATGCTATTGATGGTGTGGTCATCAAGGTCAATAGTCGCCAGTCTCAGCAAAAAATGGGTCACACTTCCAAAGCGCCACGATGGGCTATAGCGTACAAATTCCCTGCCGAACAAAGGACTACTCAGGTGACAGATATTAATTTGCAAGTCGGGAGGACGGGAGTAGTCACACCGGTAGCGGAATTAAAGCCGGTGGAAATTGATGGGTCAACGGTCTCTCGAGCCACACTACATAACGAAGATGAAATAAAACGGCTCGATGTAAGAATTGGAGATACGGTGGTAGTGCAAAAAGCTGGTGATATTATTCCGCAAATCACAAATGTTATCTATGAGCTACGACCTCGCAACTCGGAACCTTTTATTTTCCCTAGTAAGGTTCCAGGATGTGGCGGTGATGGCTCGATTATGCGAATCAACGGTGAGTCAGCATGGCGTTGTGTTCAACTAGATTCTCCGCAATTACTTAAACAACGGTTAACATATTTTGTGTCAAAAAAAGGCCTAGATATTGAGGGGTTAGGTCCTCAAATAATATCAGTACTAGTTGATCATGATCTAGCACGCGAATATGCTGATCTGTTTATGTTAGAAAAGTCAGACTTAATATCTTTAGAAAGATTTGCAGATCAATCAGCCCAAAATTTGTTGGTAAATATTCAATCAAGGAGGGCGGTCTCTATCGACCAGTTATTAACAGCGCTGTCAATTCCAGGAGTTGGCCAAGAAGTGGCAAGGGTTTTGGTAGTCAATGGTTTTGATACTATTAAAAAGTTGCGCCATGCTAATAGATCAGTTCTAGAAAAGATTCCGGGCATAGGATCAGTTTTAGCCCAAAACATTGTCAACTGGTTCAGCAGTAGTGATAATAGCGAGCAATTAAATCGACTGTTAGAATTTCTCGAAATCAGTCGGCTGGAAATTAGTAGTAATGATAAAATTGCCGGCAAAAATTTTGTTTTAACCGGTAGCTTGAGAGGTTTGAGCCGCAATGAAGCAAAACAGATAATCCAACGCTCTGGGGGCAAGATAATGTCATCAGTATCAAGCAGCACTGATTACCTTGTTGTAGGAGAAAGGCCAGGCTTAAAACTACGAACTGCTCAGGATTTAAAAGTAAAGATATTAATGGAATCTGATCTTATAAATTTGCTGGAAAATTAGATTCGATTATAAAAACGACTAATAGGTGATATGGCAAGGTATATTACAGCAGCAATTAAAATAAAAGTGATACAATGTTTATTAGTGATCAAAATTGCGAATATTTTTTCTGGTTTTGGATTAATTTCTGCATTGCTAATGATAAGTTTTGCTGCTAGTCCTGCGATAGCTAATGTGTTAAAACCAATTATAATGCCGGGATTAGTATTGGGGGAAAATACTGGACCTATTGCAACAGCGAACCCTGAATTAGAACCCTTGGGATCACCATATGCAACTTATTACAACAACCCAGACGATTATCGAGACAACATTCAAGATTTGGCAACAGTTAATACCAGTACTCAAAAAAAAGTTTTTATAGCTACTTATGCAACTGGGTTTCCCAATGGGCCAAATGTAGTTCCAATCTATTATGATGTAATGGCAACACAATGGGGGCACGACGTTTATGTTAATAATAATGAGACCAGAATTAGAAGATTGCCTCAAGAAGGAACTTCAAGCATTCAAGAAATTGATAATAATTTATATTACAATAGCCTAGATGCCATTGGCGGGGGGATTCAAATGTTTAGACGTAACGAAGATGGAAGTTGGGATTTTGAACAGGCTAGTAACGGCGAACATTCTCGAGCTACATTCGCAAGGGTAAATAGTAGTACTGAAAATACCGAAGTGTTTATTGACATGGACAAAACAACTGATGGTAGATATCCTAGCGGTAGATTACGCCATCGTTATCCTGGAATTGCGGTAAGTATCGATAATGGAGAAAGTTTTACCCAGTATTTACAACCATTATCAGATAATAATGACGATGAAGTTGGGGGTAGTATAACGGAAATTTTCGAATTTAAAGGTAACGTATACGCAGTTAACTCAAATTTGCCACCAACCAGTTTTGGTGTTCGCGACGGAGAACCTCAGGCGACTTTTTTGATGAAATACGATCCAGAATACTCGGCGGGATTCAGGTCCGAGGCCAGGCTTCGTAGCGATGTTTTTCCTGAAAGCTTGAGTAATTACAGCTGGGCACTAGAAGAGGCTGAGGTCATTATCGATTCAACCGGAGAAGAGGTTTTGATAGCTAGAGCTGGTAAATTGTATGCCTCGACTGATTTAACATCAAGTACTACAGAAGTTATATTTGAAATTGAGAACAACGAAAGTTACGTATCAGATGTTCTGGATATTTATAAAACAGACGAAAATACGGTCATGTTTTTATCCCACCCACACAATGGCACCCAAAAAGTTTACAGAACTAACGGCGAAACAGTTGAAGAAATTTTGGAGCTATATTCTACAGCAGGGGAATTTAGTGCTTTGGCGGTATTAGATAATAATATATATCTGGCAACTAGGTCGCCTGATGAGTCTTTGTTTATGACTTCGCTTGATTTTGATACCGGACCTGGTTCAAACACTGCAATTGGTGATTGTGATGGTATCTCGGATGGATCACAGGTGCCACCGGGATATGCAGATCCATTAGACAATGATGGTAATAATTTGGTAAATGCTGATTGCGACGGTAGCCAAGTTGATTTAGTGGTCGGGGTCGATGATGGTCGTGACATAATATACGATTTGGGTTATTACTGGAATGGTGATTCGTGGCAATCATTTACTTTGGAACCTAGCGGCAATGGCAGTAGGATTAATTCGGCTTGGTTGCGTGAAGGAGGATTTGCTCAGATACCACAAACTCAATTGACTACACCCGGTTATATTCTTAACTTTGTGTGTCGCTGGAATGGTTTTGGCTACGACTGTCCCAATGTCTGGATGATGCAAACCATTGAATAATTTCCTAACTTGTGGAGCTATTACGTAAATACACTTTAAGTTCAAAAAAACTCTTGGGACTAGCAATCTTGCTAGCAGTTATTAATCAAATATTTTCCTTACTAGACCCTCAAATTATGAGGATTTTGATTGATGATTATGCGACTAATTTTGGTGAATTCAATCAATCAGGATATTTACAAGGGGTAGGGGTTTGGTTAATGGCGTTGGTAGCAACTGCCTTGATTTCACGCACCGCCAAAGCGTTTCAAGATTATTACGTAAATGTTCTAACCGAATCAGTTGGAACTGAATTGTATGCAGATGCGATCAAGCATGTGTTTGACCTGCCGTTTTCGTCACTTGAGGATCAGCGATCAGGGTCGATCTTATTAAATATTGAAAAAGCGCGCGATGACTCGAAGAAATTCTTAACGTCGTTAATTAATGATGTATTTCTATCTTTGATTGCGATGGTGTTTGTGTTGGTTTACGCCTATTTAGTACATCCTCATATTTTTAGTACTTTTGTACTACTGATTCCAGTCGTTGGATTAACTACTTTCTTCCTATCTAAGAAAATTCGTGCCGCTCAACAAGTAATTGTGGCGCAATCGGCTGATTTGGCAGGTTCGGCCACCGAAACAATTCGCAACATTAGTTTGGTTAAAGCATTGGGATTAGTAGCCCAGGAAGTAGCCAGATTGCTGGGCCTAAATGAAAAAGTACTGTCATTGGAATTAAAAAAAGTCGTGCTGTTGCGAACTTTGACGTTTATCCAGGGCACTTTAGTTAATTTGGTACGAGTTTTGGTACTGTTCGTTACTTTGTATCTAATTTTTACCGGCGATATTACGCTTGGTGAATTTACCATTTTTATTTTTTACACCTTTTACGTGTTCGGACCACTTTATAATCTTTCTACTGTATTAGCTACTTATCAACAGGCCAAGGCGTCCAATGAGGAGCTGGAAAAAATTCTATCATTGCCCAAATCTGATTATGAAACTGGAGAGCAACAGGTTAATTTGTTGCAAAAAATCGTGCTAGACGAGGTTAGTTATAAGTATCCCAGCTCTGATCAAACCGCAGTCTCACAGATAAGTTTGGAAATTAAGCCAGGCAAAACGGTTGCATTTGTTGGTCCGTCAGGATCAGGTAAATCGACTTTGATAAAATTGCTGGTCGGTTTGTACCAACCTACCGCGGGCCAGCTACAAATCAATGATATTTCTGCTGATTTAATAAATTTTTCTACCTATCGCCACCAGATTGGTTATGTGTCACAAGACACTCAATTATTCTCGGGCACAATCCGAGAAAATTTGCGCTTTGTAAAACCAGAAGCGACCGATCAGGAGATAGTGCAAGTTCTGCGCCAGTCACAAGCCGAAGGGTTATTGTCACGTGGTGACAAAGAAACTGGTATTGGACTGGATGCGACGATTGGAGAAACCGGCATTAAATTATCCGGTGGCGAACGTCAACGTCTGGCTATTGCCCGATCATTGTTGAGGGATCCAGGCTTGCTAATATTTGACGAAGCAACTTCAGCTCTGGATTCACTTACCGAAAGACAAATTGTTCAAACTATAAAATTAATCCGAAAATCTAATCCTAATTTAATGATTGTGCAAATTGCTCACCGACTATCAACAATCATGGATTCTGATAAAATTCTAGTTCTACGGGCTGGAAAAATAATTGAACAGGGCAATCATGAGGAGCTGATATCCCGAGATTCACTGTATCGAGCGATGTGGCGACAACAAACCGGGTAGAAAGCCGTGGCAATAAAATATAAACTAATTATGTGAGTAAAAAATATATAAAATCACTATTTGTTTTTCGTCGCGATTATCGCCTAGAGGACAATACGGCTTTGATAAAAGCATGCGAAGATTCACAAGAGGTGATCCCAGTATTTTGTTTTGATCCAGCGCAATATGATAAACAGCAAAATGATTACTTTGGCGAAAATAGCTTTCGATTTTTAATTGAGTCACTGCGAGAGCTATATGAGGAGTTACAAAAGAAAGGTTCAAAGTTACATTTTTTACAAGGATTGCCCTGGGAAGAGATTCCTCGTTTAGCGGTCGAGCAAAAATGTGCGGCTGTGTATTTTAATAATGACTATACCCCATATGCCTTGCAACGTGATGCTAATATTAAAACGGTTATAGACAGTAAAGAGATTGATTTGGTGACTTTCGCTGACGTTTTATTAACCGCACCCGGATCGGTGGCGACAAACGATGGTCAGCCTTATAAAGTTTTTACCCCATTTAAACGCAAAGCGATAAATCAAACTGTTGCCAAACCGGCAAAGTTTAGTGCTGCAAATCTGATTACAACGCAAAGCGGCCTACTAGCAAATAAAACAATCTTGAGCGATCTGGATCCAGGGGGTAATTCATCACGTCAGATAGGAGGGCGATCACATGGGCTGAACAAATTAGCCCAGCTCAAAGATTTGACAGATTATCGTGCCAACCGCCATTATCCTGGAGAGATTTCAACTAGCGAAATATCCGGGCACTTAACATTCGGCACCTTATCGATTCGCGAGGTTTATTGGCATGCAATTGAAGTATTTGGAAGTCCGACTTCCAAATATATTACCGAGCTGTATTGGCGGGACTTTTATTTACATTTACTCTATGCTTTTCCCTATGTTTTGGGTGATGAGTTTCAAGAGAAATATCAGGGTATGGACTGGGCAGGAGTCGAAACATCGAATGTCTCAAAAGATGAATTACTAGAGAGGTGGCAACAGGGTATGACTGGATTTCCTATCATTGATGCTGGAATGCGTCAATTATTGCGAGATGGTTGGATGCACAATCGCGTGCGCATGATAGTGGCATCATTTCTAACTAAGGATTTACATTTGGATTGGCGCGATGGCGAGCGCTGGTTTGCTAATCATTTGGTTGATTATGATCCTGCTAATAATAATGGCGGGTGGCAGTGGGCGGCCTCGACAGGCGCGGACTCGGCACCATATTTTAGAATATTTAATCCCTGGACCCAGCAAGAAAAATTTGATAAAAATTGTTTGTATATTAAAAAATATATCCCCGAGTTAAAAGATGTTGAATGTAAAGTACTTCATAAACTAGGAGAAATGTCAGATGAAGAACTTGATATTGCCCTCGAGGGGACAAATTACCCAAAACCAATAGTAAGTCATAAAGAAGAAAGAGAAGTGGCTATAAAGCATTATAAATCTTTGGGCTAGATTTTTAAAGAAAGCTAATGTATATAAGACTAAATTATGATTAGAATTTTAGTATTATATATAGCACTACATAAGTTTATGAAATTCATTTCAAATAAACATTTGGTACAATGGTATTATATATAATATGCCTCACGTATCAAAGAAAAAGCTTTCTGATAAACAGCAATTTACTTTAGATAAAAATTTTAGCAATTGGTTGGACACTCTATCAAAATCAAATACTTCAATAGCGGTAAGAAGTTTGTTAACAGATACCGAGCGCATTATGTTGGCCAAGCGTTTGTCGATTATTTTTTTGATTGGCGATGGGTTGTCAAGTTATAAAATTTCGAAAATGTGTAGCGTAACAATACAAACAGTTCAACGACTACAAGTTGACCTGGAATCAGGGAGGTTTGACGATTTAGTGAAGTTATGGGACAAGAAAAAAGCCCGAGATGAAATGTGGAAACTAATCGAGACTTTTAGTCGGATGGGGTTGCCGAGTTATGTAGGTAAAGATCGCTACAAAAATTTGCCAAAAAGACTATTAAAATCAAATTAGTGGGGATTATGTATCATATCAATATGGGAGTTTTAGTTCATAAATATTAGATACATCACAAAGTGGACCTCAGATCCTTAAATCGGAGGATAAATTATCTTTTTAGTCTTAGGATAGTTTATTATTATTTTCTAAAAAATAAAGTCAGTATTATATATAATACTCTAGAGGCTAGATATGGTTGCTGATATAGTTATTGAAATGAATAAAAATACCAAGAAATCATATTTTGATATTCAATCTATTGCAAAACTGGCACGGATTAAAGTTGATGCTGAACAAGAGAGGGAATTGCATGAAAGCATTACCAAAGTATTAAGCTTTGTCGATCAGATTCGCGAGGCTGACGTACCTGATGTCGAACCAAAAGATTTTTTCAGATTAACTAAAAATCGACTGCGAGCTGATGAGGATCCGATCGAGCCGGGAACTTACACTGATGAAATTATGCGAGTAGCCCCTGATTCAAAAGATGGTTATCTTAAGGTTAAGAAGATAATTACTAAAACGGATAACTGATAACCATAACTGATGACTTACGACACCAATCTAACAATTAAAGAGACAAGAGAAAAAGACTCTCAAAGTCTAAGGGATGAACTGGTAGACAAAATCAATCAAAGTGATTTGAATGCAGTGGTGGATGTATTTGATGATGAGCCGACTAGTCATGATGCAGGACCATTGGGTGGCGTGCCTATTGTTATTAAAGACAATCTCTTACTGGAAGATCATATAGCATCAGCATCGTCTAAAATGCTCGAAATCTATCAAGCGTCATATACCGCAACCGCACTAAAGCGGTTGCAAGATGCCGGAGCCTATTTTATCGGTAGGGCTAATATGGATGAATTTGCAATGGGGTCATCGACCGAGACCTCGGCTTTTGGACCCACCTTAAATCCGCTAGATCATACTCGTGTTCCGGGAGGATCATCTGGGGGTTCCGCTGCAGCGGTTGCTGCCGGCCTGGTTCCAGTTGCCCTGGGCACTGATACGGCGGGATCTATTCGTCAACCTGCGGCCATGTGTGGAATAGTTGGTATGAAGGGAACGTATGGATCGGTGTCGCGATACGGCGCGATTGCGATGGGGTCATCACTGGATCAAATTGGTCCGATGGCAAATACAGTTCAAGACTGTAAAACTATTTTTAATATTATGCGTGGCGAGGATCAATATGATCTGACTACTATTACTAATCAGCAATGGCATGAAGCCGATAAGGTTTCGGCGCCTAATAAATGGGTCATTGGAGTTCCGTGGTCCGAGATAGAAAGAGAAGGAATTGATGATGGTGTTTTACAAAATTTTAACCAAACACTTGAAAACTTGAAATCGCAGGGGGTCGAGATACGTGATATTGAATTGCCCACAATGAAATATTCACTACCAGCCTATTACATCATTATGCCAGCCGAAGTATCGTCAAACCTGGGTCGTTATGATGGAATTAAATTTGGTCTGCATGTAAATGGTCGAGATATGATTGATGATTATTTTGAATCACGCGAAGCCGGTTTTGGTGATGAAGTTCAGCGTCGGATTTTGCTGGGCACGTATGTCTTGTCGGCCGGCTATTATGATTCATATTACGGTCAGGCCCTACAAGTCCGCGAGGCAATTACTCGGGAGTTTATAAAAATTTTTGAATCTGGAATTCATGGAATTGCAACACCTACCACTCCGGGCCCCGCTTTTAAAATAGGAGAAAAGACTACCGATCCTGTACAAATGTATCTGGAAGATATTTTTACCATCCCTGCCAATATCGCCCAAATTCCGGCGATATCGATTCCTAATGGTTCGGTATTATCTGATGGTAGTCATCTACCAACTGGCTTTCAGTTGATGTGCCCGCACTTGCGCGACAACTGGTGTTTTAGATTAGGTGAACTAGTTGAAAAATCTTATAGTATTTAGCATTTGTGGAACTGCGCGGGCCGCGGCCTTGGTTTAGGGTCTGAATTGAACGAAATTGAAGTGGTATAATTTGTAAATATGGCCGAGGATGAAAAAGGATCAGATGCTGGATTCGAATGGTATCTGTGGGTATTTGGCGGAGTGCTTGCCATTGCCTTGCTGGGAAATTTGGCTAGCGATTCATGGAATTTTGCGGGAGGCGAAGATGTGCCAGATCAAACACAACTGACTGAAGGTGTTAATATAAATCAGACAGAGGTCGACCCTTCAATGGTTAGTTCAACCAGTACCTGGATAGAGGATGTTACCACCTCGGTACAGAATTGGTTAGCCAGTTTTTCTATATTCGAGCTAGCCCCGTGGTATGTGTGGTTTGCGGCAGTGATTAGTTTTATCTGTTTATTGATAATAATTTATAGCAATCTACGTTATTACTGGATCATGCGAGCCTGGGACGAAGAGATTGGTTATTATAAAATTGATGATGAAAGCGATGCTGATGTATCAACCAGGTCGGTAATGGGAGACGTTGGTAAATTGGTAGAGAAATCAGCTGATGCAGCCACAGTAGAAAATATTAAAATTAGCGAACCGTTGCAGGCAAATTATCGCGACGAAGAACTTAAAGAAAATCAAAAAGAATCTGATCTAAATAATGAATATCAATCGAGGAATAACCGTTGGAAGCAAATTGAGGATTTGATCGATAGCAATGATCAAAATGATTGGCGACACGCAATACTGGAAGCTGATATTATGTTAGATGAACTTCTGCAAAGTCTTAATTACGAAGGGCGAACCGTGGCCGAGAAACTACAGCAAATTAGTACTGCCAATGCTGGCTGGCTGGGAGATGCTTGGGAAGCTCACAAGATTCGTAATCGAGTAGCACACGAGGGTAGTTCGTTTGAACTCACCCGAGAGATTTTTATGAAAACCATGGCCCAATTCGAGCGGGTATTTAAACAAAACTATGTAATTTAGTTTTGAGAATTAAACTAGATCTTTACATTTTAGTTTTTTTAAATTACAATAGACATTAATACCTGCCACACATACACAATTTCGCATGACGATTTGTTAACAAGGTAAATTACTCCATACAACACAACTGAATATAGACTTGGGAACAGTTGCTTTTGTTAAACGTTTCAAGTAATATTCTAGATCGTTGACCTTTGACAATTTAGTCACTTACGGTCTGTAAGTGAACCACCTCCCCTCACTCAATTTTTAGTGAGTGAGGGGTAGTGAAACCTTTTGAACGGCATAGATTTCTATTAGAAATCTATTAGCGTTATGCTAATGGATTTTAAATTAAATAATCTGTGCCAAGAAACAAAATTTTATAAATGTGCGCTAATAGAAATTTTAATTTCTATGCAATAGTGAGGTAATCCCGACTAGCGGGATTATGAACGTAAAGTAGACATTGTTAATTTTTTGTTTCGTTTAATCGTCTATAACCATTTTGATGGCATAGAAATTTCATATTTCTATTAGCACACAGATATATAGGATTCGTGTGTGATAATCTTCAAAAATTAATTTGAGAGTTTGATCCTAGCTCAGGATGAACGCTGGCGGCGTGGATAAGGCATGCAAGTCGAATGGGTTTAGACCCATGGCAAACGGGGTAGTAACAGGTGGGTACGAACCAAAGAGTCAGAAATAACCAGTCGAAAGGCTGAACAATGTCTGATAGTCCCGCATACCAATTTTTACATTATGAATGCGAGGTAAACCCGCACAACAACTTTGAACAATCGATTCAGTTGGTTAAGTGCAAGGTTTACTATCAAATGATTAATTTCACATAGTGTTAAAGTTGGTGTGCGGGTAAAGCTCCGGCGCTCTTTGATCGGCCCGCCCGATATCAGCTTGTTGGTAAGGTAACGGCTTACCAAGGCAACGACGTCTAGGGGAGGTGAGAGCCTGACCCCCACCATTGGCACTGCGACACGGGCCAAACTCCTACGGGAGGCTGCAGTCGAGAATCTTCCGCAATGAACGAAAGTTTGACGGAGCGACGCCGCGTGATGGATGAAGCCTTTTGGGGTGTAAACATCTTTTGTACGTGAAGAAGTATATTGACATTAGCGTAAGAATAAGGGGCTCCTAATCACGTGCCAGCAGGAGCGGTAACACGTGAGCCCCAAGCGTTATCCGGAATTATTGGGCGTAAAGGGTGCGTAGGCGGATCAGTTAGTCGACCCGTGAAAGCCCAGGGCTTAACCCTGGTGTTGCGGGCGAAACGGCTGATCTAGAGATAGTCAGAGGCAAGTGGAACTCATGGTGTAGGGGTGAAATCCGTTGATATCATGGGGAACACCAAAGGCGAAGGCAACTTGCTGGGACTTTTCTGACGCTGAGGCACGAAACCCTGGGGAGCGAAGCGGATTAGATACCCGCGTAGTCCAGGGCGTAAACGTTGTCAACTAGCTTTTCGGGGCATCGACCCCCTGAGAGGCGAAGCTAACGCGTTAAGTTGACCGCCTGGGTAGTACGGCCGCAAGGCTAAAACTCAAAGGAATAGACGGGGGCTCGCACAAGCGGTGGAGCGTGTGGTTTAATTCGACAATAAGCGAAAAACCTCACCAAGGCTAGAAATTCAGACGACGAATCTCAGAAACGAGATTTTTCTTCGGACGGCTGAACAGGTGTTGCATGGCTGTCGTCAGTTCGTGGCTTGAGCTGTTCCCTTAAGTGGGGAAACGAACGCAACCCTCATCGTGTGTTACAAGTGTCACACGAGACTGCCTACCATTAAGCGCATGAAATGCGCTTAACTTATAATAATTAAACATGACTTATAACTGTCTTTATGTTACTAGTTATCGTTATTAGTTATTTGTTAAGCACTTCGTGCTCTGAATGGTGGGAGGAAGGGGGGGATGACGCCAAGTCAGCATGACCCTTGATGCCTTGGGCTACACACGCGCTACAATGGCCGGTACAGTAGGTCGCGACGGAGCAATCCCGAGCCAATCCTCCAAAACCGGTCCCAGTTCGGATTGGGGTCTGCAACTCGACCCCATGAAGTTGGAATCGCTAGTAATCGTGGATCAGCACGCCACGGTGAATACGTTCTCGAGCCTTGTACTCACCGCCCGTCAACTCAAGGGAGTCGGGGGTACCCGAAGTACAGCTTTAACGCTGTCCGAAGGTAAATTCGATAACAGGGAGTAAGTCGTAACAAGGTACGGCTAGCGGAAGCTGGTCGTGGAGTATTTCAATTGATAATCGGTTATCTGTTGAATGGCATAGATTTCTATTGAAATCTATTAGCATTTACAATCGAGTTTGACTCGATTTGTACTTAAAACATTCCGGCTCTGACTTTATCGAGTCGATACTCGAGTGTCTGTATACAGCACTGGAGTGGGCGTTAGTATCGCTGCCTAAAATGATACTCGGTCTCTATTTTCTGGCATAGAAATTTTTTACAATTTCTATTAGCACGAACTTAGTTCTTCATTACCGTAGAAGATTCGATTAAACGAAACAAAAAGGATGCAATTTAAAAAGGTTTATTTTCAGAAGTCCGACTTCCATGGAAGTCGGACTTCTTTAGCTTAAACAAAAACTGCTAACACGGTTTATTTTGTTTTGTTAGCGTGGTGACATTCACCTCTGGTGGGTGTTTTGCAAATAATAATTATTCAGATAAAGGTAATTCTCGGAGTGACTGGCTTCTCTACCTGAAAGGTAAGGGTGGTGGTGTCACCTTAGCCGGGTATTCGCAGTGACTGGCTCAGTTGCCGACAAAGGCTAGGGTGCCAGTCGCTTTCTAAAGGTAAAATACTAAAGGTACAATAAACTTAAAATGACCATAATTTGCGAGCCACGCAGCAAAGCTGGGCGGCACGCAAAAACTTGACAATATATTTTTAATACTATGACGTAAAGAAGTCCGACTTCAAAATAACCACTTTATCGAGCCACTTGGATTGACCTAAAACTCAATAAAAATTGCAAATACAAGTTCGGAAGTCCTCTTTTTGTACTAACCTAGGACTCCAGCACTATTTTGCTAAAGTACTGTGTAAACTTTTAAATAGAATTGAAACATTTTGTCCAGCCACTAGGATTCGAACCTAGGACCTTTCGAGTATCAGTCGAATGCTCTAGCCAACTGAGCTATGGCTGGACAAAATTTTCCTCAATCTTACAATCGCACCACAAGGGCATTTCTATTTTACTAATTCCCTAATAATTATAAAGGTTTATAAGTAAAATTGTTTACCACTTGGGCATTTCCATTTATCAAATTCACTGTGTTTATAAGATAAATTGGTCAATGCTCTATCCAACTTAAGCTTAGCTGGGTGATAAATACTTTAACAAAAATTAGTCAGTTGCGCGACTATGAATATCAATTTTTGCAAATAGTTTAGCTTCGAATATCCTATTCACCTAGGACGAAGTTTTCCCCAATGTATTCAATACTCAAATCTATCTACGTTATACTAATTTGCATATGATGAAAGAAATGAATCATCGGTTTGGGTTTTATTTTCTATCGGCAGTAATGATAATAATGTTGGTGTTAATATATCTAGACGTGCAAAATTTGTCACGTGAAGTTAACGAGGTTTTGCAATCGGCTGGTGACGAAGTTAATCAGATTCAAGTTGAACCGTCGGCAAACCAGCAGCCAGTGAATAGTCCAAACCTAGATATTTTGATGGAGGCGGAATCACCAACCCCAATATCTCAACCACCAGGTGAGCCAAGTGAGATCATGCAGACAATGTAAAGCAAATAGGACTAATTAACCCCGTTACGATGGGTTTTTTGATACAATAAATGAAATGTTAGATGTTACTGACAAGAAAATTACTGTTATGGGCCTAGGTGTTTTAGGACGTGGGGTTAATGTTTGCAAATATTTGCTAGAAAAAGGAGTGGATAAATTAATTATTACCGATCTAAAATCAGCCGATCAATTACAACCGTCAATCGAGCAGTTAAATAAACATATTAACAAAATTGAATATGTCCTTGGTCGACATCGAATTCAAGATTTCACGCAAACGGATGTCGTTGTTAAAGCTGCTGGGGTGCCCAAGGATAGTAAATATATCCAAGCTGCCAAAACGGCTGGAGTGCCAATTAAAATGGATTCATCTTGGTTTGCGACCATGTTACCAGAAGGTGTAACAATTATTGGTGTAACTGGCACTAAAGGTAAATCCAGCGTTAGTCATTTGATTAAACACATTATTGAAACTGCGGGTAAAAAAGTATTTTTGGGGGGTAATATATTGGGGCAGGCAACACTACCATTATTAGATCAGGTGCAATCAGGGGATTTGATAGTGTTGGAATTAGATTCTTGGCAATTACAAGGTTGGCACGATGAAAAGATTAGTCCTGATATTGCCGTTTTTACTAATTTTATGTCCGATCATTTGAATTACTATCAAAGCATGCCGGAATATTTTTCAGACAAGTTAGCAATATATGCTTATCAAGGCACTAGTGATCATTTAGTATTATCAGTCTCATCATATGAAGCGCTAGAAAAATACTCGGATACAAAGCCTTACGCTAAAACAGCTATAGTAAAACCATCAATTTTGATGAAAGACTGGCATTATACTCAACCTGGAGAGCATAATCGTTTGAATGCAGCAATGGCTTATCAAGTTGCAAAATTTCTAAATATTAACGATGACAATATAAAACAAGCTCTTGGTGATTTTGCCGGGGTATCAGGTCGTTTAGAACGTATTGATGAGGTTGGCGACATTGATTTTTATAACGATACTAACGCCACTACTCCGGATGCAACTGCTCAGTCTATTAAAGCTATTGCTAATAAACATGAAAAAATTATCATAATTTGTGGTGGAGTCAGCAAGGGATTTACTAGTTTTGAAGTATTAATTGAATCTATCAATCAATATACTAGTGGAGCGGTATTGTTACCAGGAGGGGTTGCTAATTCGATCGAGTCGGATCTCGAAGTGCCAATTTACCAGGCTGATTCAATGTCAACTGCGGTTAAGACAGCTGTTGATTTAGCTCGAGCCAATAATTCAAAATCAGTATTAATGTCGCCCGCTGGATCGTCATTTGGGTTATTTAAAAATGAGTATGATCGGGGAGATCAATTTGTTGCAGCAGTAAGAAACTTGTAAACAGCTGAAATTGAACGCTAAATGAATTAAACTGATCATATGAACATATTCCAGGGCAGTAGCGACATACCGTATCATTTGTCTGTTGGTGGTTTGATAACTAATTCAAATGATGAGATATGCTGTCATTATTTTGACCTTAATTCGACCGCATCAAGACAGAGTACTAAACGCGATTTATATTTATTAATGCGCGAAACTATTGCCTCTAACGAATCAATTGATGACGCACTACATCGAGGTGCGCTGGCAGAAATGGGCGCCAAAATAAAAATTGGTCATTTTTTAGGATCAAAGATATCAACCTTTCCTGATAATTCGAATGAAAGAATAATCAGAAAAACTACAATTTATTTTCATTTGGAATTGATTGAACAAAACGAATCGTGGCGGACAGCCGAGATACCCGAAGGTCAATCAGTATTAATGTGGCTTAAGCCTAAAATGCTTATCAAACGTATGGAGACTCAACAATCTGATTCCCATACTGGATTGGATGAATCACAAATAGTTAACAATTACTTAAAGACTTTAGCAAATTAGTATGAAAGCATTACTTTTTTCCTGGGCAGGATCACTAAACACGCCTCAAATTTTCGAATCACATTTTGATTTTAAGTATAAAAAACAACGAATCGCTTATGTACCTAATGCCAAGGACTTTCTTGATAAACCAGAAAGAATTAGTGAAGTTAATTCATCAATGTCTCGAACTGAAAAGGGGGTAAAATCAGTAACTGAATTTAATTTATATAAAATGGCCGATAAATGGTCAGTTGATTACATGATTGAAAATTTTGACACTATTTATGTGGGCGGGGGAATGATGGCGCCCTTGCTACAAGCTGTGTTCGAAACAGGTTTTGATCAATTGCTTGACGATTTAGGTAGTACTAATATTAAATATGTTGGATCCAGCGCCGGTGCAATGCTAGCAAGCAAAACTATGAAAGTGGCTGGATGGTATCCAAATGAAGAAGAACCAGGGGTCGCAACTAAGCGAGGTTTAGCCTGGATTCCATTTGAAATATTTTCACATTACGAAGAAGCCAAACATAAAGAAGTGGTGCAGAAAAAAATTGATGAACCAATTATCATATTGCCTGATAATTCAGCAGTCGGAATTGAAAAAAATGAATTACGATTTTACAATCAAGCGAGATTGCTAATATAATTGCTAATAGATTTGGTCACAAATCTATGCCATCCTACATATATGAAAATTCATTTAATCGGAATTGGGGGAATGGGAATTTCGGCGTTGGCAAAATTGTATGTAAATGAAGGTCATACTGTTGTCGGTACCAATGATCAGCCGAGCTTGCACAGTCTAGGATCTTTAGAGCAATCCGGGGTAGAGATTAATTATAATTTGAAAGACTTTCGGGTTGAAGCTGACACTGATTTGATAGTGTATTCGAATGCGTGGCCCAAAAATTATCCTGATATTATCAAGACTGCACATGAATCAGGAATTAGGATATTGTCCTATCCCGAAGCACTAGGAGAAGTGACGAGGCGATATCAAACTGTTGCCATTGCAGGTACGCACGGCAAAACAACCACAACAGCGATGTTATTGCATATTTTGACAGAAATGGGATTGTCACCGACTGGTATTGTGGGCTCAAATCTAACTGCTTCCAAAACAAACTTTGTAGCTGGCGAGAGTAATTTATTAGTGATTGAAGCAGATGAATATATGAAAGCATTCTTGAATCATCTGCCCGCAATAGTGGGGGTAACGAATATTGATCATGATCATCATGATATTTATCCGACAATAGAAGAAATGAAAGAGACTTTCAAACTGTTAGGAGAGAAGTTGCCTGAAATTGGCACTTTGGTAATTTCGGCATTAGATCAAAATTCGTGGGAGACGTTTGAAGACCTGACCCGAAATGTAGTCGACTATTCGACTATTGATATGACCGATGTAGTATTGCCAGTAATTGGATCATTCAATGTCCAAAACGCTCAATTAGCTATTGCAATTGCCAGCCTATTAGGTGTCACCGAAGTGGATGCAAAAAAGGCGCTGCAATCATTTAAGGGCACCTGGCGTCGGCAAGAGTTAAAAGGAGAGACCAAGCATGGTGTTGTGGTATATGATGATTATGCCCATCATCCAACTGAAGTAGCGGCTAGTCTGCAAGCTTTCAAAGATCATTTTAGCGAAAAAAATATAACCGTTATTTTCCAACCACATCTTTACAGTCGGACTCGTAAATTATTCGATGAATTTGTCTCTGTTTTTCAAAATAATCCGGTCGATCAATTAATTGTGCTACCAGTGTATGCTGCTCGCGAAATATCTGATAACAGCGTTTCAGGCAAGGTATTAAAAGATAAAATTAAGGTCAATTACGGAGGTACGGTGGTTTATGCAGAAAAATTTGATAAAGTGATCGAGCAAATATCTGGCGATACAGAAATAGTGATTACGATGGGGGCAGGAAGCGTCACCAAGTTGAGTGATGAATTGGTAAAAACATAATTGCATCAACTGACGTTATTGAAGTTAACTAACATTACAATACTCGTTAAACCTATTAAATTAAAATGAAGCAAATAAATGACAGTGATCAGTTAATAAATATTACAAGTGGATGTCTGTATATTATAGCTACTCCAATCGGTAATTTGGAAGACATAACCTTGCGAGCTTTAAGGATTTTGCAAGAGGTGGATTCAGTAGTTTGTGAAGACACACGAGTGACCAAAAAACTTCTGGACTATTATGATATTGATGCTCAGCTATACTCGTGGCATGCCAACTCTAGTAAAATTGGTTTGCACAAAATAATTGATTCATTAAAAGCAGGTAAAGCAATAGCTTATGTTTCTGATGCCGGAACTCCAGGAATTTCTGATCCCGGTCCAGTTTTAGTACAACAAGTCAACCAAGGCCTTCCCCAGGTTAAAATTGAAGCAATACCCGGACCATCAGCATTAACTACAGCAATATCAATTGCTGGAGTGCCGCTGCCTCGTTTTAAATGGTTGGGATTTTTACCGCATAAAAAAGGGCGACAAACCCTGCTAAGTGAAGCCGCTAATAGTGATACCCCAACCATTTTTTTCGAATCACCACATAGAATAATGAAAACTCTCACTTGGCTTAATGACCATAAACCCTACGTAGATATTATTCTAGCTCGTGAGCTTACTAAAATATATGAAGAAGTTTTACGTGGTAAACCCAGCGAGATCATGCAAATACTTGAATCAAATCCTAAAAAACAGAAAGGTGAATTTGTAGTCATCATCTTATAAATGGGGATAACTATTTTCTTAATTAATCATTTTTTTCTTTACACCGTTTAGTTATAGCGCATCTCGTCTCGTCTGATATTTAAATTACATTAATCAAAATGTTGGAAGTAATATCTTGATTAATCGCCTTTTTACATACGTTACAATCAAGATTATGAAAACCTACTTTGTAATTATTAGCACCTTAAGTTTTTGTCTTTTCTTTACGAGTGCATCAGCCACCACCCTCCAAGACGTCCAACAAACCTACGTTAGGTATTTAATCG
>CAZHOI010000001.1:160658-305541 GCA_964534365.1 uncultured Candidatus Saccharibacteria bacterium | reverse complement strand
TGATTTGTGATTTGTGATTTGTGATTTGTGATTTGTGATTTGTGATTTGTGATTTGTGATTTGTGATTTGTGATTTGTGATTTGTGATTTGTGATTTGTGATTTGTGATTTGTGATTTGTGATTTGTGATTTGTGATTTGTGATTTGTGATTTGTGATTTGTGATTTGTCCATTTATGCTGGAAGGCAATGACTTCATTTTTATTTCTCTCGATCGCAATTTTAATATTTTCAATTGTAATTCATGAAGTCGCGCACGGATGGGTAGCTGATAAACTAGGGGACCCCACTGCTAAATTACAAGGCCGTTTGACCCTTAATCCGTTGCCGCACATTGATCCTATCGGATCACTATTAATTCCCGGAATTTTGATCGCCAGTGGCAGCTCTATTTTATTTGGCTGGGCAAAGCCAGTGCCATATAATCCTTACAATCTGCAAGGTAAATTTGCGGAACTGAAAGTAGCTATTGCTGGACCTATCGCGAATATAATTCTAGCAATTATGTTTGGTGTCTTGATCAGGGTAAATTTATTTACCGAGCTAAATGAGTTATTCATTTATGGAGTATTAATAAACTGTGCTTTGGCAATATTTAATCTTGTGCCAATTCCGCCACTAGACGGATCGAAAATTTTATTTGAACTGTTGCCTAGTCAATACCAAAAATTACGACAACAGCTCGAGCAGTTTGGTCCAATTGTATTACTGGCATTTATCTTTTTTGGCTTCCAATTAATAGCACCATTGATTTATGGTTTAGGTCAGTTGATAATTGGGTAATGACTCCTGAACATGGACCAGAACATGGACCACAACCGTATAAAACCAGTTTAGCTTCATATGAAAACTTTGCTGCTAGTGGTCAACTAGCAGCTTTTGATCAAGATTATTTGAACAATATTGAAACTAGAGGTTTCTTGGACAAGTTCGGTAGACATATTGGCAACGGACTTCAAATGGTGAGCGCTTTTAAGTTGCGCTATGTAGATAGTGGTAGCCCAATTGCAAATGATCAAGGTAAAATTACTAACATGACACAGTCAGCGTTTTTTGATCATTACCGCAAGGCAGAATCAAGACTAATTAACCGTGATTTAAATCTTGACGGTATTAGCCAAGCCTTGGAAACGCAATATCAGCGATACGCAAGGCGACTAGACGAAGCTCTTGATAATCAGCGACTTTCGTAGTATCTTGAGTGCCTACATATGGCCACAATAAATCAGCTAGTTCGCAAAGGTCGCAAATCAAAAACCCGTAAATCCAAAACGGTGGCATTAAACCGCGGTTATAATACCTTGGAAAACCGACCAACCTTTTATCCTTCTCCTTTTAAACGCGGGGTTTGTACCAAAGTGACTACTAAAACTCCTAAAAAACCTAACTCGGCAGTACGTAAAATTGCTAGGGTTCGTTTAACTAACGGGGCCGAGGTAACTGCCTACATTCCTGGGGAGGGTCACAAGATTCAGGAACACTCGGTAGTGCTGATCAGAGGCGGTCGTGTAAAAGATATTGGGGTTCGCTATACTGTGGTACGAGGAAAACTGGACGCCACCGGGGTAGAGGGTCGGCAAAATGCGCGATCACGATACGGAACTAAAAAACCAAAAGGCGATTAGAGGGGTAACTTTTAACTAATGATTATGACAAATAACCGACACCAAGTTGGTTTTTAATTTTTTCTAAAATTGCTTAGAGGAATGTAATCGCCATTGTCTTCATCGATTAAGCTTTCCAATGAACTAACCTCCACTCCGTTCGAACTTATCGAGGTATGGCTTTCAGCGAATTTTTGATTTTCACGCCAATTGGTTTTTTCTTTTCTACCTCTGTCACGATTTTTCTCCCCAGGAGTGCGATTATCCGATTCGTGGCCTCTAATGGTTGGGATTCTAGCATTTATTTCGTATTCAACTTTGTTAGTTTTGCCCTTTTCATCTTTATAAACTATTTTATGACCAGGGTAGGTAGTTTTTCTAGAATCAAATTTGCGTGCATCTTTTAATACGTCATCAATTTGGGACAGTAATTGATCTTCAAGCTCCTCAGCTTCAGCGCGCGCTTCTCTCATTTTAGTCAACCTTTCTTGTAAAACCGTTATTTTTTCCAACCACCATTCCGACGCTCGCTCATTAGAACGCTCAAAGTCATCCTGAGAAGGCGGTCTCTCAATATCCTGGATGAATTCATCTTCTCCTGTATCACTATTAACGTAGCCTCTATGAACTCCTTCCTGACCTTCAGGTTTAGACTCTTCAGTATGGGGATGGCTAATCGGATTTTTCTCGGCACCTCCTTTTCCAAAACTATAGTTTCCTAATGGCATAAAATTTTCTTAACGTTTATATTTTTATTATAACTTACATCGAAAACAACAAAACCCACGAACATAATCCACAGACGTGAGTTCTGTCGCGGGTTTTTTTACAGATAATTTCCTCCGTATAGTGGGTAGAATTTATCTACCGTGGCTTCTCAAGTAATTCGGCCCAATATGAAGCCCACAAAACAGGTCAAACATATAAATATCAGACTGATCGTATAATTGTCGTGTTTCTCAGGCCTTAAAACAAGGTAGACGTTCAGGGGGATATACAAATCTAAAAGATTGATGAATCTCAGTTGCATTTTTAACTTCTGCCATTCATTTTTAGTAAGTACTGGATAGCGATCTGGAAGGCCATCACCTAAAATGTAACCAGAGATGATTTTGGCAATAATATACGATAAGACACTTGCAATAAGGGTAATTGCCAAGGGGGACATATTGACGTTGGAAAATATCTGAAACGAGCGTTCTCGTCCCAGACAAATGGTGTCCGTGCAAAACGGAACTGGGGACGGTTTAAATCAAATATGGCTTATTTAGTAAGTAATTGTCAAACGCTGAAATTGACAAAACCCACGAACATAATTCACTGATGTGAGTTCTGTCGTGGGTCTAGAACAAAGGCGTAATGTTCAACACTATTGGTTTCCCGTTCCATGTATTGCTTCCAGGAAAAAGTTCTATACAGCTAATCATCATGTAACCATGTGGTTTAAATACCTTAAATCCATAATACCGCCAACTAGGAAACTTAATAGTTCTATGTATCATTCCTGAACTTCGACGTTTTTTCCTTTCGGTTAAGCTTAGTGGCAAAGCAAACCCAATATTACAAATATAATAGAGCCTTCTTTTTTCAAGAGAATGCTTTATTGATTCAACTTCAGCATTAATGACATGAGGTTTATGAGGAAGAAGTTTGATGATCCAGTCTGGTAGCCACATTCGTATTAGGGAAAACCTGGAAACGAGCGAGCCGTCCCAGAAAGTGATTGCTCGAATCGAGCAGGGAGGTTCATTAGTAATATGCTTGTTTGAACGACAATTTTCAAGTATATTAACACTCGAACTTGACTCAATATCAGTAGGATTAGTAGTAATCAACTATTATTAAGGGGTGCGACCGCTTAAATAATTTCCCAGGTTGGTGAAACAGCTCTTAACCTAATCTATTGAATCACGTTTCGTATTAACAAATGAAAATTGTTAGCAAAAGCTAATAGATTCTGCAAAGAATCTATGCCACAAGGCAGAAATTTTCTAAAATTTCTAACTGTAAAAAAAGTTATGCCACGACGACCACTTAAAAAGAAAGACCCGATTAAACCAGATCCTAAATATGGATCAGAAAACCTGGCCCGATTTATCAATTACATCATGCTCGACGGGAAAAAGAACCTGGCCCGATCAATTGTTTATGATGCACTAGACATTGTAGCCAAAGAATCCAAAAATGATGAACCCCTACAAGTCTTTAATGAAGCGATTAAAAACGTTGGACCAATGATGGAAGTCCGGTCGCGCCGAGTCGGTGGTGCCAACTACCAAGTACCTCGCGAGGTCAAACAAAATCGCCGATTATCGCTGGCTTTCCGTTGGATTACTGATGCCGCGCGAAAAACTAGAAAATCTCAAGGCAAAGCCTTTTCAAAGGTACTAGCCGCCGAGATTTTAGCCGCTTCAAACAACGAAGGTTCAGCGGTTAAAAAGAAAGAAGAAACTCATCGTATGGCTGAGGCAAACAAGGCCTTTGCCCACTTCGCCTGGTAATTTAGAAGCCTATTTTAATGATTTCTGCGTTACTGCAGAAAAACTGACCCTCATCGTATTACGTATACGCCTCGGGTTAGTTTTTCTTTATGCCTTGAACTAATCAAAATATTCATTCTAAATACACCCACAGTTAAACATTTACATGGTATGTATCCGACGCAGATTTTCAATTCCTCTTACTTCATCAAGATACTAAGCCTTCCGGCTTATAGATTAATTTATTTGGTAAACTTATGGTCACCTGTAATAAACTTGGCTTTCATTCGTCTAGATAATTATGACATTAAAAATAAATTATTTAACAATATTATTAAGTCTGGGATTAGCAATTACCATTTTAACTCCAATGACCACCTTTGCATTGGACTGCGGGGACAAAACTACTGAAAGAGCTCACGAAATAATGCACGATGATTATTTGGGTGAATACTTTAATACTCAAGTTTTACATGGAGTAGTCATAGCTGAAAAAGTGATTGATAATTATGAATTACATCAGATCGAGACTAAAAAAGTGCTCAAAGGTAGAGTCCCAGCAAAATTCTGGGTCAAACATCGGTTGCCTGATCCAAATGAAGATGACACTACTGCTGATCAATGCGACAGTACTGGTGGCTTAGGGGAAGAAGGGGTATTTGAAGTTGTTCGCGACTACCAAACCAATGTATTTAGTTATGGTCAGTTTTACTCAACCGATTCTGAAATTGGACAATTTTACCTTGACCATTCAGTTGCTGATCGCGCTGAGATTGAAGGTGATTCTGACAAAATTGCCAGATTGCGCAGTTCGATTTCTAGGTTGATTACGCAGCTTAAAATTGTATTGCACTCAATTTCAAATTAACCCCCAGCCAGCCAGTTTATTGCTATAATAAATACTCGGAACTCCTTCATCCTTTAACCTTACAATCGTTGGGGTTAATACATTCTTTGAAATGATGAAGAAAATCACGCACCTTGGTAGATTTTGGTTATACCTAATTCGCGCCGCCGAATCAGGTGGCATGGATTTTGCCGCATTTGAGAGGAGTTTTGGAAATAGTTTTGGTTACGTCAGAAAACAATGCATGCAAAAACAGCCTACCCAAGAATTCTTCGATGGTTGCTGTCACTATTTGGGTTTGCATCCGGCCGATCTAAGGATATGGTTAAATAATCCGACAGCGTATCAGGCGCAATATTGCGACAATGATGTCATGCTAAGCGCCTACGAGGTCTCGCAAATAATCGAAAAAGATCCGCTAACCTAAACCATCATGAAGAATTACTAATAGAGCCTAGGGAATTGCCAGCCCAAGGCTCTTATTTATTAAATCAAAATTCAGTTATATTCTAGCTGAAAACTAATTGAAAAATTGTGGGTAGCGGTTAGCGATTTCGGATTGAATTTGAGGGTCCAGATTTCCAAATGAATCGAAATCAATTAATTCACGCATAAATCCATCAACCATGAAATCAATCTCGCTCTTTAAGTATGATAGTTTCTGGTGGCTGACATTATTTGATTTTTGAATTTGATTGCCTGGTTTAAATCCAGAATTATTACTCACATAAGGTTCGGTTTGTGAGTGATATTGCACTATATCTTTGTCGGCATCAGATTGCCGCAATAAATTTTCATCTACAGTGGTTTTATTTTGCTGCTGATTGTAAACGAATCTACCCATTGGTTATTAGTATACAGGATTTAGAGTAAATATTTAAAAGAATAAAATACGCCCCGAACACAGTGTCGGGGCGTTCAACAAGCTCGACATTCTTCCTAAACAGCCCTTTTTTTTCAAGTCTTGAATAAGCCTTTGAAGAGCTTCGCGGGCAAGGATGGGGTCTAAATTTAAGGTATTCTCTTACCAATTTTCTAAGGTCGAGAAATGCCATTGAAAACTCTGTAATTGCATAAAATCCGGAGTCGATAGATGTTTTATATAATACAAAAGGCTATATAGAGTTTGGCCATATCTACCTTTAGATTGTAGGTCCCGTAAATTAAAATTCTGGTCTATTTCTAGTCTTAATAATGCTCGTGCTTTTGCCTCAAGGAACATTTCCAGCGAGAGATAATTTGACAACATGTGTGTCTTGGCTAGTGGTTCAGTCAAATAGTGAACTATAAAACTTCAAAAATCAAGCCTTTTCGGGTATAGTGCAGGCCTGACACTAGCCTCCTTTATTATTAATAACAGCGAGCGCGTCAATAACACCTATTTATTAAAATTATTAAACAAAAGATTAAATGCACATGCTAATAGAAATTACAATTTCTATGCCATGAGGCAAATAATTTTTATAAAATTATTTAACGAAAAAAGACATGAGTAAAGATTACCCTCTAGAAAAAGTACGCAACTTTGGAATCGTGGCCCACGTAGATGCAGGTAAAACCACTACTTCGGAACGAATTCTGTTTTACACCGGAATGTCACATAAAATTGGTGAGGTTCACGATGGTGAAACAACCACCGACTGGATGGAACAAGAACGCGAGCGTGGCATTACCATTACGGCTGCGGCTATTACCTGTTTTTGGACTCCGACCCACGCTAGGTTAAACGAAGAAGGGGTTGCCCAGGCAACTGATGGTGATTCTGATGCTAGGCATCGGTTTAACATCATTGACACGCCGGGACATATTGACTTTACATCCGAAGTACAGCGTTCAATGCGTGTTTTGGATGGTGGGGTAGTGGTATTTGATGCGGTAGCTGGGGTAGAGCCACAATCAGAAACCAACTGGCGCTACGCCGAGGAGGCACAAGTGCCAAGGTTGTGTTTTATCAATAAACTGGACCGTACCGGCGCATCATTCGATCGATCATTTCAGTCGATTATAGATCGATTGTCTCCAAATGCGATTCGCGCCCAAATCCCTATTGGTGAAGAAGAGGCGCATGAAGGTGTGATTAACCTAGTCGAGATGAAAGCCTATTATTTTGAAGGTGATATGGGGATGGAGGTACGCCAGGCCGAGATTCCTGATGAGCTACGCGCACAAGCAGAAAAATATCGGGCCGAGCTGTTGGAAAAAGTAGTAGAACAAGATGACGAGGCAATGAATGCATATTTGGAGGGCAATGAGCCTGATCTAGCAGAATTCAAAAGACTAATGCGCAAAGCGGTTATCAACAACGCTATTTTCCCAGTTTACTGTGGTTCTGCTCTAAAAAATAAGGGGGTTCAATTAGTACTGGATGCGGTAGTTGATTACCTGCCATCACCACTAGATTTACCACCTGCCAAAGGTAAAAATCCCGAAACTGAAGAAGAAGTTACCAGAACCTCTGATCCAGCCGAGCCGTTTTCGGCCCTAGTATTTAAACTTCAAACCGATCCTTTTGTTGGTCAGCTGTCATTTTTCCGCGTTTATTCCGGAAAAGTTGAGGCCGGTTCATATGTCTATAATGCCTCTACTGGATCCAAAGAGCGAGTCGGTAGAATTGTGCGACTACAGGCTGATAAACGCGAGGAAGTTAAAGAAGTATTTGCGGGTGAAATTGCGGCTATGGTAGGGATGAAAGATGCCAAAATCGGCCATACGTTATGTGACGAAGATAATCCGGTAATATTAGAAGAGATCAAATTCCGACAACCGGTAATTTCGCTTCGAATCGAACCAAAGACGAAAGCTGATCAGGAAAAGATGGGAATTGCCCTGGCTAAACTATCCGACGAAGATCCGACTTTCCGCGTGTCCTCTGACGAAGAAACTAACGAAACTATTATCTCGGGAATGGGCGAGTTGCACTTGGATATTATTGTAGATCGAATGAAGCGCGAATTTAGCGTGGATGCAAATGTTGGCAAGCCTCAAGTTGCTTATCGTGAAACCATTTTAGCTGATGCCGAAGCGGAAGAGAAATACATAAAGCAATCTGGTGGTAGGGGTCAGTACGGTCACGTAAAAATCCGGATTACTCCATTCGATCCAGCGGCGGTTGCAGACGAAGAAGTGCCTAAAAATGTGGATCGCGATGATGTGTTTGAATTTACCAATAGCATCAAAGGCGGCGTGATTCCTCAAGAGTTTATTCCAGCAGTTAAAAAAGGAATTCTAGAAGCTATGGATCGAGGAGTATTGGCTGGTTATAAAATGGTGAATATTGCCGTTGATCTGTTTGATGGTTCTTACCATGACGTAGACTCGTCCGAGGTCGCCTTTAAAATTGCTGGCTCCCAAGCATTTCAACAGGGTGTCAAGCGAGCAAAGCCAGCACTATTAGAGCCAATGATGAAAGTCGAGGTGGTCGTGCCAGACGAATATATTGGTGATATTACCGGAAACTTGGCATCAAAGCGGGGATTGGTAGAAGCCAGCGAACAGCGTGGGTTAAATACCGCAATTAATGCCAAGGTGCCACTGTCCGAGATGTTTGGTTATACGACTGAACTGCGGTCAATGACATCGGGGCGGGGAAATATGACGATGGAATTCGACCACTATGCGGTAGTGCCGGATAATGTGGCAGGCGAAATCATCAAAAGCCGTAGCTAGGACATTACCCCAATGATGGGGTTTTTTTGTTACAATCAACATATGTTTGAAAGTCCACATTTAACTCCTGGCGAGGATATTTACGTCACCGAAGCGATAAGAAGATTCGAAAACGGATTTTTCTCTAGTTCATATTCTAGGTTCCAAGAAACTTACGGTAGTTTAGAAGAATTTTATCAAAACCAAGTTCACGTGAAAGCTCGTAGAAACCTTGGAATTTTTTTGGAACGGATTTATGTAGCGATAACTATTGCCGAAGAAAAAGATAAACTTGATGAAAGCTGGTTGGCTGCAAAAGCTTATTTAATCAATGTCCTAAATTTAAAAAACGGTGATTTTTAGTCTATTTCACTGAGTATTAATTAGAAACTATCTTATTCAACGTTAATTTCAGTTGATAGATCAGGAAGAGTGCTACCAGTTGCATTTTCAAGTCCATCAGTGGTAATTTCTAATCCATTCGGTTCTGAATCCAGTCTAATCTCTTGGGTGGTAGTTTCATTTTCAAGACTGTCGGTCATTAATCTACCCAAGATTAATAAAGCTAGGGCAGCCAGAATTAATCCAAACGCCCAGTAAACCAGGGTTCGATCACGAGTTCTTTTAGTAGTATCTTTTTTAGAATTTGGCATTATTTATAGAATGGCATAGATTTTTTACAAAATCTATTAGCAAATTTATTGCGAGTAAAGATATTAAGACTTAAGCTTCTAACAAGGCGCGGATGTGCGGTTCCGAGAACCCTACTACAACCTCGTCACCAATTTTAATAACCGGAACCCCTAATTGTCCGGTTAATTGAACCATTTCAGTTCGCGCCACTGGATTTTCGGCAACATTGTGTTCAGTGTAATCGATCTGGTTATCAGTAAAATAATCCTTGGCGACATTGCAGTAATGGCAGGTTGGGGTTGAATAAATGATAACTTTTTTATTGTCAGTATTGTTTGTAGTCATAATATGATTGATTATTGTTATTTAAGGCAGTCACAGTTAGTGATGATTTTTTTAGCCAATTTAGCTTCAGCTGTTTTGGCTAGTTGGTACTTTGTAGTTTGGCCATCTTTTTGGGCCTGAACTATTTTATCGGCCCGTAACTTAGCTAGTTGATGCGAGGTGGCCGATTGCTCACTTTTAAGCTGCTGGGTAATTTCGGTAACGGTCATTGCCTGATTACTGCAAAGCAGGCAAATGATTTCCATCCTGAATGAACCTGACAGGGTTTTAAGCAAATCGGCTGCCTCGGCAATCTTTTTAATTTTTAATTTACTCATATATGAAAATTATATCATACATTCTCGTAACTCGTAATACGTATATACTCTCCATGCTCCAGGTTATCCCCAGTTTCAAAATATCGGTTGACAATAGCTGAAAAATTAAGCTACTTTATAAATACACCCATGAATCAGCCGCAAACTCACGTCAGCAAAATGTGGAATACGTTTACAGACGTAGTGTGCTTTATGGTGCTCGACTTCATTATTGTCCGCACTTATGCAATCAGGCCGGTTCATGGGGATTTCTCTAAAAACTAAACTAGAGAAAGAATAAAAACTCGACGAACCGGCCAGTCCATCAGGATTGAGTCGGCTTTTTTATTTCTATCAAATTTATCGGATAGAATCCCGATTAAAGTTTCAACATTGTGGAAATTCTAATCGGGAAAGGGATCGTCTTTAACCCGATGGACCGCAATGGTCCGACCTTCTCACACCCGAGCAGGTCGAACCCTTCGTCTTGCTCTTTCTCCCAAAAAAATGTCTTGCTACAACAACGGCCCTGAACCTTATTCAGGAAAAGGGTCATATCGACCAGAATTCACTATCGACCCTGACTCTAATCGCGCCTTTGAAAATAACACTGGACGCTACGGGAGAATTATTGGTGGTACCTTTGTACCAGAGGTTGAAGCAGAAAGTGCGACAGAACGACATTCTCATTACCATAATGGCTTGAGACCAGGTGACTAGCACGGCAATAGCTGGCGGCATGGGTCGGGTTCAAACCCCGATCCCAGCCGCCCGCTCTGTTGGATAAAATGTAAGCATTAAGGTAAATGAACCGAGCTGATTCTCGATAAAAAATCTTTGTTAATAAGTACTTGGCTAAAGACAAGTATTTATCAGCATAGATTTTAAACTACAGCCCCAAAAGCAGTAAATATGGCTTTAACACTTTAATTTCGTGAGGGCAGGCAAATATAACCATAATCTGAGTACTTTAAACTATCATCAGCTGGCGAATAGGCAAATACACACTCAAAATTTTCATTATTAAAATCTATCTCATCTCCAATTTCATATGGTAGGTGTAGTAGTAGGTATTCATAACTACAAAAAGTAGCATTTGCAGCTGGCTCATCCAGGCATTCTTCTACCCCATAGGAATGAGTAGGTATCAAATACAAAATACAACCATTGTCGAGATTAAGGTTTTCAACTGCTATCAAATCTCTTATTTCATTGTCAATCGAAGTTAATGGAGTTGGTGAATTAACAAAAGACATCCCGTTTTTACACTCACCAATTTTATATAGATCACTAGCACCCAAATCATCTCCGGCAAAATTACCAAATGGAATATGTCCGTTTTGAAGCCGATAAATTTCAATCGCTTTATTAGCACTATCCAGAGTTTGAGCAACCTTGGTTTCGTAAGCGTTCCCACGAGCACCGTTAAGAGCTGCTAATATAATTGTGGATAAAATACCAATAATAGCAATCACAACTAATAGCTCTAGCAAGGTAAAACCGTGTCGTAAGATCATAAATTTATTTTAACAAATTATTAATGGTTTAATTGGTTAGAGGTATAATTATTGAATCGTAAAGCTATAATTAATCATAATGTTTATTGACTTACATCAAGATTTGCATCGACATCAGCGGTGGCCAATAAGCTACCCAATTCAAAATCAGACTTCAATTCAGCAATTAGAAAATTCGGATGCAAGAGTTATTTTTACAACTGGTGAGCTATCGCTTGCTGAATCTCTGCCGACTCAAACCCAAAGGCAAGTAAGCTTTTACCGATCTCAACATGGATGGCAAATTGTATGTTGCAAATCAGATTTGCAGAAATGTTTGAATAACAATGAGTTTCGAGGATTTATTTACCATATAGAGGGTTTGAAATCCCTAGATAGTTTTGCCGAAACCGATCTACTGAGGGTTCTTGATTATTTGTTTGAGGCAGGAATGAGGTCATTATCGCTTACTCATACTTCGAATAATTCATTTGCCGGTGGAAATGAAGGGGAAGGCAAGCTAACTGATAAAGGAAAACAGGTAATTAAATGGTGCAAGGACAATCGGATATTAGTGGATTTTGCGCATCTAAATGACACCAGTTTCGAGCAGACAGCGCGACACTACGACCAGCCCATACTAGTTTCACATGCCAATGCCAGAGCTATATCTGATACCGGACAACATCGTAATTTGACTGATAAGCAACTGGAAACAATCAAGCAATCAAATGGTTTGGTAGGATTAATGTTATCGCGTAATTTTGTAAAAGTTTCTAGACAGGTAACAATTGAAGATGTCTTGCAACAAATCGATTACTTGACAAATAAATTAGGGGACAATAGCCTCGCGCTGGGAACCGATTTTGGCGGTTGTCTGCACGAGGTAGCAATTCAGGATTTAGAGCGGGTAAGTGATTTGCCAAATTTGTATCAAGCAGTTGTAAAATCCTTTAGTAAATCATTGGCAGACAAGCTGTTTTATGAAAATGCCCAGGATTGGCTGCTGAAAAATTTTGGTAAATAAAAACCGAGGAGAGGGAGGTGCTAACTCGAAAGCTAGCAGTGTCCCAATTCTCGATAGCCTCAACCATAACTATGCCTGTTTGAGTTCTTCTTCAATCATTACTGAGAGGTCATTACAGATGCGAAACCTTTCTCTTTCGTCCTCTACAACCAATTGCAATCGCTGAGACTCATGCCAAGCATCTTCACTTTGTTGCTCAAAGAGTTTAGCCAGATCTTCTAGTATCTCGTCAACAGAAACAGGTTTGGTTTTCCTGATGTCTTTAAGGTCTTCTTCTATGGCTTTATAAATTAATGAAAAAGCCATTATCAAAAGCATGTAACAGCATAAAAATGCAATAGCGATAAGAACAGCGGTCCATGCTAGGTTTTGGTAGCCTAGTGTAAATAGGATTGTTGCCAATGCGATACCTGATAACATTCCTGCAATAAACACTTTAAATAGAAGATTTTCATGACTAGTAATAAGTTCATAAAATTGACCTACAGGAATAGGTTTTTCTTCTCGGTATAATTTAACAAGCCGGGCAATGTCCCAAGCCTTTTTTCGCAACAAACCTTGTCGTAGTAAGTCTTGATACTGTGCGGCTTCAAGAGTAGTTACTCTGACCTGGTTTTTCTCAGGGTCATACATGATTTTGCCGCCGAGGCGGTAGTTGGGGGGGGTGAAAAGGGCAAGCTCGCACTGCTATTAATGCGGCAACTTGCGTGTGAGTTCAAAGTGATAATACAATAATTTTTGAAGCTAAACAAGGCAAGATATAAGAATTTTTACTAAATGTTTGACTTATAAATTGGCATCGGTTATATTATCACCCACGTGTTAAAGAAGATTACAAGAAAACAACTGACAAGTAGTTAACGGTAAGTCTTCAAGACTGACCAACGACCGCTTGCCGCGGTCGTTTTCATTAGCTTCTGCAATCACGGGGAGATCATTGACAATTGAATACGAATGAGAATATCAACGTTTGTCCCGACGAAATGTCGGGATGACAAACGTTACGTGCGATTAATTTTAATTAATTTAGCACGACATCTTGTTATCCGCCCCTCACTCAGCCTGAGGGAGGGGCAACCAAACAAAAATGTTCGATTCATTTGAATCGATAACGTCTCAAAAGCAAAAGCATTTAATTTTTGATACATTTTTTTATAAAAGTATCAGAATCACCACTTTCGTTAAAAAGCGTTGCGGCTAATAGATTCTCCAAAGAATCTATGCCATAAGCGCCGGCAAAATTAAATTTTGCCAAGCGGAAGTAGAAAATAATTGTAGTGTTACAAGTTCCGCCCTAGGCGGAGCGATCAAATTTTTACACTCAACTGGTCTATGTGCGCTAATAGAAATCACTGATTTCTATGCCATAACGAAACAATCCCGACTAGCGGGATCGTTGAGTGTAGAAAAGACTTGGTGCGCAGCTTTCCTATAAGGAAGTGTCTGCGACTAAGGGCACACGGCGGATGCCTTGACTCTAAAGAGCGATGAAGGACGTGGTACGGCTGCGATAAGCCCGGGTTAGTTGCCTAACAAACTTACCCCGGGATTTCCGAATGGGGAAACCCTACGAGGTAAAACCTCGTAATTCCGATGCATAAGTCATCGGGAAGCTGACCTTGGGAAGTGAAACATCTCAGTACCAAGAGGAATAGAAAGAAAAATCGATTCCCCGAGTAGCGGCGAGCGAAACGGGAAGAGCCCAAACCGGCGCATCACATGGAATGTGATCGCCATGAAGCATAAATCATAAAACATGGAACAATTTGCTCCAAGATACGTGTTATGTGCTACATGAGCATCATGCTTCGCGTGATGCGTCGGGGTTGTAGGGCAGAGACTCTGCGTTCACGTAGGTAGAGTTACAAATTCTCGTGATAGCAAAATAACCTGGAAAGGTTAACCATAGAGGGTGATAGTCCTGTATGCGAAATTACGAGAACTCTATAGTCTCTGTTCCTGAGTACTTCCGGACATGAATAGCCGGGAGGAATCTGCCAGTACTGACTGGTAAGGCTAAATATCTTTAGAGATCGATAGTGAACTAGTACCGTGAGGGAAAGGTGAAAAGTACCCTGGCAAAGGGAGTGAAATAGACCTGAAACCGTGTGTCTACAAGGAGTCGGAGAGGGCATCACCCTGTGGGTGATAGCCATAAAGCACAAATCATAAAACATGGAACAATTTGCTCCATGATATGTGTTATTTGACAATCGCGCGTAGCGTGATGTCCTCGACGGCGTGCCTATTGAAGAATGAGCCAACGAGTCGATATTTATGGCGGGCTAAAGGCTAAAAGGTCTGGAGCCAGAGCGAAAGCAAGTGTGAAAGCGCGAAAATTAACGTCGTAAGTATCGGACCCGAAACCAGGCGATCTATCCATGGCCAGGGTGAAGGCGACAGAGATGTCGCTGGAGGCCCGCACCCACTCGTCGTTCAAAGCGAGGGGATGAGCTGTGGATAGCAGTGAAAAGCTAATCGAGCCTGGTAATAGCTGGTTCTCTCCGAAATAGTTTTAGGACTAGCCTCATGTGTTCCCTCCGGGGGTAGAGCACTGGATGGTCTAAATAGGGCGCAAGCTCGTTAGACCAATCAAACTCCGAATACCGAGAGGTCAAGAACATGGGAGTCAGACCGCGGGGGCTAAGCTCCGCAGGTCAAAAGGGAAACAGCCCAGATCGCTAGTTAAGGTCCCTAAATCTACACTAAGTGCAATGAAGGAGGTGAAGTTCCATAGACAATCAGGCAGTTGGCTTAGAAGCAGCCACCTGTTAAAGATAGCGTAACAGCTCACTGATTCAGGGACTTCGCGCCGAAGATGATCGGGGCTAAGTGTAGTACCGAAACTGCGGATTAGTGCATCTCACTGAGGTTCGATGCAACTAATAACTGATAACAATGACTAATAATAAAACCAAATAGCAAAATGGTGCCGGTTATAAGTTCAAGTTATAAGTTATTAGTTAGCGAACCGAACTTGAGTGAGGTGCGCTAGTGGTAGGAGAGCATTGTATTCAGCGCCGAAGCCTAACGCGTAAGCGGGGGTGGAGCGGATACAAGAGAGAATGTTGGCACGAGTAACCGCAATGTGGGTGAGATTCCCACACGCCGAAAGAACCAGGTTTCCGATTCGATGTTAATCAGAGTCGGGTTAGCCGGGCCTAAGCCGATCCCTAAAGGGGGAGGCGATGGACACAGGGTTAATATTCCCTGGCCAATGCAAGTTGCGATGGAGTGACGCTGATTAGTAGCTAGTGCCCCTTATTGGATTGGGGTTGGCAGCTGAAGTGGGGTATTTAGGCAAATCCGGATACCATATACCGCAACGCATGTCATGACGTGAGCCTTTTAGGTGATCTAAAACTAGTGAGCAATTAGCCGAGAAAAACTTCTAAGCATAAATTTGTATTGTCCGTACCGCAAACCAACACAGGTGTTCAGGTCGAGTAGACCAAGGCGAACGAGTGATTCTTCCTCAAGGAACTCGGCAAAAAAGCGACCGTAACTTCGGGATAAGGTCTGCCTGGGTATCACACTGCGTGTGATACTAACGAGTAACTGATAACAATAACCTATAACCCAAGCAAAATGGTGCCGGTTATAAGTCCGAGTCATTAGTTATCCGTGTATCACGCCTAGCGTGATACCTGGGCCGCAGCTAAAGATTCTCTGGCGACTGTTTACCAAAAACACAGCTCCCTGCGAACTCGAAAGAGGCTGTATAGGGGGTGACGCCTGACCAATGCCGGAAGGTTAAGTATGGACGGTCCTGCAACACATGGAACATGTGTTTACTTACCACTAACAACTTACCACTTACGACAAAAACCAATTGTCGTAAGTTGTTTGTAGTTGGTTGTTTGTCAACACGTGCTTCGCGTGTTGTTGGGCTGGGCTATATAAGCCCCGGTGAATGTCGGCCGTAACTATAACGGTCCTAAGGTAGCGTAATTCCTTGTCGGGTAAGTTCCGACGTGCACGAATGGCGTAACGACTGGAGAACTGTCTCGAGGAAGAGCTCGGTGAAAATGCTATACCGGTGAAGATGCCGGTTACCTGCAGTGGGACGAAAAGACCCCGGGAGCTTTACTACAGGTTCAGTTTGGGTCTATGGAGGGCTTGTGCAGCATAGGGAGGAGGCTTTGAAGGTTCAGCGCTAGCTGAACTGGAGCCGCCAGTGAGATACTCCCCCTGTCTTCTGTAGATTCTAACCTATACGGCAAAAACGTATCGGGACATACTGTGCTGGGTAGTTTGAGTGGGGCGCTCTCCTCCTAAAGAGTAACGGAGGAGCCTAAAGGTCGACTAGTTGCGGATGGAAACCGTGACGATAGTGTAAGGGCATAAGTCGGCTTGACTGCGAGCGTGACAGCGCAAGCAGGTGCGAAAGCAGAGCTTAGTGAACCGAGAGTAACCTTCAGATGGTGCTCGAGATCACCGGATAAAAGCTACCCCGGGGATAACAGGCTGGTACCGCCTAAGCGTCCAGAGCGACGGCGGTGTTCGGCACCTCGATGTCGGCTCATCTCATCCTGGGGCTGGAGAAGGTCCCAAGGGTATGGCTGTTCGCCATTTAAAGAGGTACGCGAGCTGGGTTCAGACCGTCGTGAGACAGGTTGGTCTTGATCTACTGTAGGCGTTGATATTTGAGGAGAGCTGCCCCTAGTACGAGAGGACCGGGGTGGACGAACCTCTGGTCTATCGGCTGTCACGCCAGTGGCACCGCCGAGTAGCTATGTTCGGACCGGATAAGGGCTGAAAGCATCTAAGTCCGAAGCCGCCTCCAAGATTAGATATCGTTTGAGACCCCTGAGAGATGATCAGGTTGATAGGCGCTAGGTGGAAGTACAGTAATGTATTGAGCCGTGGCGTACTAATTCGTCGACGCACATGCTTCTTTGTAGGAAAAGTGCGCATCAGGTCAATCTACTTTCTACGGCAAAACAAGTATTTACTCGAAAGTAAATGCTAATAGATTTTTAAAAATCTATGCCATAAGCTTTATAAATTTTCTAAAATTTTAAAGCGAAAGTAGAGTACCTACTATAATTATTTACTTGTCCCGAGTAAGATACGTAAGTATCGAATCAAAGGATTTGGTTCTCAAATGCTATTGCTATTGATCCCTAGCGAGACGAAAGTCAAACCAAGGGATTTGATAATTCACATTCGTATTCATAATGATTTTCGAGGCTTGGCTAATAGATTTCTTTTACACAATTGTTAAAAGCGTTAAAAAGATAAATCTATGCCCTAGTGAGATAATCCCAACTTGCGGAATTGTCGAACGTAACTAGATCTAGCTTCTAAGTGTGAACTGGTGACCAGGCCTTGTGCCTTGAACTGGTTCACACTCAGAGGTTGGATGGGCCTTTAATATTAATCAGCTTTTAAAGTTGGTACTTTGTCAGAGGGGAAACACCCGGTCCCATTCCGAACCCGGCAGTTAAGCCCTCCAGAGCCGATGGTACTGCGTCACGCGGGAGAGTAGGTAGGTGCCAACTTTAAAAGCTGATTTTTTTATAATTTTATTTTAATAAGCGCTAATTCGGGCAAGTAATTGCTACCCCTATGTGGATCAGCCAAAAGTGATATAAACCGCCATTTATAGCGGTTTATCGCTGAATTAAAGGTCAATTTAGCTAAAAGACGTGGCAATGTCTTATAGCTTTTTCTACATTAGTTAGTATATGAAATCAACCGATACAATATTAGGAGCTTTTGCAGTGCTAGGGTTTGTATTACTCGCCTTTTTTGCTTTTGCTGGCCCCACTAGTAATAGCGAACTCGACACTTCACAATTAACTCAACAAGACGAAGATTTGTTGACCACTACCAATGATGAATTGACCGAAGAAGAAATAGTAACTTTAGAAGACGAAGACGAAATTGCCGTGCCGATCGAAAACGATGAAGCGGTTTTGGATGAGGTGACCGAACAATTGACCCAAACTGATTTGCTAGCTGGTGTAACCCCCGAAGAAATTAGAAGCGGGGTAGAGAATTTTTTACAGGGAACTGACCCTAGTGCCCGCGAAGAGCTGATTGACACCTTAACTTCTGAAGATTCCGAGGTGGAAATAAATGTTTCTGGTGATGAGCAAAAGGAGGTAGAAATCGAAAGCGAAGAATTAACTGACGAAGTAGAAGAAGAGTTAGCCGACAGCATAGAGGCCGAGACCGAAATTGATACTGAACAAAGCCGACCTGGCCGTGTGTCCCAGTTCTTTAGTAATTTATTTGGTGGCGATAACGAAGATGATAATGATATAGCCGACATTGGCGGCAGTACTGAAGATGCTGTAAATGACTCTGATATGACTATCGATAGTTATGTGGTTAAATCTGGAGATAATTTGTGGAATATTATGAAGACAGAACTTGATTATACAGATGCACAAGCAGCGACTGCGCTGCAAAACTTAAATACTGGCGATTATGATGACCTGGGATTAACTTCAGGCGACGAGGATCTGATCTTCACCGGCCAAACCCTTGATCTGTCAGTATTGAGCCTAAGCTAAGCCGAGTAATAAATCCTTTTTGAATACTCACCCGCGGCCAAGTCCGGAGTCGAGTCTTACAAGAATTATTCTTTGAACCTTACAAAAAACCTCTTACTTTGATCAGTCTAGAGGTAAATGTTTTTAGCTAAATTTTAAATATGAATACAAGTTCAGTACATTAAATGTATGGCGATATATCGCTATATACTGATATAATTGTATATATGCCTCATGTTTCAAAACACAAAATGGGTCAAAAGATTAATAGAATCGCAAATGAAGAATTGAGGCGAACTTTATCTAAATCACCTTTACAAGCAGAGATATTAACTGAAACTGAAAAAATAATGCTGGCTAAGCGAATTAGTATTATTTACCTTCTACGAATAGGGGAATCAAGTTATTACATCATTAATACACTCAAGGTAAGTGGTTCCACGGTCAGGCGACTGCAAAAACAATTATGGCAGGGGGATTTTAGTAATTTAATTAGCTACTGGGAAAAGCAGTCAAATCGAAGTGGGATACTTGATGTGATTGAAGGAATATTAACAGCTGGTGGAGCATTACCCAAGCGAGCTTTCATTAGAAAAAAGTGGCTGCCATTGGACGAGTGGCAACAGTTGCAACGAGATAAGCAAAACAAATTTAAATAAAAGTAAGTAGTTATTTGAGATTATTTTAAACTAGCTGATATATCAGGTAAATACACTATGGCGATATATCGCCATAGTGTAAATGACAGTTTTAATCATTAGGCGTATTAGATTTTTTAACCCTAACAATAATCAATCAAAATTAATTACTGTAAAAGGTAGGCAAGTTTGCAGTCCTTGCCCTATAACATTGCAAGTTTTCGAACTTATCAATGACGCGGGTTAGTAGTGCTTGAAAGAAAGCATTTATGACACATATAATATCTGATCTGAGCTAGGCCATCCAAGCCCGTGCCAGCAGGAAACAACTCGATAATTTCATGTTTGCAGCGAAATCTAATACCATTTACTTCTGAATTTAGTTTTTTAATCTCACTATCAATAGGCTCTAACACCTCTTTTCTCCTTTGTTGTAATTTATACAGCTTACAAACAGCCTCTTTAAGATTTTGGGATTGAGACATAGATTTATGCCTTTATTTATATTCTCGCGGTCGACGAGGGAGATGGAACAGGCACCGAGATGGCGTCCGAGGAATTTATAAACTAATATTAAGCTTGCGTAAAACTCTAATTTTTGGGAGAGTATGTACGTTATGAATTTTTTGCGTAATTTAGGATTGAGTTTTAATGACATAAAAGTTTATGAGGCTATTTTGAATCTAGGCGAGGCTAAGTCAGGAAAGATAATAAAAGAATCAAACGTTGTGAGTTCACAGACCTATGAATCGCTGAAGCATTTATTGGCTGATGGGTTGATTACCTATCAAGTAAGAAATAATGTTAGATACTATTCGCCCCAAGACCTTACTGGGTTGATTGACAAAACCTTCGAAAATTTAACGGGTTTACAAGCTGCAAATCAAGAAATTAAAAAAGTAATCACCGAAAGTAGATCCACCAAGTACGATACAAATCTACATCACGGCAAACGAGCTTTTAAAAAGGCGATGAGGGAGTTAATAACGGACGAAGGAATAAATGAGATGAAGGTAATATCTTATGGCGGAATTGATAATTACCCTAAAAGCTTACGAAATCTGTTTAATGAAGTTGATCAGAATATTATTGATCGGGGGATCACAGCCAAATTTTTGATTGATCGGCATACGTTCGAACAAGCAAAGCAAGATCGCGGCCATCATTTAAAGCATTTTGAGCTGAGATTTTTAGACAAGTCCTATTTTGGACCAACGGCCTATGACATCACCGCCAACCGAGTTTTGTTGTCGGTGTGGGGGAAAAACCCGATTGTAATTGAGATTGGTAATTTAGCAGTAGTCGAGAGTTATAATAATAACTTTGATTATCTCTGGTCAATTGCCGCAAAAACTTAGTTACTATTAACAAACTTTTGAACTTCCTTATAAATTCTATCGAGGCTATTTCTAAAGGTAAAGATATGACCTTCGTTTTCAATTATTACCAATTTAGATTGCTTGCCGTGTTTTTGTAGATGGTTATTAAAGCTAATAGATGAACTCACCGGCACTGTTTCGTCATTTGCACCATGTATTAGTAAAATTGGATCATCTACTTTATCTACATCAGAATATGTGGTTGCTTGAAGGTATAGACTTATATTCTCTAGATTAGGTTCACCGTTAAAATAAGTGCTAGGAAAACCTGTTCTGGTGATTAACTTGATCCAGTCGTCAACTCCATTAATCGAAATTGCACCATCAATTGATTCATTTAATGTTGAAAGTGACTTCATAGCTAGGTAACCACCATGAGAGTTTCCCATAATAAAGATGTTCTCTACCCCTTGATCTTTTAGATAATCAATTGCCAAGTCTACACTATCAATATCCTTTACGCCTATATTTCCATATAATTCTTGAATAAATTGTTGACCATAGCCATATGATCCGTGGTAATCAAACTTTAGCACCCCTAAACCTTTCTCTGCCACTAATTTTTCAAGTATTTGATCATAAATCGCGTAAGAGAAGAAAGGGTGATAATTCAGTGATGTTTGTCGTTGCGGACCTCCGTGGAGCCAAATGATATAAGTTTCAGGAATTGAATCCGATTGTTGTTTTAGATCTACTCCATAATATTGATTTTCAATTACAACTTCCTCGCGATCAATTGACTGACGATTCGAAATATTAATTTCTTGTGGCCTAACTATAGTTTGTTTGCCAGTCTCATCCATGACTACTAAATCTGTATTTTCTTCGTCAACCTTTAGGTAAGCAAGCTTATTGCCTATCCTTGTCATCCAATCATTACGTGAGAAATCTTCATCAATCTCTTTAACCCCATTAGTTACTGGATCGTAAGAATACAAATTCCATTCATAGGGGTCTCTCATAGTATTACCGGCATAATACAGTTTATTTCCTGACCAAAGGTAATCAGCTAAAACCCCAGCTTCATTGACACTTGAATTAAGTATTTCTAAGCCAGCATTAGTAAGTTGGGCCACGTTTATTTCACCAAAATTACCTCTTCTTATATACATAATGTACTGACCGTTTGGAGAAAACTCTGGAAGTGAGCTATTAGTTACTGGAATAGTATGAAGTTGGTTGTTTTCAGAATCGGTGACGAAGAGTTTTTCTAAATTCGGGCTAAATACAGCTGCAGCCCTTCCGTTAAGGCTGGTTTGATACGATCGATAGTCACTGGCGGGTGGTAGGTCAAAGCGTACAATAATACCTCCAGAGCCGATTGTCATAATTTGATTATTTGTAAAGACGGTAAGTTTTTTATTATTACCAAGTATTAACTTTTCAATATTATTGGGATTTAATCTTTCCAACTTATATAGGTTGGAGGTGCCACCATCTCTTAGAAATAAAACCGCTGACTGATTGTCTGGCGTGGGTATAATTGCTGCATTGATTTTCCCATTAGGGGACGAGGTAATTGCCGTGTCTGGATATACGGCCGCAATTGTTTTAATAAATTTATCTTCATCAATTATTCGAGTATCTTCGTCGCTGATTTTGCGGCACTTTTGATTATCAATGTTACATGCGTATAATCGCTTGCCATCATCGATTTTATTTAAATCTGGACTACGATACTGGATGAAAACTTCATCTCCGTGAGTTTCGTCAATAGTGGCATAATTAATTTCTGCTGTCGTTATGCTGACTGCACCAATATAAACTAAAGTCAATAATAGAGTGATTGAAATATTTTTATTTAATTTCATAAAACATATTCTACCTATTTCTTTAGTATAATGACATTACTTTATGAACCTTACTTGGCGGCAGCGTAGGCAACTTGGATACCTGGCGATTCCGATCGTACCCGTATTATTATTTGGGGGCTATCTGCTAGTTAAACAATTAACTACGGCCACCTGTAATGATGGGCGGTTAAATCAAGGCGAGCGAGGAATTGATTGCGAGGGACCATGTCCACAAATTTGTGCCGCCAGGATTCTGCCCCCGCAAATCGAATGGTCTAATGCCTTTCCAACCTTGCCAGGAACATATAATTTAGCCGCCGGAATAGAGAATTTAAATAGTGACATTGGGGCAGAAAACGCCTCGGTAAATTTTAAGGTATATAATGACGCCGAAGAATTAATCTATGAAAATAACGTTTTACTAGATTTGCGACCGTCTAGCAAATCAATAGCCTTCGATGGTCCAGTTCAACTACCAGAGGCACCAGCAAAAGTATCGGTTCTACTAGATATTAGCTCGGATGAATGGAAAACGATCCAGCTAACCAATCTTTCACCAGAACTACAGGTGATGTCAAAGCGGGTGGTGGGTACTCAAACCGAACCAAGAGTTGAAGCGGTACTAAATAATGTAAGCAATCAATTAGCTGAAGAAGTCTCAGCAATTGCTTTAGTATTAGATGAGGGTGGCCGTCCAGTGGCGGCTTCTGCTACCAAGGTAACAATAGCTAAAGATGAAACAGCAGAGGTTGTTTATACTTGGCCCCGGGCTTTTCCGACCACAAATAGCGTTTGTCAGCAGCCAGTTGACGTTGTATTAGCAATAGATGCATCAGGTTCCATGAATTCGATTAGCAGTGATCCTCCAGAACCTTTAACCAGCGTCAAACAAGCTGCCAAGCGATTCATCGGATTATTCTCTGAAACTGATCAAATGGCAGTCGTGTCTTTTGCCAATCAAGCAGAAGTCAAACAATCCTTAACCCAGAATTTAAACAATAGAATAGCGGGGGTTAATTCCGTTGTGATTACCCCCGAAGCCGAAGTGGGCTACACTAATTTAGCCTCTGCCCTAAACACCGCGGTATCGCTATTACAAGACGGCAACAACAGTCGTCAGGCAATTATTCTACTAACTGATGGTCTTCCCACGGCTCCAGATTATGCGCCCGATCCAGAATTATCCGCTATAACAGCGGCTGATACTGTAGCATCTCGGGGGATAGAATTATTTGCTATCGGACTAGGAAGTTCGGTTAACGAGGGTTTTTTGACTAAATTAGTGGACCAGGAATCCTCACGAGTCTTTAAAACTTCAGACGTGTCAGAACTATCAACTATTTATTCACAAATTGCCTCAGCGGTATGTGTTAGAAGCCCCTACAATGTCGAGATATATCCAAACTCTGGACTGTAATTGGTTTGAAATTGACAGTTGAGTTATAGTTTTGCGGTAGTGATAAGTTGTCATAATTATGTCAAATAAATTAATTAATAGATCAGCTTTGAATACTAATTTTTGGTGGTTGCTAGTGCCGGCAGTCTTAATATCTTTAGCCGGAATGATAACCATGAACGACATTGGGGTAGCAAACGATTTCTTTTCACGCCAAGTCATTTGGTTGATTGTAGGAATTGGAACGTATTTTTTAGCGGCTAATTATGACCATCGACCCATTCGTCGACAGGGTTTTGTATTTAGCTTGTATTTGGCAATTATTATAATTTTACTGGCGCTTTTTATAGTCGGCTCGGCTTTTCAAGGCGCGCAGTCTTGGTTTGATTTAGGATTTTTTGCTCTGCAACCGGCTGATCCAGCTAAAATTGTATTGATCATTGTATTGGCCAGATACTTCTCGCGCCGACACGTTGAAATTGCCTCATTGCGGCATTTAGTCGTATCGTTTCTATATACTATGCCGCTGGTATTGTTGCTGATTCTGCAACCTGACTTTGGTTCGGCGATGGTGGTTTTGGCTCTGTGGCTGGCGCTATTAGTTGTATCTGGTATTCCTTTAAGAAAATTACTAGCCTTGTTCATGATTGGGTTGACTCTACTGGTGATAGCTTGGAATTTTGTATTTATGGACTACCAACGTGATCGAATCAAGACATTTTTTGACCCATACGCTGATATATCTGGTTCTGGCTACAATGTGTATCAATCACTGGTGGCAGTATCAGCCGGGGGAATGTACGGTCGAGGGGTGGGTGAAGGTACGCAGTCACGTCTTGATTTTTTACCCGAGTCCGAGACTGATTTTATATTCGCCGCCTTTGTAGAAGAATGGGGGTTGGCTGGAGCTTTGCTATTATTTAGTTTATTCATAATTGTAATATACCGCTTGGCCTCATTAGCTAAAGTGGCCGAAACTAATTTTGAAGCCTTATATTTTCTGGGTTTAGCATCGCTGATACTAATTCATTTTGTAATTCATATTGGTATTAATTTAGGCCTGCTACCCGCGACCGGAATTACATTATCGTTTATGTCTTATGGCGGTTCTCATTTGATTACGAGTTATGCCGCCTTGGGTCTGGCGGCTGCAATGTCACGACGTGAACGATATACTGCTACCAAAGAATTAGGTTTTGTTGATTAATTATGGCTATCCAAAATTCAGATAATAATAAATCAAACCAGAGAATCAATGGGCAAAAAATGGCCGATCAGCTATTGCAAAATTATCGCCAACAGATCCAGGTCGCAGACATAGCACCCAAATTACATATTTTTTTGGATTCTACTAACGAAATCAGTGCAAAATACGTTGAACTTAAACAGACTAGGGCAGCCGTAATCGGCATTGACACTTTGGTTCATAACATAACGTCCCGTGATACTACTGATCAAATAATTGATAATATCAAGGAGTTGTCAGCTGACCAGGACGGAATTATGGTGCAACTACCATTGGCGTCGCATCTTGATCCTAGGTCAATCACCGCTTCAATTCCGCCGCTAAATGATGTTGATCAGCTCAATCGAACTACTGAAAAACATTATCACCTACAACCGGTCGCTGGGGCGGTGTCTATAATTCTAGATTCGATTGAAATGACTCTCACGGACCTAATTACACTCGGGCCCGAATCGGTTCACATTGTTGGTCAGGGTTTTTTAGTAGGCGAGCCAGTGTCGAATTGGTTTAATTCGCAAGGGATCAATCCTAAAACCTACCTTAAAGGCGATGATTTAAGTTCGCTTGCTCAAGCCAAAGTAATCATTAGTGGAGTTGGCTCGAAACACATTATTCGACCCGAACATATTGGAAATGACCAGATTTTAATTGATTGTGGCACCAGTACAGATTCAGGTGATAGTTTTGGAGATATCCATCCCGAATGTTACGACCAAGCTAGGTTTTACACCCCCGTACCCGGCGGGGTTGGTCCCCTAACTCTGGCCAGTTTATTTGCTAACGTAATGAAATTGGCCGTGGGTAGAAAAGGCACAAGGGGACCAGAATTGTCACCAATTTGGTATAAATAATTTTAGTTATTGAGATTAATGATATAACACGATACGATAACCAATAATAATATGGGGCAATCACTAAAACAGCCAGCCAGCAGCGCAAAAAAATATCAGACTTATTTAGCTATTTGGGTAGTATTACTAGGAGTATTGGGCGCTTTTATTTACGAAACCGAAGTCTATCCGTCAAATTATAAGATCAAATATGGTCTTGATCTATCGGGTGGTACTCACCTTGTATTTGATGCCGACACTTCCGATTTGGCCCCGACCGAGGTTTCTGATTCGATGCAATCGCTTAGGCAAGTAATCGAGCAGCGAGTTAATGCGCTAGGAACTTCCGAGGCAGTGGTGCAGGTAGAATCGGCTGGGTTGGGATCGGGCGATGCGGTCGACCAGCGTTTGATTGTAGAACTACCTGGGGTAACTGACGTCGCCGAAGCAGTCGAAACAATTGGGCGAACACCAGTATTGGAATTTAAATTGCTCAATCCAGATTTTGAATCGCCGGCTGATACCATTATCGAAATTGACCCAGATACCGGTGAACCGGTTGCTGATATTGAAGCTGCCCTAGACGAGCAATTCATTTCAACCGGACTGAACGGGTCTTTGCTCGAGAGATCCATTTTGCAATTCGGTAATGGGCAGCAATATGCCGTTAACGAGCCAGTGGTATTAGCTAATTTTAACGACGAAGGCGAAGAGTTGTTTGAACAAATCACCCGCGATAATGTCGGCGGTACATTGGCAATATTTTTAGATGGTGCACCGATTTCGCTACCTAGAATTAACGAACCTATAACCGGTGGTACAGCGGTAATTTCAGGTGGGTTTACAGCGGAAGAGGCTAAACAATTAGTCGATGATTTGAACTTAGGAGCTTTGCCGGTACCAATAGAGCTTTCTTCGGTCCAAAAAATTGGGGCGACTTTAGGAGCCGAGGCTCGAGAGGGGGGTATCCTGGCTGGTATTATCGGCCTAGCCGCAGTCGCTTTATTTTTGATAATACGTTACCGATTGGCGGGTGTGGTAGCTGTTGTAGCGCTGGCACTATATATAGCGCTGATCTTATCTGCTTTTAAAGTTTTTGGGGTAGTGTTGACGGCTGCTGGTATTGCTGGATTTATACTATCAATCGGAATGGCAGTCGATGCTAATGTACTAATTTTCGAGCGACTAAATGAAGAGCTCCAAGATAAATCTAAAACCTTAAGACAAGCGGTTATTGACGGCTTTGCCCGTGCTTGGCCATCAATTCGTGATGGAAACTTGTCATCGTTGATTACTGGAGTGATTTTGTACTGGATTGGAACTTCGCTATTGCGAGGTTTTGCGGTCACTTTTGTAATTGGTATTATCGTGTCGGTAATCACTGCTGTATTTGTTACTCGAACCGCCTTGCTGGCAATCAGCACCGACAGAATCAAGCGTTCTTGGCTTGCTACCAATTCGATTATTAATCCGGGCTCTAGGTCAAATAATAATTAAATATGTTTGTAATAAATCGCAAAAAAATATTTGTAATCATTTCGGCGGTCCTAGCAATTGCTTCGGTATTGTTGATTTCTATATTTAGACTAGACTTATCTATTGAATTCACTGGCGGAAATATAATTGAAGCCGAATATACTACCGATCGCCCATCGCGGGAGGTAGTCCTGCAAAATCTTGAAGCAGTAGGCCTAGAAGGAGTTACTTTACAACCAGTTGAAGATGATCGCTACGTATTGCGAACCCCGTTTTTAGCTGATAATGAAATAGAATTAGCTCGGGAAGTTTTTGAAGCTGATGATGCGCGTATTATTCGCGAATCAGCGGTGGGCCCATCAGTTGGGCAAGAACTGCGAACCAAAGCCTTAGTAGCTATTTTGTTAGTAGTGGCTGGGATAATTACCTTCATCGCCTTTGCTTTCCGACGAGTTTCGCGGCCGGTCCAGTCTTGGAAATATGGGGCAGTTGCAGTGGTCGCTCTCATCCATGACATTTTAATCCCGACTGGTTTTTTTGCCCTATTAGGCTATATGCTGGGATTTGAAGTTGATTTATTGTTTGTGATGGGCTTGCTGGTGATTTTAGGCTATTCGGTTAATGACACAATTGTAGTATTTGATCGGACCAGGGAAAATTTGATGCGACTACAAGACGGTGATGAAGCTACTAATGTTATCAATGGCAAGAAGGTGTCTCCTGAATCTACTTTTGGTGAAGTAGTCGGATTATCATTGGAACAAACCTATGCCCGGTCATTGAATACTTCGCTAACAACGCTAGTGGTATTGATATGTTTATATATTTTTGGAGGCGAGTCAACCAATCATTTTGCCTTGATGTTAATTGTGGGAATTATTTCCGGAACTTATTCATCGATCTTTTTAGCTTCACCGCTACTTGTATATTTGGCAGGTGATAAATCCATTCAGCTATCTGATGCCGAAGTCGAGGCTAAAACCAAACAAGATCAAGAAAAAGTCGACCCAGGATTAGTTTAATTTCCATAGCAGCCTTTAATTTGCAGCGAATTTGAGTTATAGTTCAAAGGCAAATAATAACTGAAAATTATGTCAAACATTTCTACATTTTTACGTGGTGTTAAGGGTGAGTTATCCTACATACAATGGCCAACTAGGCGCGAAGCAGTTGCATATACGGCTATTGTAATTGTCATTTCACTCTTGGTTGCCGGTTATCTAGGGGCCCTAGACGCAATATTTATTAGACTATTTGACCCTTTCTTAACTTAAAGATTTAAGATAAGATAACTACTATAAAAAGCTATCAGCTCATGGCATAGATTTATCTATAAATCTATGCCATGAGGCAGATAATTTTCTAGAATTATCAACGAAAAAGAATTATGGCCAAACAACAAACAGATGGACAACGACATTGGTATGCTATTCACACCTATGCAGGCTATGAAAGCGCCGTTGAACGCAACCTAAATCAACGGGTAGAATCACTTGGACTAGAAGATCGAATTTTTGAAATTTTGGTACCGGCAAAAAAAGTAGTAAAGGTAAAACGGGGCAAGCGAGTAGAAGAGGAAGAAAAAGTTTTCCCAGGTTATGTGCTGGTAAATATGGTGGTTGATGACGAGACTTGGTACATGGTACGCAATACGCCACGAGTTACCGGATTTGTTGGATCAGGAGTTAACGCGGTACCCATGACCGATGCCGAAGTCCAAGAGATTTTTGATGCCATGAAATCAGATTCAACCGAACACTCGATTGATTTGGAAAAAGGCGACAACATTCATATTACTGATGGTCCGTTCAAAGATTTGGAGGGTCGTGTGGATGAGGTCGATCGCGAAGAGGGTAAGGTAAAGGTGTTTGTAAATATGTTCGGACGCGAAACTCCAGTTGAATTGGATTTTTTGCAACTTAGAAAGCTTTAAATAAAGCTGTCATTTTTCAAGTATTAGTTTGACGTGTTTCGTCAACCTGATAAAGTTAGCTTATGAATAAAAATATAATAATACTATCTATATCATTGATAGTCATAATATTAGGAATTGTTGTGTTAGCCAGCGACAGCAATTTCTTAATACCCGGATCATCAGAGGTTTCCAGTGATTTGTCTACAAATGAAGAGTTTAACGCAAGTATATCCGCCGATGATAACCTGGATTATAACAATGACGCTGCGCTAGTTAACGATACTAGATATACTGTCCCTGAAACTAATCTATCAATTAAATTGCCGTCTAGTTATGAAATCCCAGCAGTAGAGCAACCATTAAACCCAAACTATCGACCAATGCCAATTGCGGTATATGAATCGAATTCAGAAAAAACTAGCTCACTCAAAATTTACGTATACGACTATGTCATGGGGTTTGAACAGGGCACCCCTTCTGGTAGTTATACATTTACTGGCAATGGATGGATTAGCGATACCAGAGAAGTTGAAACGTTACCGGGCACAAATATTTTACGTTTCTCGGCCGGTGATGTTGGAGGGTATAGTCAAGGAGTGGCCGTACCGGACAATAATCAAATGGTAGTAATCCGTTTTAGCGGGGATTCAAATGAACTTGGTCATACAATTTATGATGGAATTGATGAGGTTCTGAGTACAGTACAAATGTCGACAAATTAGGATAGGTGCAATAGTTGACAGTGACTGTCTTCACAGCCATTTTTTACTGATAAATATCGTGATTGCCAACTTCTAGCAGCGCAGCCGTATTTTTATCATCCCATTCAAATACTATTCGGTTAGCATAATCAATGGAAAAACTGTAGTAATTCTTCAGCTTACCTTTTAGCTTATGTACCTTTAGTTTTTTATGATTGCCACTATCGGTAAACTCCACAATTGTTTCTTTTATAGCCTGTTGGAGGGTTTTAGGTAATTTTGAATATTGCTTGATAAATTTTTTAGTGTAAATAACCTTAATCATCTAACTGTTTAACTAGTTCATCTAAGTCGCCCTCCAGTCGAGGCTCACGAGACGCACGTAAAATACGCTCGACAGCCTCTTCTTCAGCTAATCGTTTAATGGCATAGCGAACAATGTCAGCTTTATTAGTGCAGCGACGCTCGGCTTCTTCCTCGACAAACTTTCGTAGCTTATCTGGTACTGGAACTGATAGGGTGGTCATACTATATTATCATATTAAATTATCATATGGTTGTCAATCCCATATGAAACACCAAAGAAGAGATTAGCGGATTGTTTATTAGTAATTTAAGATATTGGCGCTCTATCCATAAAGCATTAGAGGGTATTATATATAATACTACCAAGCGTTTGCCAAGCCTACAGCATATATGCCAGGCAGTACTTGACAATACTTAGTTAACGATAGTTTTATAGATTTCGACGTAACGATCGGCTACTTTACTCCAGCTAAATTTGTCTGCTACCCCGGTGCGGCAAGCTTGGCGATTTATTTGATTAATTTTACCGACTGATTCAACTGCTTCATCAATTGAATTAACTACGAATCCAGTCTTACCACCCTGGACTATTTCCGGAATTGATCCATTGCACATCGCAATAATTGGCGTGCCAACGGCCATTGATTCGATTAATGTCATGCCAAAGGCTTCACGAAACGGCGGTTGAGGCAGGTGCAGCGAAGCTTTGGCGTTTGAAAACCTCTCGATTACTTCCTGATAGCCAACTTCGCCGACGTATTGAATCTGATTATTTAGCAGCGGTTCAACTTTATTTTGATAGTAGTCTTGATCATAAATTTGACCCGCAATTATCAATTTAAGGTTAGTTTGGTTAGCTATCTCAATTGCTTGGGTAATTCCTTTTTCAGCACATATTCGTGCGGCCATAAATAGGTAGTGATCTGGTTCAGGATTAAATTTGAAATCGTCCAAATCAATGCCGTGATAGGTGGTGCCGGCCCAGGGCAGTTCTGGATGCCATGATCGATTGTCGTCAGAGATTGCATTAAACCAAATATGATCTGGCAAGTCTGAAAACAATTTATCAATCACTGGTTTATCCTTGGTAGCGATACCGTGAAAGGTTCCCAGGGTTGAGGTCATCTGTAGCTTGGCAAATGGTAGATGCTCCCAGGTATACCAGCTGTGTATAACATCAAAATCATACTCGGAACTAAAAGCTTCTGAGAGTTGCTGCATCTCCCAGGCTTTATGCGGCTGTGCAAGATTTGGATTAGTTAATTCATAGGGGAGGGTGGTAACAAAATTTTGGAATTCTCTTTTGCTAGAGTTGTCTGTGCCGAAAATGGTTAGGTCGATATCATCATTTTGATCCAGCTGCTTGGCCAGAAAATACGCATACCTGGCCCAACCTTTGGTGCCTTTTTGTAAGGGATGTGAGATTGTTGGGATGAAACCAACTTTAAGCTTTGTCATATTGAATAGTTTAGCGCGTTATTTACCAAAACAAAATCTGTGGTAATATTAGCTTATGAATTTGTCACTAAATAAAGTCACCCCGCTATCTAAAGCACTGGCGATGCTGTTATTTATCGCCCTGCCGTTTGTAGGATTTTGGTTAGGGGTTGAACACAAGAATGATAAATTAGAAAATCTAAATATTAAAAGTACAACTAAAGATATCAATTTAACATCTATGTCTGGCAGCTCTTCGTCGCATAAAGATGATTCCGCATACGAATACTCTTTGAATTGTGAAGAGACTTGTGAGGTTATAAGAAAAACAAAGGGTTATGATTATGAAACTTCTATTTTAACCTTTGCAATTCCTGAAAATTGGAAGTCTGAAATAAGTGGTAGTGAGTTAGAGTTGAATGGAGAAGGTCTGGTTTATCAAATGTATGCCGATAATAATCCTTTTAAGAAGGACCTGGAGATAACTATAAACTTGTCAGAGGAATCAATAATCAGAAGCACTGAATTCTATCAGCTAGTTGATTGGATTGGTCACTTAAGCTCGATTCAATATTTTCCTTACGATCAGGATGATATAGACCCAGAAAATAGATATAAATTAGCAGAATTAAGTCTTGACGGAAAATTCACAGAGTTTCAGGATGACACCAGGTTTCGCTATTTAGAAGGAAACCTAACACACAATGACCATCGATTCTTCTATGTGAAAAAGTCGTGTGGAGAAATGGGATGTCAGGGATATTATTTAATAAGCACTGATGATATAAATAGCAGTTTTCCTAATAAGTTTTTACCAATAATGATATCTGATAATTCAGAAACAGTTATTGATATTATTTCAAGCTTTGATTTTATCAATTCATTTGCTCGACCTTAAATTAGTCAAAATTCACAAACTCGACTTAAGTGTAGTTTTTTTGTATAGTGTGCAAGCTTCTAAGGAACTTTATTTCTGGACAAATAAAGTTCACCTATAACTAATAACGATAACAATTAACTTTTTTGTTATTTAAAATTAATAATATAAATTCTGTCAGAATGAGCTAATAGATTCTTTTTTGAACGATCTTCAAAAGAGTGTGAAAGATAAATCTATGCCATAAGGCAAAAATTTTCTAAAATTTTTAACTGTAAAATGCCTAAGAAAAAGAAAAAAGTACAAAAGGTTGTTAAGGTAACGGTGCCAGCGGGCAAGGCTACTCCAGCACCACCACTGGGACCGGCCCTAGGACAAGCTGGCGTTGCGATTGGCGAATTTGTCAATCAGTTTAACGACCGTACCAAAGATCAAATGGGGGACATTATCCCAACTGTAATCACAGTTTATGAAGACCGATCGTTTGAATTTGTTACCAAAACCCCACCGGCATCATCGCTAATCCTCAAAGCAATTAGTAAAAAACAAGGTAGTGGCAAACCAAATACTAATAAAATTGGTTCAATTACCCGATCTCAACTAGAAGATATTGCTAATCGAAAAATGGTTGATTTATCAGCCAATGACCTGGATGCAGCGGTCAAGATTATTGAAGGATCTTGTCGATCAATGGGCGTAGAAGTTACAAAATAGGCGAATTTCTTCGTCAACTGCAAAACTTACTTCAGCAATGTATTATTTATACATTTTAGTCGTAAGTTTTTTATTTCCTCGAACTTCATCCTATTTTGTAACTTCTAGTCTTTTATAATTTTAATGTTACTGCGAAATAAATTGGATGCGTCGTATTGCTTATACGCCTTATCCAATTTTTTTTGCGCTTCGTTTCTACATCAAGTAATTTAAAACTAATAAAATGGCTAAGTAGACGAACTTCTTTGTTGCTGCAGAATAAACTAACTCTCATCGTATTAATATACGCCTCCAGTTAGTTTTTCTTTGCGCCTCGAACTATATCTTTCTTAACAATTTCATTTTTCATGCAGAAAAAAGCAGACAATTTATATTAATTCAGACGTTATCAATCACGGGCTCTGGCCATATCCCCATAATCCAGCTTACTTGGTCAACAGGGCAGGTTTTTATTGCTAAGATATAGATATGAAACCCACTGAACAAATCTTGGTTTTGCTGATTTTGGTTATGAGCTTGTCAAACTTTTATTTTATTTACGTCTACAAACTCAGTCTGGATCATCCACTGGTTAATGATACCAAGGTCAAGGTAATCTATCGCGAGTGTCCAATTATCGAATAATTTGGTATCATTTAAATTATAATGTTGCACGCCCGAGGCAAAAAGATTTGGTCGATGTTTGATTCGTCTATCCGCTAGTTCATGAGCGGACGGTATTTTCTAATTCAAATATATAGTAAATCTCCACCCGCTCATTTGAGCGGTTTTTTTACACCAACCAAAATCCCATGAGACCAGCAAAACAGTTATACGTTTTGTCATTGCAAAAACTCGGTAAACCGTATTGTCCGCAGACCTATAATTGTTTGCACTTTGTTCGTGAAGTGTTAAACGAAATTAATCAATTAAATGGCCTGGATTTCATAGAGACCAGCTCGTTTTCGGAAGCAACTGACCCGCTCGGCTTAAATGATTACGTCAAGGTAATGCTCAATAAAAAAAGAGGCAGGCACGTAGGCTTTAAGTTTGGCGATTGGTTTATTCACAACAGCAATCGCAGTTGTTTGGTTTCATCAGGAGTGCAATTGACTCCCTGGTTGGTAATTCAAGACTTGTACTATCCCTTAAAATAGGATTATAGTACAAAAGACGTTCTTTCCTTGCTCTTTCACAACCGCGCTTTACTGCGCTGAAGACCGTGACTATTTCAGAGAAAACACTTATAGACTTAGAAAGAAATACTCAGGACCTGCTTGAAGATTCTCTGATCGGTGCAACTACCGTCCGTCGAGGAATTGCGCAAGATGCAATCCGTTGGAAATTTTATGGAGTAAATGCACGGGACACATCTGAATCTGAACAAATAGCCAAGGTTCAAGAGGTCCAAGCCGCTCTTGAGGCAGCTAGAAACCTTTATGCGATTGAAGTTCAGACGGTTGCGGATCACATAGCTCAGCAAAGAATCCTGATCAATATCCTTGGTTCGTTAGCAGTCCAACATGGGATTAAACTGGATTGGAGATTTATTCATAAGATGAATCACGAACATGATCTAGGAGAGGTACTTTGCAGTCAGAAAAATGGTGGCGTCGGCTGTGATGTCGCTTCATTTCAAAAAGGAGCACATAACGATGAAGATGAACTAAGGTTCTATCTTGATCATGTTTATCAGCCCATGTGTTTACTTGGTCATGAGACTATGGCTCAGCGCAAGCTCTATGCATACCTAGGTCAGTGGACCAGGAATTTCAAGCTGGCGACTGATAGTGCGCCCATGAGTGAGCAATTTCAGGCTGAATACCAACATATCTGGCTGGCTAATCAGCAAGAAGTCTGCCTCTGGCCGTGGATTGAAAAGCTGGGCTACGTTATCGATGCTTGGTGCCACTTTCTCGATCGTCCAGGTAGCCGTCAGGCCGAACGTCGCCTAGTTCATACGGTTAATCGCCAGTGGGATGGGTTGGTGTACCAGCCATTTTGGGATGAGCGCACCGCCGAGTTTGTTGATAAGGTAATAGCCAAACCACTGGATCTTCTAGGAAGCCTGTCGCATGCCTTGATCCTGTATCGGGGTCGAGACTGGTTTGCTGACGCAGTTTTATTTCAAGGTGGTCGTTTGGGTGACAGTTGAACGTGGTTGAGAGGATAGCGGGGGAGTTGGCTGACGCTGACTCTTCCGTTTTTTTATTAAAATTAGTTAAATTTACACAATAAATTTTGTGTACCGGACCGTTATGTTTGTTGGAGTCAAAAATGGCGAAACACCCACCACAGGTGAATGTCACGCAATTTTTAGATACATGTCAGATTAGCAAATAGATTTGTCGGCCAAATATATGTCAGATTAAAGAGCGCGGCGTTTGTAAGTACGAAATGATAGCCGGTAGCCATTGTCTTCGTCATCAACCGCTTTGGTTAGGGTAAAGCCTTCATCAAACGGTGGGAAAAATACGTCGGCCTTGGGTTCGTCATCTACTACTGTTAAATGCAGGGTATCAGTATAGGGCAGTGCCAGGTCATAAATCTGTCCACCGCCGATAATAAATATCTGACAATCGTGAATATTGGCGTGACTCTGGGCTTCTTGGAGCGCTTTGAAGAAGTTTGACGCCACAAACGCGCCTTCGGCTTCATAATTATCCTGTTTGGTAATAACAATGTTATAACGGTCCTTTAGCGGTCGGTGCTTGTCAGGAATACCTTCCCAGGTTTTTCGTCCCATAATCACTATGTGACCGGTGGTTAATTCGGTAAACATTTTCATGTCCTTGGGCAAACTCCACAGTAAATCATTGCCTTTGCCAATTGCGCGGTTGACCCCTATGGCAGCAATAGCAGAAATCGGTACTTTTTTCATAAAATGGTAGGCGAAATTATACCAGAAAAACTACTTTTTTGCTCTATTATAGGTGAGCTGGCATACTATAACGGTCATGTTTTTATCTGATATCGATATCAAACAGGCGATAGATTCGGGTCAGATTACTATTGATCCCTATAATGAATCGCAGCTTCAGGTGGCCAGTTATGATGTCACGCTGGGAAATGAATTTGAAATTGTCGACCGGCATCAAATTCAGGCAGCTGATCCAGCCAATCGTCAGTATCCCAAAACCCGGGTGTTTGAAATTGATAATGATGATTATGTGGTGCTGCACCCGGGTGAAAATATGTTGGGCAAACAGCGCGAATTTATTGGGGTAGATAACCAGCACCTTATCCTGCTGTCTGGCAAATCATCAATGGCACGAATAGGGTTAGTGGTGCACAACACTGCAATGCTATTTAACCCGGGGCATCATTTTTATCCTACGTTTGAACTGGTCAATAATTCCAATGTACCTATCATCCTGCGGCCAGGCATGGAAATTGCCCAATTAATTTTTGGTCGGCTAACCTCACCGACTTCCCAAGATTACACAGAAATTGGACGCTATGATGAGACTAATTCACAGCACTTTGTTCCCAAAAATCAGTCAAAATTGATTGACTAGTAAAATCTTTAAAATTCATTTGTTACCATAGGCTAATGCTCTTAGTAGATATTTTAGGTTATTTAGGGTTGGCGCTTAATCTAGTCGCCTTACTGGCCTCAACACGCAACCGATTGCTGTTGATTCAAATCAGCTCGTCGTTGGCTTTTAGTTTGCACTTTATATTGTTAGGGGCAGTCGCCGGTGCTTTGCAGGTCATAGTAACCATTGTTCGCAACATATTATTTTTAAATAGTAAGAAATTTCAGCAACCCGTATTTATTTTATACGGCATTTTAATCCTATCGGTAGTTATGGCAATTGTAGGTTGGCAGGGCCCGGTAACATTATTGGTAATGGCCAGTGTGTTGTTGGGAACGGTGGGGCGCTGGCAAGGAAATTTAGAGTTATTGCTGATTTTTAGTTTTATCGCGACTGTGTTTACATTGTTATTTGCCATCGCCGTATCATCAATACCAGCAATTATATCAAGCATAATACAGTTGATAATTACTTCGGTAGCGGTGGTTCGCAGTGAATGGAAGACTCATTTTCTACAAGATCGCTTCCGCGATTGGCACGTTAGTTAATAATTGATAACAATAACTGATAACTACTAAATTTAAACTGGAGGTAAAATTTGCTAGGCTATAAACATGTCAAAAACATATGAAGTCGAAATCAAGACGCTTTTAGGAGAAAAAGAAAAGGCAGATCAGCTGCGCCAGAAATTAATTAACCAAGGTTATCAAAAAACCGGCGAAGGATCGCAATTGAATCATTATTTCGAATACACCCCTGATGATTTTGAAGGTTTACTTGCACTGACTTCAGAATTTTTAGATCAAAATCCTCAGGAGCAATTTGAAAATCAATTACAAGAAGCTAAAAAAGTTTCTATTAGAACCAGGCAAGCGGACGGTAAAGTTTATTTTGTTGCTAAACTATCAGTTGGGGATGATTCTAGTGCTAATGGAATATTGCGTCATGAAGTGCAAGAAGAAGTCGATATGACTTTGGAAGAAATAGACAAAGCACTGTTGGCAGCTGGATTGCAATACCAAGCCAAATGGTCGCGAGAGCGCGAAGAATTTGAGTCAGAGGAAACTGATTTTTACATAACAATTGATAAAAATGCGGGATATGGATATTTAGCCGAGTTTGAACTAGAAGTAAAAGAAGAAAATCAGCTGTCACAAGCGCGAGAAAGAATCATCAGTTTAATGAATGAATTTGACCTTAAAGAATTAGATCAAGGCAGATTGGATCGGATGTTTTCTTTCTACAATAAAAATTGGGCAGAATACTACGGAACTGAAAAGGTATTTACTGTCGAATAAGGTTAAATATAATTCTATAATACATATTCGCAGTGGCTGGCACCTCTGGTCCCTGTCACTTTCTACAGGTAAATCTGTTAAAATAAAATTATGTCAAACAAAAAACATCCCGAATATCAGTACCTTGATCTACTGGAAGATATTATGGAGAACGGATCGATGAAGCATGACCATAATACTGGTATCGGGCTGCAAAGTGTTTTTGGCCGCCAAATGCGTTTTGATCTATCAGAAGGCTTTCCGCTGTTGACTACTAAAAAAACTTTCTGGCGCGGGATTCTACATGAACTCTATTGGTTTGTATCAGGGCAAACAAATATAAAGTATTTGGTTGATAATAATGTCAACATTTGGAATGATTATCCATATAAAATCTATCAAGATAAAGTAAAAGACGGCGAGACAGAAGAGCTAAGCCAAGACGAGTTTATCGAAAAAATTAAATCCAATGATGCCTTTGCTGTTAAATGGGGAGAATTACCACATATTTATGGCGAGCACTGGCGTAAATGGATCGCCAGTGATGGTAGACCAATTGATCAGCTGCAGTGGGTAGTTGATTCGATTAACACTACTCCTCACCGAAAAAGCTTTGTGGTTACTACTTGGAATCCTGAATACCTATACGCTATGGCCCTGCCGGGGAAGGCCTTGCGATTCCCGCTGTGTCATATTTTGTATCACGTAAACATCCAAGATGAAAAAGTTTCACTGCAGCTATACCAGCGATCGGCTGACATGTTTTTAGGAGTGCCGTTTAATATTGCTAGCTACGCACTGCTGACTCAATTGATCGCCCATGTTACTAATCGAGAGGTAGGAGATTTTGTACACACTTTTGGTGACGCTCATATTTATGCCAATCATTTCGATCAAGTATGTGAACAGATACAACGGGAGCCCATGCAGTTTCCTAAATTAATTATTGATGAATCTGTTAAAACTCTGAATGACTTTAAACCTGACAAGGTAACCCTAGAAGGGTATGAATCACACCCGGCCCTGCGAGGCGATATGACAGTAGCTGGCGGATTTGATGAAAAGGATCGTAAGTAATGAAAGCAATTGCAGTTAGATTAAAAGAAGGAGAGCTTTTCAGAGAGTCAATTGAGAGTATAGCAATTGAAAATAATATCCAAGCCGGGGTAATTTTGTCAGTAGTTGGAGGACTACAAAATGCTGTCCTGAGAATGCCTAAAGTTGGTGAAAATCCGCATCAAATTAAACAACTCGAGGGCCCATTTGAATTATTATCGGCAACTGGAACCGTAAATTATGGCGACAGCCATATCCATATTGCAATATCTGATTTAGAAGCCAGATCTTATGGTGGTCATCTGAAACCAGGTTGTAAGGTAAAAAATACTGTCGAGTTGGTAATCGGAGTATTAGAAGATGTAGAATTTAGCAGGGAAATTGATCCAGCTACTGGCTTTGAAGAATTGTTAATAAAACATAAGCAATAAACCTGTTAAAATATATTAATGGTTTAATTACTCGATCCAGTTTTCAACTCGAGGGCAAGTTATCAGTTATTGTTATAAATAATAAGTTAATACTATGGATCGATCAAATACAGAAAGATATAGACACATCAAGCAACAAGACAAAGCGGTGTTTGACATTATGGTGGGCGAGGAGGTGCGTCAACATGAAGGTTTAGAATTAATCCCATCTGAAAACTACGTATCCGAAGCAGTACGCGAGGCGCTAGCGTCATCATTTACCAACAAGTATTCCGAAGGCTATCCAGGCAAACGCTATTATGGGGGCCAAGAGTGGACCGATCAGGTTGAACAGCTGGCTATTGATCGCGCCAAAGAGTTATTTGATTGTGGATATGCAAACGTTCAGCCATTATCAGGGGCGCCGGCTAATCTGGCGGTGTATTCGGCACTGCTGAAGCCGGGTGAAACTGTATTGGGGATGTCGCTGGAACATGGGGGGCACCTGACCCATGGTCATCCGGTTACGCATCCGGCCAAGATTTATAATTTTATTCGCTATGGTATAGCTGATACTACGACAGGTGCGATTGACTATGAAGAAATGCGCGCTCTTGCCCATGAACACCGACCAAAAATTGTACTGGCTGGATTTTCCGCCTATTCCCGGGAACTGGATTATCAAAAAATAGTTGATATTGCGCGCGAGGTTGATGCCATTGCGATGATAGACGCTGCTCACATTGCTGGATTAATTGCCGGGCGGGCATTGCAGAATCCACTGCAACTTCCAGGCGGCGATGGGTTTGATGTGATGACACTAACTACCCACAAATCATTGCGTGGTCCCCGGGGTGGTATGATTTTGACCAGAAATAGCGCTGAAATTGCTAAAAAAATTGATAAATCCGTCTTTCCAGGTTTACAAGGTGGACCACATATGAACAATGTCGCGGCCAAGGCAGTGGCATTTGGCGAGGCGCTGACTAAAAATTTTCGCGATTATGCCAGACAAATTATCGATAATGCACAGGCAATGGCCGCGGTGTTTGACGATGAAGGTATTCAGATTGTAAATGGTGGTACGGATAATCATTTGTTATTAGTTGATGTAACTCAAGGTTCTGATAACAATAAAGCTTTCTCGAGTGAAATAAATGGTGGCAAAGCAGCGCAACAACAACTAGACGAAATAGGTATTACGCTCAATATGAATGTAATCCCAAATGATCGCAAGACCGCATTGGATCCATCTGGGATCCGTTTTGGCACGCCAGCGATTACTACCCGCGGGATGACCGCAGAACAATGTCGCGAAATTGCTGCCACGATGATTGGATACTTGCGCGATACGACCGATACCCATCGCCAAGCCGCCAAATCTCGAATTACTGATCTAGCTAAACGGTTCCCAGTTCCTAAAACTTTTGTGTAAGCATGGAGAAACCGAAGCCTAAAGAAAGCTCAACAGAACAAATAAACATTCCTGAAAAATTGAAAGACTATCAGGACAGAGTTGCTAAAGCTTTTAAAATTGCAGCGGTAATCTCGGCCGGTTTAGTTCCAACTCCTGATGCGGAGGCTCAAAACAATAATCAATCCGAGGGTAAACGTCAGCAAATCGGTTGGAGTAGTCAAGAATCCTTTAGATCATATATCGACGAATCGCTACATAGTTTATATGCCACCCGTTTTGCAGAGCTAGATCATTATTATGACGAGGTTATCAAACGAGCAGAAAAAACCGGGCAGCAGAAAGATATTCAGCGTCTGAAAAATGAACGTCAAGCGGTTATTGTGCATGAATTAAAAAGCCGGGCAGAAATAATTCAACGTTATGATCTGGCTAACCCTGATTCGTTATTTCAGGCCGATAGCACCGAAGTTAATCAAGCGTTTGTCCAAGAGCGCTTTGCCCGCAAAACTGTTCTAAATTTAGTACAAACTGATGGCTTTCAACAATTAATAGCTAGCTTGGGTTATCATGAATCAGAAATCGGGTATTGGGAACATCAGCTCAGAGACGTAGATGCGCGGGTTAACAGTGATTTTTACAAAGACCAATTAGGCCTACCTCAATCAGGTCGCGTGGCAGGGATGTATAATTTTAGAGAAAACAGCCTATATTTAAATGTGGTCGAAGACAGAGAGGGGGTTGAATATTACATGACAGCCACGCACGAACTGTTCCATAGTATTTTTTACCATATTACCACCGAACTTGAATCCTGGCTTGATCAAATATTCACTCAGCTACCACGTAGGGTAGAGGACAGTGTCAGGAATAGAGAATATTATTTTAATCGAGAGGAACAGACGGCCAGATTGTTTACTATGATAGTTCATCATGATCAAGGTTGAAGATGAGCGTAAACTTATTGATTTTTTGAATTTGGCTAATTCTGAAAATACTGATAAATAATTTGGCTAATTTAAATCCAAAATTAGAATTTGTGTTATGAGCACTTTGACATAAGGTATAATACAGATATGGTATTTACATTGCATCCAGAAGGACCAGATCTTGATCCAAATAAACCGGTAGATTTTAAAGATCATTATGGGGATCCACTACCTAGCACACCTTTTAAACATGAAAGTTCGAAAGGGCTATTTGCCAGACTAAAAGAATTAGAGGATATAGGTGATCAAGAAAAGATTAATGAAATTTTGGACATACTGGGCCGCGATGGATACGTAAAAATAGACCCTAATAAAAATTAACTAAAATAACCCACTAACTTTCTAACTAGAATTTCCAACCGATAAAATACTAAAAGCCGCCCAAAGAGCGGTTTTTTGCTATGCTACTACTATGATTAATATTGAAGGTTTTGATTTCAATTCTGACAAAGAACCTGACTATAGTGGTGGTCGACATAATCCAGATTTTAATCCTGAGGAGAAAAGTCGGATTGATACTAGGAAATTACTTCGAGATAAACCATATTTCAATCCCGAAGATTATCCCTGGTTGAAAGAATGTTGGGAGAAAGTGCAACAAATTAATAACGAAGCAATCGCAGATATTGAAGAAGAAATAGCGGAAGAACTTGATCGATTCCCACCTGATGAGGAAAAAATTAATTACCTTAGATATCTGGTCACAATAATTGAAACTACTCCTTTTGAAGTGCAGTTCTCCGACCAAAAAACAGTAGTGCGAATTGATGTAAAAGATAAGTATGAAAATTTTAATCTATCACCAATTGTAGAACTAGTGGATGATATAGAGTCTATCGTTAGTGAAATTCATAAGTTGAAGGAGAGCGACCTTATTCCGGCAATTTTAGCAATTGATTACAATCAAAACGGAGGTGTTGGCTATTTTAAGCTAATTTACATTGTTCCAAAAGATGAAGCTCCAATAGAATATATAATCGAGAGTGGTGAAAAACTTATTATCATTGTCGAAACCCGGATAAAAAACAATAGAGTAGAATTGATAATTGATGGCCAGGCAAGATTTTTCTGGGATGATGACCACGAGATCTTTACGCCAATAGCTGATAAGTAAATATTTAACAGGATTAATAAAAACCCCTTGGGAACAGCAACAGTGGTCGTGCTGCCGCTGCTCCGTCGGGGTTGTTCCTCTCGCCCTTTATTATTCTTCCGCAGGAGGTTTCAAAGGCTTGCCAGGAAGTCGGCTTATTTTCGCTGGTTTGTGAGGAGCACTGTCACCAGTTGGTTCAACCCAGATGTCTTCCGGACTAATCGGTGGCGGCTCATTATAGGCTCGCTCTGCCAAAGTTACTCTACGTGATCGTCCGAAGAAGTTGCCGAACCAATCAGCAATCCGTACTCGCCTAGGAATTCGACTTTTTTTAGATCTACGTGATCTAACAGTTGAGCCTCCAGGATACGAACGTCGTCGTCCGCGATGTCTTTTGTGGGATCTACCCCAACGAATTCTGGGCCAGTATTTGATAAATCCAAAGCACAGTAATCCAATAATTACCAAAGCAATAAAAAGTTCTGGGAAAATTCTGGTTGACATAATCCAAGCTTGATTTCTTTCAGGAGTCCACGAAGGCGAGGTCGAAATGTCGTTATCGATATAGGTAGAAGTATCTACCTGAGTATCACCGGTATTTTCAGTAACCGAATCAGCGGCAGGTCCATTGATGATTACAACCGCTGAATCAGTAGCGGTTGTAATATCAGAACTGTCGATTGAGTCACGATCGGCCGGATTGTCAGGCCAGGGTTGCTGAGGGTCACGTGACTTCTCGATAACCTCTGGATTCTCGGCAATAAAGCGCTCGAGCGCCCACGAGATTCCGTGCTCGCCGGATTTGATAGTGACTTTATGATTACCTATCCAGAAGCTTTGACCTACTTCAGTGCAGTCCCAACCAGTTTTGTTTGGCAGGTCTGCACAAACCTCGTTATAGAGGTTTTGGTTGCGAGGGTCCGAGATGATTTCCTTCATCTCGTCTTCGTAGTCGTAACCCTCGAACAGTTCGAGGTATGTCGCAACCTCGTCGCCGAAATCAACCGGAAGGTCGGTGGCCGAGGCAATGCCTGGCAGCAGGGCGATGATCGCTATGACCATCAGGTTAAAGATGCGATTCATGTGAACGGGGGATGGGGAGAGGGGAGAACGTTAACGGGGCCCGGGCTGTTGCTTGATAAGATGGAAGTTGGAGTCGAGACCCCAGCTTCTTAATCACTCAAGTAAGCCAGAGCGTGTTTCTGTCATGCATAATGCAATAAAATTTAATTACAGTAAAGTTGACGGGTTGTCACGTTTGTTGACTTGTTTTATATTAAGTCATACAATACAACCTAGACAAGCAACACTAGAAATATTCTAGAGTTGCTAATTCCCACCCCCTCATATCCCCCATGCTTCCCACCACCTCTCATACCCGCTGCCAAAAGACAGCCGCTGCGATCGCCTTGGCGATCATAACCTCCTCGGACACGGAGAAACCCGATTTAGCGTACTTGATCTCTATGATGTCCGGGGAAACTCTGTTAGACATTACATCGCCAACAGTCAGCAGGATGTCATTCATCCTGGAACAAATCCCCAATCATCCGGACTTTGCTGGACTGGAAGACCTGATGGTTGACCCTCATGCTGAGGAGATGATTAGGTCCATCTATCGCCAAATAAATGGACGAAAGAGGGTCATGGTAGTAGCGTAAGCTCTTTTCCACCACACGAGGCCGGCGCAACATGTAGTAGCGCCAGCCTTTTTTATATGTTGAAATTGATTTAGTATTAAGATATGAATAAAGAAACTAGTCCAGATTTAACTGCGGGGATTAAAAAAGACTTAAAACTAGCTAAAGAAGCCATTGCAGCAAAACGAGAGGAAGACTTGGCAGCTGAATTTGAGCAATGGCGAGAGCGTAATACTCTTGAATATGTTGACAGGCTATTACAAATAATAAAACAAACTGACCCCCTTGATATCTTTGATTTAATTGAATCCTCGCCAGATATACAATCGATAACTGATTTTGAACAAGTTCCAGAGTCTGAACAATCCATCGAGTTTGGAATTTTTTTAAAAGACTTGTTAACGGACGCTTTAGAAAGCTATAAAAAACGCATTGAAAATAAATTTAAGGAAGTATTAGATGATATCTGGGTAGCAGAAAAAGAAATGCGAGCAAAACTATCTTTAACTAGGGAAGAAATTGCTAATAAAGGATATATAAATTAGTAGTAGTAAATTAATTTCATATATGAATTTAGAAAAAATACTTACTACCGACCTCACTAAAGGGGATTTTACTTCCAATATTGCAATGCAACGTGCCAGTGCCGAGGGTAAGAACCCAAAGGATTTGGCAGCGGAAATTGTAGATGAATTAGGGGAGGTAGAGGGGTTCAAAAAAATAGAGGTCGCTGGTCCCGGCTTTATCAATTTCTGGCTGGACGATCAGACCCTGGAATCAGTTTTTAACCAAACTCACGGATTACAATTCAGTTCAAATTCTGAAAAACAAACGATAGTGGTCGAACATTCAAGTCCAAATTTATTCAAGCCATTTCACATTGGTCATACTATGAACAATATTATTGGCGAGGCTATTGCTGGTTTGTATCGTAGCCAAAATCATAAAGTAATTACAGTTTCGTATCCGTCTGATGTGTCATTGGGAATTGCCAAGGCAGTTTGGGCCCTGAATAAGCGTGGTCTGGATGAGTTAAATGATAAAACTTCTTTACAAGAAAAACTACAATTTTTAGGCGACTGTTATGTGGCCGGGACCAGAGCTTATGATGATAATGAAGAGTTGCAGAAAACCATCTGCGACATCACCACAGATTTATACGAGGGAAATGACTCTGAATACACTACTGCTTATAACATTGGCAAAGATATTACTCTGGAATATTTTAAAGCCATTACACATAAACTAGGATCACAATTTGATAAACTGATTTTTGAATCCGAGGCCGCTGTAATTGGTGAAGAGTTAGTTAAACAGAATATTCCCCAGATATTTCAAGAAAGTCAGAATGCGGTGATTTATGACGCCACCGATCAGGGATTGCATGCCCGGGTATTTATCAATTCAGCGGGCTATCCCACTTATGAAGCCAAGGATTTAGGGTTAATAAAGTTGAAGTTTGATCAGTATAGCCCCGATAAATCAATCATTGTTACTGATTATGAACAAAGCCAGTATTTCAAGGTGATGCTCGCGGCAGCGGGCGAAATTGACAAAAGTTGGCATGATAAAACTGTTCATATCGCGCATGGAAGGATGAAATTTCAGGGCGCAAAAATGTCATCGCGATTGGGCAATGTGCCAACCGCCGAGGAAATTATTGAATCAATCAAAGACGAGGTGCGCGACCGATCAATCAAAGATATTAGTCCAGCCGATATCGAAACAATTGCGGTCGGGGCTCTAAAATTCGTGGTGTTAAAAAGCTCGCCTGGTTCAAACATTAATTTTGATCCGGAAACCTCGCTGTCATTTGAAGGCGATTCTGGACCGTATCTGCAGTACACAGTGGTTCGGATTGCATCAATTGTGGCCAAGGCCCAAGAATTTAATCTCGAGCCCAAGCTTGGTAGCATGCAAGAAGATGAAGTTGTATTAGCGCGATTATTATATCGATATCCGATTGTTTTGGAACAAGCCCAGAAAGAACACGCCCCTCAGTTATTGGTTCAGTATTTATTGCAATTATCGCAGGCAGCAAATTCATATTATGCCAACCATCAGGTTGTTAATTCTGCGGATAAAGTCACGTCATCACATCGACTGGCTATTATTGTCAAAATATCGCAGGTTATTTCGGCGGGATTGAAAGTGTTAGGTATTAAAGTGCCAGAGAAAATGTAGTAATTTGTCTAAAAAATAAGAGTAGTGAATTTTAATAGACTAGTTATGACAAAAATAAACCCGCCGATCGTATAGCACGACGACGGGTTCTGGTAGGAAAGGGCGAGGTCACGGAACGTTGTGGCTTTCTGTCTATGGCATAGCTGCGCGGTGTTGGCCGTGGTGGAAGTGGCCTAACGGGAAGTGCGGGGCTATCATTACCCCCATTGCCTGGCCTTGGCCTGCGGTTGTATAAATAGACTAAAAATAAAATAATAGCCACGAATGTTAATTCACTAGGATCTAAAGAGCTAAGTATTACTAGAAAGGCGCCGGTACCGAATGTGCATAAGCTAATAGCATAGAGCTCTACTATCTTTTTCTTCATTGGTCTAGGGGCAGGTCCAATATGATTCTATACAAAATTAACTAAATTTGAAAATAAAAAAGTGACCACCTACCGCGAGTGTAGGTGGTCAGGGGAAGGAGCGAGCATGTGTTTTTTACCCCTACTAGAGTTGTCTATTGAACAAGAGGTTGTGACACAATGTGACGCAAATCTTTAGGTGTTACCTGCAATATTTTGATTACTCTTCTAATCGTAACGTAGTTGCCACGTTTATTTGATTCCTTACGAAGCCAGCGCTTGGCAATGATAGTCAGAAGGGCTGGTCTGATATTTTTCCCTCCTATTAGTTTGTTGGCGATATCATCAGCAAGCCGAGCGGTTATATTTAGTTTGTTACTTAGACACAGTGACAAGCTTCCATGAATATCACCATTTCTACGGTGTGTTGGTGGGTTAAAGGTTCTGTATATTTCACCTAAAAGCATTCTGCCGAGAGTGATCAAGAATTCTTGGGGGGTGGTAGGTTTGATCTGCATCGGGGTAGGGAGGGTGAGGAAGGGGTGTCCTACAAAATTATGTAATAAAAATTAATAGTAAGCAATGAAAAACTGCCACTTAGGATACAGGCAGCGGTAGGAGATAAAGAACTAATTACCATCCTCCTACCGCTGCCCATTTATAATTTTGCGTAACCGTTATGGCGCTGAACTTGCTTCGACCTGCTCGAGAATTTTCATCACTCTTTTTTGAGGTAGGGCCAGGCGATCAGAGATGTTTTCTACAAGTGATTTAGGTGGATTTGAATCCGCAAAAAACTCTATCCATTCTCGGCCTAGGTTGCTCATAATCTCTCTTTGGGACATATAGGCTGCCTTGGGTAGGTGGTCAATAAAGTCCTGTGCGATCGGCTCGCTGATGCCATACACTCTACCCAGTCTACTAACTAGTATGATTTTATTGCCAGAATAGTCAGCAGAACCGGTGATTTTTCGAATCAACCTAACATTAGCTTCTTCGTTGAGAATACTTACGCCAAGGCAATAACAGAAATGAATGAGGTCCGGGTTCATGGGTTTGGGGGTAGGTGGGAAGGAACTAGGTCAATTATTAAATAATTTAGACAGTTGCACAAATAAAAACTGCCTATTGTTAACTAGGCAGGGTTGGTGGGTAAAGAACTATTACTACCAACCCTGCCATGACAGCTCGCTTCAAGTCAGCAAGCTTATTCTAGTTTTGGCGCGAAGGTAATCTTCACATTGGAGCCAGTCCAGCACCTCGGAAATATCCAGGTTGCCATATTTTGCCAACGTGGCAAAGACGCTGGCGACTTGATCACGAGGTTTGATCGCTTTTTCATATACCCAGCTGAACCGTCCATCAGACAGGTAAATACCAATACTGGCGTACAGCGGTCGAAGACTCGCGCTATTTTCGCCTGAAAGTGTCTGACCATCACGTAAGCTGTTGACTGCCTGGCAAGCAGCAGGGCCTGAAATTGGGTCGAGCTTTTTGGTCAGATAATTTTTTAGATTACTACTAGGCAGAGTTTCGCCAGCTTCGCGTTCTAATTCGCGCAGAGCATAAGTCAGTCTGACTCGGCGAGTTAATAATTCCAGTTGATGGGCGGTAGCATAATGAAACTCGGGAAAATTCGGAGCGGGCAGAGTGGGCCGGCCGGGTAGGAATTGCAACATGGTGTCTGGGGAGTAGTGGGAATGAAAATCCGATATAAATATATGGTCAGCAGGCTGCAAATGCAACAGATTCTTAGCATCAGTAACCAGTTCTTGGTAAAGTATAGTAATGACCAAGTCGGATCACGATTATCAGGAATTCGAAAAATCACCACTTGCCCAAAGCGAGGAAGCAATCTCAGAATTTTGGCGCCAGAATAATATTTTTGAAAAATCTCTGGAAAAACCATCTCCACAGGGCGAATATGTGTTCTACGAAGGGCCACCTACTGCCAATGGTCGTCCGGGGATTCATCACCTAGAATCGCGAGCGTTCAAAGACGCGATTCCGCGTTACAAAACGATGCAAGGTTATCACGTGGCCAGACGGGCTGGCTGGGACACTCATGGTCTACCGGTCGAGCTAGAAGTAGAAAAGCAACTGGGATTTAGCGGTAAACCTGATATTGAAAAATACGGCATTGCCGAGTTTAATGAAAAATGTCGCGAATCAGTTTTAAAGTACGTTGATGAATGGCAAGCTTTTACCGACCGGATTGGTTATTGGTTAGATCACGACACTGCCTATTACACTTTTAATCCAGGTTATATGGAATCAGTGTGGTGGGTATTCTCGCAAGCTGCCAAGAATGATTTATTGTATAAAGACTACAAAGTCCTGCCATGGTGTAGTCGCTGTGGCACTGCATTGTCATCGCATGAACTAGCCCAAGGTTATAAAACGGTCAAAGATTTATCAGTGACTGCAAAATTTCAGCTGATTGACGATCCAGATACTTTTGTGTTGGCATGGACCACGACACCCTGGACCTTACCTGGTAATGTTGCCTTGGCAGTTGGGGAAGGGATTGATTACGTCAAAGTAAAAAGCTTGGAAGTCGGACTTCCAAATGAAGAATATTTCATCCTGGCTAAAGATTTGGCAGAAAAAGTTTTTCAAAAGGCAAGCAAAGAGTATAAAATAATCAATGAAATTAAAGGGTCTGAATTGGTAGGTTTAAAGTACAAGCCACTTTATCCGTATCTGTCTGATCTTGTAACCGCAGAGGAAAAAACCGCTCTTGACCAAACCGCTTATCAGATATATCCAGCTGATTTTGTCACTACTGAAGATGGTACCGGTATTGTGCATACAGCGGTTATGTACGGACAAGATGACTTTGTATTGGGTAATAAAATTGGTTTACCAAAATTCCATCTGGTAAATGAAGAGGGTTATTTTATTCAGGGGACTGATTTCTTGTTGGGTAGGTTTGTCAAAGATGAACAAGTAGCCGTCGATATAATTCGGGATTTAGCACTGCGAGAGGAAGATAACAATGGCCCAGCTTTGCTGTTTGATAAGGAGAAATACGAACACACCTACCCACATTGTTGGCGCTGTAAAACTCCATTGATCTACTATGCACGTGACAGCTGGTATATCAGAATGTCTGATTTACGAGCCCGTCTGCTGGAAAATAATGACAAGATTAATTGGGAGCCGGATTACATAAAAAACGGGCGAGTGGAAGAATGGCTGCGCGGAGTCAAGGACTGGGCAGTGTCGCGTGAGCGCTATTGGGGCACGCCCTTGCCAATCTGGGAAGCCGAAGATGGTGATCGGGTTGTAATTGATTCAGTAGAGGAGCTAAAAAAATACTTACCAGAAACAAGTTTTACTTTCGTTCGGCATGCGCAGGCAACTCATAATGTCGCGAATGTTGCTGATTCGGGTTTAGACTCAACTCATGATATTACCGACAAGGGACATCAAGAGATCAAGGATTTATCAAAAAACTTAAACCTAGACCAGTTTGATATTGTGGTATCTTCACCATTGTTACGCAGTCAGCAAACGGCCAAAACTTTATTAAAAATATTAAAGTCAGATAAAGAAATAGTAACCGAAGATTTAGTTCGCGAGATTAATTTTGGAGAATTCAATAATCGCAATATCCAGGAATGGCGAGACGCACGACATAGTAGTAATGTGGATGATTATTTATATCGACCACCTGAAGGCGAGGCCTTTATAGATGTAAAAAATCGTATTAATAAGTTTTTGGATGAATATGCTATTAAATATCCAGGAAAGAATATTTTGATACTAACGCACGGTGCAGTGCTAGAAGTCGCCGAGGCAGCTGCCGAGGGAATGAATTTAGATCAATCGAAAAATAATTTCAAAGCCATGGCAGCTCCAGCCAACTGCGAGGTAGTAGAGGTAGAATATCATTCGCTGCCCAAAGATGAACAAGGTGAGCTAAATTTACATCGGCCGTATATTGACGAAGTAGTATTGGAAAAAGATGGTAAAGAATATCGCCGGGTCAAAGAGGTAATGGACGTGTGGTTCGATTCGGGATCAATGCCCTGGGCCCAAGACCATTTTCCCTTTGCACCAGAATTCGAGGCTAATAGAGATGGTGATATTTCTATGCCAGAAAACAACTATCCAGCTGATTATATTTCCGAGGCCATAGATCAGACTCGGGGTTGGTTCTATGTTTTGCAGGCAATCGCTGCTTTTCAGGGATTGGATCAGGCTCCGTATAAAAATGTGATTTGTTTGGGGCATATTCTAGATGCCGAAGGGCAAAAGATGTCTAAATCTCGTGGTAATAGCGTAAACCCGTGGGAAATGATTGCCAAATATGGCGCTGATGCGCTGCGATTTTGGATGTATTCGGTTAACCAACCTGGCGAGCCGAAAAACTTTGACGAAAAAACCGTAGATGAAATTGTTAAAAAAGTTTTTAACTTACTGCGCAATTCACTTAGTTTTTATCAAATGTTTTCTGATCATGAGTCTGCCGCCAATCCATTTGAATCACGAAACATACTGGACCAATGGTTGTTAAGTCGTCTTAACTATACTCATCAAGAAGTAACGAAAAATCTTGATAATTACAAATTACTGGAAGCCACCCGAGAGATTAAAGAATTGATCGCTGATTTATCCCAATGGTATATTCGCCGGTCCCGTGATCGGTTTAAAGGCAGCGATTCAGTTGATCGGGCATATGCTTTGGCGACTACTGAATATGTTATTAGGGAAATTGCTAAACTGTTAGCTCCTTTTACCCCGCATTTGTCAGAAGAGATTTGGCAGCAGTTGCGCCGCGACGATGATCCAGAATCGATTCATTTGGTAGAATGGTCTGCGGCTGGAGAAGTTGATTCTAAATTATTAAAAGATATGGCAGCGGTTCGCGACCTGGCTTCGGTTGGCTTAGCTCTCAGACAACAGTCAAACATTAATACCAGACAACCACTGGCCGGTTTTTACCATGATCGCCGCGAAATTAGTACGCAATTAAATTCAGTTTTAGCAGCAGAGCTAAATGTGCAAGAGGTTGGCTATGATAACGAGATCCAGCTTGATACTGTTTTAACTCCGGAATTAGTCCAAGAAGGGCAGATGCGGGAATTACTACGCGCAGTTCAATCATTGCGCAAAAAAATGGATTTGGTACCGTCAGATCCTATTAAGTTATTGCTTCAGAAACCTACCCCGGAACAGTTGTCATTAATTAAAACTAATTTATCAGAACTGGAATCAGTGGCTGGGGTGGTTGAACTTTTAGAAGTAACTCAACTTGATAAATCCAGAACAATCGAATCTTTTAATGGCGGTCCATTAACTATAAATATAGAGCTGCTTGACTAGATCTCAGTTGAAATGACTAGTAAAGATCAAAATACCGACGCCCTGGTCTTGCAAAGGTTTGACCAAGGCGAAGCCGATGTCAGATTAGATCTGCTAACTTCACAACTAGGCAGAATCACTGTGTTTAGCCGGGGAGCAAAGTATCAAAAATCTAAGTTACGCTATAGCTTGGAACCTTACAGTCTTATTAATGCTACCTTAATTCAAACCAGGTCTTCGGGTTGGCAGTTAACTACAGCCAGCCTATTTCATAACCTTTATTACGATTTTGAATCATCAGAGCGACTAATATTCGTCAGGTTGGTAGCGATGTTAAAACGGGTCATTCCTCCTGAAGAATTAAATGACCTGGAACAGTATTTGATTAATATTTTAAAACATAACCCCAGTATGGTGGCAAACTATTATTTAATGATTGCTGGTTTGTTATTGGTTCAACTGGGGTATTTAGATGAACCGGCGCTGGCTCAAACTCTGGTCGCACGGGATGAAAATGCACAGGCACTTTCAGAAACAACGCTTGAAAATCTACAGTCGAATTATGATTTGGCGACGTTAAAGAAATCCATCTGGCAAGCGCTAGAGAATTCTCAGCTATAAGCTTGGTGTTATAATGCAGACATGAATTTGTTCTCTAAATTTAAGAAGTCTAGCTCGCATATACCTTCGCAGTCTCATCAGTTACAAAAAGATAAAATTATCAATGACACACTACACAAGCAGCCGCTTGAAAATTTGTCACAGAAACTAAACGAAACAAACACCAATACTAATCAATATCAAAACCTAGAAGACGCATCAATCGAAAACCGGCAATCAAATGCTCCGTCAGATTGGATTGATGATGATGTAAAGGTCAAGTCTGCCCGTAAGCCCTTGGATGCGACGCTAGAATCTGGTCAAAGAACTAATTGGTATCGCAGAACCTTGCTAATCACTATTGGGCTGTTGATAGTAGCTTCAACTGTTGCTGGATTTGTATGGTGGTATGACCGCGGGGGTATAGATCTAGAATTGGTTCAGATTAGAGTAGCGCCCCCAGCTGAAGTTGTTACTGGAGAAGTCTTACAAAGCACGGTTATCATTGAAAATCAGAATCCTAATCCGATGGCTAATGCAGTGTTAGTGACAAAATATCAAACTGGTGCCACCAGTCCTGAAAACCAACGTTTAACCAGGACCGAAGTTGGATTAATCGGAGCAGGGCAGATAAAACGTCTCGAGGTACCATTGATAGTATTGGGTAAACTAAGCGATCCAGTCGAGTTGGATTTCGAGCTTGAATATACTGGTTTAGATTCAGCTAATTTATTTGCTCTCGAGTTTAATAGCGAATTCACTATCGAACGCACTAAAATATCATTACAAGATGATTTTCCGTCAGAACTAACAGTGGGAGAAGAGCTGCCGTTTTCATTAGTAATCAGTACAACCGCCGAATTTGATGAAGATGAGTTAATCATTGAATTTGATCGCGCGGCTGGGCTTGGGATTAACCTGGAAAATCAAACCACAGATGATGAAAGCAAAATTATAACGATACCAGCTCCTACCCCACAACAGCCGGTCCAAGTCAGTGGCAGCATCCAGGCGGATCGGACTACCTCGGGATTAATAACGGTTACCACTACGGTGAAAGACAGCCAGGGTTTGGCACTTGTTAATTTAAAACGTGATATCAGTGTTGTGTTACCACCAATTTTGATCGAAAGAAATACCGTGACCGAGTTGGTAATTGATAACGAAGCCGAATTAGAGTTCGAGGTTACTAACACTACTGATTCAAGTATTACCGGTCTAGAGGTTGTATTTGATTTAATCGGGCAAGTAAATTCTGTCAAACCTAATCGAGGTAATTTCAATCAAGTTTCTAATCAAGTAACTTTCAATTCAAGCACCAATAGCGCTTTGGCATCATTACGTCCTGGCGAGTCAGTCGAATTACAATTTTCGGTCGTGCCAGGTGCTGGTCAAATACTAAATATTAATTACGCCGTGGCTGGAGTCATTGCCGAACAAGCAACTACTAGGCGTTCACTGGCTGGTGGTACGTATGAATATGTGGTTAAACCATCAGCAGGACTAGATGCTTTTGCCACGTATCGACAGTCTAATTTCAGTAATCGCGGCCCCTTGCCACCTAAAATAAATCAGGAAACAACTTATACGATCAATTTAGATGTCTCGCTGACTGCTTCTGGGGCGGTGGCGGATCAGATGGTGGCCCGAATCCCAAATAACGTAGTTATCCTAAACCCTCCACAAAACATTCAGGTACGAGGTAATCAACTAATTTGGAATTTATCAACTGGTGCACAAGCGACGCAGTTTCAAGTAGCGCTTAGGCCCGAGCGTAGCCAATTAGGTTTAGCCGCCGTACTGCTGGGTGATATTATGTTTTACTACTCACAAAATCAAACTGACAAAACCCAAGCGATTGGTCCAATTACAACTGAATTAAGAAACGACAGCAATTTTAATCGATCCGAAGCAATAGTGGTCGAGTAAGTACCACTAGTAAGTGCTATTATAGAGTGGTGAAATTAGAAATACCTTTTAGTCAGATCGTAAAGGTTGTGGCGGTGTTTTTTGCCGCTTATTTACTGTTTCTATTGCGTGATGTGTTTTTAATTGTTTTGACTGCCATAGTGGTTGCGTCCGCAATTGAACCAATTACTGCTTGGTTCAAACGCCATCAAATTGACCGGGTGTATGCGGTGGTAATTGTTTATTTACTTTCGGCGATAATTCTATTTGGGGCGGTGTATTTCTTTATCCCATCAGTGGTGGCGCAATTTCAGGCCCTGGCTAATCAATTTCCTTCCTATGTAGAATCTTTGGGAACTGGTAGTGATGTTTCTTCACCGATCCTAGGTTCGATTAAAAATACGGTGCCTTTAGAGGGGATTTTTGATTCGGTTCGAGTGGCTACGACTGATATCGTAGCTTCTCCGGTCGGGGTATTTAATGTCGTATTTGGCGGATTAGTTTCATTTGCTCTAATTGTAGTCATCTCGTTTTACCTAGCAGTTCAGGAAGACGGGGTTGCCAATTTCTTGCGCATAATTTCGCCACGATCATATGAATATTATGTCATCGACTTGTGGCGGCGTACCAGAAAGAAAATCGGAGCTTGGTTACAGGGACAGCTATTATTGTCATTAATTGTTGGGGTGTTTTCCTTCATCGGCTTGTGGATATTGGGGGTTGAAGGTGCCTTTTTGCTAGCGGTTTTAGCAGGTATGTTTGAACTGATTCCACTTTTTGGACCTATTTTAGCCTCGATTCCAGCGATATTAGTTGGTTTTGTAGATGGAGGAGTTGAGTTGGGACTATTGGTAGCACTATTATATTTCGTAATTCAGCAGCTTGAAAATCACGTATTTCACCCAATTGTGGTTAAAAAAGTAGTTGGGGTGCCAGCTATCATCGTAATTATATCTTTGCTAATTGGTGCCCAGTTGGCGGGATTTTTGGGCTTAATTTTGGCGGTCCCGATGGCTGCGGGGTTAATGGAATTTGTGTCTGATCTAGAATCGTTTAAAAGTTCTGATCATAAATCCATATTTGAGCTGGTGAGTCTGAAATCACTAGACGATAAATAGTCGCTAGAGAATAAATGATTAATCCGATATCCTATAATAATGACAAAATCGTATTATTTAACCACTACTTTGCCATATGTGAATGCACGTCCTCATATTGGGCATGCCCTTGAATTTGTCCAGGCGGATTATTACGCCAGGGTTTTGCGATTACAGGGCCATAATGTTTTTTTTAATACCGGCACTGATGAGCATGGTCAGAAAATTAAACAAGCGGCGGGGGAGAAAGGTCAAGATCCCAAACAATACGTTGATCAATACGCAAATGAATTTCAAAATCTACTGCAGCAATTTGATATCTCGAACGATACTTTTATACGCACTACCGATCCCGAACACGAATTAGCAGCAACAGAAATGTGGCGTCGCTGCGAGGCGGCAGGGGATATTTATAAAAAACAATTTACGGGTATGTATTGTGTCGGTTGCGAACTTTTTCTTACTGATCGTGATTTAGTTGATGGTCAATGTCCTGATCACAATAAGAAACCTGAAGAAGTAACCACCGAAAATTATTTCTTTAAATTCTCGCGCTACGAACAGCCTTTGCTGGATTATTTAAGTGATGAAAAAACGGTGATACCTAACCATCAACGCGACTGGGCCAGGTCTTTTGTGTCCGGTGGATTGGAAGATTTCTCAATTTCACGACATCGCGACCAACTGGATTGGGGGGTTGCTGTGCCAGGTGACGATGATCATGTAATGTATGTTTGGTTCGATGCTCTAACAAATTATATTTCTACTTTAGGGTGGCCCACCTACGCCAAGGCCCCAGAGGGCGCGGCTCAGAATAATTCTCGGGGAGAAAAAATGCTGGATAAACCCGTCGAGACAGAAGATGGGGCAACCAATTTATTTGAAGAGTTTTGGAATGAAGCAGAGACCGTGCAATTTGCTGGCAAGGACCAGGTGCGCATGCAATCGCTAATGTGGCAGGCGATGCTGATGTCAGCTGAATTACAGCCAACCGATCGGGTGTTTTATCATGGTTTTATTAATTCAGAGGGTCAGAAAATGTCTAAATCAATTGGAAATGTCATTGATCCATTTAATTTAATTTCTGATTATAGCACTGATGCCTTGCGATATTATCTATTACGGCACGTCCACCCAATAGATGATTCTGACGTAACCGCTAATCGTTTTGCTGCCGCTTATCAATCCGGACTAGTAAATGGTTTAGGTAATTTAGTTTCTCGGGTACTTACTATGGCAGAACAGTATGAAGTCGATTATGGGGTACAAGATCAAGCTGAAATTATTGCTAGTGATGAAGCTATTAAATATTTTGGTTTAATCAACAATTTTAAATTTAATGAAGCTATGGATTGGTTGTGGTCAGAACTAGGGGCCTTGGACGAATATATTGCAACCGAAGAACCTTTTAAAACAATTAAAACTAATGAAGTTAAGGCCAAGGCCGATGTTGCCTATTGCGCGATACGGTTGCACGAATTGGCGGTTTTATTGCAACCAGCTTTGCCCGACACAGCACAAAAAATTATGCACGCTATTGATGAAAGGGCAAAGCCTGATAATTTGTTCCCCCGAAAATGAAGGTAATTGACATCCATTGTCATTTGCAGTTTGCAGACTTTGATAATTCTCGAGTAGAGGTGATTCAGGAATTAGAAAATCGAAATTGGGGAACAATTGTTGTCGGGACTAATATTGAAACTTCGCGAGCTGCGGTGGAGTTGGCTAATAAGCATGAAAATATATGGGCCACTATCGGTCAGCACCCGACTGAATTAAATGACTTTGATACTGCGATATATCGAAGTATACTCGGTGTTAACTCAGGAGGCCTCAGGCACCATTTGGCTAAAAAAAAGATTATAGCAATTGGGGAGTGTGGACTGGATTACTATCGAACGCCACGTGATAGAGTTTACGATGTCCAAGTAAATAACTTAAGGAAACAAATTGAATTAGCCGCAGAGTTTCAGTTACCACTAATGCTACATGGTCGCCCTTCCAAAGGTACCATGAATGCGTATCTGGATATGATTGAAATTTTATCCCAACGGAGGGACGAGCTACCGGAATGGCCAGGTAACGTGCATTTTTTTGTCGGTAATCGGGAAATAGCCAAGCGTTTTTTGGATCTTAATTTTACCTTGTCATTTGATGGTCCAATTACGTTTGCTCGTGATTATGATCAAGTTATTAAATATATTCCATCAGATATGATTCATGCAGAAACTGACGCCCCTTATGCTGCGCCTGTACCTCATAGAGGTAAACAAAACTCGCCCCTATATGTTGATGAAGTCATCAAAGCTTTATTCATGATTAGAGGTGAAAAATCACTGCAAAGCTTTCAAATGCAGTTGGTGGCCAACGCCAGACGAGTGTTCAATCTTTAAACAGATGACAGATGACAGATGACAGATGACGGATGACAGATGACGGATGACGGATGACGGATGACGGATGACGGATGACATGTTACAATCGGCGAGTTATGACAGAAAATAACCAAAACCAGGATTCCAAGCTGGTGGTCTATGAACTAGCAACTCTGGTCGACCCCAAGCTTTCCGAAGACAAAGTGGACAAACTATTCACTTCATTGGGCGACACGGTCGCTCAGGGATCCGGCGCGGTGCTTTCTAGTGGTGAACCCAGATTGCGTAATCTGGCTTATGAGATCACCGTTAAAACTGAAGGTAAACGCCGGGATTATAAAGATGCTTATTTCAATTGGATTAAATTCAAACAAGATCCAGAATTAATTAGCGACTTAGAATCAACTATCAAGGCTAACAAATCAATTATCAGGTTTTTAATTATTAAAACCACTCGCGAGGATTTTGTTACAACCTTGACTGACGAATATAACCCTGATGAAGAAGAGTTTGAAGACGAATCAGACGATGAAGAATCAGAAGGCGAGGATAATACGGAACCAAAAACGGAGCAAAAAACAGAAGAAAATGAAGAATAGTTTGATACAATAATTATATGTATCTAAACAAAGCATTATTAATCGGCAATCTAACACGAGACCCCGAATTAAAATCATTACCCTCAGGAGTAAAAGTGGCTTCGTTTTCCATTGCTACCAATCGAACCTATACTGATGGTCAAGGACAACGTCAAGAACAAACCGATTACCATAACATTGTGGTATTTGGGCGACAGGCTGAAACTACTGCGCAGTACTTGAAGAAAGGATCCATGGCCCTGATCGAAGGACGTATTCAAACTAGGTCATGGGAGCAAGACGGTCAAAAACGTTATCGAACCGAAGTGGTAGCAGATCGGGTTCAGTTTGGACCAAAGGGCTCGGGTGGATCATCTAGTTCCAGCAAATCAAATGATGGGGGATCGGATAATAAATCAAATTCTAAATCTAAAGAGATTGATTATCCAGAGTCTACTATCAATCCCGACGACATCCCATTTTAGAAAATTGATACTTCGAAATTCTTGGTCAGTAGCGTTTAATAATTTCCTCAACGTATTATATATATGTCTCCAAAATATTCTCTACTTCCTCGAATTTCATTGTCTAAATTTACTAAAATAATTATTAAAAATTTATTTAGCGAATTACTTTGTTGCTGCATAATAATTAATTTTTAATCGTATTGCGCATACGCTTCCAAATTAATTTTTTTTGAGCCGCGTACTTCATCTAAATAAAAATCAAAATAATATTAATTAAAGTAAAAATTTTAGATTATGACTGCTAATAGATTTTGTAAAAAAATCTATGCCATGAGGCAGATAATTTTCTAAAATTATCTAACGAAAAAAGATATGGCAAAAGGACAAGACTACTTCCAAAAACACAATATCAATCACATTGATTACAAAGATATCGCAACACTGAAAAAATTTGTAAATGCGACCGGTCGAATAATGCCGGCCAAGGTGACCGGAACACACGCAAATAACCAACGCTCGCTCACCAAAGCAATAAAGCACGCTCGATTCATGGCATTAATGCCATACGTGATCAAATAATCACCAGCCACTAAAATCACAGGTGGTTTTTGATATAATCAAATTGTGTTAACTAGGTTGTTTCCAACGATCAAACTAGTCAGCCTCGAAGCTGATATGTTTTATCGCTGTTTAAAATATGCCAAAGAAAAAAATAAATTTAGCATCGATCAGATGAGATTGGACCTTGATTTAGATAATGACGAGGCAGAAATGCTATTACGTGAACATATTTTGAAAAATTATTTCCCCCGGGTCAAAAATAATGATAACAAAACTACAATCGAAGCTACCAGAATGCTATCACTTTATGGTCGTGGGGTTTATTTTAGCCACCAACGTACCGAACAAAGCTTGCGGATGTCTCAGATTGCATTATATGCTGCAGTGGCAGCGTTTATAGCTTCAATGGTAGGCGCAGTTGCTGAATTGCTCGACCTGGCGGTGGTTGACAGTGTAAAAATAACCGAGGTTGACGAATCACTATTGCGATAAAGCTACGCCTTTTTAATTCGCGTTACATATTCACCAGTTTGAGTATTGACTTCAATTGTATCACCAGTTTCTATAAATAACGGAGTGGTTAATTGATAACCAGTATCCAATACAACCACTTTGTTTCCTCCCGCCGAGGTATTGCCTTTAATATTAGGTGGGGCAGACTTGACCGTGCGAAAAACTTTGATTGGTGCCTCGATTTGAATTATTTGCGCTTCATATAATAGCGCCTCAACGACTTCGCCTTCGGCAATAAAATCCATAATATTATCCAACAGTCTTGGCTCTAGTTGAAAACGATTTTTAGGATTGCCGGGCTCTATAAACCAATACTCGTCAATGTCCTTGCCCGGTTTGTGATAGGCAAATTCGATTTCTTGTTTAGTGATATCAGCTTCTTCGACTTTATCCGATTGTCGAAAAGCTACTTGAACGATTGATCCAGTAGCTAAATTTTTTAGCTTTGTTTGGTTAACGGGTTTTTGTTTGGTTCGTTTGGCAATGTCTGATTCCAGGACTTGGTGGGGTTCACCGTTATAAACAATTATGTTTTTTGGTTTGATTTCGTTATAGGCCAGCATACTGCTAATACTTATTTGTCTTTATCTGCCTCTTTATTGGCTTCGGTGGTTTCCGAATCTTTGATTGATTTTTTTATTTCCTTCATTAAGTTATTGGTAAATTTTGGATTATCCTTCAAATAACGACGGGTGTTGTCATAACCCTGGGCCAAGGTATTGCCTTCCAAATCCTTGTAGTAGGCGCCGGCTTTTTGAATCAAATCATATTTTTCAGCCAGAGCAATAATCTCGCCCTCGCGCGATATGCCTTCATTATAGATAATATCAAATTCAGTTTGCCTAAATGGAGGAGCGACCTTGTTTTTAACTACCTTGACCCTGGTGCGTGACCCAACAACTTCGTCACCCTTTTTGATTTGGGCAATACGACGGATATCCAGCCTAACTGATGAATAAAATTTCAAGGCCCTACCGCCGGTCGTAGTTTCTGGCGAGCCAAACATTACCCCAATTTTCATTCTGATCTGATTAATAAATATCACCATTGTATTCGATTTACTTACGACCCCGGTCAATTTACGCAAGGCTTGTGACATTAATCTGGCTTGTTTACCAACCTGATGAGCCCCCATCTCACCCTCAATTTCATCCCGGGGAGTTAAGGCCGCTACCGAGTCAATTACAATGACCGAAAAATCGCCAGTACGAACTAGCGCCTCTACCATTTCTAGCGCTTGCTCGCCGGAATCTGGCTGTGATAACAACAGCTGATCAGTTTGCACTCCCAGTTTAGCCGCATAATCAGGATCCATAGCGTGTTCAGCATCCACAAAAGCACATAAACCACCGGCTTTCTGTGCTTCGGCAATTACATGCAGGGTTAAAGTGGTTTTTCCCGATGATTCAGGGCCATAAATTTCGACAATGCGACCTTTTGGTAGTCCGCCTATACCCAGGGCCGCGTCCAATCCCAGTGACCCAGTCGAAACTGCCTCGACGTCAACCTTGGGAGCTTCGCCCAGTTTCATAATAGACTCCTCGCCAAATTTTTTGCGAATATCGGCCAAGGTTTTGTCTAGGTCTTTACTGTCAGTTTTTTTATTACTAGATTTTTTGTTGCTTTTTTTGGGCATAAGTAAGTTTATTCATTATTAATTTGACTGGCAGGGTTTGGGGTAGATGACCGCTGCAGCAGATCTTCCGAAATTGATTCGCGCTTGTTCAGGTCAGTGTTTCGGTTGGGATTATAAATTTGTATATCAAGCGCTTTTTCTCGACCGTAGCGGTCTTGTATCCTGACCTCTATTGTACTAGTCCCATAAGGCATGTACAAATCATACGCAAAGCTACCATCAGCGTTTATGGCCTGTTCAATGTCATCTAGATAGAAAAATGCTACCCGTTTAGTTTCGCCAGAAACGGTAATGATATTATTTTCAGTTTGGTTAAAACCCGAAAGTTCAAGGTGATTGCCCAATTCAATTTCTGGTCCAACTGATACGTTATAAATTTGCCAACCAGCAAAAGTAATAATTATTAGCGCTAAAATTACAAATATGACCCTGGCGAGGCCAGGCCTAAATTGATCTAATCGCTGGCGGTCAAGTGATCGCGATAAGGATCGATTAATTGCCGGGGTCATGCAGGATTTTAGTTATCACTATCAGAATTGTTAAAGCTGTCTTCATCAACTAATACATCACGTGGTTTGGAACCATCTTGGGCACTAATGACACCATTTTCTTCTAGCATATCCATAATCCGGGCAGCACGCGAATAGCCAATGCGTAGTCGACGCTGCAGATATGAAGTCGAGGCTTTGCCGGCCTTGATAACGGTTAGGGCTGCTTCGCTATATAGCTCGTCCTCTTCTTCTGATTCGGCTGATTCCAAATCGATCGAGAACAAGTCGGTCGTTTGACTATCCTCGGACATATCAACTTCATCAGGCGCTTCGCCATCATATTGCTTAGTAATAAATTTGATAACTGATTTTATCTCGCCTTCGGTAATAAAAGGTGATTGCACCCGCACTGGTTTGGACATTTTGGCCGACTGGAACAACATATCACCCGCCCCTAATAAATCCTCGGCCCCGCTGCTATCTAAAATGATGCGCGATTCGACATTGGAGGCGACTTGCAATGCGACCCTGGTAGGGACGTTGGCTTTGATCAAACCGGTGATCACCTTTTTATCGGGTCGTTGTGTTGTCAGTACTAAATGAATACCTACAGCCCGGGACATTTGCGCCAGTCGAATGATTTCAGCCTCTAATTCTTTGGGGTAAACTTGCATTAAATCACCAACCTCGTCCAAAATAACCACTATATAAGGCATTTTTTCTGGCAAGGCATCAGAATCAGTGTCAGCATCTGCCTTTTTATAAGCTTTAGCCACAATATTCTGGTGATAGGAAACGATGTTTTGCACCCGAACTTCTTGTAATACTTCGTAGCGCCTCTCCATCTCTTTAACCGCCCATTTCAGCGCCTGGACGGCTTTTTTCGGTTTAGTGATAACCGGGTTCAGCAGATGGGGGATACCGTTGTATAGGGTCAACTCGACCCTTTTTGGATCAACCATAATTAATCGCAAGTCCTCGGGGGAATTTCTAAACAATAAAGAGTTGATTAAAACGTGAAGGGTAACGGATTTACCTGACCCGGTAGCGCCGGCAATTAACATGTGGGGGGCTTTGGCAATATCGGTAAAGAAGGCTGATCCAGAAATACCTTTACCCAGGGCAATAACCAGCGGTTTGTCTGATTCGCGATATTCTCCGGATTGCAACAAACTAGCTAGGCCGACGGTGGTTTTGGCTGAATTAGGAACTTCGATACCGACCAAGGCTTTGCCAGGGATTGGGGCTTCGATTCGAACCGGATGGGCCGCCAAGGCTAGTTCTAGATTTGACTGTAATGATAATATTTTAGACAATCGAACTCCTTCGGCTGGCTTGAAAGCATATCGCGTCACAGTTGGTCCAATGGAAACCTCGTCCATCTCGACTCTGATACCAAAATTTTGAAACGTTCGTTTAATAACATTGGCATTAGCTTTAATATCACCAACCCCGGCCTTGCCCTTATCACCTGACAATAAATTTAACGGGGGCGGGGTATATGGGCGACGCAGCAGATCATTACCAGGCAGGACGAATTCAGCTGAATTATTATCATCTGATTTAGAGTTTTTGTTGATGGATAACTTGGCTGGAGCTGGATCGGTGGGCTGCTTTGCCTCGGCCACGGAATGGGTTTGGGCAGTGCTAGAATCCATTATTACATTTTCACCGTCATCATCTGGCTCGCCGCCGGTAATCTGATATTCATCATCCGCAGAATGGGTTTTTGAAAACAGCGATCCAATATTTACACCCTTGCGCAGGCGCTCGCCCAAATCTTGCGGGTCATAATCAGGTGATAAAACCACGATCAAACTACCGACAGCAGTAGCAATAGTTATAATTGCTATTCCAATTGGACCTAACAACGTGATACCAATGTTTGCTAAATACCCCCCGATAATACCACCTGATCCTGCCCCTAATAGTAGTTGAATTCCTACCAATAAAGCAATTATAAATAATAAACCGGCAATGATTCGTCTAGTCTCCAATTGGTGTGAGAGCGAATATATGATTGATGCTGATCCAGCTGCCAGTGATAGTGGTACTAGAAAATATGCTTGGCCGAATAAATAATAAAGCAGCCGATAAATTGGCTCACCGATTAAACCACCGCCCCCAGACCAAATCAATAAAGAATATACAAATAAGACTATTAACGCGATAACCCACAACCATCGTCTGGTAGCAGAACTAGATCCAGATTTTTTCTTGGTTTTTTTCTTTTTACGCTTTGATTTTGCCATATTAATTAACTCCAATGATACCATCAGTATTGCAGTGGGTTGGAATAATTAAAAACTTCATTTTATATGGCTAAAGACCAAGCTTGTCTTATAAATGTCTTTGAGGAATTATTATGTCTTTTATAAATTACAGATAGTAACGTATAGTACAGCCATGGGACATAGCAATTCGGCTAATAGTAATAAAAATGATAGTAATCCTAGTGATGCAGGATTAATAATGTCTGATAAAGATGATACTCAAAAACAAGCCTTTGTAGTCAGTAAAATTAAAAAAATTGCCCAAGCATTGTACGTATTAACAAATTACCTGGATATTAACGAGCCGTTTCGTCAAAAAGTCAGGGAAAAATCACTCAACTTAATTGACGAGCTATATCGGGTTCAGATTCAAGATCAAGCTAAATTGAATATCCTTAATCAGATTATTGTCCGACAATTTCCTGAATTAATAGCGATTTTGCAAATCGGGGTAAGAGCCGGGTTAATGTCGGAAATGAATTATGGGGTCATCGAATCAGAAATGACCACACTCAAAAAGACATTAGCTAGTATGTCTGATAAGCCTGGCCATACTTTCGAATCTAATTTCTTTAAAGACACTAATCGCCAGCACCCCGATCAAATTGCCAAGCAACTAGGGTTTGAAAGCAATATCCCTGATTCTGATCAAACGACTAGCAATAATACCGATCAAATTCATAAATTTTCTAGTGTAGGGAGTCAAATAAATGACCCTAAAGCTGTTGCCGGTGCTGACAATCATATGAATCGACCTAAATCTAATAGTGGACGTTCCCGTCGACGACACGGCAGTAATCATTCCAAAAGACGCCGTGGAATCTTGGGTTTGTTTAGTGATAATGAAGAAATCACTATAAATGATGTCCAGGAAGTAATCGAGGGCTGTTCACAGAAAACCATGCAGCGAGAATTAAAAAGTATGGTCGAGGACGGACTACTGGAAAAACATGGCAAAAGGCGCTGGAGCAGCTATACTTTGGGGGAGGGAATAACCCTTAATCAAGAGCTTAATCAATAATAATAATATCCCTTTAAGAAAACTCTATATTTGATTATTGATATTGCTAAAATGCCCTGATTTCCTAGTTTTTCCTAATTACTGAGTTATTATTTGATATCAGCCTTGAATTAATAACTCAATTATCCCCAGGGTTAGACCAGCTAACTAATGTTTGGCTGTTGATAAGGTAATCTATAGGTATTGGTAGTTCGGCTGACTATTATTGGATCAAGCATTTAATCTAATCAAGTCCTGAACTTTGCCAAATTGTACAAAATATCATATAGTTAAAATAACGAATTATTAATTTTGTCAACGTAATCAAATCTATCTATTCTCGTCACCACTAGTATCGGCCCAGCAAAATAGGCCCAATAAATAACTAAAGATAAATAACTAAAGAAAACAACTGAATCGCATAGGGGGACTAATATCAACTATTGGTCTCCCTAACCGGATCAGATTGATCCAATCCTTAATTGGTTGGTGCTACAGATATTAATCTGCCGCCAAACCAGTTAGCTCTTTGACAAAGGTTTAATTGGCTATATAGCGAGCGCAGTGGCTGGCTCATCTGGATTTATTCATAAATCCTAGGGTGCCTGCCACTTTAGCGAGCAGGGCTAGTTAACAAAATACCGAAAAAACGTCAAAAACTATTTGGTTTGGCGGTTTGTCATTCCATGGCTTTAATCTTTAACTAGATTTTGGCCGACGAATCGCCAACCTATTAAGATTGGGGGAGTGCGGTGACATTGACCTATGGTCGGTGTTACCTTAACGACCCGTATCTTTCTAGCCTCGCGCGGCTGGAAAAAGACAGGCTTCTTCACTAAAGTGACAGGCACCAAAGGTGCCAGCCACTGCGTTTGAAGCTTGACTTCAAAAAAAACAGGTTGGCTGAAAGTGCTGACAAATTACCAAATCTTATTAAAAGATTAAACAGTAATTAGTTTCAGAAGGGCTTGTGCCTTTAATGCTGTTAACTAATTACTATTACCAATAAATATGTGCTCTGGCTAATAGTCAGACACAAAACAATTAATAATGCTTAATAAAGTATTTACTGGGTTGTTAACCCTAGCTATGGTTCTATTCTTTAGTCCTGGCTTGGTTGACGCTCAAAGTATTTCAGAGGCTGAACTACGCGCTGCTGGTCTATCAGACACAGAAGTTGCCTTGTTCATGTCTCTACTAGGTGGAACAACTACCACAACTACTGTTTCTTCATCGAATCGCGGTTGTGACGTTGACTACCTACGTGACCTTTCACGAGGTTCACAAGGAGCTGATGTAATGAATTTACAAGAGTTCCTAAACGATGCTGGATTCCAAGTTGCCGCAACTGGCGCTGGATCACCTGGCATGGAAACAATGTACTATGGTTCATTGACTGCTAATGCAGTAACTCGCTTCCAAGAAGCTAATGCAGCTACTATCCTTACCCCTCTAGGTCTTGTATCTGGAACTGGATATTTTGGCGCTGGTTCACGTGATGCGGTACGCGAAATGTGTGCTGACATGACTATGCCTGCTCCTCAACCTCCTGTTGACAACGGCGGAGACGACGATGACGACATGGATGATGACGATGACATGGATGATGACGATGATCGTCTATCAGGCGGCGAAGCTGAAATCGGCGACGTTGAACTAGATGAAGAAGACGATGCAGAAGAAGGCGAGATGGTACATGTTGCCACTCTTGAATTCGATGTCGAAGACGGTGACGTAGAAGTTAACCGAATCGACTTCACACTAGAATACGTTGGCCCAACTTCAAGCACTGACGCCGAAGATGAGCCATGGGAAGTATTCGACACTTTGACTTTAGCAGTTGACGGTGACGAATTAGAAGATTTTGATCTATCTGACGAAGACGAATACCTAGATGAAGATGACGGTGAATTCCGTGTATCAGGTCTAGACTACGTGGTTCGTGAAGATGAAGACGTAGAAATCGAAATTTGGATTACCGCCAACAACAATGTTGATGGTGCCGAAGACGGTGATGCACAATGGAGACTATCTGTTGAAGATCGTGCTGTCCGCGGCGAAGACTCAGAAGGAATTCAACAATACTCATCAGGTTCTGACACTGCTGACTTTGAAGTAGTTGAAGAAGGCGATGATGCTGAACTTGACTTGTCTGAAGCTTCAGAAAATCCAGACGAATCAACCATTGCTGTTGATGCTGACGACGAATCAGAATGGTACATGGTTACTGTTGCTGATGTTGAAGCTGAAGATGGCATGTTCGAACTAGAAGGTATTGATGTAGTAGTGACTCTATTTGATGCAGATGCTGCTGACGTAACTTTTGACGAAGTTGTTTCTGATCTAGAAATTGACATCGATGGGGAAACTTATGACGACTATGAATTAGTCTCAGCAACCCCAACTGTTTCTGGTGATGATCGTGAGTACACTGCACGATTTGAATTCGATGACGAATACGATCTAGAAGACGAAGAAGTACAAATGTCAGTACGGGTAGAATTCGAAGCTGCTGAAGACTATGAAAATGGTCAAATGGTTTCATTCGATCTAACTAATCTAGACGCTGATGGTCCTGACGGTGCCGATATTGATACCGGTACTGTAAACGGTGAAGAACACACCCTATCTATCTTTGCAATTGACGCTTCTCTAGAAGACTCAAACGAAGGTGACGCACGTGAAGAATTCACTATTGAAGTTATGGCTTCAGAAGACGGTGAGGATGTTCTAATCCCAACCAGCCTAACTGTAAGTCAAACAGGAACTTACGTTGATGGTGGCCCTCAAACCTCAGATGACGGGTTCTTGTACGAAATTACTCTTGCTACTGGAGCCACTCTTACTTCAGCTGAAGTAGAAAACGACTCAGATCTTGACACCGTTACTATTGATGGTGAAGAGTTCTACGTAGTTGACGCTGGTAACAGCGAAGAGTTCGAACTAGAGTTCCGATTCTCTGGTGCCGATGATGAAGGCGATGCTGACGTGCGAATTGAAGCAATTCAGTACACTTCTGAAAATGAAGGCGAAACTGGCGACGGTACTCCAAACTCAAGTCGAGGTACTGATTCTGACGATGGAGTCTTTGACTACATTGTTCTAGATGAAGACGTAGATTACGACGCAGACGACGCAGAATAAGTTGTCTTAACTTCTAATCTAAACAATCAACTCTCCTTATGGGGAGTTTTTTGTTTGCAAAAGCTACCGTAATAGGTGCCAGGGACGTTTGTAATAGGTGCCATAATAGGTGCCAGGGACGTTTGACTTAGTTGTTTAATATGGTGGTATAATTATGATATGCCACGCCAGCCTCGAATAGATTTAGCAAACTATTATTATCACGTACTTAATCGTAGTAATGGGAGAAGACAAATATTCAATAGTTATGATGATTATAAATGTTTTAACGATTTACTATTTGAAACAGTTGAATTGATAGATATGAGGTTACTGGGGTATTGCATTATGCCCAATCATTGGCATTTGATATTGTCACCTCGAATAAATGGTGATTTATCTAAATTTATGAACCGACTGACTAATACTCATGTAAAACAGTATAAATCTATGCATGATCAAGTCGGTTACGGGCATTTATATCAAGGCAGGTACAAATCATTTTTAATTGGCGATGATAATTATTTCTATACAACACTGCGGTATGTCGAGCGTAATGCTCTGCGAGCTGGTCTCTGTGAAAAGGCTGAAGACTGGCGCTGGGGCAGTGCCTGGCTGCGCAGTAATGGGAAAAGCAGAATTAAAAACAAATATTTAACAAATCCACCAATCGACATACCAGACACATATTTAAATGATCTTAACAAACCTTTAACTGAATCCGAGCGCGACGCTGTTTGCCACAGCGTAAATAAATCAAAGCCATTTGCTGAGTTGAATTGGCACGAAGAATTTAACAAGACAACAAAACAAGATTAACGCAAATGTCCCTGGCACCCTTTTGGCACCCTTTTTGGCATGGCACCCTTTTTGGCACCCTTTCATAAAGGATTTAGAAGTGCGGTATAATGGTTTTGTATAACTAATAAACAAATGAAAAAAATTACCACCATATCAACATTAATAGCATTTGGAATAATGTCATTGCCCGGCTTTACATATGCGGCTCTCGACAGCGCAACTATTGTCAGTAGCTCAATTACGCTAACTAATGACGCGGATTCGAATGGAATTATAAATGTTGGGGACAATATTACCGTAGACGTAGTGGTTAATAATGATTCGTCAACAACCGCAGTATCAGGTGACACAACGGCTTACGGCGGCTCGGCTTCGGAATCATTCGTTTTAATCAATGATAATGCTGGAGTGGGGGATGAGTTTCAACTAGTCATGACTGTGGTTGACGCTGATTCAAGTGGGATTGACGTAGCGGCTAATGATTTTGCTTCGGTGATTGATTTGTCATACAGCGATAGTGATGAAGCCAACGTAGCCTTGGGTCCAACTTTGACGACTGACGTAGTAGTAGATTCAATTGCACCAGATGCCGTAACCAATTTATCAGCTAGTGCTGACTCAAACAGTATTGATTTATCTTGGGCCGCTAGTTCATCCAGTGACGCCGAAGACTATGATGTGTTGCGCTCGAATACAAGTGGGTCGGGATACGTCGAAATTGCCACCAATGTTACTGGCACTAGTTTCGAAGACACCGCAATAACTGATGGCACTATTTATTACTATGTTTTGGTAACTGAAGACGACGCCGATAACGAAAGCGGTCTGTCGGCCGAAGTGTCGGCTACTGCAGCTTTGACTAATTCAGGTGGCGGGGCCTCGTTAAGTGCTTTTAACGCCAACAATCAAGATCAAGGGGATAATATGGAAGATGATGATACCGAGGATTCTGATCAAAGGTCAGACGAAGAGTTTAGCGATGAAGCAGAAGTCACCTCGGAAAATGACGTCGATACAAATTCGTCAGTAGTCAGTTTGATCCGAGTGGTGCTGCAAAGTAATCTGGAAGTTTCGACCAAGGTGACCCTACTGCGGGTACTGCTACTGCAACTGTAGAATCTTAAAATTAAGTAAAATATTCTTATCTAGCAGGTTTTTTACTGATCCAAACGGCGGTACCGATAAACGCAACTGTCCCTGGCACCATTGGGGTTAAGCTATTGTTCAAAACGTACAATTTGATATAATATAGTGATACTAAGTAATAATATAAACTATGGCACTACTAGATTTCATAAAGGGCGCGGGCAAGAAATTATTCGGACGCGAGGCCTCGGCCGAGGAAAAGGCCAATGCAGTTTACCAGCATTTGCAGAACTTTAATTTGCGAACCAATGACATAAAAGCAGTATTCGATGGCGATGATACGGTAACGGTCCAGGGCCAAGTTGACAGTATGCTGGAGCGCAAGCGAATTGTGGCAACAATCGGAAATATTGAAGGCGTCGAGCGAGTAAACGATCTGATCCAAGTAGTTGATGATAATGATAATGAAGTTGCAGATGATCGAGTTCGCTATTACGAGGTTCAATCAGGCGATACCTTGTCCGGTATTGCTGCCGAAGTATATGGTGATGCCAGCAAATACCCACAAATATTCGAGGCTAATCGGCCAATGCTGAAAGATCCTGATGAGATTTATCCGGGTCAGAAATTGGTAATTCCGGCTGAATAATAGCTCTTACTAGAGTTATAAAAGCAAAATAAGCCTTTAAAAACCACTTTCAAATGGTTTTTAAAGTTACTAATATGGTTGCAAAACCAGTTAAATAACTATAAATTATAGCTGGAGTCAAGGTTTAACCCCCCGGAAACCTTGACCGTGTTCAACCCGTGGGACGGTTGCTAAGTTTGATTGGGTTATGGTTGAAAGACCAGGGAGAGGACCCGGTTAAAGCACGGTGCAGCAATGCACTTCCACAAACTCCTTTGGTATTCTAGCCAAGTTAGTCGCAAGCCGATTGTGCTGCCTGCTGACTTTGCTAGGAAACCCAGGGGTTTTTGTATTTATACGTGTATAATATTTATATAATGAAAAAAATTAAAATAAATAAATTATTATCATTACTGGTATTAGCAGTCTTTTTGTTAACGGGTTCACTGCCGGTTCAAGCCACGCATCGTGAGGGCTATAACCGCGGACCCAATCGTAGTGCTGATGTCCAAACTGATGTTTCTCAGGACCATGATGAAATGATAGAAGAAGGTAACGATGATGAAAATTTAAAAAATAAGAAATGGACTGGTAAAAAAGTGAAAGATAAAAGGCGGGGAATGAATAAAATTGCGCCGGGACAATTTGTGTCGCTATTCCGAATTATTCAGAACTCACAGCTATCCGTTGAACAGAAACAAACTTTCTTGGAATTATTGTTAATGATGCTGACTTCACCAGATACGATGCGCGATGATCTACGTGATCAGCGCGATGAATTGCAAAATGACGATGAAGAGGACGATGAAGAGAACGACGATTACGATGATCAGGATGATAGTGATAAATTGACTGACGAAGAGATTGAAATGGTCGAATCAGCGGTAGTAGAATATTACCGCGATGAAGATGTAGAAGTATTAGGTGTCGAGCGTGACGATAACGGGTACGAAGCAGAAGTTCGTCGCGAAAATGGCGATGAAGTCGAGGTTGAGTTAAACAATGATTTTGAAATTGTTGAGGTCGAGGAATCAGATGACGAAGAAGATGAAGTCGAAGATGATGCCGAAGTAACTGATGAAGAATATGAAGCCGCCAAGGACGCAGTACTAGATTATTTAGAGGATGAAGAAAATGAAGATGACGCCGAAGTCATTGAGGTCGAGCGTGAAGGTGATGGCTACGAAGTAGAGTTCCTATTATCTGATGGGCGCGCGGGCGAAGCTGAATTAAATGAAGGTTTTGAAGTTATTGATCTAGAAATCGAAGACGGTGAATAGTCGTTAGTCAGTCTAATAATAAAGATTAACCCCTCACTTGATGAGGGGTTTTTTTAGGACAAATTGCCCAGGTTGTATGGCTGCTCATAACCTGGCAAGCCAACAAGGGTAAAAGAACCGGTTTCAGTCAGGTCCAGAACCAGGCTATCAGCCGGGCGGTTGGCAACGGTGGCGCCGTACACAGTTGTTAACGAAATCCGACCGTCAGGTTGTCCCATCAAAATTCCTCTGTCGAATGGAAGTTCTTGTCCCGGATCAAGTCTGAGAGACTGCATCTTGCAGATTGGCTGGTGATCTAATTAATACTATATAAAATAAGCTTGTAAAATAAAAGCCGCCTAGTTCCGGGTTAGGAAACCAGGCGGGCCCAATCATCAAACTGGCCATATGAGTTAGCTAGAGCCGAGCTTGTAGTCAAGCTCTATTTGCTTCTGCTCGTAGCTAGGCGGATCTATGATCACACTGATTCGCCTCTGGTTTAGCTGACCGTTTCCTCCTAGCGATATTTGGTAGCTAGTGTCTCGTGACAGCAACCCACTAATCGCCGCAGTATGCTTTGGTCCCAGCTTTTGACGCAAGTCACCCATGGTCAACCGAGTGGGTTTGGTTGGCAGGGCAACTTGTTCTTTTTGCTGGCCATTTTGAAGGTAGCTGACTTTCCCAATAACCATCAGAGCTTGTTCACCCTGAAGGTTGATTTGAAAAAACGTCAGCCAAACAATAGGCTTGGTCACGGGTCGCTGGTCTAGTCCTTGCAAAGCAGCTACGGCATGTTGATCTAAGCTAAATCGTAAACCGCCGCGACTTTCAATTCTGCTACAGCCGGGAAAGTGAGGGAGAATTGATTTGGTTGGAATTGAATCTAGGGCTACTTGAGGATCGGGGATGCGCAAACGCATGGAGTTGGGGGGTGGTAGAACGAGCGAGCGCCCTCGTTATTGAGGGGTCAGATTGCAATTATAATGATAGATTCCTCTCAATCAAGCAATAGTCAAATGACAATTTGTCAGCTACAATATAGATTATGAAAATGATTACTACATTGTTACTAGCTTTTACTATCCTATCGTTTGGATTTACTGCTAGTGCGCAAACCCCTCAACCAGATGGATATGTTAACGGGCAACCAGTTTATTGTGCTGATACTGATTGTGGTATTGGTGATGGGGCCGAGGGATTGCAGGATGATGGTGAAAAGGAGGTTATTCGAATTGAAGACAATGATCCACGGATGATTCCTATTCAAGGAGGCCAGGCCGGTCAAGATTTGTTGCAAAAACTGCTGCAGCTGCAAAATAGTGAAAATCAGATTATGGCAGTTCGGGCGCAGCTAGCTGCCAAGTTATTGTTGACCAAATGGCACCAAAATCGATAGCATTTTGCCAGTTTGTACAATAGGTACATTTTTGTTATATTAAGGTAATGAACATGAATAAATTTTTTGGACCCGGATTATTAGTAGTGGCAGCTATAGCAGTTGTTGGATTTGGTGTATTTAGTAATGAAACAAACACGGTTGCTAATACGTCTGCAACTTCTCAACTAGCTAATAGCAGTGAAGTCCAGGTTAACCAAGCTTTATCTAATGAAACAGAAAATAATGCGCGGTTTAATACAATCAATTCTCGTGATGATAGGTTTGACACTACCGCCTCGATACCAGAAACCCCTGAAGATGAAGGAGTTTATATCGAGGTGATTGATGGTTGTGATTATAACTTCCAGAACGATTGTTTGAATGTTCGTTCTGGACCCGGATCGGATTTTGCTATTGTTGATCGGTATCGAACCGGCATGGTATTAAGGGTGGTAGAAACAGCTAAATCAGAGGATGGTATGGATTGGTATCGGGTATCCTTTGACAATCAAAAACTATATTACCCAGAAAGAGTCGAGTCCGAGCAATGGGTGGCAGCCCCGTATGTACGACAATTTATAGAAGAAAAGCCGGTAACTGAATGGGAAGATGGAGCCAAACAAACCGATAAAAAGATTGTGATTGATCGATCAGATCAGACCCTGACCGCTTATCAAGGCGATGCCGAGTTTATGAAAGTAGTAGTATCGACTGGTGAAGAACTATCGCCAACCAGGGTTGGTGAATTTGAAGTGTTTAAAAAAATGCCTACACGCTACATGCAGGGTCCAATTCCAGGTTCAGGATTAACCGATGAATATGACTTACCAGGGGTGCCATGGGATTTGTATTTTACCTATGATGGAGCAGTAATACACGGGGCCTATTGGCATAATGAATTTGGATCACGTGAATCACATGGCTGTGTAAATTTACGACCCGAAGATGCCAAGAAACTATACGATTGGGCAGTGTTGGGAACCAAAGTAGTAGTACAAGATTAATATATTAAATAATAATATATACTAGACGTCAATACCCCAATTTGTGGTAGTGTAAACTAAATGCGAAACACCAATTTGGGGGTTCGAAAATTAAAAAAACGAGGTGCGGTATCCGGATTTTTGCTAGGTTCAATTGCCCTGACAAATGTGGCTGGTTTATATTTGGCTACTAATTATCAAGCTGCTGCATTATTGCAACCGAATGCCGAGGCGCAACCTTTTGTTGACGAATTGTCATTTGATCAAACTTTAAACGCCGCCATAGATAAGGGTATTGAAATTTCTTCCGTACCATTTTATTCGCAATTTAGTGATATCACCGCAGCAGAGTGGCGCGGGGTTAGCTGTGGGGTGGCTAGTTTGGCAATGTTGATTGATTACTTTACTGATCCCGTTACACCAGATGATTTGCTGCAGCGTGGTCTAGCAGCCGGGGCATTTAATGACGCGGTTGGATGGTCGCATGCAGGATTAATAGCGCTGGCTAATGAACATGGTCTAGATGGCGAAACAGTTTGGTTGTCAGCTGACAAACAACAAGCTCTGAATGATCTAGCGGTCGAGCTGGAAAACGGACCAGTTATGGCATCGGTCCATTATACGTTTGACCCCGCTAATCCGATTCCACATTTGGTGGTGATTTCGGCGGTTAATGATGATAATACCATTACCTATAGTGACCCGGCCGAGCTGTCTGGTAATCGAACCCTGGACACCGATCAATTCCTGCGATCGTGGAAAAATCGCTATATCAAGATACGCCCAATTGTTTAATCAATAGAATCTAGTTTTTAAAACCACGGCTGATAACAATCACTTGCAAAAGGGGTGTATTTTTAGTTAAGCTTGCATCTAGTCGTTCCTTCTCACTAGCCAATAAAGGCATGCTAATCTCCTCTAAGGCTTCACAAAAAGTAAAACATACAATAACTGTTAAAATTGATACTGCTTCAAAATATATCAGTTTACTACATACGAAATCATCTAACTTAACTGGGCATGTAATTGTAGCTGAACTTGATAACACAGAAGTAATGCTTGGAAGAGTCAGACCTAGGCCAAATAATCTAGGTGATTATTTCAAGGCAGCACAGGGTATCTATTTTTGGTACCGTAAAAAGTATTATCATCAACTCACTAGAAACATGAGTTGGTGGCAACGTCTTTGGATTTCTTGGTTCAAAAAATCAAGACTCTGGTTTGTGAATCCAAAAGAGCTGCCTTTGATCGGACCACAAACAATTGGAAAAAAATTTGTGGTATATATGGAAGAGGCGTAATGGTCTCAAATTAAGACCCCTGTTGCAGTTTGATTGCTGCCAGGGGTTATTTTTATGAAAAAAAGAACTCCGCCTTGAATATTAATTGTCAAGGCGGAGTGTGGTGGGTTACCTATTTAGTCATGATACTCCACCCTCTGCAAATCACTGGGCAAGTATAGTGTTCGGTGAGGATAGGATGCTACTTTACGACCTTTTTCAACCAGGCTAATTTCGTGTCCAGGTATCGAGAAAGGTTGCAATACAACGGACTGGCTTTTGACGTAAACTAAATGAGGCTTACGTGCCATTGATGGATACTGTAGAACAACCACGTCAACGCTACTTGTATTACTAAGCTTTAAGGTGTCACAAGTAATGCCAATCAAGGGTTCTTTGTCTCCATAAATATATAGCCAGCCGTGCTTGCGGTCGGCGTATAGTGGGTTTTCACGATCGTCCAAAAGATGATAACCCAATTGTTTTAATAATCGGGCGATAAAACCAAACGATTTAAAAGAAAGTGAATCAAGAATCAATCCTTGGTCACGAGAGGCCACAGGTATTTGGCCGAATGAACCAACTTTTCCGGTGAGCGTGCACATGGCAGGAGGGGTTTAGGTGGAAGGCCAGCGAATGAGTCTGTATATAATATAGGACAAATAATGGAATTTTTTCAAGTTTATCCACTTAGTGAAGGATTGAATTAAAGATCAATGGTTACTTGACAAATGAAGTTAAGCATTTTAATATATACTAATCCTCGACCCTCAACGGTCGAACAGGTACCACCACGGGGCAGTCTGTTCAGGTCACTCTTTTTATATCTAGGGGAAGGTTACCACCACTGATCTAAACAGACTGTCTGGGCCCGGCAATCTTACTGCGTCATGTAGTAGGAGCGTCGGGCCAATTTTTTTAATAAAAAGAGGGTACAACGCTGATGTGCGCTGCACCCTCTGCCCTCAGCCATTGTGAAGTAGCTCGGCTATAACCTCATTATTTATGGCCACAACGAAAGTCCTGCCAAAAGACGGAACGATTAATTGTATTCTGTTCATTCCTCTAACAGTACCATTTAGAGTGAAAAAGAAGTTGACGGGGGTAATGCCGTTGTCGCAATGTTGAATTTTGACTCTTTTGTCTACAGATTTGCTATGGGGAATCCATAGTCGGAACCTGATAAATCTGGTGCCAGAGCTAGAACTCCGAATACTGTGTTCAATCGGTAGAATTTCAAAGACATGAATTTTATCTGGATCAAACCTACTGGGTAGGGTTTGACGTCTAGAGCGTCTACAGATCAAATCTGCGATCAGGCTAGTATTCATGGGTGACAGAGCGAGAGAGGGTGAGGTACGTGCTCGAGGACTTCTCGAGGCTAGTACTATTTTAAGTAATTAATTTATAATTACAACATAAATCAGAGATTTAGCTAGCATACAGTTTGAAATTTCTGTACAATTTGATTAATGCCTTATAACTCAACAAACGACTTACCCGATGACGTGCAAAATGCACTGTCAAATGTTCCGCATGCGCAGGATATTTATAAAGAAGCCTTTAATTCCGCCGCACAACAATATGATGATGAATCCAGGGCGCACGCGACTGCCTGGTCAGCGGTAAAAAATAAATATGAAAAAGGGGACAATGATCAATGGCATCCTAAAAGTTAATTATGCCAAATAATCGCGACAGGTGGCAAAATGAATTTGTTTATCAAATTGATGTCAAATATTTCAAGGACTCGAACGCTGACGGGTATGGTGATATAGGGGGAGTGATTTCGGAACTAGACTATTTGAAATCAATGGGGGTCAAGGCAATTTGGTTGCTACCCTTTTATCCGTCGCAGTGGCGCGATAATGGTTATGATATTGTTGACTATTTTTCGGTTGACTCACGTCTAGGAGACCTTAGTGACTATATTGAATTAATCGAGCAAGCACACAGTCGTGATATAAAAGTGTTCATCGATATGGTGATTCATCATACTTCTAATATCCACCATTGGTTCCAGGCTGGGCGCATGAATGATAAATCCAAGTTTTCCAATTACTATATTTGGCGTGACCAGCCAGATTACCAGTCTGATTCGCGAGCGGCTTTTCCCGGTGACGAGCACGGTCCGTGGCAATTTGACGAGCGATCCGGCCGATATTATCACCATAGTTTCTATTCTTTCCAACCAGATTTGAATTTGCGTAATCCAGACGTTCATAATGAAATAAAAAACATTTTTGATTTTTGGGCTTCGCTTGGAACTGATGGATTTAGAATTGATGCGGTTAATTACATGTTTTACGACCGGGTTGGGGCAGCGCAAGATAATTTCGAAGACGGGCACCAGTTTTTTGCCGATCTTCACCGTGATCTGGAATCTACCTATGATCGCCAATTTTTATTTTTCGGCGAGACTGATCTAGATTTGGATGCTTTCAAAAAATATTTTAAGGATTTGGAAAAACACGACGGATACGGCATTTTCGGTAATTTAAACTTTTACGTCAACCAACATTTACTACTGGCATATGTTCGCGAAAATACGCAGCAGTTTATTAATGCATTACAAGACATGCCATTTACTGACAAAAATGTTTGGTTTAATTTTATCCGTAATCACGACGAATTTAATACCAGCAAATTATCTGATGACGAACAAGATGAAGTGCTAGATCATTTTGATCCCGAAGAAAAAGCCCGTAGTTACGGACGGGGAATTAGTCGACGTCTAGGGCCATTGTTTGACTATGACGAGGCAAAAATGAAGTCAATTTATAGTGTGTTGTTTTTCTTGCCCGGCTCACCGGTGATATTTTATGGCGATGAAATTGGTCTGGCTGATAATATTGATCTGGATGAAAGGGCGTCAGTCAGAACAACAATGGGTTGGGTCAAGCAGCAGCCATTTTACGGATTTAGCGAATACGGGGCTGAAAAACTACCTGAAAAAATCAATTTGCCCAAACCATCCGAACCGATAAGAACAGTAGACCTGATCGAAGCTGATCGAGATTCGGCCTATAATTGGTTAAAATTTTTGGGTCGGATGCGCAGCACTTATCAATCTATATTCGGCGGCGAGCATCAGTTTATCGATACAGGCGAAGTAGCAGTCTTGGGTTCGAGATTTACTGATTCTGATAATCACAATGAGGTATTACTATTGGGCAACATCTCCAATAGCGAGCGATCATTAGAAAATTTGGGAATCAATTTAAGTAAATATCAGATTATAAATCCTGATTTTACTACTAAATTGATCCCGGATGATCTAGATTGTTTGCAGCCTTATCAATCCCTAATTTTGATCAAAGAATAGCGATTTGCACAAATATAATGATGAACAGTTAATGCACGATATGATGTGTAATTTGACTCCACAATAATTAAGTTCATAATTAGTAATATGAAGTATTTGTTAATTGCTAGTATTCTATTTGGATTGCTGGGTTCCAATGCTCTAGCTGCCTGGCAGTGTCAGGCAAACTATCAATTTAATAACCCTTATCAAACCTGTGTGTTTACCGAACCACAAGGAGTGGTTGGAGGTGAAGAGCCCATACAATTGAATAGCCATCTAGAAAACAATAATGAAATGTTGACCTCAAACGCAAATCTGGCAGCAGTATTTTTGACTACTGCAGACAAGCGAGAATTTTTATTGCGATTAGCTCGTCTGCTAGAATAATTAATAAATGAAATTACTAAATTCAACCGCTATCAAATTTTTGGGAGCCACAATAATGATATTGGGCGGATCATTAGTATTGCTGATGTTAACCCTGCAGCAAAATCAAGAGCCAATAGATAGTCAGTCCAGTTCTGACGGCGAGATATTATTTTGTGATTCTAGATCAGAAGACTGCTAAATAATTAAATTTAGCGTAATTTGCTAGCGACCATTTTTTGTACCCGCTTGCCATCAGCGCGACCACTAGATCGCTTCATAACTTGTCCAATAACTATGCCAATTTTGGATTGATCAAAATCATCACCTAAATCGGTAATTACCTGATCAACCAAGTCTGTCAGTGCCTGATCGTCTAATTGTTTTGGCAGATACTCGGCCAGTATTTCAGCTTCTTGTTTTTCTTTGGTCGCCAAATCATCTCTACCCGCTTGACTGAATTGCTGGCCGGCATCCTGGCGTTGTTTATGCAATCTTTTGATTACGGCAGTAGCCTCCTCATCTGACAAATTATCTTGGGGGGTGCGGGCTTTTTGAACTAATTCATTGGTAAAGGCAGTTTTAATCGAACGCAATGTCTCTAGTCGCAGGGCGTCACGATTTTTCATAGCGATTTTAAGGTCACTGGTAATGCGATCTTGTAGGTTGTTCATAAATAGTAAAGTCATTATAGCGTATACAGCTGTTTATAGCCTAATGTAGACCGCCAATAGCTTGGTATACTTTAACAATATGAACAAAACTAGTGTCCAAACAGGCTCGATTGCTGACTCAGGATTAAATGATCCGCGGGTTAGTAATCCTTCGGTTAAAGATGACGATATATTATTCTTTGCCAATTTAGTCGAACAACGTCAAGCGGTAGACACGCTGGTTAAAGAAAGTCGTACCGATGGTGATTATTATTTTTATCTAATTATTTCTGGATTAATTGCGGCACTGGGACTGATTAATGATAATTTGGCTATTGTTATCGCTGCCATGTTAGTTGCTCCAGCATTATTTCCCATTTTGTCATTGGGACTGGCTGTGGTAACCGCCTCGAAACAAGCAACCCTGAGGGCAATCAAAGCTATTGGGGTTTCATTCGCGGCGGTAGTTCTGACCAGTACAGTAGTGGTTTTCATGTTTCAATATCTATTAAACGGAGAATCAATAAATCAGACGGTAGTTTTAGTGTCATCACCAAATATTACGTCGTTTTTTGTAGCTGGGTTATCAGCGTTAATCGCATCCTATGCCTGGGTAAAGCAATCACAGTCGGCTTTGCTGCCTGGGGTGGCAATCGCCGTATCGTTGGTGCCACCATTGGCAAATATTGGGGTGGGGGCGGTTTTGCTATCGGCTGATGTTTTTACCGGCTCTCTGATTTCATTTATTGTCAATTTGATCACCATTACCTTGGTATCAGCATTAGTATTTTCGGTATTTGGTTTTTCACAGATGCGTAACTGGCAAAGTTTGCGATTACGTCAAGAAAACCGTGAACTAGAGAAAAACAAGCAAAAATTGGAAAATACTATTGCTCAAATTAATGGCGATGACAGCCCTGTTATTGGCGAAGACACCCCTGGCAAAACAGATACGCAATCTAGTGAAAATAATAATTTTAAACCGACGACTTGATGGCTGGTAATCTGCCAGAAAGAATAAACAACAACCGAGGTAAAATTCACTCTTTGCCATTATCTGCGCTGGCCCCAGCGCTGAGCACTGATGTTAAACACGGTCTTGATACGGCCGAGGTCGCAAGCCGTCAGCAGCAATTTGGACCTAATGCCCTAGCAGCCAGAAAAGGCAAAAATCTGTTGCAAAGGATTTGGCAGCAGCTAGTTAACCCATTGGTATTAATTTTAGTATTTGCTTTCTTTTTAACAATTTATCTGGGTGAATATGTGGACGCAACTGTGGTTGCATTGGCTATTGTGATTAATATTGGCATCGCCCTTTATCAAGAAGGCAAAGCAAAAGATATTTTCGTCAGCCTCCAAAAAAAACAGGCTAAACATTCGCGGGTCAAGCGTGCTGGGGTCGATCAGTTAATTGCTGCCACAGATTTGGTGCCAGGTGATCTAGTTTATATCTCGAGTGGTGAAGCCATTCCAGCTGATATCAGAATCATTAAAAGTGATGATGCCGAGGCTGATGAGGCAGTATTAACTGGGGAATGGGAACCGATTATAAAAAACAATCAACCTGTCAAATACGGCGCTGCCCTGGCTGAACGCACCTCGATGCTTTATGCCGGGACATTATTGGCATCAGGGTCAGTGGTTGGCATCGTTTCAGCCACCGGATCAAGCACCGAATTCGGGCAATTGGCTGAAGCCAGCAACGTCGAGCCTGAATTAACTCCATTGCAAAAGCAATTGCAACGCCTGGCTTATATTGTGTCGGGTATTGTGATCGTGCTATCGGCACTGATTTTAGTGATTGGACTACTGCGAGATTTACCTTTATCAGAGGTATTATTAATCTCGATCGCTATTGCGGTGTCGGCAGTGCCTGAGGGATTGCCAAGCGCTATTACCGCTATTTTAGCAGTGGGGATGCGTCATGTATTAAACCAAGACGGTCTGGTTAAAAGCTTGCTTGCAGCCGAAACGCTGGGCGCAACTGACGTTATTATTACGGATAAAACAGGTACCTTGACCCAAGGCGAGATGACACTAGTGTCGCTGATCCCTGCGTTTGCTGATAAGGCACCCCAGACTGACGAAGTAAATAATTTAGATCATCATCAAGAAGTACTGCTGCGTTCGGCACTATTATGTTCAGATGGCTACGTTACTACTGCAGATGATGGAGAGCCTATACCTAATGGTAGACCTGTCGAAAAAGCTTTGGTCAAGGCCGGGTTGCGTCTAGGACTAGACCGCTCGGCGCTTAATAATGATGATGTCGAAGAAGATTTTTTACCGTTTGCTTCCGAGCGCCGTTATGCGGCCGTATTGGTACAAGGGGATCATGGGCATTATGCGATTTTGTCGGGCGCTCCGGAATACATGGTGTCATCAGCGCATTTTTATTATGACGGGGATGCGACGCCAACAAAAATGTCCCAGGCTGATCGCGCTCGTCTATATTCGATTCAAAAGGAACTCTCAAGCAGAGGTCATCGCTTGACCGGTGTTGCCCGAATTCCAATTCACGCTGATAATTTCAAAAAACTAAGCGATATAAATATTTTGCAAGAACTGGGCAGTGAGCTGGAATTTGTTGGGTTAATTGGTTACACCGATCCGGTTAGGGGGGATGTGCCGCAGGCAATTAGACAAGCTCAAGAGGCTGGGGCAAGAGTAGTGGTGGCAACGGGAGACAATGCCAACACGGCACTGGCAATTGCCAAACAAGCCAAAGTATTAACGGATGATCAAGTGGTAGAAGGCAAAGATTTGGCGGACTTATCAGATGAAGAAATTTACAAAACCTTTCAGCAAGTATCAGTTTATGCCCGAATGCGCCCGACTCAAAAACAACGTCTGGCCGGGGTACTGCAATCGAATGGTCATGTGGTAGCAATGACCGGGGACGGAATTAATGATGCACCGGCATTGGCTTCGGCTGACGTGGGAATTGCGGTTCATTCAGGTACCGATGTCGCCAAATCAGCAGCGGATCTCATTTTGTTAAAAAATAGTTTTGCCACCATCGTGGCGGCTATCAAAGAAGGTAGACGATTATTAGATAATATTCGACGAGTGGCGGTGCATCGTATTTCAGCTGGATTTGGCGAAATTTTAATTGTTATGTCTGCATTGGCGTTGGCAGTTGAAGTGCCAATTCTGCCCAAACAGATTCTGTGGATAAATATTATTCAAGGTGGCTTGCTAACTTTTGCCTATGCATTTGAACCAGCTGATCAAGGGGTTATGAAGCGATCACCAAATCAAATTGGCTCGCGTGGGATTCTGAATCAACAAACTAAAACATTGTTATTTTTATCCAGCTTTGCGTTTGGGACCGTTAGTCTGTGCGTTTACTTGCTGGGTCAATTCGGAATATTAAACATTCCGTTCGAGCAGTTGCGAACCTTGATATTTGCCGTATTAACAATTGACGTAATGGTGTTTTCATTTGCGCTGAAAGATTTTAACCGACCGATCTGGAAAATCAATATTCTGTCTAACAAAGTACTAAACATCGCAGTGATGCTAAGCTTTGGAGCATTTCTTGCCTCGATGTTAATTCCTGGACTTAGAGATTTTCTATCACTTTCTGCACTACCAATTAGTTTGTGGTTGGCGATTGCTGCCATTGCCTGCATTGATTTGGGTCTGGTCGAGCTGGCCAAACTGATCGCTCGTCGGCGCTCACCTGCGGTAGCACCCGCTAAATCTCTTACCCTAATCAAAACTGATACAATCTAGCTATGGAGGTATTATATGGGTTATTACTATTGTTATTTGCGGTATTGGGTTATGTAGTTTATTTGCTGGTTAAATTACGAAATCCTGATGATAAAAACCGATCAGCTGAGTTGCTGTTGATGCAAAATCAGCTGCAAGACCTAAACCAAACGTTATCCAAACGAATGGAAGAGAATACAAATTTGGTACAAGATAATTCCAAAGCAATGCAGCGTTCAGTGGCGGGACAGCTGCAGAACTCTCAGGAATTATTGGATCGAATTTCCAAGGATTTACAACAGGTGTCGCGAGGGCAGGCTGAAAACAAAGCCTCGACTGATCAAGTGATAAAATTTACTGAAACCTTGCAATCATTAGAACGCACTCTGACCAACCAAAAACAACGCGGATCACTGGGGGAGGCTGGGCTGGCATTGATTTTGGAAAATATGTTAGGGGTTCCTGGAGAGTTATATGAACTTCAATATGGCTTTGATAGTGGTGAAGCGGTGGACGCTGTCATTAAAGCCAAGGACGGGATTATTTGTATTGATGCTAAATTCTCGCTGGACAATTATCGCCGCTTACTCACCGCTCAGAAAAATAACGAAGATGTTACCGTGCTTGAGCGTGATTTTAAAAATGATTTAAAAAAACGAATTGATGAAACTGCCAAATATATTCGCACCGGGGAAGGGACCCTTGGTTTTGCGCTAATGTATATTCCAGCCGAGGGAATATATTATGATTTGCTGATTAACGAAACCGGAACTGGGGTTAATTCCAAGTCTTTGATCGAATATGCAAATCAAAAAAAGGTGATTATTGTATCGCCAATGACGCTGTATGCCTATTTGCAAACTGTTTTGCATGGTTTTAATGCGTTCAAGATTGAACGTCAAACCGAAAAAATCCAAAAAAACGTCATGAAGCTCAAGGAAAATTTGTCTCGCTATGATGAATATCACCTAAAATTAGGCAATACTTTGGGTACAGCGGTAAATCATTATAATGCCTCACGCAAAAAATTAGTTCACATTGACCGCAACGTGCTTAAAATCACCGGCGAATCGGCTGATATTGATAGTATGGAGGTTGAAAAACCAATCAAAGATTAATTATATGAGTGAGATTAAAAAGACCAAGAGATCTTCTAAAATATGGTTTTTAATATCGCTGGTAATTAGCTCTGCTTTCTTATGGTATGAACTAACCAATAATCTAGCTTTAGACTCAAATATCGGACTATCATTCATAATATTCGGATTATTTGCCGCTGTAGTAATTATTAAAGCTATAACTGGAGAAGGTGTTCGAGTAGAGTCATTTAAAATCAAAGCAGGTAGAGTGGTGCTGCCGTTAGGAAAGTTGCATGTATTTGATGATCGCGGTTTGGTATTAGATCAGCACAATATTGTTTCAGTGGAATTAGACGAAGACTTTAATCAATCTATTTTTAATCGGGCGAGCGTCAACGTTATTGTCTTAAAAGATGCAAAACAAAAATTAATTAATGTGGGTCCGTTCAAGAGGTCAGTAGCCGAGGATTTGTTACAGATAATTTTAGATATCAAGAATGATAATGTAATACGAACAGAATTTGTTAATTATAGTAATGCCACCACTTCAAACTATGGCACCGTAAAAGATGGTGATCAATTCAAAACTACTCCTAAACGATTATTTGGCATAGTTTTCGGCTTATTGTTTGGATTCGCCCTTGTATTGGGATTAATGGTCCTAGGCTTCGAATATTTCTATGAAAGTCACCTGGAAAGAATGATGAATTAATATGAGTAATCTGGCAGAGCGGGGAGGTCGGTTAATGATACAATTTTAGTTAGATGAAAGGTTTTAGTTTAATCGAAATTTTGATTGTAGTAGCCGTAATTGGGATCATTTTATCTATTGTAATTGGAAACATGGCGCGATCAAAAAGCGAGGCCCGTGACACCGTGCGCCATCTCGAAGCTGATGAATTGGTCAAGGCAGTTTACAAGTATCGTTTAGACAATGGATCACTCCCGCTGGAGGACGAATTAGATAATGCCTACGCCACATCATGTAATAATGATTCAAATTGGATAACTCTTCAAAACACCCTGGATTCGTATATTTCACGCTTGCCCGATGATCCGCTGGGAACAGATGATTATTGCTATTCGTATTCTCCTAACCCATCAATCGCCGGAGGGTCGCTACCGTCAAATACAGAATGCCAAAATGGCGAGTTCGTAATAACCTTCAAGAGTGAGCTTAAAGAATTTAATCATTTGCCATTATTTAACTCTTCTATTCCAAATATTTATTGTGTCCATTATTAAATTGGCTAGCAACTGGATTTACAAAAAAATATAATGAATAGTAGGCGATGCAGGTAGGGTTGCATAAATCCTATACCTGATAATTATTGATCGCTATCAGATTTAGCTTGTTTATAAATTTCATTCAGGTTAGTGTCAATTGGATTTTGTTTTAGTGCCGTAGCAAGTTTATGCGAATTGTGTACCATTTGGCGATAGGTTTTATTGGTGTATAAATGATTTTGTCCGCCGGCTTTGATATAGCTAGGGCCTGGTCCAGCTGGTCCCACCCAATACGTGTACCCATTTGGTGGCACGGTAAAGCCTAAATTAATCAATCTTGAAATTATAAAGAAACAGCTCTGCTTGGCACCATCTTCGTTGCCGGTAGCGACCGCACCCCCGATTTTATTATAAGTCCAGTATTGACCGGTTTTTGGATCGGTATGTTCATCCTCGTGAAAGATTGCGTCAAGGCGCTCGATTGTTTGCTGTACAAGCGAAGACACATGCCCCATCCAAACGGGGGTGGCTATCAAGAAAATGTCAGCCTGTTTTATTTTTTGGATTAGCTCGGGCCACTGATCATTTGGGTCACCGGTTTCGGTGCTGGTACCTAGTGCTAGGTGATAGTCGGCCAGACGAATTACTTCGGTGGTCACATGGAGATCCTTATATTCAGCTACTACCTTATCAATTAAGGCGCCGGTGTTAGATGGTTGGTCGCTAGTTGAATTTTTTAAAGTTGCGTTAAAAATTAGTGCTTTCATGTCTTAATCATAAGACATGTTGTACAAAATGTGTAACTACAATTGATTAAAGTCTACTAAGTTGCAATTAGGGCAAAATTTGCCGCCGATTACTCACTTTATTAGTTGCTTTGTATTTAAGAATTTAAATAATTTCTCAATTGCTTTTTCAAGAAACTTTTACCCGACCCACTTTTTAGAAATTTTTCCCTGCCTAACGCGTCTGTTCTATCTAGATAAGCTTCATAATAAATCAACTTCCAATTTGGTTTTAGTCTAGTATGCCGTCCACCCTTACCACTATAATGATCCTTAATTCTTTGTTTTAAATTAGAACTAAAACCGGTGTACCAAGTTTTATCCTCAATATTTTCTAACAAATATACATAAAACATGACTTAATTATAACGCGTTCACGTAAAGCTCATTGTATTCGCCACGTGATGCCGTGGCAAAAAAACTGCCAAGGCAGTCTTTTGTTTTACGGCATTGCGGGAGCAGGAATCGAACCTACGTCTGGAGGTTATGAGCCTCCCGAGATACCTCTTCTCCATCCCGCGATATTTTCGCGAGGCTCGCTATAGCGGCCCGCAGTGTAGGATTAATGTAACAAAAAAGGCTAGTAGATACAATAAACCACAAATCGTAGTTTATGTTGTTGGGGTTAGGGGCTATACTAAAGGATAGTGTTCAAGTTTATTAGTAATATAGTTTTATTGTTGATAATTGCATTCAGTGGTTTTTTTATCTATCAAACCGTGGTGCCGGGGTGCCAAACTGGAATAGAATATAGCCTTGGATCAATTCCGGATGAATTTAACTTAAATCGTGAAACTGCAATATCAGTAGCGCAACAGGCGGCCGAGGTCTGGAATAAAGAAATTGGTAAAACCATAATCGATTATGATCCAGAATCACCGTTCATGATTGAATTTATTTTTGATGATCGACAGCAGCAAACAATCCAGCGCCTTTCGTCAGAATCAAACCTAGATACTAGTCGCGAAACTCTAGAAAACAAGTTTGATTCAGTTGAAGAGCTAGAGCAAAATTACCGCCAAGCGCAGAAATCTTATGTTGCCAAGCGTGATCGCTACCAACAGAACCAATCTAACTATAATCAAGCGGTAGAAAATTATAATGCCGGAGAAGGCGGATCGGTCAGTGATCTAGAGGCCAGATCAGATAAATTAGCCAATGATTTCGCGCAATTAGAATCAGATCGTAAAAACTTGAATTCTTTGGCCAAGAGGTTAAATCGATTAGCGTCAGAAACTAACAATCAGGTCGAGGAATTTAATGACGAGGTCGCCATTTTTAACCAGCAATTTGCCAGGCGAGGAGATACTTTCAAACAGGGGATTTACAATCAATACGGGATTGAAATTTATCAATACGAAACAGAATCTGATTTATTGGCCTTGCTGGTTCATGAATTTGGTCACGCGCTAGGAATGGGGCATGTGTCCGACGAAGGAGCGATAATGTATTATTTGCAACACGATGATCAAGCAAGCAGAGTTGATGTCACCGCTTCTGATCTGGTGGAGTTAGAAAGAGTTTGTAATCAAACACTAGTAGAATCTTTATCAATTAATCAGTTAAGGGAATGGCTATCAAATCAGACTTAATCATTCAAACCAAGCAAGGATTATATTGCCCACCAGCAGATGTATGGTTGGATCCTAAATCTCCGGTTGATCGCGCGGTAATTACGCACGCTCATGCCGATCACGCCAGGTGGGGGATGAAGCAATATTGGATGACGCCAGAATCGCGTCCCATCCTGGAGTATCGGGTTGCCAGAAAGGATAGCTCTCAAAAATTTCACGAAGTCCCATATTATCAAGAGTTTGGTTTTAATGGCGTTTCATTTTCATTTCATCCGGCCGGTCATGTTCCTGGTTCGGCGCAAATTAGAATTGAATATCAAGGTCAGGTGTGGGTTGATACTGGTGACTGGAAATACCAGGATGACGGCTTGTCCCATCCGTTCGAACCGGTTGATTGCGATGTATTTGTTACCGAAACCACTTTTGGACTGCCGGTCTATCGTTGGCAACCCAATGACGATGTGATGGATCAAATTGCCAACTGGTATCAACAAAATGTCAAAGAAGGCATTTGTTCGCTATTGGGTGCTTATGCGTTAGGCAAGGCACAGCGATTAATTTACGGTTTGGCCCAGCGCGGGGTTAAGATGTTTTGTCACGGTGCTGTTTATGAGTCTAATAAAAGAATACGCGCTGCCGGATTTGATTTACCAGATGTTCCTAAAGCCTCTCGTGAGGTGGACAAATCAGAATATCGAGACGCGATGATCATTGCCGTGCCGTCATCTTTTGGTGCTTCTTGGGTAAAAAAATTTGCCCCTTATTCAGTGGGATTTGCGTCAGGTTGGATGCAGGCCAGGGGCACCCGCCGCCGCAAAGGAGCTGATCGGGGGTTTGTGATGTCTGACCATGCTGATTGGGATGGAATTCTGCGAGCAGTTAAAGAGACTGGCGCCAAGCGGGTTATTACCAATCATGGATATACATCTCAGATGGCGAAATTTCTAACCGAGGAGTGGGGATTAGAAACATCTGAATTTAGGGGGCATTTTCACCGTAGCGATGACGAAGATTAACTTGAATTATAGTTTATGAGAGACTTGGCAAAATTATTCGAGAATCTGGATCGAACTACAAAAACGCTTAAAAAAGTAGTGGCTTTAAACAATTATTTCCAAAATAAAAAGGTCTCGGATCATGATAAATTATGGGCGGCTTGGTTTTTATCAGGCGAGCGCCTACCGCAACCAGTAAATCGTACTCTGTTAAAAGAATGGTCGGCCGAGTTAGCTGCGGTGCCTGACTGGTTATTTGCCGAGAGCTATAATCAGATTGCAGATCTGGCCGAAACGATTACGCTGATACTACCGGAGCCCAATAAAAAATACCGCAACAGACGACTTGGCAAATGGGCGGTTGAATTAATTGATCTAAAAAACAAATCAGTTGTAGAAAAGAAGGCCTATGTATTAAAAGTATGGGCATCACTACCTAGGCTGGAGCGTTTTGTATTTAACAAACTAATAACCGGAGCTTTTCGAGTGGGGGCGTCAAAAAAATTAGTGTATCGGTCAATTGCTCAAACGTACGAATTACCCGAAGATGAGGTCCAGTTTAGATTAGGTGGTAAATGGACGCCTGCTGAATTTGAATCACTGGAAGAAATTTTATTCAGCGATCAGGCTAATACCGCCAGACCTTATCCGTTTGCATTGGCATATCAACTGGATCGTGATTTTGCTGAATTGGGTCATCCGGATGAATGGCAAGCCGAGTGGAAATGGGATGGTATTAGATCTCAGATTATTAAACGATCTGGCGAGGTTCATATTTGGTCCCGGGGTGAGGATTTGATTACCGATCAATTTCCTGATCTTGCCGAAATTGCCACGGGTCTTCCTGACGGAACCGCCATTGATGGTGAATTAATCGTCATCGAGAACGGTAAAATCCAGCCGTTTAACTCATTGCAAAATCGATTGGGCCGCAAAAATGTTTCAGGCGCAATGATGAAGAAGAATCCAGTGGGCATTATTGCCTATGATATTTTTGAATATGATAGCAATGACGTTCGCAATCAAAGTCTGACTAAGCGCAGAAAATTATTGGAAGAAGCTGTCTCTATTGTCAATCATAATAATCTCATCCTTTCCCAGGAAATATCTTTTAATTCTTGGGATCAATTATCGAAGATCAAAGATACCGCCCGCGACATGGATGCTGAAGGAGTTATGATTAAACATCGCGGGTCAGAATATTTTGTGGGACGCAAAAAAGGCAAGTGGTGGAAGTGGAAAGTCGACCCTTATACACTTGATATGGTGTTGATGTATGCCCAGCGTGGCAGTGGTCGTCGTGCCACCCTCTATACTGACTACACTTTAGGGGTATGGGACACGTCGACGGGACCGATTCCGGATACGATTGATGGCTTTCCTCAACCAGGTCAAGCCCAATTAGTACCGCTGGCAAAGGCGTATTCTGGCTTGACTGATAAAGAAATTGCCAAAGTCGATAACTGGATCAAGAAAAATACTTTCGAGCGTTTCGGTCCAGTGCGAACGGTAAAAGTTGGTCAAGTTTTTGAAATTGCCTTCGAGGGTATTGCCCCCTCAGCCAGGCACAAATCTGGGTTGGCGGTTCGGTTTCCGCGAATTTTGCGCTGGCGACAGGACAAACCAGTGTCCGAGGCAGATACGCTAGAAGCAGCAAATAGCCTTTTGCGATCAAAATAATTATGCCGGATTTTTTTAAAAATTTTTTCGATAGAAAACGCTGGGAACCAACTGCTTTGCAGCGTCGGTCTTACCAGGCTTTAGGAAAAAATCGCTATAATTTGATTGCTGCCCCTACCGGCGAGGGCAAGACTTTGGCGGCGTTTTTGCCATTATTAGAACAGGCAATCAAAACCAATACGACTTTATTGTGGATTACACCACTCAAGGCGCTGGCATTTGACACTGCTAAATCGTTGGAAAATATCATTGGAACACTCGACCTAGCTGACAAGGTAATGTATCGGACCGGCGATACCAGTGCCTCGGACAAAAAATTGATGTTCCAAAAACCGCCGCGGGTATTAGTAACGACACCGGAATCGCTACATTTATTACTATCACAGAAAACCGCCTATAAACTATTGAATCAGATTGAATCAGTAGTGGTTGATGAATGGCATAGTCTGTTAGCTAACAAACGTGGGGTACAGACCTCGCTAGGTATCAGTGCCTTGACAACAAGTTTTAATTTAAAAGATATTTGTGGCATATCAGCTACAATTTCAGACCCAGATCTAGCAGCAAAAGCTTTATTTAACACCGATACTCATTACAAATTAATTCAGCCACCAAAAAAATCCCGGATCAAGGAAAAAATTACGCTATTGCAACCAGACACCCCTGCGGCGTATTCGTGGCGGGGGCACATTGGGTTAAAAATGGTGCCTCGGGTTTATAAATTAGTCAGCCAGGCTACATCCAGTATAATTTTTGTTAATACCCGAGCGGGGGCAGAATTCTGGTTTGAAGCGCTCCAAGAAAAAGTTAAATTAGATAAGAAGCAAATATTAACTCCAGCAGATGTTTTAATACATCATGGCTCACTAGAAATCGATCATCGCCGATCAGTCGAAGAAAAGCTTAAAAACGGTACGGCTCGAGTGGTAATAGCAACCGCTAGTTTGGATTTGGGATTGGATTTTCAGTCAGTAGAGTTAGTGGTTCAAGTGTCGTCGCCTAAATCAATTACTCGACTTCGTCAGCGGGCTGGACGTTCGAACCATCGACCTGGTGTTGCCCCAGAAGTGTTTGTGGTGCCAACCTTTACCCTTGAAATACTCGAGATTCAGGCAATAAAAAATTTACTGCAGAAAGGTAGGCTGGATCCAGTAGCACAGCTGCCAGAGAATGCGCTAGACGTCGCCGCGCAATATGTTTCGACCCGAGTCTGCGGCAGTGCAGTGGATAAATCAGTTCTAAAGAAAGAGTTGCAGAACTGCTATTATTACCATGATCTAGACAAAAGTTTTTGGCAGCAAGTTTTAGCAATTGTAACCCAAGGTGGTAAAACCCTGGGTCGTTACGAGCAGTTTCAGCATGTGGTTCAATCAGGTACAAAACTTGAGATTGCTTCGAAACGACATGCTATGCGTCATCGATTCAACATCGGCACTATCGAGGGTGGTCAACCTTACCAAATTATTAACCGCCGGCGACGAATTGGAACAATTGATGATGCTTTTGCGGCCAAATTAAAACCGGGGGATAAATTTCAATTAGGAGGTAAATTCTACCAAGTGCAGAGAATGCATAATACTGATATTACGGTTAAGCGCACGCGTAGCGGTGATGGGTTTATACCCCGTTGGACTGGCTCGCGGCTACCAATTGCTGATCATCTTGCAGATGAATTACGTAGGGTGGTATCTAATCAGAATGATAAGGCCGGTTATTTAATAAATATTCAAAATCAGCGATCTAGGGTGCCAAACCAAAACCAGCTTTTAATCGAGCATTTTAAAACTCGCGAAGGTCATCATATAGTTATCTATCCGTTTGCCGGACAGGTAATCAACGAACAAATTGCGACTTTGATTGCCCATCGTTGGTTAAAAAATCGCACTGATACAATTTCTTTTACTGCAAATGATTATGGTTTCGAATTACTATCCAAGTCAGCTGAACTCGTCAACTTACCCGCTGAACTGAATGAATTATTAACAATTCAGAATGTGATGACCGATTTGGTAGATTCACAAAATTTCTCGGAACTGGCCAAGCGTCGTTTTGCTACCATTGCCAGGATTGGGGGGCTATTATTTCCCGGTTTTCCTTGGCAAGCCAAACGATATTCGCATTTAGCGGGCTCCAGCGACACCCTTTATGAAGCACTGGTGCAGTTCGAACCAAACCATCCTCTAATCCAGCAAGCGAGGATTGAAGTGCTAACATACGATTTACAAATTGATCAAGTAAAAAATGAACTTGATCGGTTAGGTAGACTGGATCCTATCATTACTAATCCCAATCGCCTAACACCATTTGCTTTTCCAGTTGTCGCCGAGCGATTAAAGGCTCGATTAACCAGCGAGTCTTTTAAAGAGCGAATTAAAAAATACCAACTACAACTAGAAACAAAAACTGATTAGGTCAGTGGTAAAAACTGCGGTTTGGCTTTTAAAATCTTATAATCTAATTCAGTATATGTCACCTCATCATCTGAACCCTCACCTCGAAATTGGTAATTTGGAATTGGTATTGCTGCCTGATCGTGTCGTCTATAATCCTGGTGAAAAGACACTTATTCTTGCTGATGTTCATTTTGGTAAAGACAGTCATTGGCGCCGTTTGGGACAATATGCACCAGAAATTGGCCAGCAAGATCTCGCGCGACTACAGATGTTATTGGATCAGCATGATGTTAAAACAGTGGTAATAGTGGGTGACTTAATCCACTCGCGTGCGACCTCAGATTTTGAACTTCTGGCAGATTTTTTTGAAAATAATTCACAAAACTTTATTTTGGTAGAAGGTAATCATGACCGCTGGGCCCGAACGGAATTAAACAAAATGAATTTGGAAATTATGCCATGTTTAGAAATATTGGGGGCCGAATTTGTGCACGATCGCAATGATGCCAAAACTGATTGTTTTATTTCGGGACATGAACACCCAGGGTACAAGCTACCGGGCGAGGGCAAATTACCGGCCTTTGTGCAAATGGGCAAGGGCTTAATTTTACCGGCCTTTGGTTCTTTTAACGGTTCATTGCGATTTAATAAATTTCAGCCAGATTCAGTTTGGGTAATCGGCGAGGGTGAGGTGGTCAAGCTATAGTAATTGTTATATTTGAATATATCAGCAGTGCTATAATTAAGGTATGAAAAATCTTAATAACCCAGAAAGCAATGTTGATGTTACAGACCATCATGTTAATCGCGCGGCTCTACATGATGAAAATCCTAAATACGCCTGGATTTTTATAACCATACTAGCAATAGTTTTATTATTTGCATTGGTATGGAGCCTGGCCAATGATGACACTGACGTGGTTATCATTGATGATTCGCCCGAGGTGTTAATTGATGACGGGGTTACGGTAGCCACTACTGATAGTGTGATAGATGGTATTAATGCCAGATCTACAAACTTTGATCGAAGAAATGATATTGAAAATCAATCAGCATATGTAGGAGCGGTCTATAGCGATCGGTTTTTTCAAATTTTCCTAGAAGGTTCTAGTCAAGGTCAAATAGCTTATTTGGGAGATGTGCTAGATTTGGGAGTGGCTGAAGATATAATTGAAATTGATGCCGGTGACACTATTATTTTTGATGGCTACATAGCGTCAATCAGCACAATTCAAATCACTAGTGAAGAACGGACAACATTGGTTGGAGTAACAGAAGTAATTTACGTTACGAGCCTCAATCTGAATTAAGCCTGCTCGAGGGGAGGATTTACCCAATCTACGCATTTCGCTTATTGGTATTAAAACAGTCTAGCAGGCTAATAGATTTTGTTAAAAATCTATGCCATAGCGAATAAATTTTCAAAAATTTCTGAGCGTAAATAGTCTCGAGGGTGAGATTCGAACTCACGACCTGGCGCGTATGAGACGCCCGCTCTAACCAACTGAGCTACCTCGAGTTAATCATTATTCTATATAATTAAGTTAGTAATTTCTACTTTTAGCAATTTTCCAAGCAAATTCTTTTAGTAAGGTTGCCCACGTTAAATTAACGATATCATGACAGGCATATTTAGAAGACTTTATATACTTAATCAATTCATGACAATTTGTTAGCAGGGTTTGATGTGTTTTCACCTTTGTTAATTTCTAGTTTTATTTGGCATTGTTCTATACAGTCAAGCTTTTGTCTTAAAAACTAAAAGTAATTAGGTAGTTGTACATTTAGTACAGTTTGCTATAATAAAGTTATTAACCATAATAAAATTAAAGATGTATAAAGGAAAAGATTTAGTCGGACGCAAAGTAGTAGACTTTGCTGAAGGAAAAGAACTAGGAAAAGTCGAGGACATTATTTTCTCGGGCGTCGATGGGCGAGTGCTTGGATTGTTACTTGATGAGGGTGGTTTATTGGCTAGCTCGAAAGTAGTTGCCATTGCCGAGGTTAGCACAATTGGACCCGATGCCATTGTGATCGAATCACCAGAATTGGTAAAAACCGCCTCTGATGTCGAGGTTATCAATAATCGTTTGGCAGCTGATAATGTGGTAGTTGGTACCAAATTACTAACCGAAGACGGACGCGATCTGGGCAAGATCAGTGACGTATATTTTAGTGAGATGAATGGACATATCGAAGGATACGAGGTTTCAGGCGGTATATTCTCTGATGCTTATACTGGCAAATCATATCTACCAACCCCCCAATCATTGCGTCTAGGCGAAGATGTTGCTTTTGTGCCAAATGAATTTGCTGATGTAATTCACAAACAAACTGGCGGTGTTAAAGGCGCAGTAGACCCATATTTAGAAAAAGCTCATGCTAAATATGAAGATTTTAAAGAAGTTTCCAAAGAAAAGTATGATGCCATGTCGACCGAAGCCAAGAAAAAATATGATGAAGCCAAGGTGCGAGCCGAATTATTAAAAAGTGAGACTTCAGACAAGCTGGAAGATTATCGAGAAATTTCTAAAGAAAAATACAGCGAATTATCAGCTGAAGCCAAAGTTAAATACGACGAGGCCAGCACAAAATACGCTGAATTATCTGATGATGCCAAAGCAAAGTATCAACAGCAACGCCAAGATGCAATTGAAGCAACTGCAGCCAAAACAGTTGACGAAGCTAAAGGGCGTCGGGCTAATCATACGGTTTACAGTGATGAGGGTTATATCGTAGTTGCCCAAGGACAATATGTTGACGACAGCGTTGTAACCAAGGCCAAGAAAGCCGATAAATCTGCCGATTTATTAAATGCCGTAAATCTGTCTTCTCGCAAAGTTATGGACCAAAAAATCAGTCGATCTGGCGACAATGCCAAACAGGCAGCCGGATCAGCATGGAATACTTTAAAGTCCAAGGCTTCACAATTGTTTAATCAAGCCGAAGACAAAGTTCAGGAAAAACGTATTCAACGCGCGCTGGGACGTCCAACAAATAGGGTAGTATTGGATAAAAACGACGATGTGCTATTAGATACCGGTCAGATCATCACACGAGAATCTATTGACAAGGCTCGATCAGCGGGGGTATTAGAACTATTACTTACTTCTGTTGATACGTCTGGTCCAGATTTATCTAATGAGGATCGAAAATTAGAAACTAATGATAATGATAAATAAATATGGAAAATAAAAACGAAACAAGATTAGTGGGTCAAAAGAAAACTTGGCCATGGTGGTTACTGGGATTGCTACTGTTATTACTGCTAATCGGACTACTACTAGGTTGGTACGACCTAGCTGATCAAGATTTAGATATTAGCCGGGATATTAATCTAGATACTGTAACCGAAACCTCTATGCTGGCCGATGGCGAGGATCCTACCGGAGCCAACGAGGTCAATACTGTCTACAGTCTGTCGCAGCTAACTAGTCTGGCAACGAGTGAAGATATCGAAGGGGTTAGTGTCAACTTATCAGATGTCGAGGTGGTAGACCTATATAGTGACCGCGGATTTGTAGTATCTGATGGGACAATTAATTTACGGGCCTTACTAGAACAAGAACTAGATCTACCTGAATCACAAACTGACATTAACGTTGGACAAACCCTGTCGCTATCGGGTGAAATAATAACCTTGGATGATTCCAGGCGCGACCTGTCTAGTTATGAAAGTGATAATTTAGAACTAGATAATACTGCCAGGTTTTATTTGTTAGTTGAATCGGTTGATATTGAACTGCCAGCCTAGGCGAATCAAAAAAAACTTCCTGTGAAATAAGGAAGTTTTTTTGTTGCGTGCAAACTAGTTTCTCGCTAAGATACAATCTAGTTCCACGTAAATATGCGGTCGTGGTGTAGCTAGGTTAACACGTCTGCCTGTCACGCAGAAGATCGCCGGTTCGAATCCGGTCGACCGCGCTTCGAATAAAAATACTGAGCTTTACGCTCGGTATTTTTGTTTGATTTGTATTAGAGACTGGATTCGAACTTTTTATCCCCAAGTAGGAAAGCAGCAAAGCGTTGCCCCTCGGGTTTTCAAAGTAGGGGTTTGGGGATAAAAAATATGTTTATATGAGATTCCGGCTGTGCCCGTTCGTAGCCTTGGCGAAGAAGGGTCGACCGCGCAAAAAATAAAACTTTATTTGGTACAATAAATACAATGTGGTCGTTTGATGATACTACTCCCGAAGCGGCTGTTCTAGAAAACGGTAATCAGCAGGAAAAATCCGATGAAAAGTTCAGGCGATTAAAGGCGGCGGTAGATAATTTAGATAATCCTTTAGACCATCCAATCCTTGATAAAGAGGAAGAGGGATTTTTAATAACCCAATATAAAAGGGGAAATGAAGAAGCCAAGACTTTATTAATTCAATATAATTTAAAAATTATAAATAAGGTGGCTCTAAATTATATTAATGACATTACCAACCTAACTGTTTCAGATTTAATCTCCTTTGGCATAATAGGACTGAATCGAGCTATAGAAAAATTTGATCTATCACGAGACAATACCCTCAATTCTTATGCGTATGGGTGGATTCAGGCAACCATAAGTCGAGCGATTCAAAAATATGATAAATCTGTTAATATACCTTCCCGAGACTTTAGTAGTGGGTTGAATGTCTATATGAAATATTAGATGAAAATAATGGCAGAACCGTTCATGAATTCTATAGACACACCCATGGTGTTACCAGCGAACAAAAAATTTATCTCGAAGTAGATGCAGTTTTGAAGCTAGAGTCTATAGATAAATTTCTAATTGAATTTAGCGACAAGTCGGATAGAGATTTAACCGAGAGAACTGCAAATTTATTAAGATCTAGGTATCAATCATTTGATCCTGAGAAATTAAAATCGACTACAATGTTGGCTAAAGAATTTGACCTTACTCCAGCTGGGGTAAGGCACGTCCTCAAAATGGCTTTCAAAAATTTAGGTTTAGCGTTTGAAGGTAGTACTGTAGATCAAAAAAAATTCGAACAAATACTAGAGGATAAAAAAATAGTTGAAGAGTTTCTTTCTACTTAAGCGATTTATGTGATAATGAATTTAATGAATAAAATTGTTTTTGATATTGGGGGGACTAATACGCGAATCGCTAGATCAAATGATAATCAATTAGTTGGTATTGAAAAATTCCCAACTGCAAAAGTAGAAGATTTTATTTCCAAATTAAAAAGATATGCAGACAAAGCTAAAATAAATGTGATTAGAGGCGCGATTGCCGGCGGGGTACGAAATGGTCAAATTATTTTTGTCCCCAATTTAGATGCTAGTTGGCAGGGGATAGATCTAAAAGATGAATTACAAAGGCCAGGTCTAAATTTAGAATTGTTGCTAAATGATGTTGAAGCAGGATCGCTGGCTCAAATTAATATGATGTCTCGGCAGGGAATCAATCATTTTGGTTATTTGGCAATTGGTACTGGTTTTGGTGGTGCCAGAATTACTAACGGATCAATTGCTATTAATGATTTTGGGTTCGAGCCCGGCCACCTTAGATCAACCGTCCAACCAGAATTGACCTTAGAGGATTACTATGGCGGACACGCAGTACGAGATGAGTTCAGAATCGAGCCCTACCAAATCAATGATGACGATTTTTGGAGATGTCGGTCGCAGGATCTAGGTATGGACCTGGCCCAACTGGCGATTGGCTGGTCGGCATCAAATTTAGTCTTGGCCGGCAGTATGGTTTTAGGCACCCCAGCATATAAAATTGATCAGATTCAAAATTCTGTAAACCAGACAATTATGAATTATTCGTTTGTAGAACAAATAAAGATTTACAAGTCAAATATTGGAGACGAAGCCAACATGATAGGCTTATTGGAAAGTTAACTTATTAATCTGTAAAATTAAATTATGACTGATTTAACACCAACAAAAGACATGGCACAGAATGCCCAAAAGGGTTTGGATTTACGTGAAAATAAAAACTCTGATGCAGCAACAGACAAGGGTATGGCTATGGCCGAAAAAATTGCTAATCAAACTGAACTTACCCTGGAAGAATTAAAAGACATGTATGCGTATTTCTCGCGACATGAAGTTGACAAAGAAGCTGATAATTTTGGCGATGATGAAAATCCGTCAAATGGATATGTGTCTTGGTTATTGTGGGGTGGTGATTCAGGTTATGATTGGTCTAGAAGGAAACGAGAAACTTTAAAAAATAATGATAATTATTCTAAAGAATAATAGTCTTGACTAGTTGGTTTTAATAATTGAACTGCTATAATCAGCAGATAATGTCATGGTTACGGGGGGATAAAACAGGATTACTAATTGTTTTGTCAATTATAGGGATAATAGATTCTGGTTATTTAACCTACAAATATTGGATTTCTACAACTGCGGTAAGCTGCTCTTTAACCGGGGGTTGTAATTATGTATTATCCAGCTCTTATGCCAGTTTATTTAATATCCCCCTAGCTGCATACGGCCTGATTTATTATCTATTAATGCTGGGATTATTGGTTTGGTTTGCCTATAAACAACTAAATTTCTTGCGCCACCTGATCATGTTTGTAGTCACGATAGGAATGGTGGTCAGTATTTATCTGATTTATTTGCAGGCAATTGTGATTGAGTATTGGTGCCAATTCTGTTTACTGTCAGCGCTAACGACAACACTGATATTTCTGATTATGGCTTCAACATATCTTCCTAAAAGATCAATCGACTAAAATCTGGTACCTATCACCAAGTTGAGTTAGTATTTACCTCATGAAAAATTACAAATTGTTAGCAATTGGAATTGGCATTTTAGTCGTGGTAATAATGGCGGTTCTGGCGCTATTGCCAAAACCTGATCCAGTTGTTGCTAAATACGATTGCGGTGACGGTGTCGAGGTGGAGGTCGTGGTTACAGGTAATCAAGCCTCGGTAACTGTACCAGGAGGGGTCGTGATGGATCTCAAGCAAGTTTCAACCAATAATAGCTTGCGATTTGAGTCCGATAACGGCCAAGATTTATTCTGGGTAATTGACGGCGAGGCGGTGGTTAAATCTGGCGGCGATACTATTTCTAAATCCTGTTTGGCTAAGAGAAATCAATTTTCAAATAATTTAAATATTGACTCGTGGGAACGTTTCTATTCTGAAGTTTTTCTAGTCGGATATGGTTTTTCATTCCTTCAACCTCCTAAAACTAACGTAACGCAATCAGAGAATGGAGTTACAATAACTGATCAATCATCTAATAAATCATTACGAATAGAAATCAATTTATTGGAAGAGGCAGCAACCGCCCAAAATCTGACACCTGACGCAGAGGGCGAAGTTGATAGTATTTCCATATTGGGAAGAGATGGGTTTAACTATTTAAAAGCCAATACTGATTCTACGTTAATAACAGTTATTAACCTTGATGACAGTACTGCCATGAAAATTACCTATGACAATTTGTTGCCAAGCCCAGACAAAGAACGAGCCATCAACTTGATCCAATCGATCGAGCCATATCGCGAACTGCCAACTGTGACTAAACTTGAACCCGTGGCCCAGGTTAAATTGGCCTTACTATCACCAGCTGATTCTGAACCTGATCGAGGGTGTGACAATGTCGAGCTGATCGAGCGAAATATTTTACCAACCACCCAGCCATTAAATGAATCGATAAGGCAGTTGTTTGCAATTGATAATAATAAACTTGGTGAATTGAATCACTTTATTCCCAATACTAATGACACGCTTTCATTCGATCGAGCTACTATAATTGATGGCGAAGCCCAAATTTATTTGCTGGGTAAATTGTCAGGGATTGCCGGAGTTTGCGATGAGCCCCGTGCGCAGATTCAGATCGAAGAAACAGCTTTACAGTTTGAAGCGGTTGATCGAGTACAATTGTTTTTAAATGGCGCAGCAGTTAGCGATCTAAGTTCAGAAGTAGGAGCGGAAGGTTAATTGGGGATCTCAATCTATAAAGTATGAAAAAATATTCTAAACCCGACAAAGAACAATTAAAAAAAGAGCTAACCAAAATGCAATATTTTGTTACTCAAAAAAACGGAACTGAGCCGCCCTATGTTAATCAGTATTGGAATAATAAACAAGAGGGAATTTATGTGGACATTGTGTCTGGCGAGGTACTATTTTCATCAATTGATAAATATGAATCAGGAACCGGTTGGCCATCGTTTACTAAACCAATTGACGGGGTAAATATTATCGAAGTAGAGGATAATAGTCTGTGGCAAGCGAGAATTGAGGTGCGCTCGTCGCAGGCCGATTCACATTTGGGTCACGTATTTCCTGATGGTCCCACTACTGAATCTGAATCATCAACTGCTAGCCCAACTGGCCAGCGCTATTGTTTAAATTCAGCCGCCCTCGAGTTTATTCCCACGAATAAAATGGCTGAAAGAGGTTATGGACAATACCTTAACTTGTTCACTAACGATAATCAGTTATAAGTTACTAGATAGTTGCGTCCTCGCCATCATCAACTACTTCGGTCTCTTCATCTTTGTTCTGGTCAACATCAGACCCAGTTTCATATGCCTCGGCTGAGGTGTCATCTTCTAAATGCCCTGATAAAAAGTAAATATTTTTATCAATTGATCGCACAATCTCAATTAATAGGTCTTCGCTGGCAGGATCCAGAGGACCAACTGATTTAATATCATTATATAATTTGGTCGAATACTGATGGTGCTGGTCCAGAATAAAAGCAACCCAATCCAGGTCTTGAACCAGGTCATCAACCGGATTGTCTAATTCTGAATTTGCCGAGGCAGCGGATAAATAACCCAAGGGATAACCCCCCAGTGCCGCAATTCGTTCGGCAATCGTGTCAACTAAATTAATAATTTCTTCAGCAAAATTATCAAACATTTGATGAATGCCAATAAATCCTGGACCCTTCAGATTCCAATGAGCTTGTTTAATTTGCGAATACAGGTCAAAACACGTCGCCAGCTGAGTTTGCAAAATTTGCTCTACTACCTCGGCATTTTCATTCATGCCGGTATGATTAGGGAAGCGAGCCATTACTTTTTATTCCATTACTTTTTATTTTTGCTAGATCGATTAAACTGATTGTCAGCAAATTTTTTATTATTGGCCATTACTTTTTCAATCGTATCTAGGGATCCGTCTTCTGGTAGGGAATAAATGATTGCCCAAGGTTTATTTCGCTTAGTAATAATCAGCGGGGTCTTGGTGTAATGCACATTGTCAATTACATCTTGGAAGTTAGCCCTAACATCAGTGGTTGATTTTAAATCTTTTTTCACGTTATTTTTCATGAATAGTTGTTACAGTTGATAATATAGCATATGTATCAAATTGCATTAAGCTACATGGTCTATTATATTACATTTATAACAATTTGTACAAATTAAGTTTTTAAGTTATATTGAAAGTATTATCTTAATCTAAATAACTATGTCGAAAACTTATAACCAGGGCACCACTGTAGAATGGTCGTGGGGTAACGCTAGCGCCTCTGGCCAGATAGAGGAGTCTTATACCGATGAAGTGACTAAAACCATCAAAGGCACCGAAGTTACCCGTCAAGCCGACAGTGATAATCCTGCATATCTAATCAAGCAAGACGATGGCGACCGGGTGCTAAAATCTCACTCAGAAGTTAATAAAAAATAATATGAAAATAACTGATCACAAAAAAATAAAAGAATGGGCACAAAACCATGATACTTCGCCGGCAGTAGTTAATGACGGACAAAAGGATACCAGCATCCTTCGATTTGATGTTGGCGACAGCGAAGACGAGCTCCATGAAATTAATTGGGAGCATTTCTTTGAATTATTTGAAGAAAATAAATTAGCTTTAATCATCGAGGAAGACAGCAAATTCAATAAATTTGTTAGTCGCGATTAATTGGTAATAATCAATCCTTTGACACTACATTAACTGTTATAATTATCCCTGCAATGAATGTTTGGCAGGGTTTTTTATTAGGTTTAATTCAAGGAATTGCCGAATGGCTGCCGGTTTCTTCAGAGGCGATGGTGGCGATTATTGGGGTGCAACTACTGGGCTTATCGCCTCAAACTATTATTGACACCGCACTGTTGTTACATCTGGGAACAGCTTTGGCAATTGCCGGGTATTTCAAAGATGAGCTACTGAATCTGATGAAATCTAGCAGATCTAAAACTAATTATCGACAGTTTATAATTGTGACTACGGCAATGTCGCTAGTAGTAGGTGGACCCATTTATTTAGGGTTAAAACAAATAACCGCCGGTGATTCAGCCGGTTCAATCCTGACTATAATTATGGGTGTCGCTTTGCTGTTTACTGCCTGGTTGCTAAAGCGGTCTGGTCAGGACATAAGGACTAGATTCGATGTCAGCAAAATGGATGGTCTATGGCTGGGAATTACTCAGGGATTAGCAGTTATTCCCGGCATCTCACGATCAGGATCGACTACGGCGGTTTCATTGTGGCGTGGGTTTTCAACAACTGCTAGCCTTGAGAATAGTTTTATAATCGGACTGCCAATCATGATTATCGGCTCGGCCTTATTACTGTGGCAAGGTGAGGGATTACAAATTATCACCTCGCCCGGTGGGGTGGTGGCTCTAGCTACTGCTGCCATAGTCGGATATTTAACTATTGGTTGGCTACTGCGAATTGCCAAAGATGCCAATTTTAGTGTTTTTGTATTCGGGTTTGGAGTTCTGGCAGTTGTTGCCGGACTAATACAATTATAAGTGCTTGTGCCTTTGTCAAAACAGTGTATATTACAAATCGTAATCAACATATAATGTCAAATATTATGGTCAATACCATTTCAACCACAACTAATTACGATCGTTTTTTTACTGCCTTAAGATTGTTCAATCAAATTCATTTGTCAATGTTATTTGCTGCTAAATTATTTGCAACTAGTGAAAGTGATAGCAATAACCTAGAGGACGCATTTGATGATGAAGTTGATGACGCAGATGTGGAATTAGACGAAGAATTATCCGATGATTTTGTCGCTGACGAGGATGATATTGATGATGAAGACGACCTGGACCTAGGGGCATTTGATGATGATGACGAGGATGATGCAATTGATTACGAACCCGAAGACGTCGACGAATATTAGGTTTTAGCCATTTAAATAACCTTCGAAATTAGTTATAGTAACAATATGACAGATCTGTTTTTTGGTATTGGTGCCATTGCGGTATGGCTAGCAATTATTGGTTTTACTTTAATTCCTGATTTGAATCGATGGTATAAAAATAAAGTTTCTGAGAATAATTTAATTCCAGTTTATTTAATTCTGGCAGTTTCATTAGCGGCCACTATTGGATCGCTATGGTATTCCGAAATTATTGGATATGAACCATGTCAGTTGTGCTGGTATCAGCGAATATTTATGTATCCGATTGTATTAATTGCTTATTTAGGAATTGCAATCAAAGATCCTAAATCATTAATTTATGCAAAAACCTTGGCAATTGTTGGTTTTGCAATTTCCCTATATCACGTAATCGAACAACGATTGCCAACCTCGGGATTAACTTGTAGCAGCGTTGGTCAATCGGCTAGCTGCGATACATTGTGGGTGAATGTATTTGGGCTGGTCACTATTCCTACTATGGCTCTAACCATGTTTGGGGCCATAATCGTTATTTCGACCATTGCCTCAACCACTACCTCCAAGTCTAGCTAATATGACCAATCATCAGCGAAAAATTATCCAATTTGGACATCCGACTTTGCGCCAAAAATCAGCTGCTGTACCGCTTGAGTACATATCCAGCCCAGAGATACAAGAGTTAATTGCCAGCCTCAAATCCTCGATCCCTGAACATGGTATTGGCTTGGCTGCGCCGCAAATTAATCTTGCCTGGCGTATATTTTTAGCAGACATCTATCGCAATGACTGGCAGGAAAAGACCCTGGGACCAATTACAGGACCAGTCATTTGCCTAAATCCGTTAATGAGATGGCGCTCGGACGACACATCGGTCGATTGGGAAGGGTGCTTGTCGGCCCCAGGATTTTGGGGTCAAGTTAGGCGTCCCAATACAATCGAGGTCAGTTATATAAATGAATCTGGTCAACAGGTCGAGGCAAGTTTATCAGGGGTTGGGGCGCGGGTATTTCAGCACGAATTAGATCATTTAGATGGGATATTATTTGTAGATCGAATGACAGATATAAAAACTCTGATTACGGATGAAGAGTTCGAAAAAATCCGTGACGATGTGCGGTAGTTTTTTATACTATTAAAACCTTAATTTCCCCATTCTTAAACTCCCATCCTTTTCTGAATTCAGCAAATTCAGATCGATCTAATCCTTTATGCACCGCAAATATAATCGAGGTAAATGTGCGGTGACCAACTATTACAACTTTATCGGACTTTAAGCTTTTTAATTTTGCAACAACAATACCGGCCCTCGATTCTAATTCCGCTAAAGTTTCTGATCCGGGGCACAATTTCTGCGCGATCATTTCTAAACTGCTGAGATCATATTCTTTTGGTGCGCCTTGGCATTGACCGTAATTAACTTCATAAAGCTCTTCCCACAAGATCGGTTTAAGGCGGCTTATCTCTGCCAGAGGTTTGGCGGTTTGTCGAGCTCGTAATAACGGCGAGCAAATAATTTGATCAAAATTACTATCGTGTAGTTTTTCTGCTACCTGCTTTGCTTGTTGAAAACCTTTTTTGGTTAAACCTACATCAGTAATTCCAGTCATGAAACCTTTTTTATTAAATTCACTTTCGCCATGCCTTATAAATAGTGCTTTCATATAATAGGATTATAAAGAAATCGGCACGCTGATTAAAGCGTGCCTAGGGAGTACGGTTATTGATGAGGTAGATCTCGACCTGCTTGTTTGTCAGCTCTTGAGAGATCTCGGCTGTAACTGTTTGGCCATAAGCCGCGAAGTTCTACTTCTCGAAAGATCCAACCAATCCAACGTCCCATTTTGACAGCACTTTCATAAGAATTTGGCTTTTCATGTTTAATTTTCTGACACATCCATAGCACATATGATGGATCGACTGGTTTGGTTAGGTCAATTTCGTCTAGATCAATAAATTTGGGCTCGACATGTGGAAAGGCTTTTTGATACGCTGCAATTACAGCTTCTACTGATCCTTGGTAGTACATGAGTCTGTGGTTGGTCCAATCAGATTATAAAATGTTCTGAATTAAAATCCATAGTTTGGACACGGTAATAAAATGTTGACATTCTAATAGATGTTAATTTAAAGCTGTTACAATAAGTCTATGGTTACCGAAGAATTATTGCGCTACGTTGAATATCAAAAAAACCGCGGAGTGGATAAAAATTCGATAAAAATGACCCTGCTGCAAGCCGGTTGGACCGGTGATGATATTAATGAAGCGTTTGGAGTGGTTGATACCGTTGCTAGCGAAAATGACACCTCAGATAATCTGGCCTCTGATCAATCCAGAACTGGTTCAGCTGAAGTTGGTGATAATTCAGATAATTCGGCTACAGGGAATAAAAAATCTGCTGATGACTCGACCGCCGACACTAGTGGTCCCGATAGCAATGATAAAAGTAATGCGACACAGTCCGGGGTCCAATCAAGTACTGGATCCAATGCAGCTGAAAATCTGCAACAACTCAGGCAAAAGCTACAACAATCTACTATTAATCAAGGGGATAATATTACTCTAAATGATACTGGCAATAATACTGATTCAGTAACTAGGGTAGAAGGATTAAATCAAAACAGAGATAATAAGTCCCAAACTAATCGAACCAATCAAGCCCCCGCAACAGAGCAGGGAAAACAGCCAGAGCAATTTAATACGAGTCCTGTCCAGCGTTCTGCTGCCGCAACTCCTATTGATGTATTAGGATCACCTAATACTGCTGAACCTAAATCAGCCAGTAATATCAAATATCGCCGCGCAGCTGATTGGCAGTTAAATAAATCGACTGATGACAATAGTTCGTTAGGCAAAGGGGAAGAGCCTGGTCAATCACCAAATAAATTGGTCTCTGCGGCCTCTGCGGATAAGAAGCGAGCTTTGTCTGATAGTCGTGAATCAAATGACCAAATGCGTATTCAACCTGAGCAAAATAAACCGACTCAAACCGAAAACTCAGGTTTAGTTTACCGACCATCGGTTAAAGGTAATACGATGAAACAATCTGCTAGATTGCCCCGTCAGTCTTTAAATGCCAATCCTAAAGCTAAACTTCAATCACAATCGACCGATAAATCAAAAAATAAAAAAATAACTATTCTGGTGATTGCTATATTGCTTCTGGTTGCCCTCGCCGCTGCCGCCGCAACTTTTCTACCGCGATTAATTGGTACTACCCCTGATTATTCCCCGGACCAAATCATAAGTGCATTTGATACGGTGCAATATGTTTCATATGCTGCCTCAGGTGAATTGCCGCTTAATATTAATAATCCTACTGCCGACACCCCGCCGGCCGTTGCAGCGGTTGCCAATTCTACTACATTGCCAATCAATGTAAGGGGTTTGGTAAACACTCAATCAAATAAAAATGGGTTTAGTGCTAGTTTAGGCGAGATTACGCTGGACTTTGCCTATGATGGCAGCCGGTCATTTGCCAAATTCAGGGAACTACCAAACGTAAGTCCACTGGATCAGGTCCCCAATGAATGGTTCGAAATCAAGGGCGACGGTGACGTGTCGTCAGTGCTGTCGCTATTGTCAGGAAATCCCCCTACTAATTTATCTGATGTGGTAAACGCTGTATCCAGTTCTTTAACCGACCTTTATAACAGTGATGTTTTACAATTTGAATATAAAAATACCATAGATGGTGCCAGTGGTGCAGTGGATATGTTTGATTTTAGTTTTGATGTTGATAGTTTTAACTCGCGCATCCCGCAAAACACCGCTTTCTTTAATGATATGTTTGATTATAGTGGTTTGTTATCAGTTGAAGGACAGGCGCAAATCGACCGAAATACACGACTGATTCAAGAGGTTGACGCACAATTAATTCACCAATCTGGAGCCAGCAATATCAATATTTCGTTTGATTACGATTACACAGGATCAGCCATAACTGCTCCACCAAACGTGGTTCCATCAGATGAAATTATTTCCATTTTGCAACAATTAGGTCCTGGTGAAGAGGTGGTAATTATGGATCGTCTGCGTTTGTTAGGCAGTGATGCATCGGTTTATCGCGATAATGAGGGTAGTTTCAACAATTTTTGTGCCAGTGATGCGGTGCAAGAATTGCGTGATTTTGTCAGTACTAATACAGGAGTTCAGGCAACATGTAATGCAGCTAACAGCGAATTCCTAGTGCAATTACCACTACCTAATCCAGATTTCTTTGGTTGTATTGATTCCAATTACAGTGCTGTTGTAACTCAAACTGCTGTTGGTACTGAAGCAACCAGCTGCGGACCATCAGTGGTCTATATCCGCACTGATGACGGCAGTGATCTATCAACTGAAGCTAGCGAATCTGATATTTCCGACGACGATTTTTTCGATTAATGAGACAAGGGTGACAGTCACCCAACGGGTTTAAATATTTGTGGTGTAATTTAGTGGAGCTGCCTGACAGAATTGAACTGTCGACCTCATCCTTACCATTAAGTGGACATAGGCCTTTCCGACAAAAGGGAGCTATAAATAAGGGTTTTGTGAGCAAATCAGCTGTTTTAACTAAGCAGATGTAACTACCTATTTAACAACCAATGTCCTCAATCACAGGCTATTAGTTTTTTACTGATTAATGCTGTAACCCAGTACTATCATTATAACAGAAGTTGCCATCAATAATTAATTACTAATCTCAATTGCTATACTTATCACCCGCCCTAATCTATACATTTTATCGGAAAGACCGTAAACAATTGTTAGTTCTTCACCTGCCATCCTAGCGTTGAATGGGTCATCTAATATAATGCCTTCGCTTTGTAATTTTTTGATATCTATAAACAATTTCTTAGTTTGTACGTTTACGGGAAGAGATGTGATATATGTGTCATAAGGGACTGTTTCATCACTATCAATTTCTGTTAGAGCATTTTCATATATTGAACTTCCGGATATAAGTTTAGAGTACAAAATAGCGTCCTTATTATTCATCTTCGGAAGTACACGTATTCCATGGTATTTGGCATTTAAGCCATATTCCATACTGTTATAGTCAGCAAAAAGTAATGCTAAAGCGCTCATCGGTATTGTATTTGAGACGCGTAATGCGCTATCTATAAAGTCAGTTAGTAATTGCCGACCTTCATCACTGTTTACATATTCTATGAAAAGCTCTTTATCTTCGGCTGTTAACTCATTCACAAAGCTTATAATGCAATTAAGGAACATCTTAATTCGAGTTCGCTTTACTTTGCCATAAATGTTAGCAACAGTACTAACAACTTTTAATGTATCAGATGCTATATCAATTCCATTCTCTTTAACTGTTTCAATTAGTAATTTTTTAATATCACTCATAACCATATTATGGCTATATACTAATTGACTTATGTAGAAAAGTGAACGCGAGCACGCTTTTTACTGCTAATAAGTTAGCTTGTTAATATGACAAGTAGCATCTTTTGTATCTATCGACCTTAGATACAACATAGTCATTGTTACTTTCTTATGGCCCAATAAACGCTGTATCTCAGTAATTGATGCACCTGCCAAATGCAGCTGACACGCAAACGTATGTCGAAAACGATGTAGGTGAAACTTAACGCCTGATAGATGAACATACTTTGCCACTATATGTTTTAGACCATGTGAAGTTAGTTTTTGTTTTGATTGATGAGAGACCCAGAGTTTCTCAGATTTAATACTAAACTTGTTGCGCATTGCTAGATACGTAGTTAATTTATGAGCTAAAACCTTATTAATCGGTATTATGCGTTCTCTTTTGGATTTAGAAGTTTCAGCTTTAACCCTTAAACTCAGGTTTAATAAATCAATATCAGAGAGACTCAAGTTTATTAGTTCGTTTTTTCTAATACCTGTGTAAAGTAAAGTATAGAAAAGTGCTGTATCTCTACAAATTATAAAGTCGTTGTCATTATTTAAAATCGCACCCAATATTTGATTAACTTCTTTTGTATCTAAGGCTCTTTGGTCTTCATGCACTGGCCATTCAGGCTTAGGTAACATGTCAAAAGGATTGGTTTCTAAGATATTTTTAGTGTTTAACCATTTGAAAAACGAATGTAGCTTGCTTCTATAAGTAACAACAGAGGATTGTTTCATTCCAGAACGGGTTTGACCGTTGTTTAAATGTCTAGTCCTTGTCTGCATGCGCGTAAAGAATTCTGTAATTAGCTCAGGTATTAAATCATCTACCTTTTTTACCTCAGGCATAATCTTCATAAATGTATCAAACACCTGTTTATATCCTGTTAAGGTAGCTGGTCGCATGCGAGCTACATAGGTACATTCTTTTATATATTCATCGAATAATTTATATAGGTCTTTGTCTTTCATAAGTTGGTAGCTACAACTATATGAAATAAATTGTGTGAAATACTGACAATTTTTGGAGTTTATTTTGTCATATTTCAATCACGTTGTTTTCTTAATCTTGAAAGCATTTTTGAAATATATCCAGGAGTACAAATCTTATTGAACTTTTTACTGACTTTTTTAGCCAATTCCTTATGAGGCATATCTTGGTTTTTCCAAACAAAATTCTTTAACTCACTGTTTCTTTCTAATTGTAGATTTTTAAAGCTTACTTTTTTATTACTGATTAAAGGTTTAATCTTAGAATGATAATTCTTTTCAATGTAATCTATTAGCTCTGCTTTAGTGGTATTATTACTTAGGCCGATAAACGCCCGATAGTCGTTTTCAATATATGTCGCTTCATTACTGTAATTGAACTTTTTCTTTATTATTTTCTTTATAGATTGTAAGTCTAATAGTTTAATGTTGCTTATGTGCGCTAAATCGTCTTTGTAATCATAATTACTTTCAGTGGCTAGTTTAGATATTATGATTTTGAATTGATTAACATTTAATCCGTACTTAGAACATATCATAAATACTTTACTCCAATATTCTCTACCTCGACCAATATCTGCAAACATTGACCGTAACTCATTTGACTGAAATTGGCTGAGTTTTGATTGATGAAATTTGTTCAGCTCTTTCAAATCATCTAAAAATTGGTTTTTCACTACTAGCTTCTCAAAGTAAATACTCAAAGGCTGTTTCTTACTCATATGTAAAATGTACCATGTTAGTTTAGTTAAAAACTGTATTTATGGTTTTCCTACCGTTTTTTTACTATTATTTATTATTTTTGCCATATAAGAATAGGTACATAAAATTAAAAACTTTCTCTGTTACTTCTACTGTTTTGTGTTTTTAAATAGTCCTCTAGATTGACTTTATCCTGCTAATGTCCTGCTAACTAGTTTTTGTGTGTTCCAAGGATAGTGGACAAATTTTGGTGTAAAATAGACCTACCAACCTAACCCTCCTCGATAGAGTCGGCATGGTTGCAAATCATTAGACACAGAAACCCCGTAATCAGGGCGTGTCTAATGTTGCGATGGGAAACTGTCGTATGAGCTTCGGCTCACCTGGTTGCGGGTTTTGTGCTTTCTACAATCCTTACACCAGTTACTAACTAACAATTTAATTATGGATACTAAGGAATGTAGAGAATGTAAGGAGCAGATTAACAAGAAAGCGACTAAGTGTCCCAATTGTGGTTCAAGTCAGCGCTCGTATATTGCTAGACATCCAATCAAAACAATTCTTTGGTTCATTTTTGTAGTGATTGTTATATCAATAACCTTAGCTTCAAATAACGACTCTCGCGATGATAGTCTCACACAATCAGCTACTAATTTGCCGCCTAATGTAAGTAATACTGCACCTGCTACTATTGCTATAACTCAAGCTGATATCGATGAGCTACAAGCAGATTTAGACGGCTGGGCAGAAGGTCGTTGGTCTAATGTGATTGTAAAGAAAGGCGATGATGGTGTAATTGTGGAAGCTTATGTCATGTCTCAAGCTAACCAAGTTGCCATTGATAGTTATTGCCAAGTTTTAAAAGATAGTGCCAGGTCAGCTATTCCAAGTGGGAATCGAGTAAATTTGTTTGTTTATCAAAATGGTGAAATTGCTAAAGCTTGCATCTAATTGCACGTACTAAATAACTCGGGGAAGATACTATAAAAATCTTCAGGCCACCGTATTGTGTTGATATTTAATTTATTACATACATCTGGAATTTTGAACGGAACGTTACTTGATTTCCTTGGAGCCTCTCTACTCAGTAATGTGTGAGAAGTCCTTTCAGAAAAAGCAACTATGTATGTATCAACCTCTGAATTTCCTGAGGTTTCATCAATCATTGGGTAAAGATTGTTTATTTCAATAGCTCTATTTCTGTCGGTGTTTTCAATTGAAGTTAAAAGATTTTTTTGTTTTAACTTCTTGCACCATGTTTTTAGGTCACCTTTACGTGTAACCTCATTAGCTACTACGTCTAAAATTAGTACTTTTCCACTCTCTACCAAAATTTCAAGATTATTCCAAAAATTTTCATTATAAGTCACTGGTAGCCATATTGAAAAACCTATTAAGTAATTAGTGTCTATGACGTACTTAAAACCTTTTTGTTCGGTATTCATACTTTATTTACAGCTAGTCTTAAAATATTCGAGGCTTCGACGAAATTAATCTCTTGATTAAAGTAAAGCGAGGATACGAACCTGTTTAGCAATGTGCCATTAGAGTCTTTAGTATTGTTATAGTAGTTACCGCCTGTAGAACCCTTGGCTTCTTTTGCTTCTAGGTTTTGCTTTGTCTCAAGCTTTACTTTTTCCAACACCTTATCTACTTCACCTGCAATTCTATTTGAGTTTTTTAGTCTATAAAACATTGCTATTGGACTGACGGTCAATTTATTTGCTAACTGTTTTAACTGATTTAAGTCAACCTTACTTTTCGGCAAAAAACTTTCTGGCATTAGTATCTTGGCGGCAACTTCGTTACATAAGCGCTCTTCTTTTAAAGTTTCTTTCCTAGCAAGTTCTATATTTGAAACACCTTCTGTATTTCGGAAAAGATGCGTGATTTCATGGACGAGTGTAAACAACTGCGCAGTGTATGCATCTTTTCTATTCAATATAATCATAGGTGCATACTTATTGGAAATAAACATACCTCTCATTTCTTTAACAGGAATATCATAATGAGCAAAAGTTTTGCCGACAAATACATCTTTATCTTCGAGTCGCTCAATCAAATAAAGTAATTTATTCTTCGCACTGCCAATACTGTAAAAATATTCGAGCTCTAGTTGCAGTTTATCAGCAATAATTTTACTTAATTCATCTACAGAGTCTGTTGCTGAAGCAATACCTTGAATTGAATTTTGTAAACCGTCTGCTTGTTGGATTTTATTCTCTAACCACTTTTGAGTCTTTAGTAAATCGTTGATATATCTCTTTAAAGGCAGACTCATTTCTTTAATATTACTTCTGAAGTCTGGAATTTCTCTTTGTACAGATAAACTTTTATTAGACATCATTAATACTAATGGAACGTTATAAATACGCGACAATGTCTCGGCTTGCTTCCAAGTTGGGGTAGAGCCACCTTTTTCCCATTCTTCAACCAGATTTTTTTTTGATGTCGTAACTTTTTTTGATGCTTCGACAGTAGAAAAACCAGCATTTTTACGTGCTATCTTGAAGTTTTCTTTATTTATCTGAGTTATCTTACTCATAATAAGTATCTTTAAGAAATTATATCTTATTATAAGTGACTTTTTTATGATAGTGGGTGCTTTGTAACCTGCGACCTCAAGTGCTCAGCACTTGCCGCTAGATATATAGTTGTTGTTTTTATGTCGCTATGACCCATCATTTTGGACAAGGAGTAGATGTCGCAACCGCCCTCTAACATTAATGTTGCAAACGTATGTCGCAACTTATGGATTGTAAACTGTATTTTAGTAGCCTTTCTAACTGTTTTAACAACCCACTTAAGTCCACTAGCAGTTAAACCTAAATTTCTATTAAGCGAAGTGAAGAATTCAGGACATGTTTTGCGTAATCTCTTACGATGTACCAAGTATTCTTCAAGTATCTGCATTAATGTGTAATTTATTGGAATGATACGGTCTTTAGAGCCCTTGCCTTGGCGTACCATAATCGTCATATTTTCTAAGTCTACGTCACTAAGTTTAAGATTTAATAACTCGCTCTTACGTAGCCCAGCAAATAGAAAGGTAGCGAAGATTGCATGATTACGATATCGCAGATATGGATAGTCATAAGGATAATTTTGTATAACAAGTAGCAATTGTTGAGCAGACTGTTTTGTGAGCTTGGGTGGTAACCGTTTACTTAATTTTGGTAGTTCGATTTGTTCAGCAAAGTTAGTTGCCATGTAACCATTAGTTACACACCATCTAAAAAACACTAGTAGTGACTTTTGATAGATAATGTAGCTATTAGCTGACCAACTACGTTCAGACCTACCGAACACGAATAGTTGCTTAACGTTTTTCTCTGTTACGTCTTCGATATTTATAATGTCAAAGTGCTTGCAATAAAAGTTAATCACTTGCCGATAACGCTTTATTGTTATTGGTGAGTACCCACGTATAAACGTAGAGTAATCGTAGAACTGGCGTGCCAGTGTTTGTATGTTTGTCATTGCTTGTTGTTTACCTACAAGCCTGTGATTTTTAGTTGAGCTGCTTAACAGAATTGAACTGTTGACCTCGTCCTTACCATGGACGCGCTCTACCAACTGAGCTAAAGCAGCGAATGATATCCGCCGACCTGTTTTACACAAGAGTAGGCCGATGTCTCTCTTGCAACCTTACTAATAGCTTTGGTTTAAGCCGTATCCTTAGTTTTTAAGTACTATCTACTTATTACCATGGATGCGCTCTACCAACTGAGCTAAGGCAGCGAACTACATCATCATACTTGCCAACAAAATATATTCAAGTTGGCAAAACGTATTCACCGTGATGATTGTCTGCTAGACTTGGAATTAATAATGTCAGAAATAAAAACTCTAACTTTTAATAATAGATCTGAAGAAAAGGTGGTCAAAATTGCTATTTTAGGTTCTGGATTTGGGGCAATGCACGCGGCGCTAGAATTGCGTAAACTGCGTCGCAAGCTACCTAAAGATATCAAATTTCATGTCGAAATGATCTCCAAAACTGATTATTTTTGGTTAGTGACGATGGCGCATGAAATTGCAACTGGTAATTTATTACCTGATGACGTGGTGCAGCCGGTTCGATCGCTGCCCACTACAGTTTACGATAACTACATTCAGGCCACCGTTCAATCAATTGATGCCACCGCTGGCGAGGTGAAAATGAAATTGCTGGATGTCGTCAGTTCAAACGCGGTTGAGGAAGATGTAGTGCGACAATATGATTACATTGTATCTTCGCTGGGATCCAAAACATTTTATTTTGGCGTGAATGGAGCAGCAGAATTCGCGCTGCCGGTTAAAACCCTGGATGATGTCAAACAAATTAAAAATCGGATCCTTCAATCGTTTGAAGACGCCGAGCTTGCCACTGAATTTGATGAACTGAAAAAACTACTACATTTCATTATCGTGGGCGGCGGTGCAACGGGGGTTGAGGTTGCTGCCGAATTAGCAGATATGATTAACGGTCCGCTATCTAGTCGCTATCCTAATGTTACCAAACATTCCCAGGTGACCATTGTTCATGGGGGAGAGAATTTAGGAGTACCCGGAATTGATTGGATGGGTTCAGAATTACAACATATCTTAAAAGACAAACATTGTGTAAATGTTAGACTGAATTCATTTGTCACCAAGGTCAGCAGAGATGGGGTCAAGATTGGCGAGGATTTTGTTCCTAGCTATAACGTGATTTGGTCAGGTGGCGTCGAGGCGTCTTCGGTTGCGGTGACAACAGTCAATGGCGAACCAGAACGTAATCGCCAGGGAAGGATTGCGGTGGAAAATGATTTATCGTTAGGTGAACATCCCAACGTTTTTATTATTGGGGACCAGGCGGCAGTAATGAATGCCGCTGGGCAGGAATATCCGATGCGGGCGCAGTTTGCGGTTCGTCAGGGTCAGCACGCGGTTAAAATGATTATGGCTGATTTGCAAAACAGGCGACGTCAACCATTTGAATACGAGGACAAGGGGGTAATCATTGGTCTAGGCGACGGCAAGGCGCTGGCGCAAGCCGGAGGAGTAAAATTAAAGGGTAGATTGGCTTATTTATTATATAAACTAGTATACATTCCGCAGATAATCGGATTTCGCGCGCGATTTAAAACCACTACCTCGTGGTTAATGAATTTATTCACCCCCCGAGATCTGTCCAAATTATAGGATTCACCACCTAGATTAGTTGTAGGTGGTTAGTTGTAGGTGGTTGGTTTATAATGTAACTACTATGCGATCACTTAATTCCGTGGAATATTGGAAAGAACTTAACAAAAAATCTCACGAAGAACCCCAAATTGTTTTTAAACATTCCAGCGCCTGCCCAATTTCTCTGGGCGCATTCGAGAGTTTGAAGAAGGCCGAAGAAGCGGGTGCGGCACCCCAGGAAATTCATATGTTAGTGGTCCAGGCATCCCCAGAATTATCGGCAACAGTAGAAGAAGAATCAAAAGTTAAACATGAGTCACCACAACTATTAATTCTGCGCGATGGCGAGGTAGCTTTTCATGCTAATCATTATGAGATTACTGGCGATGTATTGACTGAAAAGCTGCAAGAGTTAACTGATTAAATATGGAGGTAGCGCCGGGTAAAAATAATGGCAATTCTTCAGAAAAATTTAAGAATCCTTCTAAATGGAAGGATGATTTTAATAAGGAGTGGAATGAACTAATAGATAATCACTCAACTCTAGAGCAAGCATTTAACCTTGTATTTAAATATTACATTGAAGAACGTCTCGGTTATAGTAATTCTGAAGTCAGGAAAGTAAGGGCTGAGTATATGAAAGAAGTTTATGAAGGACCAGAAGAAGAATTTTATGAAAGAATCTTTTATTCTGCTTTAAGTCTTAGACAGACACCACCTGAACACACTGCCAATTATGGTTGGGTTGCCGCTATGTCAGGACCAATGATCAACTATTTAGTTAAGAATCCTAATGGGGACAAGTCTATGTTAGAAGATTTTGCTACCAGATTGGCAGAACTGGCTATCAGAAAGGCAGAAGAGAAAGGAGGTCTTTCCACAGAAGATTTTCTAGTTTTTGAACCGATTAGCTCAAAATATGGAATTTTAGAATATAAGGAAACTGTTATTTTAGATGGCATAAAGTATAAAATTGGGGGCTATAGTGGTAATGGAATGCTGATACTTAAAGTTGCAAATGATTCAACAAATTCAGAAGAAGATTATAGTTACTTGGTTAACTATAATAAGGGTGCAGGCTTAACTCCAAGACAGGCAAAAGATTTGTTAACTATAATCAAAGAATAAAATATGAAAAAATTGAAATTTGCAGACCCGCTTGTCGATCTAATATTAGATGGCACAAAGGATACTACTTGGCGCTATAAAGATGATAAAAACCTAAGTCCAGGAGATTTAGTTGAACTGCTTAAAACCGATGAATCAAAGTTCGGTGAAGCGGAAGTTATATGGACTAAAAAAACAACTTTGGGAAGTTTGTCTACAAAAGATAAAGAGGGTCACGAGTCTTTTGCAACTGCAGAAGAAATGTATGAAACTTATTCAAATTATTACAATATTGTAGCAAATGAAATACCTTAATTAAAGTTGTTAAATTCACACTTTTAGATTCTTAAAGTTGCCAAAAAGGTCATCCATCTCTTTTTCAGTTAATTTTCTGGCTTTACCGATAGGTAGATCTTTAAGTTTTAAGTTCATGATGCGAACCCGTTTCAGGCTTTGTACCTGATATCCCAGCGCGGCACACATCCGCCTAATTTGGTGTTTTTTGCCTTCGGTTAAAATAATGCGAAATCGCCTATCGCCGGTAGCGCGAGTCTGGGTAGCGCGTGTTTGATAGCCTTCGATATTAACCCCAGCGTTCATATGTTTCAAAAAATGGTTTGAAATGTCTTTGTCCACTGTAACAACATATTCCTTTTCGTGATTAAACTGCGGGTTAAGCATCTTATCAATCAGCCTAGTGTCATTGGTTAGAAACATTAATCCCGATGATGCTTTGTCTAGTCTGCCAACGGGGAAGACTGGGCCATCTTTAGGTCTGAAAATATCTTCTACGGTTTGTTCGATGCCGGAAGCCAGTTTCTGCGGATTGTGTGATACCACATCAATTGGTTTGTTGAATAGGTAATAAACAAACGACCGTCGATAATTATCTACTTTTTTGGCAATCTCTACCTGATCCTGAGGATTCACTTTTTGACCAATTACCGCGGGTTTGTCATTAACAAAAATTAATCCTTGTTCGATAAATCGATCGGCCTGTCGTCGGGACGAAACTCCTGATAGATATAAAAATCTATTCAAACGCAAAGGAAATTCTGCTGATATTGAATCGGGCAGCTTGATTACAGTTCGATTTGACATGTTATAGTACAATAGCATTAACTAATTTTAAAATATATGTGGTGGATTATTTTGATTGCTATTTTAGTGGGGCTACTGATATCGATTAGGCAGGTTAACGAATACGAGCGCGGGGTGAAATTTACCATTGGTAAATTCAGTGATTTAAAACAACCTGGCTGGCGGATTATATTACCCGTTGTGCAGTCCATGGACAAAGTTGATATTCGAGTCAAGGCGATTGATGTGCCCGAACAGCAGGCCATTACCAAAGACAACATTCCAGTCCGGGTTAACGCCGTAATTTATTACAAAGTCTCGGATGCAGCCAAGGCAGTTTTAGAAGTTGAGAACTTTCGACACGCAATGTCGGAATTAGCCCAGACTTCCATGCGGAATGTAGTGGGTGAGGTTGAATTGGATGAACTTTTGGCAGAACGGGCTGAATTATCTGAAAAAATTAGATCAATTGTAGACATTGCATCTGATCCCTGGGGAATCAAGGTCGATAATGTCGAGCTAAAAGATGTAATTCTGCCGCAAAATATGGAACGCACTATTGCTAAACAGGCCGAGGCCGAACGCGAGCGTCGTGCGGTTATCATTAAAGCCGAAGGCGAAGTAGCCTCGGCAAATAATATGGCTGAAGCAGCGCGACGATTAGCCAGCGTTCCTGGGGCCCTGCATCTGCGCACCTTGCAATCGTTAAATGATCTATCGTCTGATCAATCAAATACAGTAATATTTGCCATCCCGCTCGAGATCTTGCGAGCGTTCGAGAGATTTAGTAATGATTCTAAATAATTACATTCTCGATTAAAGTTTCAACCCGTGATGATTCCACCAGACTTACTCACTACCTTGAATGATGTTGTTCAACAGTACGGCCTTTATGCTATCTTTGGATTTTATTTATTGGAAGGCTCGGCCACTGCTTTGACTGCGGGATTTCTAGCCGGTATTGGCACATTAGTATTTTGGCAAGTACTGCTGCTATCGATGGCTGCCGATTTTATAATTTCACATTTTTATTATGGAATTGGGCGTGAAAGCTACAGCCTATTCAGGCGGTGGCGATCAAAATATACTCAGGCCAATGACACGAAGCCAACCCTGCACCGATGGTATGAACGAATTAGGTCAGGTTATAAAAATCATTTTGTTTTAACCTACTTAATCGCCAGATTTGTACCACTACCATATACTACAAGTATTGCGCACGTCGCTAGTGGCAACGTAATCAAATACCAGCGATTTCTAAAATTATTGTTGTGGTCGATGCCATTACAAAGCCTGTTGTATGTATCGCTAGGCTATTTGATCGCGCAGGGGTTAGTATACGAGCTGACAGGGCTGCGATTATTAGGTCTGATTGTAGTGGGCCTAATTTTGATTTTACTGTTCTGGTCGCGGAAATATCTGCGTCAGTATTTTGATAAAGAAATTGATTCTACATAGCAACTCTTCACAACTAATCTATGCCTGCTATTATAAAGAAGTGAAGTCTCGTTGGAGGTGTAGCAATATATTAGCTTAAAAAATTCATAATGATACGAGTAGCAATAAATGGTTTTGGAAGGATTGGTCGAACGTTTTATCGATTGGCCCATGATCGCGACGAAATTCAGGTGGTAGCAGTTAATGATTTAATGGATTTAAAAACCCTGACATATCTTCTAAAATATGATACAGCCTACGGGGTTCAAGATTATGAAGTTAGTTTCGATGATGATTCGTTCAGCGTGGACGGACATACTATCAAATATTATTCCGAACGTAATCCAGCCGATTTACCCTGGGCTGAAAACGACATTGATGTAGTAGTTGAATCTACGGGATTCTTTACCGAATATCAAAAAGCGGCCGCTCATCTGAAGGCGGGGGCAGGGCACGTGGTAATATCAGCGCCAGCCAAAGGTGATCCGGTCGAGAATATTGGCGGGGCGACAGCATTGGTTGGTCTAAATGATGAGGAAATTTTGTCGAACAATAAAATATCTTCGAATGCGTCCTGTACTACAAATGCCGGTGGTTCAGTAATTAAGGTTTTAAATGATTCAATCGGTATTGAAAAGGCTATGTTGAACACCGTACACGCTTATACCTCGACTCAAAATCTAGTTGACTCGCCTCATAAAAAACTACGACGGGGACGTGCGGCTGCTCATAATATTGTTCCTACGACGACAGGCGCGGCAATAGCAACTACTAAAGTGATCACTGATCTAGAGGGTAAATTTGATGGAGTTGCCCTGCGAGTACCGGTAATTGTTGGATCAATCGCTGATATAACTTTTATCGCCAGTCGTGATACCTCGGTTGATGAGGTTAATGAGATCCTGGAAAATGCCTCCCGACAATCTCATTGGGCCGGTATTTTTGCGGTTACTCGCGAGCCGCTGGTTTCATCTGATATTGTTGGTCGCACCGAAGCGTCAATTGTTGATTTGGGAATGACACGTGTGGTTGACGGTAATCTGGTCAAGGTATTGGCTTGGTATGATAATGAAACTTCTTATACGGGGACTTTGCTAGAACATGTCCTGCGCGCCGGCCGAAAAATCTAAATTTTACTTCTAACTTTGTTGTTTACACAAAAATTTCCTCACCGTATTATACATACGTCTTGTTAAATTTTTATTTAACGCCTCGTTACAAGAAAAATCTAAAACTTTTCTAAGCTTTACTACTCTCACATAACTTCTTTATCCATTACATTGCATCAACTTGATCAAATTTCCCCAATCCTCAACACTTATTATAAAATATGTCTATTAAATCTTGTTATAATGACGATTGAATATGATGGCACCGTCACAGCTGCAAAAAGACCTTCGCGGAATTATACGAGGAAAAATCGAAATTGATAATCAAACGTTGCTGGAACATGCTCGAGACGCCAGTATTTTCGAGCGTGTTCCGACCGCGGTGGTGTATCCCAAGAATGCGGACGATATTTCAAGGTTGGTTAATTATGTAAATACCGCAAACGCCGGCGGCGAGAGCCTCCATTTAACTGCCAGGGCACGCGGCACTGATATGACCGGTGGGCCGCTGTCGGATTCGATCATCGTCAATGTTGATCGTTATCTTAATCAGGTTGAAATTGTGGGCAGTAAAAATAATCGGGATGATTTGTACGCTATTGTGCAATCAGGTGTTGAATTTACTTTGTTTGAACAACAGGCTCTACCAGAACATTTAACGATGCCTGTATACCCATCCTCAAAACAATACGCTGCCTTTGGCGGGATGATAGGCAATGATTGTGCTGGTGAAAAGACGCTACGCTACGGCAAAATGCACGATTTCGTAGATTGGACCGAAATGGCGTTATACGATGGTACGGTCGCCAGATTCGAGCGCCTACCTCGCGAGGTAATTCAATCTAAATTGTCCAGCCATAATGCCGAAGCAGAAATTTATCGCCAGATAATACCCCTCATTGAAAATAATCACGATATGATCCAGGCTCATCGGCCTCCGGTATCAAAAAATTCATCAGGGTATGGACTGTGGCGAGTTTGGGATCCTAAAACTGATACTTTTGATTTGTCGCAGTTAATCACTGGATCCCAAGGAACGCTAGGAATAATTACGAGATCGCGAGTGAGGTTGATTCGTGAGCGACCACATCGCACATTGTTAACGGTCTTTATTCGTGACTGGGGTGAACTACCCACGGTGATTAATTCAGTTCAGCCGTATGAACCTGAAATGCTCGAGGCTTATGATAATACAACCTTGGAAGTAGCAATGAAATACCGATCTGAAATGTCCAAAGAATTAAGTGTATCGAGGTTCAAGTTATGGCGAATGTTTGCCAAAGAGCGTCGCTATAAACGAGAGCATAAACGCCTGCCGCCCCTGACAATGTTGATCGAGCTAGCCGAAGACGACATCGCGGCATTGAATAATAAAATTGCAAATGTGCAATCAGCGCTTGGCCAGCAGGGTCTAAATTATCATGTAATTTCAGATTCAGACGAATACGCCAAATTCTGGGCAATCCGACGAAAAAGCTACAAACTGCTTAAAGATAATACTCCAGGCATAACTGCTGCAGTCTTTATCGAGGATTTTTGCGTCAATCCGACCGAACTACCTAGTTTCTTCCCCGCTATGTTACAGCTGTTGCAACGAAATGACATAAAAGCGACTGTGGCTGGTCATGCAGGTAATGGTAATTTTCACATTATTCCCCTAATGGATTTATCTGATCCAAATGTGCGTTCAAAAATTATTCCGGTAATGCAAGAAATTCATCAATTAATATGGGATCACGGCGGCACTATATCTGGCGAACACAATGATGGCATTTTACGTACCCCATTTGTTGAACAGCAATTTGGTACTGATATGTATGATTTATTCAAGCAAGTAAAGAGTATTTTTGACCCTAATAATATTTTTAATCCGGGCAAAAAAATTGGCGGCACAATCAAAGACTTAGAAGTAGCGATGATTACCGAAAATCCGGAACAAAAGACCAAGAAAATTTATGCTTGATCCAGAAAGAATAGTTAGTCATTCAGAAACTTACGAAAAAAAGAAATAGCTAAAATATTACATGATTCGTTTGTAATTTCTCAAGGTGACCTAGCCGCTCAAAACTTTTTCTTTAAATGGTTGAATTTCCAACCGGGAGCGCCCAGCATTGCTCAGCTTAGATCAAGTATTGATATTTTTGTAGACAGAACCTTGGTGTGGATTGGTAAAGTGAGACATGTTGGTTATAAAGATGGCAAGCCCATTGATTCTGAAACAATTAGACAAGAAATAGAGAAAGTATTAAATCAATATGAAGAAGGCGTGATAGGAATAGAGGATAAGTTGACTGAATCTGATGAATTGACTGAAGCAAGAACAGTTTCTTTCTTATTAGATATGCAGCTCGATGACGCTTATTCTCAAATAAAGAAAGTAGACGAAGAATTTAAGTTTGACCGAGACACAGATACCAGAACACCCGATGGTAAGAAATGGACTTTACCCAAAGGTTTTATAAAAATGTATGTTGAGGGGGATAAAAAATTATCTTCAAACTTTGGAAATAAATTTATAAGTAAGTTTAAGCTATTGCATGAAGAGTGACATTAAAAGGGTGTGGGAAGAGTGACAGTCACCCAACGGGTTGTTATATCTGTGGTGTAATATCAAAACCAAAATGCCAAAATTGAGGTGCCAGCACTCTGACAGTTTTAAATTATATGGTGTAATATTAGTTGAGTTTTTAGAATTGTTTGAAACAATAGGATTATGACAATAAAAATCAAGACTTTGCGAGAACAGTTTCAAGATCACGAAGAAAGAGGTAAGGCATTAGGACATTTCAATGTGTCCGACTCTAATCAGTTGAATGGAATTTATCAGGCAGCACGTGAATTAAATGTACCAGTTGTGATTGGTGTATCAGAGGGCGAGCGCGATTTCATAGACGTTGAATCCGTACTGGCTCAGGTCAGGCAGTATCAGAAAAATGATAATTATCCGATTTACATGAATGCTGATCATACTTATTCATTTAAAAGGGCTAAAGAGGTGATCGATGCTGGTTATGATGGGGTAATAATTGATGGCGCTGAATTATCATATGACGAGAATGTCGCCATGACTAAACAAGTGGTCGATTATGCCCAATCAGTTAATCCAGATATATTGGTCGAGGCCGAAATTGGCTACATTGGCAAATCATCCAAGGAATTAGACGTGATTCCCGAAGGAGTCGGCACCGCAGAATTTATGACCAAACCTGACGAGGCAGCCAAATTTGTCGCAGATACCGGAGTTGATTTATTAGCTCCTGCCGTTGGTAATTTGCATGGCATGCTAAAAGGAATGTCCAATCCACAACTTGATATTGAACGAATTAAAAACATTCGTGCCACGGCTGGCGTGCCGCTGGTATTACACGGTGGGTCAGGAATTACTGATGAGGACTTTAAAAAGGCAATTGAGGCAGGTATTTCCATGGTCCATATCAATACAGAAATTCGAAAAGCGTATCGAGATGGCATTCATTCGTATTTAAATGAACATCCGGATGAGGTGGCGCCATATCGTTTTTTATCTCGTGGAGTTGAAAACTTGAAAAAAGTGGTTAAAAATCGTCTAGAATTATTCAGTCTCTAATTTGTCTACAAATCGGCTATACTAACAGGCATGGATGCGGTAATTGATAGATTTGGTCGATTAGGCAGATATTTAGTCGCCATTATTTTGATTTGGTTGGGATTAACTGGTCTTTTGGATGTTGGGTTTAGTTCAATTACACAGCTGCCTTTGATCGAGGTTGATTATGCCTCTGAAATAGCTTATGCCCTGCAAATTATTATTGGTATCGGAATTTTTAACCGATCGGTCAAGCGTTTTGCCAAACCAATTGCCATCGTTTATTTTTTGCTATTAGGCTATAACTTTTATATTAATTATTTTGACGTATTTACCCCAGCGATACCGTATTTATCAGACTATGGACGGATTATTTTTGTAGAAGTTCTAATGATATTTTCTGGATTTAGTTATTTGCGGCACCTAAAATAGTTATATATGAGAACTATACACCTATCAACTGACCATGCTGGGCTAGGCCAGAAAGAATCAATCAAGACTTATTTAAAAGAAAATAGCTATCAGGTGATCGATTATAGTCCGAGCGAATATGTGCCCGATGACGATTACCCAGATTTTATAATTCCAGCGGTAGAGGCTGCAGTGGCGGGCGGTGATTTGGCGATAGTGCTGGGCGGGTCAGGGCAAGGCGAGGCTATCGCAGCCAACAAAGTTTTTGGCGCCAGGGCAGTAGTTTACTACGGCGGATCCAAACAAATCCTGCGTTTATCACGTGAGCATAATAATGCTAATGTATTATCACTAGGAGCTAGATTCCTGACTGAAAACGAGGTGGTAATTGCTGTTAAAATGTGGCTGGGTTCCAAATTTAGCGCTGACGAACGTCATATCAGACGTCTAGAGAAAATTAGTAACTACGAAAACAGTAAAACAGAGTAATAAATTAGTCTAAATTACCATATACTATTACCATGATTATCCCTGCAGTATTACCTACCACAATCCACGATGTTGAACGCCGAGTATCAATTGTCGCTGATCATATCGAACGATTTCATATTGATGTCGCCGATGGGTTATTTGCACCGGTGCAAACATGGCCAATTATAAATCGAAACGGATTCCAAGATATTGTTAATGGTGATCGTAGTTTACCTCATGCTCAAAAAGTCAAATACGAGGTACATTTGATGGTGCAGGATCCCGAAGAAAAAATTGATGAATGGCTTGTGACTGGGGTTAAGTCAATTATTGCTCATGCTTCGATGTTGCAATCACCTCATTTGACCAGAAAAAAAATGCAGGCTGCCGGTGTTGAGTTCGGGGTTGCGGTAACGCCGACTGAATATCAGATAGTTGACGATTCATTATTTGAACTGGCTGATTTTGTTCTGGTGATGGGTTCTGACAAAATTGGTCACCATGGTGTCAAGCTGTCTAATGAATCAGTAAAAATAATTGAAAAATTATCTAAAAATCTAGGTATACCGATAGGAATTGATATTGGGGTGAATAAAGACACTATTTCTGAATTAAGCCGAGCTGGTGCCTCGCGTTTCGTATCTGGGAGTGCAGTATTCGGCTCGGAAGAGCCGAAAGAGGCGCTTAGGATTCTAGGCGCTTAGGCCAGTAGTATGGAAAAATATAAAGATTTGATTGTATGGCAAAAATCAAAACAACTAGCTATTGAAGTTTACAAATTAAGTAGTAATTTTCCAAAATCAGAAATATATGGCATTACTTCACAAATAAGGCGCTCGGCTGTCTCAATTCCGTCTAACATAGCAGAAGGAAAAATGAGGCAGAGTGAAGCTGAGTTTAGAAGATTTCTTAAAATTGCTTATGGTTCTGGTGCAGAACTGGAGACACAGATTGAAATCGCGATAGAGCTTTACAAAGAAATTGACTATCAAAAAGTTGCTATACTATTAGACGAAGTAATGAGGATGTTAAATAGTTTGATCAAAGCAAACAACCTAAATTCCTAATAACCTAACTGCCTAACTATGCATTTAACTGATTCACAAATTAAAGACTTGGAATTACGAGCCAATGACATACGTCAGACGATCGTTGATATGTTAGAGGATGCGGGTTCAGGACACACTGCAGGTCCGCTGGGATTAGCTGATTTATTCGCTGCCCTATATTTCAATATTTTAAATCATGACCCTGAAAATTGGGATATGCCAGATCGCGACCGGTTAATACTGTCATGTGGCCATACTGTCCCAGTGCGCTATGCGGCGATGGCGCACGTCGGGTATTATCCGTTGTCTGAAACTAAAACACTGCGTCAATTTGGAACTAGATTGCAAGGTCATCCGGAACGCGTGGTACTGCCAGCGATGGAGAATACATCAGGGCCGCTAGGAGAAGGATTGTCGCAGGCGGCGGGAATGGCCTATGCTGCCCGGATGGATAAACAAAAATGGCGAACCTATTGTGTTATGTCGGACGGAGAACAACAGGCAGGCAACATTTGGGAGGCAGCAATGTTTGCTGGCGCCAATCAACTTTCTAACTTAACTGCCTTTATTGATCGCAACAATATACAAATAAATGGGATGACCGAGCGGGTAATGCCGTTAGAGCCACTGGCTAAAAAATGGGAGGCATTTAATTGGCACGTGATCGAGGTTAATGGTCATGATATAGAGTCTATTATTAATGCCACCGAACAAGCCAAAGCGGTTTACGAACGCCCAACCCTGATTTTATGCCACACTATTCCGGGTAAGGGTATTTCAGAGATTGAGTTCGATCATGTGTGGCACGGTAAACCCCCAAAACCGAAAGAAGAGCAGAGGTTTTTGGCTGAATTGCGAACTTTGCGTGGTAAAATAGAAGCAAGTCATCATGAATAATTCTTACGAAAAACCTTTTCCAAATCCTAACAAAAACTATGAAGAAAGCTTGGAAAGCTCCATAGCAAGACTAGACCAACTGTTTGATATGTATGAAAATGCGGTAGAACAAGAAATGGTTAATCCCGATTCTCAAATTGATGATCGCATAGAAGAAATGGTTCTAAAAGATATAGGTAAGAGTTTGAGAGATTATTTGTGGGGCAAATCAAAACCCCATAGCAAATCAGAATTTGTGAGAGATACCAAAGATTTTCTTTTATCAGTAATGCAAAACAAAATTTCTACTTCACCAAACCACCAAAAAGAAGAATATATAATTGCTTCAAATTTATTAGAAGTTTTAAACATATATGAACAGAGTAATGAATAAAGAATTAGGATACGTACGAGACGGATATGGAATTGGATTGGTTGAAGTGGCTGATCAAAATGCCAATGTGGTGGCACTATGCGCTGATTTGGCCGATTCTACCAGAACCGGCTGGTTCAAGGAAAAATATCCTGATCGATATGTTGAAATTGGAGTAGCTGAACAAAATCTGGCGGCCTTGGCATCAGGAATGGCCGCCGTTGGTAAAATACCGTTTATTGCGTCATATGCCGCATTCTCGCCTGGGCGCAATTATGAACAGATTCGCACGACCGCGGCCCTGAATGAAATGCCAGTTAAAATCGTGGGATGCCACGCTGGATTATCGGTTGGGCCGGATGGAGCTACGCATCAAATGCTAGAAGACATTGGCCTGATGCGAATGCTACCTAATATGCGCGTATTTGTGCCCTGTGATATCCATGAAGCCCGCAAAACCATCCATGCGATGGTGCAGAATACTGAAAAACCTGACTATATTCGATTTGGACGCGATAAAACCCCGGTGCTAACTTCTACCGATGCGGACTTTAACCCGGGTCAGTCCTATCTAATGCACGAGTCACTAGATCCGAAAGTTTTAATTGTCGGTGCTGGCCCAATTTTAGCTAATGCTATACGGGCAGCTGAAAAACTGGGCGCCGAGGGCATGGGGGTAAATGTGCTAAATTCTCACACCATTAAACCCCTAGATACCGGAACTATTCTAAAAGAAGCTAAAAAGGTTTCATTGGTTGTAACAGTTGAAGAGCATCAAATGGCTGGCGGATTGGGATCAGCCGTAGCTGAATTTCTCATTCAACAAGATATGCAAAACTATCCAGTCAAAATGAAAATAATCGGGGTAGAGGATCGATTTGGTCAATCAGGGACACCAGAACAACTTTATAAAGAGTATGGGTTAGATACTGATTCAATTATTAGCAGTATAAAGGATGCTCTAGCGTAATTAGTAAAATGGCAAAGGTAATAATTGGGATTGGTAATGTGGGGTCTGGGAAAACATCTATTTTAAAACCGTTTGCTCTAAACAATGGCTATTACTATATTTCCCCAGATCTAATTAGAGAAGAATTGACTGGTGATGTAATGAATCAGTCACGCAATAAAGATGTGTGGATGGTGGTTCAGAACGAGGTGGCAAATGCTATTGAAAATAATCAGACTATAGTAGTGGATGCCACTTTCGCTGAACAGTTTAGACGTAAAGAATTTGCAGATTTTTGCCATCAGCTGGGCGCAGGCAAAGTTGTGGGTGTGTTCGTGGATACCCCTGCAGAATTATCAGCCGAGCGGAATCGCAATCGAGAAAGGGTGGTTCCCAATCATGTGCATAGTCGAATGCAAAATCAGTTAGATACTTCGAAACCTAGAACTTACAAAGACAATTTCGATTCAATTTTTACGTTAAACGAGAACGGGGAAATTAAAAAATTAGAAGTCGCCGATGGCGAAGGGTTTTCTGAAGTTAAGAAATTCAAGTAGGTCAACTCGATTGTATTTAATATTATTGTAGGGTTGTGTTCATAACTAGCTATTAGTCGTTTGGTTTTTGTATAATTTAGGATATGAGTAATAAACTACGGTCATTTTTCAAAATTACCTTTTTAGTATCAGTTGTGCTGCTGTTAATAATTTTAGTGTTGCCACTATGGTTTGAATTTATCGATTCTGAATTCATTCTAAAATTAATCGCTACTATTTTGGCAGTTAATATAATTGTTGGTATTGCGGTCGCAATTTTCAGCAGTAACAAAAATACTAACTAAATAACTTGTTTTGGTTTGTAGTCTGCGGGGGCATTGTCCAAGAATACTTGCAATTTCTCGCGAGTTAATAGACCAGCTTGGGCGCCGACGCCCTGCACCACTGACATCGAATTTGTCGGTCCCCAGGCCAGGGCGGTTGGTAAATCGTGACCTAGCGCCAGGGCAGCGGTAAAAGTTGATGAAAACGAATCACCGGCACCGGTGCGATCAACCGGATCGGCAGGATCTGGATACATGGGCATAAACCAACCTGCTTCGCCGTCATAGGCATAGGCTCCAGCAGCGCCATCGGTAATACAGACAATACCATCGCCGGTTTTTTCTTTCATTTCTTTGAGTAATTCAGGAATTTCGTCCGTATTAGAATGTAAAATTGCTTGAGCTTCTTCTTTGTTGCAAAAGAATAGATCAGCAGCCTGATACATGTAGCCCAGTTGGTCGAGTCCTAGTTTAATTTGAAATGTTCCGGGTTGAAATACCAATTTCGTGTCATGTTGATTGCAGTAATTGGCGACCTCGCGATGAAAATCAACCGCGTTTTCACCAATAGATGAAAAATAAATGTAACGTGGTGGGGTAGGGAAATTTGGAATCGCGTAATCAAAGTCTTCGTGTTTGACTAAAATAGTTCGTTCCGGACCAAACCTTAATACATAGTGATAATTGGTAGCTTTGCCTTTTTGGACGTTAATATAATCAGTTGTCATTCCTTCGGCCTTAATAGCGTCCAGGACTTCAATTCCGCGTTTATCGTCCCCAACATTACTATAACTGGCCGCATTCAGTCCCAAACGATGGGCAGACACGGCTGCATTTGACGAATTGCCTACTGCAGGCACCACAATTGATGATTTAAATTCAATTTTTTCGCCGAATCGAAAACAAATCTCTTTGCCACCACCGTCTCCTTCGTCGGGATCAGTATCAATCCGCACGTCTTTTAATTCGATAAAATCATCAATTACGACGTCTCCAATGGCCAGAAAGTCTAATTGCTGATCATTTTTTTTATTTTTTCCAAATTTAAACATATTAATCAAGTGTATCAGATTTACAGTGTGCCCATTAACATTTCTAACCTTTTACTAAATTTCACTCTCTTTTCAAGATCGTGAGTAAGTTCCATCAAAAAACTTGAGACCTCAGGAGGAAAGTTGTAAGGAACACCTGCTTTGTCTTTAACGGTTTTGAATGCATTACTATGATATCGATCAATAAAATCCTTCACATTTTTTTGTGTATACGGCCCGGAAGTAACTGCATGAAAGAAAGTATATACTCCGGTGCCGCCACCCTTTTTAAAAAGTTTTGTTAAAAAGTCTATAGTTATTTGTTCATCAAAGAGCCCTTCTTGTTCCTCCTCCTCTTCCTCCTTCCCATACAATTCTCTTTTATCGTCAAGATTTCTTTCACGAGCTTCTCGAAGCTCTTCTAATGAAGCTATCTTTCCTGTAACCGGGTGTTTAATTTCAACCTTATTATTTTCAGATTTACCAGAATTCTCAAAAATGTCTAATTGTCCATCATTCATACCTTGAATTTTATCAATTACAAGGCTACTATACCAGGCACTATGTCAGAACTAGCACTAGAGGCACAACTTCGTAATAAAAAATCTGGTCTATTAGAAGGTCAATTGCCGGCAGTGGTATATGGTCGGGGAATGGATTCTCGATCAATTGCCATTAATTCTATCGAATTTAAAAAATTATTTGATGAAGCGGGCGAGTCCACCATCTTTAATCTGTCAATTGACGGTCTGGATCATGATGTATTAATTCACGATTATCAGCGTCATCCTGTGTCGTATGAGGTCAGTCATGTCGATTTCTATGCAGTGCAGAAAGGTCAAAAAATTACCGTATCAGTGCCACTGGAATTTATTGGCGAGGCGCCAGTAAAAGATAATCCTGATGTGCAGTTAGTTTATGTCCTTCATGAATTAGAGGTAGAGTGTCAGCCAAAAGATTTGCCGTCTGAAATTCAGGTTGATGTATCGGCAGTGGCTGAATTAGGTGATGTAATCCATGTTTCCGAACTAAGCTTACCTAATGGTGTTGAACCGAGTCTGGCCCCAGAAGAAGTCGTGGTATCAACTAGTGCCGTTAAAGAGGTTGAAGAAGAGGAAGAAGACCAAACCGAGGAATTTGATCCATCCATGGTGGAAGTTGAAGGTCAAACAGAAACGGATACGGTCGAGGAATCCGACGAAGAATAGCTTTAGTAATTCAAAACAATTTTCTAGTAGTTCAATACCCTTTTTGCTTAAGCTTGTGGGTATTTTTGCTATGATGGTAGTAAATACTTTATATATGTTCTTTGGTAATAATTCTAGAAATCAATTTTTAAATATGTTGCTGACACTCGTTTTGGGCGCTGGATTGATTTTCGGTATTAATCCCGCCTTGGCACAGCTAACTCCTGAAGAAAGGGCTGAACTAGAGGCTCAATTAGCTGAAATCGAGGCCGAGATTGAACAGACACAAGGCACATTAGACGAGACTAGGCAAGAGACAGCCAGTTACGAACGAGATCGGGCAATTTTGGACGCCCAAATTAATGAGGCACTGCTTAATATTCGTCAAAAAAGTCTGACAATTAATTCGCTGTCAGATCAGATTGGTGTCCACGAGGAAGTAATTCAAGATTATGCAGACCAAATTCAGCGTCACAAAAATCAACTAGCCGCCGCACTGCGTCAAACTAACCAGGCCGAAGACAAAACTTTGGTAGAAATGGTACTGTCAAATCAAGGCTTTTCGGAATTTTTCCAAGATTATGATCGGGTTCAAGAGGTGCGAGTGGAATTACGGTCAGCAATTGATGATGTGACTGAATTTAAAACCGCAATCGAGGAAGAAAAATCTAGATTATCAAATCAACGCATCGATCAAGTAGACGCTAAATTCTCGCTCGAGCAGCAAAAACAACGAGTAGAGATTGCCGAAGCCGAAAAGCGCCGTTTAATTGCTGCAAATGAGGATAAGGAAAAAGGTTATCAATCTCTAATTCAAGAAAAGCAAGCCGAGGCACAAAAAATTCGCGATGCTTTGTTTCAATTGCGAGACGCCGGTGCGATCCCATTTGGTACTGCCCTGGATTATGCTAACGCGGCCTCGAACGTAACGGGGGTATCACCAGCCTTGATTTTGGCAATATTACAACAAGAGTCAAACCTAGGATCAAATGTGGGAACCTGTAATCGGCCTGGTGATGCACGAACCTGGCGCGACATTATGCCAGGACCTGGTGAATCATCATGGCGTGATGACGAGGCCGCATTTTTGCGAATTACCTCATCACTGGGAATATCACCAGAAGGTCAACCGTTGTCATGTCCGGTAGCCTCAGGTGGTTGGGGAGGGGCCATGGGGCCATCACAGTTTATTCCTACCACCTGGGAAGAATATTCTGGCCGCATTGCGTCAATTGTCGGAGTGGCGGTTGCTAACCCGTGGAATGCCTATCATGCGGTGCATGCGACGGCAATTTATATGGCTGATCTAGGTGCAGCATCAACTTCATACACCACCCAGCGCGAGGCCGCCTGTAAGTATTATTCCGGCCGTGGCTGTGGTCAATCATCTCTGCCAAACACCTTTTATGGTGATGGAGTAATGCAAAAAGCCAATACCATTCAGGTTTGCCAAATTGATCCGATTGAAAATGGTACTATCCGTCCGTCTTGGTGCCCGGTTTTGTAATTTATTCTGCGAACTACTTTGTTACTACATAACTTTGTATGATCACGGTATATTGATACCGCTCAATTATAAATTTTTCAATGATATTAATCCTGCGGGTCTGATTAATTAATTACGAATCTCAAACTCTAAATAAATATAAACTATCTAGTCTTAGAGTCAGTAACTTTGTTATCATTTGCCATTTCGTCAAAGTTTTAGTATCTTATTCCGAGTAAATTAATTTTGATGAAGGCTAATTTCTTAATAGCCTAATACTCAAATTTCCTAGCAATCTATCTATATGAAAACCGACATTCACCCACAAAACCAACGTTATGTTATTTTTCACGACACTACGTCTGATGAAAAATTTTTAATTCAATCAACTGTCGAAACCGATCAAACTGATAAATGGGAGGACGGCAATGAATACCCGCTATACAAGGTCGAAATATCATCAGCCTCGCATCCATTTTACACTGGCAAAGAAACTATTATTGACAGCGCAGGTCGAGTTGACAAATTCAAGGCACGCGCCGCCAAAGCAAAGAAAACTACCGATTCCTCGACTGACGCTCAGGATAAGCAATCGAATACCAACGAAGATAAGCAAGAGCAAGAAGCATAACTACGTTGTTAAATGTCCCTAATTTAATAGGGATTTTTTATTTCTTATAAAATGCAGTATTATTAATTTTGAGAACTTGCTAATAGAAATTGTTAAATTTCTATGCCATGAGGCAGATAATTTTCTAAAATTATCTAACGAAAAAAGATATGGAAATAAAAGAAGCGTATGAAAATTTGGCTGAATTAAAGGATAACCCTCGAACTCAGTTTTTGGCAATTGAGCTAGAGAGATTGCAGGGTCGACTAGCAGAAACCACCTCACTAGCGGATTCTGATCCCGAAATGGCGGAACTAGCTGCCGAGGATATAGCAGCGATCGAGCGCCAACAGGCTGGGGTAGTAGCTGAAATAACTGAAATTCTTAAAGTTGAAGAAGAGGAAGAAAAGTTTCCTAACAAATTGATTTTAGAAATTAGGGCGGGGGCTGGCGGTGACGAGGCGTCGTTATTTGCTTACGAACTGGGCGAGATGTATACCAATTATGCTGCTAACCAGGGTTGGACATATCGCACACTGAATGTGTCTGATAATAGTAGTGGTGGATATAAAGAAGTGGTGTATGAAGTATCTGGTCTGGATTGCTATCGAAAGTTACGGTTTGAGACTGGGGTCCATCGGGTCCAGCGCATCCCAGTAACCGAATCCAAAGGTCGGGTTCATACCTCGACAGTATCAGTGGCGATTCTACCAGTTCGTAAAAAAATTAATTTTGAATTAAAGGATGAAGATCTAGAAATAGAATTTACTCGCGCGGGTGGTAAAGGAGGGCAGAATGTTAATAAAGTCGAAACAGCGGTACGATTAACTCATATTCCAACTGGTACAACAGTACGAGTAGCGGCCGAGCGATCGCAATCTAAAAACCGTGAAAAAGCGATGTCAATGCTGGCGACTAGAATTGAAGAAGAGATGAAAGAGCAAGCCGCGCGTGAACGTTCTGATTTCCGGGCGAAACAAATTGGGTCAGGGGATCGATCAGAAAAAATTCGCACCTATAATTTCCCCCAAAACCGCATCACTGATCATCGGATAAAAGAATCCTGGCACAAAATCGAGGCCGCCCTGGCAGGTGAAATTGACGATATTTTAACTGACCTGGCTGAAGCTCAAAGCAAATTGGAAAATTCTGAGTAGAACGGCAGCGTACTTATTGTCAATATCTCATATCTATGCCTAAATTCTCAAGAATTTAAGAATAGTTTTAATGTAGTAAATATTATAAAAACGAAAGCCCGACCTGATATCCGGAAGGGGTCTTCCGTATAGGGGGGCTAGTGAATTAAATGAACTGTAAACACGCCAGACCTTGCGCCATCATCTTTTAGTAACAACGCATCGGCCACCTCTTCAGGGAGATCAGAGATAGGTCCTAGTTCACTAAAACAGAGCTGCATGCACAGCTTTTCCCGAAGGATTTGCCTTGATCTAGGATGTAGTCGCTTTATTCCAGGTTGACTCATTACCTTGACTATAAAGTCTAGGGTAAGGGTCCTGCCTTCATGTTTCAGCAACCTGATAATCATCAGGAGGTTAGCAAGAGCCTGCTTGTCATAATCGTTGCGGTTCATCTGGAAGTACCTGTTGGTGAGAGGGATGAGGGGGAGTCGATTTTCTCGACCAGTTCAGTAATATAAAAACACATATGAGCGTTAATGTAAATACTTTTTATACTGCAGTTAATAAAAATAGCCTTTTGCGCTGGGGTAGGGCGCAAGAGGGCTTAGGTTCACCGGTTAAGCCGCATCGCACTAATCCTTTCTTTGAACAGACCATTGGAATCCTGGTCGTGCTGGGGAACGGCCCTAGATCATACGGATCAGCTCCACAGGCGTACGCGTAGGCTTTGATTTCCGGGTGCTCTATGCCAGTAGCGATGACGGTGAGGATCGATCCGCCGCCAGTTACTTCCAGTCGATAAGTACCGTTAACGTTGGTGTATAAGGAAGTAGAATCAGTGTAACCGAGGTCAGCGAACGTAAGGTCGTTGCCATCGGAGTCCTGGAAGTCGCCATCGCCGCCTCCAAATGCAGCTGGCTTGAGGGCCCAGGCCTGGGCATCAGAGGCGATACGAATCGCGTCGGTGATCATGGCATCCTGATTCGCCTCCTTTTGATTCTCGTTATAAGCTTGAATGCCTTTAACTATAAGGAATCCGACGATAAAGATGGCAACACAAATGACGAACAAACGACGCTGTGGCCACTCTGGCAGATAGTTCGGTACCATGGTTACAGGGGGGATTGGGGTGAGTGAAAAGATCGGGTGAGCGGGATGCTCGGTTAACTAATTTAAACATTTAATCAAAGTTAACTAACCGAACAACCTGTCATCTGCAATTATTTAACCACAAAATTCACTTTTAGTAAAGTCTTAATTTGATTGGTGTTGGATGAACGGGCTGGGGAAGCACCTCTCCGAATTGTTGTTCAAGTTCTTAGTTCATGTTACGCTACTCGACGTATTGTCTGCTTGATCTACGAGGCTACTGGCCATTGACTAGGCACAAGACAATTATCAACTTATAAATAAATGGCATAGATTTTCTAAAGAGGAAAATCTATTAGCACCTGCTAATAAACTCTTTAGTTAATTTGTGTTTAATGACAAACTTAACCCAATGAATGAATTAATTAGAAAAATGTTTGATGCCGGTGCGCACTATGGTTATTCCAAGGCGACCCGACATCCTTCCGCCGAACCATTTGTATATGGAACCAAAGACGGAATGGAAATTATTGACTTGGAATCAACCGCTGAGCAACTTTCAGCGGCCAAGGAATTCGTGGCAAAACTAGCTGCTGATAAAAAACAACTATTATTTGTATCGTCAAAACCAGAAGCACGGGAATCGGTCGAGGTGGCCGCAGAAAAGGTCGATCAACCCTATATTGCTGGACGATGGGTAGGCGGTATTTTGACCAATATTGAACAAATCCAGAAACGGATTAAAAAATTGGCTGATTTAAAGGCCAAACGGGATAAAGGCGAACTAACCAAATATACTAAAAAGGAACAACTATTAATTTCACGAGAGATCGATGATCTGGAAAATCGTTTTGGCGGTATTGCCAACATGAAGGGTTATCCGACTGCTATGTTTGTAGTTGATCCCAAAGCTGAATCAATTGCGGTCAAGGAGGCGGTTAAGACTGGAGTTCCTGTAATTGCAATTCTGAACACTGACTGTTCAAGCGAGAATGTCGATTATCCAATCTATGCCAATGATGCTAATCGCAACTCAATCAAATTATTTGTGGACGAAATCGCGAATGCATACGAAGAAAGTGCAAAACAGGCGAAATAACGCTAAATAAAAAATTATAGAACTAATTTTAGATTATAATACTAATAGATTTCTCTTTAAATACATTTTAAAGATAATTTAAAAGATAAATCTATGCCAAAGGCATAAAATTAAAATCTTTAACGAAAAATTAATAATGACAAAAATAACCACTGAACAAATCAAAGAATTACGAGACCTGACCGGTATTTCAGTTATGCAGGTTAAAAAAGCCCTAGAAGAAGCTGGTGGTGACATGGAAAAGGCCAAGGTCATGTTGCAGAAAAAATCATCCGAAATTGCTGCCAAAAAATCAGATCGCGATTTGGGGGCAGGGGCGGTTGTGGCCTATACTCACAACAATAATTCAGTTGCGGCGATGGTAGAATTGCAATGCGAAACTGATTTCGTGTCTGGCAATGATGAATTCAAACAGGTGGCCTATGATATCGCGATGCACATTGCGGCGATGAATCCCGCTTTTAAAACTGAAAGAGATATATCTGACAAGGATAAAGAAACTGCTCGATCAGTATTTGCTGAAGAAGTGGCTGACAAGCCAGCCGATATGCAAGACAAGATTATTGACGGCAAAATGAGTTCGTACTTCAAAGAAAAAGTGTTAATGTCACAGTCGTTTATTAAAGATCCATCTAAAACGATCAAGGATCTGATTCAGGATGCTACGCAAAAGTTTGGCGAGCGAGTGGAATTAGGGGAATTCTCACGAATCTCTACGAATTAAATTTATAGTTGTAAATTTTAACGTTGCTTCAGAATAAACTAACTATCATCGTATTAATTATACGCCTCAAGCTAGTTTTTCTTTGCGCCTCAAACTTTACTAGTTATAAAATTAATTGCTTTAATTATTAATTAAATTGGTTGAGAATTTTATGCGGGTAAAGTAACATAATCCTCATAAAGCGCCTCCTTAGCCCCGACGACTTTTTAAATAAAGTGTCGGGATCCCGACAAATTAAAATTTCGTCGGGGCTCAGTTATAATAAGATGGTGGCATTTATTTATATTCTTCAGGATATTAAAAAGGCTTACTATATCGGTTCAGCAAATCATCTGCAGCAAAGATTAAAAGATCACATAAAAGGTTATTCAAAATACACCAAAACCATGGACAAACCATGCTTGGTATTTTCTCAAGAATATTCGACTCTATCGGAAGCCCGAAAAATTGAACTTAAGCTAAAACAATTGAAAAGAAAAGACTATATAGATAGAATAATCAATGAAGGTTTTATCAAAATGAAGCCTTAATTGCCTCCTTAGCTCAGTTGGCTAGAGCAACGGTTTTGTAAACCGTAGGTCGTGGGTTCGAATCCCTCAGGAGGCTCCTGTTTCGGCGCAAAATAACTAAATGATTTTGCTTCTTATGGCATAGATTCCTTGCGAAATCTATTAGCATTTTATTTTGGGCATAGATTCTTTACAAAATCTACTAGCCTGCCTCCGAGAGGTGAAAAGTACCGTAAGAGTATTTGCATTTTGTAAAAATTAACTACATTTGCAGGGAGTATAAGGGGTCGTCAAATCTTTGCTCTGCTACAGCTTAAGCGACGGCGGGCCTCACGAGACTCTACTTACGCTTGGTAATCCCGCAAGTCGGGACCACGATCGCTATCGCACAGATTTTTGCCAAATCTATTTTCGTTGTTAATTAGGGTATTTTTTGGCAGAATCAGAAAACTAAATATGAATAAATTAGATTTTTTATTAATCACCAAGTTTAATGAAGTAGACCAGAGGTTGGCTGAAATAGACGATAATAATGCCACCAGACAAAAGCAAAGCAAGTGGAGCGAATCTAAAACCAGGATTATTACTATGGTTTTGCTGATTTACCTAGTATCCCTAATTATTTTCCGGTTTATGGGGGTGGAGTCACCATTTTTGATCGCTGGAATATTAACTTTTGGCTACTATTTTTCTACTTTGTTATTAGAAGTGATTAAAAAACGATTTATGGAGAAGTTATAATATGGATCTGCTAATTCGAAAAACTTACTAAATTGCACTAAACTAGTTTTATATGGAAATAGTTATCGATCGAACCGAAGAAAATAAAGTCATCGAAAGTCTGAAAAAACGCGATGACACAGATGCAAATCGAATGCTGCGTTTTTATGAAATGGCTGATTTAACCAGAAAAGAAGGTCACCCACTGAAAGAAATTGTAGACCGAATTACAAATATTGAAGAGTTTAAAAATTTTGACGTCATCGAGGCGCCAGAAATAATGTCAACTAAAATCGCCTTTGACCTATTTGATTTTCCGGCCGATCACCCTGCTCGTAGCAAATCTGACACGTATTATCCTGATGAAGATCAAGTAATGCGAACCCAAACTACAGTGATGTGGTATTATTATTTTCAACAGCCTGAAATAAAAGAGCGCTTGAAAAATCAGGAACCTTTAGGAGTATTTAGTTATGGCAAGGTATATCGTAAAGACGAGATTGACCGACATCATATGAATGTATTTCACCAGATTGATGCGTTATATATCGCGCCGAAAAATACAGAGCCTATAAACCTCGACACCCTTAAAAAGGTTGAGCTAGATGTTGTTCAGGCGCTTTTCGGTAATGTCGAGCACCGTTTTGCTGAAGAGACTTTTCCCTATACGGATCCATCTACCGAAATTGAAATCAGACGTGAAAATGACTGGTTGGAAATTTTAGGCAGCGGGGTTGTTAAACCATCGGTGTTAAAAATGCTTGGCGTAGATCCGGAAGTTTATAATGGTTGGGCTTTTGGTTCTGGTATAGAACGTTGGGCAATGATTTCAATGAAGCTGCCAGATATACGGCTGTTGTGGTCCGATGACGAACGAATTAAACAGCAGCTAGTATTAGGTCAAGAGTATGAAGAGGTTAGTAAATTTCCTCCAGTACCACGCGATATCTCGTTTGTGGTTGATGGCAATAACTTTATACCTAATGACTACTTTGATTTAGTCCGTGAAATAGGAGGGGACATGATCGAAGAAGTAGCCCTAATCGATCGCTACGAGAATGCCGAGAAATTTGGTGAAGGTAAAATTAGTTTTACCTATCGCATTACGTACCGATCACTGGATAGGACGTTAACTAGTGAAGAGGTTGAAAGAGTTCATGATAATTTGGAGACGACGACAGCAGAAAATTACGGCGCTGAAATCCGTTAATTTCTAGCTTAGAATCTGATACCTTCAGGTAAAGACATATTTATCTAAACCTGTTAAAATATAGACAGAATGGCGAAAAAGAAAACTAAAGGAGATGCATATGATGCTTCGAAGATTCAGGTATTAGAAGGATTAGAGCCGGTACGGAAACGACCGGGGATGTATATCGGTACGACCGGATTGGACGGGTTGCATCACCTGATTTGGGAGGTTTTTGACAACTCTCGTGACGAGGCGATGGGTAATTTTGCAGATGAAATTGAACTGACATTACTGCCTGATAACTATATTCGCGTGGCTGATAATGGACGAGGTATCCCGGTTGATAAACATAAAAAAACTGGGCTTTCGGCCTTGGACACGATTATGACGACCTTGCATGCCGGTGGTAAATTTGGCGAAGGTGGTTCCGGATATAAAGTTTCTGGTGGACTACACGGGGTAGGTGTTTCGGTAGTTAATGCGCTGTCAAATCATACCCGAGCCGAGGTTCATCGCGATGGAAACAAATACGTTCAGGAATATAATCGCGGTCAGAAAGTTGCCAATGTCAAAAAGGTTGGTAAAACCGACCATACCGGCACAATAATAACTTTTCAGCCTGATGCGGAAATATTTCCCAAAATTGAATTCAATTGGCAAAAAATTATTGCCCGGGTACGTCAGCAGGCCTATTTGGTAAAAGGAATGCGAGTGCGTGTAATTGATGCGCGAAGTCATAGCGAAAACCTAGATGCTACTAAAACAGTGTGGTTGTCTGATCAGGCGATCGGCCTGGCATCATATTCATTTTACTTTGAAGGGGGCCTGAAATCATTTGTAACTTATTATAACCAAACTCATAAACCGGTTCAGAAAAATATTTTTCACATGGAAAAAGATGTCGAGAATGCAGGTGAAAGTGGTCAGGATGTTAATGTTGAAATTGCTTTTCAATACGTCGATGATATTCAACCCCGTCTAGTAACCTTTGCCAACAATATTTACACCCCCGAAGGCGGTATGCACTTGACTGGATTTAAAACTGGATTAACGCGAACTCTTAACAGTTATGCTCGTGATAATAAATTACTCAAAGATAAAGACGATAATTTCTCGGGTGATGATACCTTGGAAGGATTAACGGCGGTGGTGTCGGTAAAATTACCTGAAGTACAGTTCGAAGGTCAGACTAAAGCCAAATTGGGTTCAGTCGAAGCTAGGTCGGCGGTGGAATCAGTATTTGCCGAAAGCTTAAGTGAATTTTTGGAAGAAAATCCGTCAGATGCAAAATCTATTATCAATAAAGCTGTTCTTGCCCAACGGGCCCGCAAAGCCGCCAAAGCCGCCAAGGATTCAGTTCTGCGCAAGGGGGCGTTAGATGGTATGACATTACCAGGGAAACTGGCTGACTGTCAGTCTAAATCAGCCGATGAGTCAGAATTGTTCATTGTTGAAGGGGATTCTGCTGGTGGTACGGCCAAAATGGGCCGCGATCGACGGACCCAGGCGATTCTGCCACTGCGAGGCAAAATTTTAAATGTCGAGCGCGCCAGACTAGATCGTATGTTAGGTAATGAGCAAATTAAAAATCTAGTAATTGCGATGGGGACTGCGATTGGTGACACGTTTGATATTGAAAAATTGCGCTATGGCAAGGTAATTATTGCAACTGATGCTGATGTTGATGGTGCTCATATCCGCACCTTGTTATTAACCCTGTTTTATCGATACTTCCGACCGCTTCTAGATAGTGGTAACGTGTATATTGCGATGCCACCACTGTATAAAATATCTCAAGGCAAGAAATCTGACTACCTTTACACCGAAGGAGAGAAAGAAAAATGGTATGCCGATAATGGTATTGTCGAAGACAAACAAGATGACATTGACGAAAACGTGGCTCGATCCGAAGCGGGAGAGGTTGAGGTAAGTGAAGATGAGGCTAAAGACAACAAGAAGACCAAAAAGATCTCGGTCCAACGATATAAGGGGTTGGGTGAAATGAACGCTGATGAATTGTGGGAAACTACGATGGATCCTACTGCCAGATTATTAAAACGAGTTGATGTCGAAGACGCTGCCGAGGCCGACCGAATATTTGATGTATTGATGGGAACTGATGTTTCCAGCCGCAAATCGTTTATTCAGTCTAATGCCCAAATGGCTAATGTTGATTTATAATTAATACATTACCAATAACTATGTTGTTCTCAAAATTTAACTGGACTGAGATTTCAGGTTGGTTAGGTTTGTTATTGATTATCATTGGAATCTGGTATGTGTCTAACTCTTCCAGTCACATATATAATAACAATGTTACTCAGAAATTAGCTTTATATTTCTTTATAGCATTTATATTATTGTCTATTAATTCTTTTTATAAACAAAATTACGTTGCATTGCTTATTTTTATAGCATTTTCTATTACTTCAATATCGATATATTTTTCAATATAATTAAAAACTTCAGGTCATTCATAAAGATAAATAGCACAAAGATTATGTATAAGATAAAATAGTTCGTATGGGAATATTTTCTGATTTAAAAAACAAAGCGGTGCGGAAAATGATGGTGTCGCAAATGAAAAAACAAGGCGCTGATGATGCGCAAATAAAGATGATTTCGGAATTATTAGAAGAGAATCCAGAATTGTTTGAAAAAATGGGCAAAGATATCGAGGCGGAAACAAAAAACGGCAAGTCTCAGATGGAAGCAGCTCAGGCAGTAATGAGCAAATATCAAGCTGATATGCAAAAGCTGATGATGAAAAATCCAGCAATGATGCAACGGATGAAGGTCGAGGCGATGAAAATGCAACGTAAAAACCGATAACAATTAACCATAACTGATAAGAGATAATCATCACAAGAACAAGAACAAGAACAAGAACAAGAACAAGAACAAGAACAAGAACAAGAACAAGAA
>CAZHOI010000001.1:42457-160558 GCA_964534365.1 uncultured Candidatus Saccharibacteria bacterium | reverse complement strand
CCTGGACTTGAACCAAGGTTGTTTACGCAGTGGCTGGCACCTCCGGTGCCGGTCACTTTCTGCAGGTCGACAAAATGTTATAATGACACAATGGATCCAAAATATAACACTGTAGCGTTAAAAAATATTAAAACTGACGAACCGATAATGAAGTTGCCTGATGACGGTTCTACAGACACCGAAAGCAAAGAAAAAAAATGGGAAGTTACCACCGAAGCGCTAGGTTGGATCGGAATAATTTTAGTATTAACCGCCTATGGTTTAATTACCTTTGAAGTTATACCGGCTGGATCATTATTATTCATGGGGCTCAATTTAGTTGGTGCGATCGGTATTGCCCTGGACGCTTGGGAGGATAAAAACATCCAGCCCGTAGTGTTAAATATCATCTGGGCAGTAATTGCAGTCGTTGGAATTGCAGTTTCTTTAACCTAAATGGATCAGGGGTTACCAGGGGTGCTAGAAGCACGAGACGAGAGTCTGCACAAAATTAGTTTACTAAAATACTTAAATACTCAATCGATCTTTTTAAACTTCGAGACATACATGTTTGGTGAATCAGAATTCGTGCGTGATTATGACGGGAAGATTATTAGTTCTAGCTTTGAGGTCAACAAGCCAGAGGCAATAAATGATTTGTTCCACAATAATCAATTAGAGCAAAAGGTCGAATTAGTTCAGTACATCAGATTGGTTTCCAATATTGACCATGAATTGAATTCAGTTAAATCTGTGCTAGAAATTATCTACCAGACTGGTCAGAAACAGATTATTGAAGTAACCTAATAGAGTTATGTCACTGTCTATTGGAATTGTTGGGTTACCAAACGTTGGAAAATCGACGTTGTTTAACGCCCTAACTAAAAAAAACGTCTTAGCGGCTAATTATCCATTTGCTACCATCGAACCGTCAACAGGAGTTGTGCCAGTACCTGATGATCGTCTGGACAAACTTTCAAATCTATCACAATCAGAAAAGACTTTACCGGCGATTGTAGAATTTGTTGATATTGCTGGATTGGTCAAAGGTGCAGCCGAGGGCGAAGGATTAGGGAATAAGTTTTTGCAAAATATTCGTGAGACTGACGCAATCGCGCAGATGGTACGAATTTTTGAAGATGATGATATCGTCCACGTTTCGAACAAGATCAACCCATTAGATGATATTAAAATTATAAATTGGGAACTGTGCGCGGCTGATGTGGAAACAGTCTTGAAACACCGTGACAAAATCCAGAAATATATTAAACGAGGAGACAAAGATGCGATCCAGGTCGATGAATTACTGGATCAAATACTGCTGAAATTACAAGAAAATATTCTTATAACACAGCAAAACTTATCTGATGACGAATTGGCAACAATCAAACACTTGCATTTATTAACCGCTAAACCATTTTTATACATTTTAAATAAACAAGCTGGCGGACAAAATCTGGACGATCATTCGACAAATCCAGGACAAGTAAGCGATGATCGGTACCAGCGACTGTTGGAATACTTTGACGATACAAATGCATTGTTTATTAAACTTGATGCATCGACCGAATTAGAAATAAATGAACTTGATGCAGCAGAAAAATCAGAAATGCGCCGGGATATGGAAATAGACGCGGGCGAGGGGATCGATGAATTGATCAAGCAAGGTTACAATTTGTTAGGATTAATGACGTATTTCACCACCGGCGAGAAAGAAACTCGCGGCTGGACAGTCAAACGCGGCTCAACGGCACCCGAGGCCGCGGCGGCGATTCATACCGATTTCCAGAAAAACTTTATCCGGGCCGAGGTAATCGAGTGGGATAAACTGCTAGAAGCAGGATCAAAATCAGCCGCCCGGGATAAAGGTTGGTTGCGGTTGGAGGGGAAGGATTATATCGTTCAAGACGGCGACGTGGTGGAGTTCAAGACTTAACTATTTAGCGAATTACTTTGTCATACGAAAAGCCCGCTTGCTCGCGGTACTATTTGTACCGCTCCAGCGCAGGTTTTTCTATTCCTCGTACTTCATCTAAATATTTAAATCTGATTTTCAAAATAGTAATTTAATAATGTTACTGCCAAAGTTTCTATGCGGAATGCGTGACATTCACCTCTGGTGGGTGTTTCGCAATTTAAACTAAGAAAAAAACAGAATATAAGCTAACTTACCATATAAAGTCTCTGACTCTTCATGTTGCGCCAGGTCTTCGCAAGACACGTTAAGGTGCTGGTCATCACATAAGTTGAGTATAAAAAAAGTCCCGACGCGCGCTGGTGCACAGGTCGGGACGGTGAGCGTGACCAGAGGTCACAAGTTTTTTCTAAGCCAGGTTTCATTCTGGCTCTCCATTAGCTCAAACAATAAAGCAAATAAGTAAGCTAGGGCCGTCAAAGGGGCTAATAGTAGTCCAATAGGTAGCCAGATTACAAATTGCTTAAAACTAGGATATCCTGCAGTTCCATTCCGACAATGATAAATAGTTAGCACAGAGGCGCAGCCAAAATAAAACCATACTGATCCCAAGAGTAATAGCATTAGGTTATAGAGCATTGGTTTAATGGCGAGTGAGACAAGGTAGTTATCCGCGAAGGATTCACAGACACCTGACTTGCCTCCCAATCTGTATAAAACTATATAACAAATGATCTGTTCTGTAAATAGTATTATATATAATCTCAAACCTTATCATGACATTAAACAATGTAGAATAGTTTATCTTTGATTTGATTAGGTTATGCAATGTAATACTAGATGCACGCTTGAATGTATGTCAGAATATAAATAATGAATAATTTCAAAGACTTTTTGGTTTTGGCTCCATATGCACTAGGTATTGCGATTTTATTAAATTTATTTGTTTATCAGGGGATGGAAGTGGTCTATCCATCGATAGATTACAACGATTACTGTGGTAGTGAAATTGATAAGGCACTTGAACCTGACAGATTTGATCCAGTATCAGGTCAAGAACTGACTTTCTCTACCGAAGAAATAGAAGAATACAAGAATAGTTGTGAAGCCGACGGGGGTAGGTACGAATCGGCGAGGATATCAGGACAGTTGGGATACTGCGATGAAAATTATAGTTGCAATCTAGAACGAGAGGCCGCCGAGCGCGATCGGGCGCTGGTTATGTTGGTAGTATTAATTGCAATCGGTACGTTGTCACTAATTTTTGCCCGGAAATCTAAATCAAAAGGGGTCGAGCTGGGTCTGGCCTATGGGGGTCTCTTTATGCTGCTATCAACCCTGGGTCAGTTGTGGCAGGTTGGTTCACAAGCTGTGCAATTAGTAGCAATTTTGTTTGGTCTAGGGTTATTACTTTATTTTGCCTCAAAACGCACTGATTTGAATTAGTTATTTAGCAATTAGCTTTGTTAACTGCGATAAAATTCACTCACCGTATAATCAATACGGCTTGTTAAAATTTTCTCTTGTCGCCTCGCTATTTATCTAAATAACTATTTCAATAACTAAAATTGAGTAATGTTACTTTCAACCTATAGCTTTTAACTTTATAATCATAATTAATGAGCGCGAAGGATTATGATCATAAAGCAATTGAATCAAAATGGCAGCAAGACTGGGCAGATCGGAGATTGTATGAAACTAAAGACTCGGTAGAAGGTAAAGAAAATTTTTACGCCTTATTTGAATTTCCGTATCCATCTGGAAATCTTCACGTAGGACATTGGTACGCCTATGCCCCAACTGATGTTATTGCCAGGTACCAGCGAATGAATGGTAAAAACATTTTGTTTCCAATTGGCTTTGATAGTTTTGGTTTGCCGGCTGAAAATGCAGCAATAAAACGCGGGTTGGATCCCCGCGATTGGACGTATAAAAATATTGATACCATGACCGACCAGATAAAATCAATCGGCACGTCAGTTGATTGGTCGCGTGAAGTCAAAACTTCAGATCCAGAATATTACAAATGGACACAATATATTTTTACTCAATTTCTAGAGAAAGGTTTAGCTTATGAAGCGGAGGCGGAAGTTAATTATTGCCCAACATGTAAAACGGTGGTCGCCAATGAACAGGTAGTTGATGGCAATTGCGAGAGGTGTGACTCTGCAATTGAAAAGCGAACTCAAAAACAGTGGACGTTGCGAATTACTGATTACGCCGAAGAATTATTGAATGACCTAGACAGCCTGGATTGGCCAGAAGAAATCAAGGCCGCGCAGAGGGCCTGGATTGGCAAATCACAAGGGGTGAATTTTACCTTTGAGGTAAAATTGACAGACGACCAACAACCAACAACTTACCAAAAAGAAGTGCCTGTACCTAGCGTAGTCGAGGTATTCACTACGAGGCCGGATACGTTATATGGTGCGACCTATTTAGTAGTATCCCCAGAACATAATCTAGTTGATAAATATTTGGAAGTCGGACTTCCAAATGCAGATAAGGTTTTGGAATACGTAAAGGTAGCGCAGTCAAAAACTGATGTACAACGTCAAGAAGCCAAGGAAAAAACGGGAGTCAAACTGGAAGGTGTTTCAGCGATTCATCCGGCGACTGGCGAGGAGCTACCAATATATGTGGCGGATTATGTATTGGGATCATACGGCACAGGTGCAATTATGGCCGTGCCCGCCCATGATGAACGCGATTTTGAATTTGCGCAAAATTATGATCTTCCAATCAAACAAGTTGTGGCTCCATATACGGTAATGAAAGAGCAGAGTACACCTCGTTCCGAGCAAAACATTTTTGAATTTGAAGCTAGCACAGTGATAATTCAGCACTGGGATGAAAAATCTGATAAATTTTACGTAGTAAACTTTGAGAATGGCGAAAAAGGATTAGTTGGAGGTAGTGTTGAAGCTGGAGAATCTAGGGAAGAAGCTGCAATAAGAGAAGTGATTGAAGAGTCTGGATTTAATGATATAAAATCAACACACTTATTAATTGAGAATGCCTTCTCAAGAGGTTTTAAAGAGAGAAAAAATCGAGAAGAATTATGCTCCGAGAGTTTATATTTGGTAAGACTTAATTCTGAATCAAGGCAAAATATTGTTGACAAAGAAACTAAAAACGGAGAATGGGTAAAAGGGAGCGAGATCTATAACTCAAAGATTTTAACCACACATCACCAATCTTATTTTGAAAAATATTTTGACTTTTCCTATAAAACTTTTACTGCTGAGGGTTTATTGGTGAATTCTGAAAACTTTGATAGCTTAACTTCAGCAGAAGCCGGGGAGAAAATTACCGAGGAGTTTGGCGAATCAGCGACAACTTATCGACTACGTGACTGGTCAGTTGGTCGGCAGCGTTATTGGGGATGTCCGATTCCGGTGGTTTATGATCCTCAAGGTCAAGCTCACCCAATTCCAGAGCAGCACTTACCATGGTTACTTCCCAATGATGTGGACCACACACCGGATGGCACTGCGCCCCTGGCTAGATCAGGTGAACTCAAGGCGAGAACCGAAGAGATTTTCGGCAATGGTTGGAAACCGGCCATTGATACAATGGATACCTTTGTTGATTCGTCTTGGTACTATGTTCGCTATACTGACCCGCAAAATGGCCGGCAACTAGCAACTGCCGACCAACAACAGGGCTGGCTGCCGGTTGATTTTTATTCTGGCGGAGCCGAACACACCACCATGCATTTGTTGTATTCGCGATTTTTCTATAAAGCAATGCGTGACTGCGGCCTTCTCTCTAAAGCAGCCGGTGACGAGCCGTTTAAAAAGCGGTCAAATCGATCAATCATCTTGGGTCCTGATGGTAATAAAATGTCGAAATCAAAGGGAAATGTAATTGATCCTGATCAACAAGTTGCCAATGTGGGGGCTGATGCCGTGCGTACTTATTTGTGTTTTATGGGGCCTTATAACGAAGTATCGCATTATCCCTGGGATCCCAACGGATTAGTAGGGGTTCGTAAATTCTTGGAACGGGTTAACGGATTGTCAGAATATATGACTAAAAATTCTCCTAACGCGGTCGAGGTAGCGCTACAAAAGGCGATCAAAGGCGTTACTGAATCGATCGATCAGAAAAAGCTCAATACAGCGGTGTCATCGCTGATGATTTTTTCAAATGAAGTAGAAAAACAAAAACAAATAACTAAAGTTCAGCTTCAAACCATGACTCAACTATTAGCTCCGTTTGCACCACATTTAGCCGAAGAATTATGGCAGCGCTATGGTCGTGAGGGGTCAATTCATGAATCTGACTGGCCCCAATATAACGAGATAATGTTGCAAACCGAAGAAGTTACGATCCCAGTACAGATAAATGGTAAAAAAATTGGCCAGATCAAAGTGCCTCGGGATGCCGCCCAAGGATTAGTAGAGAGGCTAGCCAAAGGCAATTCAAAAGTTAAATTGCGCCTTAAAGGGGACCCAAAAAAGGTGATTTACGTTAAAAACCGCATTTTAAATTTGGTAATTGACAATAAAGACTAATTTAAGTATGATTACTAGGTAATACTGCGATAAAATAGCTTGATTCAGGCTCTTTTTGACCTCCAATAATTATGTCAAAACTAGGATTTCAACCACATGACGTTACCAAAGTATTGGTAGACTCGTTGCCAAAACGCTCCAAGGACGTGGTGACGCGTCGTTTTGGATTAGACGGTACCGATTCGCAAACCCTAGAATCGATTGGGCAAGAATATGGCATTACTCGAGAGCGAGTTCGTCAAATTGTAAATCAGTCGCTCAAGAGGATTCGTAAATCTGATGTCGCTGACGAACATCTAGAGTCCTTTGCGCAATTGCGATCAGCGGTAGAAAATATGGGCTCTCTGATATCAGAAGAAGATTTGCTTTCTGAATTATCACAGCAAGAAGGTGAACATAATCATTATTATTTTCTGCTACACGTTAGCCCTGATTTTAAACGGGTAAAATCCAATTCTAAATACCATCATCGATGGAGTTTGTCAGATAAAATTGCGGATGCGGTACATAATGCTATTGATGCATTGCGCAAAAATTTGTCAAAGCAAGAACTGGTTTCGGAAGAAAAGTTACTGCAAATGTTTCGCCAAAACCTAGCAGAACATCTGGACGATCATCAAGATCACGACGACGAGGCGCTGCGTCGCTGGTTAGGAATTTCCAAAGAAATAGACTCAAACCCTTTGGGCGAATGGGGTCCGGCGTCATCGCCTATTGTTAAGTTAAAAGGGATGCGCGATTATGCTTATTTAGTATTGAAAAAACACGGCTCGCCAATGCACTTTACTGAAGTTACGGCCAAGATCGAGGAACTATTTGGCAAAAGCGCTCATCAAGCAACAACTCATAATGAATTAATTCGAGACTCTCGATTCGTTTTAGTTGGTCGAGGTTTATACGCCCTTAAAGAATGGGGCTACAAAGAAGGAGTGGTGCGTGATGTGATTGCTGATATTTTACAGTCAGAAGGTCCTTTGCCAAAAGAAGAAATCATCGAGCGAGTCCTGCGCGAGCGCTATGTCAAACCGAATACGGTATCAGTCAATTTGCAAGATCAAAAACACTTTACTAAAAATTCAGACGGGACTTACGACATTGTCTCTTAATCTAAGATCTGCTCCAACCAGTCTGATTGGTAGATGTCAAACATTTTTTGTCCCCATTGTCGTCGCTCGGCAGTATTATTTTTAATGTGATAAACCATTGTCGAGGTATAATTTTGTAGATAATATAATCTTAAATAAGTGGCTAATTTTTTACTATTGAATAATTCTGAATACTCTTCTTGTAATGATTTAGCTACTCTAATCATAGATCGAGAAGGTAGCATAGAATCAATTTCATTTCGTAAATAAAGGCTTGGATCATAAAAAAAATCAATCATTCGATATAGCTCGTAATGTTTTGGAGCTTGGCAAATTAAGTCTAAATCGATGATTCCCGTAATTTTTTGATCTTTAAACATAATATTACGCCAAGTCAAATCATTATGAACTAGAACGGGATCTTTAAGGGTCTCTAGTTCGTTTTTATTTTCATGCCAGAAGATTTTCGCCTGGATTAGAGTTTGTTTTTCATAAGGCCAAAGCTTTAGTTTCTCGAAACGTTCAAACGCAATACGATCTGTAAAAGCAATTAGCATATTCTTTGAGTAATTTTGTTCGAAAATTGGGATTGAAAACTTATTAAAGCTAATCGAATGAATCTTTTTAAGCTCAGTACAAATCTGAGCTACAAACTGATGTTGGGTTTTTAGGTCAAAGTTAAACCACTGAGATATTAATGAAACTCCCTCTACTCTGTGTTGTATTTGATAATGGTAACCTTTGTGGATTCCAGAATGAATAATTTTTGGTGTATTTACCCCTGCCTCGAGTAGTAAATTATTATAATGAGTTTGATATTCGAAATTTATAGCTGAATAACGTTTGTTGTTAACTTCATTCAACCGAACAATGTATTTATCGGTTCTAAAAATGTAATTATTATTACCACCACTGATCTGCTTGATATCTAGCTCAGTTTCATTAAAATCCTTAATAATTTCTTTAACAATATTCAAAAGTGCTTTATTAATGTTCATGTAATTGATGATTTGATTTAGATAGTACAAGTTCACCATCGATATTAATATATTCAGTAATCGATCCATTATTAATCTTCTCAGATATAAAACTCCTTTCAGCTTGATCGTAAGACCAATTTTCAATTAGAAAACGCCAAGCCCTAATAAAACCACTGTGAGTGATTAGTATTACACGCTTACCAAAATGGTAGTCTCGTAATAAGTTCAATAAGCTATAAGCTCGATTAACGCTGAGATCAAATACACTTTCTCCACCAGGAGGTCGCTCGAAGAACTTACCTTCTATTTCCTTATAACTATCATAAAACGGATAATGATTTGTTATTGCATCATGTTTCATCCGATAAGCAAAACCATCGTCACGTTCGGCCAAAAGAGGACAAAAAAATTCTGAAATTTCATCAATTTGATCTGGCGGAATTTCAGAAGAAAGGACGTTCCACGTTGACATTGTGCGTTTATATCCCGAGTGGATGATACTGTTGGTATCAGCATATTCTTTAGCAAAAATTGGTGCCATTTTTTGACCATTTTCAAAGCCTAGTTTTGATAGGGGGATTTCACGATTAGGTAATTGCTTTAATCGCTGTTGTTCTGCTGAATTATCTTCGCGGTAATAAGCGTTCTGCAAACTATCTAAGTGTCTAATAAAAGTTAATTTTTCATACTTATCAAGAAGGCCAAGGAGATCTAATTTTTTCACTTATTTTATTATAGCGATATTACCTTATAAGTAAATTTTTATTGCTATACTTAATAACAGATGATTGCAGCGACCATAAATATAGTCATAAATCTGCTACTACTAATACTACCCTTTATTTTTATCAGCGGTGCGGGTTTTGCATGGCTGGCATACCGGCGGCTAAAATGGCAGCGAACCAATTACCGACCAGTTTTACTGAGGATAAAAGTACCGCCACTGGTTGATAAAACTCCAGCAGCTATGCATCAAATATTAAATGCCATGTATGACAAAAGCTATGGTACCTACCTGGATCGATTTATTGATGGTCGGGTGCCGCTTCATATCTCACTGGAAATCGTATCAATTAGTGGCGAGGTACGATTCTATGCCCAAGTACCGGAAAAATTGGAAAGTTTATTTAAAAGTCAGTTTTATGGCCAATATACTGGCGTCGAGTTCGAGAGGGTTGAAGACTATTTGCGGCCGGTCGATCACTATATCGATGATTATAAATTGTTAGGACTGCAGTTTGGTCTAAAATCCGAAGAAATTTTCCCAATTCAAACTTATACCTCGAATCAGCTGGAAAAAATTGAAGACGAAAAGAAAGACGCTCGCAAGATTGATCCGTTCAATTCATTTATAGAGTATATGGGCTCAATAGGTTATGGGGAAGAGTTGTGGCTACAAATCATGATCCGCGGGGATCACAAGCAAACTTGGAAGCAGGGTCAAGCCCTACCGTTTGCCGAAAAACCCTCTCTAAACAACAAACTAGAAGAATTTATAAATAAGTTAAAAGAGGGGTCAAAGGTAGAGGGAAAAATTGTTGGTCCAGATGGTAAGGTGGTTGATACTACTGTTAATAAAGTTTACGACCCAGGAGTTGACCTATTAATGCTTGGTTTGGGCGATCGTAAAAATCAAACTAATTATGACGTAATAATTCGTGGCGCATATGTTGCCGAAGATAACAAATTCAATTCTTTCAATATTGCTGGTCTGATTAAATCCCTGCAAGGATTCAGCTCGGCTGGGAGCAATGCAATTGTGCCTAGTGAAAAAACTGACTTTAGCTCTGATTGGCAAGAGGATTTTGCCAGATTAAACAAACCCTTCGCTAAAATTGTTAAAAAATGGCAACGAGTTCGTGAAAAAGAGTTTATCAGTGCCTACAAACGTCGATCCGGATTCTATCAACCGCATCGCAATATTCTGGGATCAGATTCATTCAAAATGACAGCTGGCGATATTGCCACTATTTTTCACTTACCAATCAATGGAGGATCACCCGTATTAAAACGAATCGAGGCTATCAAATCAGAACCGCCGTCTAATCTACCGATATAATTAATAAGTCTAGTCAGTATTAATTTTTTCTAATTAGCTTAATTTTGCTACACTACTATTTATCAGTAATGCTCGTGCAAAAACACACCCTAAAAAAACAAGTCACTACAATAGTACTAATAATTGTTTTAACTATAATTACTCTATTAATCTGCTGGGTCTATATTTTTGAAGTTAACAAACTTGATGATCCCCTAGAGCTAACTATTACCCCCGGAAGCAGTTTGAGCGAAGTTTATAACGTCATTGAACCGTCTGAACTAGCTCCAAACTATCTTTATTATCGTAGTTATGCAGTATTAAATAATTTTCAACCCAAGGCTGGCACCTACCGTTTTCGCGCTGGCGATAATCTGGGTTATGTATTGGAATCAATTGACAATCACAGCAGTCTAGCTCCGGCAGCCAAACTGGTGATTCCTGAAGGCTTTAACAACAGAAAAGTTATCACAGCCCTTGCAGAATTAGTTGATAGTCAAGAGCTGAAAATGGATATTGCTAAATTTAGCGAGCTAATATCTGATAAAGAAGGATATATTTTCCCCGACACTTATTTTATCGAAACTGACACTACCGCTGATCAATTAGTCGATCAGATGCTACAAAATTTTAACCAAAAGACCGCTGTTTTTAAGCCAGAACTCACAAGAGACGAGGTGATTGTTGCGTCAATAATCGAGCGGGAAGTAATAGATCCAAACGATCGCCGCCTAGTATCTGATATCGTTTGGCGACGTTTAGAAATGGGGATGAGGTTACAGGTTGATGCCACGCTTGATTACTATCTGGATAAACCAAGTTCTGAAATTCTTCAAAGCGAACTAGACGAGGACAATCCTTATAATACTTATCGAAATTATGGCTTGCCGCCAACTCCCATTGCCAATCCCAGCATTGGTAGCCTTGAAGCAGCCAGAAATCCGCAGGCAAATGAGTATTTATTTTACTTATCTGCGGCGGACGGCACCACTATTTTTGCTACAAATTTTGAAGAACACGTACGCAACAAAGCGATTTATTTATAGAGGCTAGGTTCTGCGATCCAAAAGTTTTTGCTATACTACGAACATTATGGTTATTACTCGCCTTAGTGATCACGGATTTAAAATCAGCCAAGGTAGCTTGAATCTGGCACTAAATCCTTCTAGTAATAAAAAAAACCTCACCAATGGTACCTTCTCAGCCGATGTGATTCTATTGTCAGCTTCACAGTCAGGTTTCGACTCAGCCGAACATTTTGAATCCAAATCAAAAGATAGTTTTGTTATATCTGGTCCTGGAGAATACGAACGCGAAGGACTTTTTATATACGGGATAGCCTCAACCACTATATATGGTAGTCAGCCTGGTTTGAATACAAATTATTATTTCGAACTGGATGGGATAGATATTTTGGCCCTGGGGGCGCATGAGCCGGTCGAATTACCTAAAAATGTCCTGGAACAGGTGGACAACGTAGATATATTAATATTGCCAATTTGCGGCGATCAAGTACTTTCGCCAGTAGCCGCTCATAAACTGGCCACTAAATTAGAAGCCAAAATTATAATTCCTACCGGACCGAATAATATAAAAGATGCTAATCTTCAGGCATTTAACGAGGCGCTAAGTCATGATTTAGAGACTACTGATAAGCTTAGTTTGCGATCAAGCGATATTGGGTCAAATCCGGTGGCTTATTTTATCCAATAATATGTCTTACCGCATTGAATCAATCCGCAATCAGACAGTACAAAAACGCCGACGCACTACGTTGGTTGTGTCAACTGGATTAACGGGCCTAATTGCAATAATTTGGTTGGTGACCCTGCCCGGCCGAATTACCCAGGCTACTAATCGTATTGCGGTCGACGAGGTTAGGACAGCAGGTCCGGTAGAGGTATTTATTTCAAGTGTCAAAAATAGCGCTGGCTTTGCTTGGAGTCAACGCAGTCGAGCCTCAGCAATCGAGATTCTGAATCTTGAGCGTTCTGAACCGTCAACAGAAGAATTCCTAGATAGCGACTCGAATAATGATTTCAATGCCAAAACAAATGTAATAACAGATCAATCACCAGAATTTATTCCAATGTCAAACTACGATTTCTTGCCTTAAATATTAAAGAAATTGCTCATGTTATAATTTATAAGTATTTATGTCTGAAAAAAATTCTACAAACAATCCCATAATCGAAGAAGGAGTCCAACCACAATCCATCGTTAGTGAAATGAAAGAAGCGTATTTGGACTACGCGATGTCAGTTATTATGATGCGAGCGCTACCTGACGTTCGCGACGGCCTAAAACCGGTCCATCGCCGAATTTTGTATGCAATGCGGGGCATGGGATTAACCTCGGGGGCCAAGTTCAGAAAATCAGCGGCTGTGGTTGGTGAAGTATTAGGTAAATACCATCCCCATGGCGATGGGGCGGTCTATGATTCGATGGTTAATATGGCGCAAGATTTTTCATTTCGATATCCTCTGGTGCTAGGGCAGGGTAATTTTGGATCAATTGATGGGGATAATGCCGCCGCGATGCGCTATACCGAAGCAAAAATGTCCAAAATTTCGGGGGAATTATTATCTGATATTGAAAAAGATACCGTTAATTTCCGCGACAACTATGACGGCACCATTCAAGAACCAGAAGTATTGCCAGCCGCTGTTCCGGGGCTACTATTAAACGGAACCTTAGGAATTGCGGTGGGAATGGCGACTAATATTCCGCCTCATAATTTGGGTGAAGTTATTGATGGTTTAATCATGCTGATTGACAAGGATAATGTGACCCACAAGGATTTGATGAGCGTTATTAAAGGGCCTGATTTTCCCACTGGCGCGATTTTATTTGGCAAAGACGATATAAACGAGGCCTATGCATCAGGCAGGGGGTCAATGGTGGTTCGTGGTGAAGCTGAAATCGTCGAGCCGAAAGCAGGCAAATTCCAAATCCTGATTCGATCACTACCTTATCGGCTAAAAAAGTCTGATTTGATTGTTAAAATTGCCAATCTGGTAAAGGATAAAAAGGTCGAGGGCATCAAAGATATTCGAGATGAATCTACTACTGACATTCGAATTGTGGTTGAATTAAAAAATAGTGCGCAACCCCAAAAGATTCTAAATCAACTTTATAAATTCACGCCATTAGAAGACAAATTCCATTTAAATCTGGTAGCACTACATCAGGGTGTGCCTCAAACAATGGCTATTAAGGATGTTCTGGAAGCTTTTCTAGACCATCGTCGAATTGTGATTAGGCGGCGCACCGAGTATGAATTACGTCGTGCCCAAAGTCGCGAACACATTTTATTGGGGCTTACCAAAGCGCTAGATCATATTGATGAGATTATTGCGATAATCAAGAAATCACGAACCCGTGACAGCGCTAAAGATAATTTGATTAAAAAATTTAAATTTTCTGACCGACAAGTTGAGGCAATTTTGCAAATGCAATTACAGCGATTGGCTGGTCTGGAGCGCAAAAAAATCGAAGACGAATTAAAGGAAATTCAAAAGTTAATCAAATCGCTAAAGAAAATCCTATCAAGCGAGAAAAATATTCTAACAGTAGTTAAAGACGAGCTACTGGCAATACGTGAAAAATATGCCGATGACCGACGTACTACTTTGGTCGAGCATTCAGCCAAAAATTTCTCGATCGAAGACTTAATTCCTAATACGGAATCAGTATTGGTTTATACTCAGGGCGGTTATGTCAAGCGCACTGATCCAGCCGAATATAAACGGCAACACCGTGGTGGGGTTGGGGTAGTTGATTTGAATACCAAGGACGAAGACGCGGTATCGCAGCTATTATTTGCAACTACCCACACCGATCTATTGTTTTTCACCGATCGCGGCCGCGTGTTCAAAACCAAAATGTATGAGATTCCAGAAGGACGTCGATCAACCAAGGGTAAATCAATCATGAACTTTTTGCCGATGGAAACAGACGAGGTGGTTACTTCCATCGTTTCAATGCCTGCCAGTATCAAACAAGATAGTTATTCATTATTTATGGTAACCAGCGATGGTACAGTTAAAAAATCAGATGCCGACTCATTCCACGAGGTGCGACGTTCAGGATTAATTTCAATTTCACTTAAAGGAGATAATCGTTTAATTGACGCTTTCTTTGTACAGCCCAAAGATGATGTCATGCTATTAACTCAAGACGGGCAATCAATTAGATTTGATGAATCAGATGTTCGCGAGATGGGTCGTACGGCCGCTGGGGTTCGTGGGATCAAGCTTAAAAAAGGCGACAAGGTAGTATCAGCTCGAGTCATCCGTTGTGATGACAAAGAATGTGCCAATTTATTTGTGATTACAGAAAAAGGTTATGGTAAACAAACCGCTATCGATGAATATTCGGTACAAGGTCGCGGCGGATCGGGGGTCAAGGCGCTATCGGTAACCGAAAAAACAGGACCACTGGCAGCAGCAGCGGTAATGACAGAAGAAACTAGCGAGATTATTGCCATGTCTGCTAATTCACAAGTGATTCGAGTAGGCGCAGAGGAAATTCCCACTTTGGGCCGTTCTACCCAAGGAGTAAAAATCATGAAATTACGCAAAGGCGACAAACTAAGCTCGCTGGTAAAACTGTAGTATGTTCACCTCGGCAGCTCAGTCACTGGACATTTTAGATCAAGTAGTTGATTTACAAGCCAATCCATTAACGGTGGCTGATTTCGGGTCTGGTACAGGTGAATACGTATTCGCATTAGCTGATCGCATCGCTGACAAAAGTCGTATCTATGCAATTGATATTCAAAAAAATTTACTAAACAGATTGGCAACCCGAGCCAAAGAACAAGGTCGAGACAATATTTATACAGTTTGGTCTGATCTTGAATCATCTAATTCAACTAAAATACCGGCTGGTTCGGTAGATATCGGTATAGTAGCTAACACTCTTTTTCAAATTCAAGATAAACAGGCCTTTATGGCCGAGATCAAACGCTTGCTATCCCGAGGGTCAATTTTGCTATTAATAGATTGGAATGATTCTTTTAATAATATGGGCCCTGATTCAAATTCAATAGTGACTAAAGATGAGGCGGCCAAATTACTAGAGGATAATGGCTTTACAATTCACATGGCAACCACTCAAACCGACCATCATTATGCTATCGTAGCAGCTATAGAATAATTACGATGAAAAATCTTTCTTTGTTCCAAATCGGTCTGTTAGCTAGCGCCTTGTTTATTGCTGGGGCAGGGTTGGTGACGTTTATTTTAATGGAAGGCAGTAGCGACCAAGCAACCAGTCTAGTAATTTGGACTGATTTTGAGTCTGGACCAACCACCGAATATTTGCAAACCAGTAGTAGTGAAACTGCCGAGGTATCAGTCGAGGTATTTGATTCAGCGAATTTTGTTAGTGAGGTAATATCCGAATTATCCCTGGGTAAAAGTCCTGACATATTAATTACCACTTCAGCTAATCAAGCTGGCCTTGGCGCTAGGCTTAAAACAATACCGTTTGAATCGCTGCCTGAAAGTCAGTTTAAACAGACTTATATATCTGGAGCCCAAGACGCGTTCCGGACAAATGAAGGATATTTTGGGATTCCCCTGGCTGTCGATCCGCTGATAATCTATTCGAATTCTAATTTAATGGACGCCTATGGAATTACGGCAGTACCAGAATTTTGGAGTGAGATGTCTCGGGTAGTAAATTCCTTTGCCCAGAGATCAGGTAATGTTGTTAATCGGGTAATTATTCCATTAGGATTATCCGACAATGTGGTAGCCAGTGAAGACATTTTTGCATCATTATTGGGTCAGGTTGGAACAACGCCACTACAGCAAACCGAATATGGATACGTTTCCGAGCTAAGCTCTAGTCCCCAAGCACAGCAAATCCTAAATTACTATACTGATTTTGCTAATCCAAACTCAGGAGTGTACAACTGGAACGCCAACTACAGAAGTAGTCGGGATACGTTTAGTTCAGAGGATTCTGTCTTCTATATCGATTTTGCGACACAATATAGCGATTTAATTGAACTAAATCCCAATATGGATATTAATGTTTCCAAACTACCACAAATCAAGTCCAATCAACCTTTTGTCATTGCTGACTATTATGGTTTTTATTTCCCCCAAGGCTCAGACCAAACTGCAGATAGTGTTGAATATGCCGCAGGGCTTGCCTCGGACAAAGATTTCATTAATCTATTAAATAGTCAGAATTTAATCAGTACCGCTAGATCACAAATTAATGTTAGTGATAACAATCCTGTACTTGCCGCGGCATCACAATCGGCCCTATATAGTAGTACCTGGCCTAAACCCAGCAGCAAAACAATTGACTTGTTTTCTGAATTAATTGCGGACGTATTGTACCGCGGTGTTGGTACTAGTGAAGCGCTGTCTAACTACGCCACCAGCCTAACACAGCTATGAAATATCAATTGACTAGCTTTGCATTAATTTCCTACCTTTTGGTTAGGCCAACTGCTGCATTGGCGCAGGGAAATGATGGTTTTGCCGGTAGGTTGATAATTTGTAATACCGATGTGGAAAGTGTTCGGGCTGATTCAGCAAATCGCTGCGATTTTAATGATTTAATCCAGGTTGGCAATTTGCTGATTGATTTATTGTTTCAACTATCACTAGCAATTGCCGTATTGGTAACATTAGTTATCGGATTTAAGTATTTGACAGCGGGATCATCAGACAAAAAAAAGGATGCCAAAGAATCTTTTAAAAAACTGGCAATTGGTTTTGCTTTAATCCTTGGTGCGTATCTAATTGTAAACACCATATTTATCATCGCCGGGGTAAATACCGATTTTAGGTTGTTAGCTGATTAATATGAAAAAAATTAATTTCACTATCTTTATCATATGGGCTTGTGCTATGAGCTTGCCGATGATTGCTAGTGCTGACAATTGGTGCTACCTGGCAAGTGATGATGAAAATGTTCGTGAAGAGTTTTGTTTTGGGGATGACGCACAAACTTGTAACGTTGAAAGAAATGTTTGCGATCACGAAACTAATCAGGAGTGCAGTGCTATTAGTGATAGCTGCTTTAACAAGATAATTACTCAAAACTGGTGCTATTACGCCACAGAAGATGGCGAGAGGAATACATTTTGCTTTGGTTCAGACTCGCAGACTTGTAATAGTGAATTAAGTGTTTGCAGCCATCCCTCGAATCCAGAATGTAGTAGCTCACAAACAAGTTGTTTTAATCGTTCTATCTATAGCCCCCCAGAGGCCTATGAAATTACGCAAAGAATATCTAATCCATTGGAATCTGGTAGTGTTTTCGAATTAATTCGCAAACTCTATCGTGCGGTAATGATGATCGCAATTCCGATTTTGGTGGTAGCCCTGGTTTATACCGGGTTTGTGTTTGTCAGTGCTGCCGGAAACGAAGATAAATTAAAGAATGCTAAACGTAATGCTACTTATATCGTTGTCGGCATTATAATTATCCTAGCAGCTGATATAATTTTGACTATGATTGAATCATTCCTCGCTGTATTTAACTAGTATGACTTTTAGAAACTTTGTTGGCATTATTTTAAGTTATATCAATGTGATCGTAGTCATCATGGTCGCGGTTTTAGTACTGTTATTTATATTCAATGTTGTAAAAGGTATTACCAAATCAAATTCGTCTGAGGGACGGGAAAAATTACGGGATGCATTAATTTATGGATTGATCGCAACATTTTTTGCCATTTCATTTTTTGCCATTGCCAGATTAATTGCCAGCAGCCTTGGATTGACCTAGTTATCCACAAATAAGGTCAGATAAGGCGTTTTGTGGTATAGTTTATTACATGAAGAATAAAGTAATTGCCCTAGCAGCTTTTGGTGCCCTGGTCCCTCAATTAGCCTTTGCCCAGCTGGAGAACTTCTCTACCCTAATTCGTCGAGTGGGCGATATAATTGAATTGCTAATACCATTACTAATCGGTGTTGCTGTAGTAGTGTTTATATTCAACATTGTTAAATTTATAATTAAATCAAATGATGCTGAAGCCAGAAAAGATGCCAGCAAAGGAATTATTTTTAGTTTGATCGGCATCTTTGTAATTGTGTCACTATTTGGTTTGGTTGAATTACTGCAAGACGCTTTTGATGTTGATAATGAAAATAGGATTGAAACAGGTGATATACCAACTATACCTGGATTGTAATCAATTAAACCGTGGAGCGTTTAATCAATATTTTAATCAATGAGGTCTTAAACCCCCTCATTTTTTTGTTTTTTGGTCTGGCGGCGGTATTTTTTCTATTTGGACTAATTAAATATATTCGCAATGCTGATAACCAGGAAAAACGAACCGAGGGACAGCGCCATATTGCCTGGGGAATTTTGGGAATCGTAATCATGTTGGGTGCCTGGGGAATCCTGGAGTTTTTCGACAACACTCTGGATGAAATCGCTCCAGGCGAAGAATCTACTTTTGATGTCTACCGTAGCAATTAAAAAAGGGATTATTACAAGTACATAATTAGGATTAGTAGCTAAGTAAGTTGTTGCTTGTTTAAAATTGTATTTTAGATTTGATCTATGACAAAATTAAAACAGTTAAAATTAGCTGTTTTATGATAATGGCGGCATGCGCGATCAAAAAACCACTGCATGGTGGTAATTTGTTGAGTAGGCGAGAGAGCCTGCCTGCTGTCAGGCAGGGACTCGGTCAGGAGTTGCTTATTTTTTTAATAAAATAATGCACTCACAACCCTGGCTCGCATCCCAATTTATAAATTGGGTCCCGCTGCGTCTTTCTCATCCTATATCACACCACAAAAACTAAAACCAGGTAACTCTGTTACCTGGCTAAGTTCTGTAGTGGGCGAGAGAGGACTCGAACCTCCACGGCTTGCGCCACTAGTTCCTAAGACTAGCGTGTCTACCAATTCCACCACTCGCCCTAATAAATAGGTGTGTTGCTATATTAGCTTATTTAACAAAAAACACCAAATAAAAAAAAGTGCCCGGCAGCCGAGGGTGGCTGCGGGGCTGGGAAAGTACAGTGGCGAAAACCGGGTCAGCGTTTTCGGTGCGCCACATTGGTGGAACCTCCCGTGACGTGTCTCGGTTCATGATTAGGTAAACGCCAATTATCACTCCAATGAAGAGGATGATGGCCAGCATTACCTTTCGTGGCGAGGTGCTCATGTTTCTGATGGGCTGGGGAAGGGTTTTGGCTGATTTGATAGTAGATCAGCCATGTCTAAATTAAATATAATAAAAACAACATTAAATTTCAACTCTAGTCAAGGTATGTGTTTATAATGAAAAATAGCTTAATTTCACTTAATCAAATAAATTGAGTCTATATTGTTGAATGTCGCGTTGATCTATGTCATACAAAAAGGCATTTTCATCATTCAGATCGTCCGCTAGTTCAGTGCCTACAAATCGCCAGTGCCAGGGCTCAAATACGTAAAACTGATTATCAGGAGGATAAGATAAGACAAATCCATATTTATACGCGTTATCCTGTAACCACTGATATGCTGTAGTGTTTTCGAATCCGTCTAGGCTATAATTTGACCCTGGACTAACAAAATCAACAGTTGTTCCTAGCTGGTGTTCTGAATAGCCTTGATCAGCCGAAAACTGATTAGCGCCCTCGCCATAGATGGTGGTGTATTGTTGTTTTAGTTGCGCTTGACGATCGAATGATCGATAGGCTGACGCAATTTTTAGTTCGACCCCGTCTTCAGCTGCATCTTGCAGTAAATCCTGCAAAAAAGGCAGAACCTTGGCATGAATCTGTTCAGATTTGAGGGTGTGCCGATCTGGAATTGGATTGAGGCTGCTAGGTACATAGTTTTCGTTTAGAAAATATACATTAGAATACTTTTGCAGTAGCTCGGGATCAATTAAAGCCAGTTTTTTCTGCTTTTGAACATCGGTGGCAACATCTGATAAAAAGTTTCGCAAAGGATTCAATCGGGCCTCCTCATCTTCGAGCTCGGCGGCAATTTCAGTTAGCTCGGTTTGGGTATTAGTCAAAACAGAAGCTAATTCATCATTTAATTTCTGTTGGTTTTGCAGGGTTGATTCCAAATTAGAGTTCTCAGTTTGCAGTTTACTTAAATGTAGTTGCAAATCAACGATTTGATCCTGCGCGTGTGTTTCCAATCGATATAACCGCACTATGCCCGCAACTGCGATAATCAGCAATGCTGACAGCCCTATAACTACTTGCTTAGCACCCTTTTTTGTCATTAGTTACATACTAACTCAGATATATGCAAAAAGATAAATATGCTGGATCAAGACTGGGTGCCAGCCACTGTGACAAAATGTAAAACAAATAGTTGGAAAAAAAAGAAATAGGTGAAATAGGTGACAGAAATAGGTGACAGTCACCCCAAAATAGGTAGATGTGTAGTGTAATATTTTTTACTAAAAAAACACCCCGAGGTGGTGATTTGTTACTTAATTTAAAACTTGGCTCCGGTTAGTTAGATAGGTTCAGAACTCTAAATCGGGAAAAGAATAAGGTGCGCATTACAATTAAGTGATATTAATGAATTATTTCTTACTTTAGTACTTGAAGGATAGTTGGCAGGCACTGCCGTGGATTATTGTTATAATTGTATTATGAAATTACCCAAGAAACTGGCGATTATTAGTGCTGTATATGGCGGGCTTTCCTATATCGGCGGTATATTTGTGTATTTACAATTATTAAAATATAACAGTGCGACCTCAGCTAGTGAGCAAATTAATATTATTAGTAATAATCCAGTCCTAGTTCACATCACCACTCTGCATATATACGTTCTATTTTCATTTGGCATTATCATTCTTGCAACTTATTTATATTTGAAACTCAAGGAAAAACAACCGACTCTCAGTCTACTTAGTTTGATTACAGGTGTGGTATGGTCAACGATTCTTATTGCTAGTGGTTTTATTTCTATGGCAGTTACTACTCTTATTATGAATGGAGCTGCAGCGAGTGACCTTGCCTCAGCCTGGCAATCAATTGACATCATCAGCGATGCCCTTGGCGGCGGCAATGAACTGCTTGGTGGTGTCTTTACTGGACTCATGAGCTTAACCATGTATAAAGCACGTTTTAGTTCGAAGGTTACAAGTATACTTGGGGCGCTAGTTTTTGTCGGGGGAGTGGTTTCTGCACTGCCTTATCTGGCAGATATCGGGATTGGAATTTTCGTCATCAGTCAAATACTGTGGTTCTTCAGTTTAGCTAAGGATATTTCTAAAAATTGATAAGTATCATGATAGAGATTGCCGCGATAGTCTATTCTGTTCTTGCGGGGATTGTAGTACTTTTTCAAATCACTATATCTGCCGGAGCACCATGGGGTAAGTTCACTATGGGAGGTTTTTATCTTGAAGTTTTACCTAAGAAGCTGAGAATCGCAGCATTAGTGCAGGCTTTATTGGTAGTCGCTACCGCATTAATAGTATTAGTTGAAGCTAATTTATTACTCGCCGAATTGTTATCTATATCAAGGGTTGGTATTTGGATAGTGGTTGTAATTTATTTTGTCTCATCAATCCTTAACTTAATTACCAGTAGTAGATGGGAGCGACGAATAGGAGCGCCAATTGCCATTAGTATGCTTGTCACTAGTTTAATTGTTGCTCTGGCGTAGTCCCTTTATTAACTGGCTTTCTGCCTTTGATAAGTAGCCAGAGTGCAAACGACATCTCTCCAAGTACAGCTGGTATTGCTACAAGCATTAAAAATATATCAGCGTAAGATTCGTAATCAATGAAAGTAAATTGAGCTGTCGTGTCCACGATATACATGAGACCAGCTAAAGCAAGTACGTACGGAATGAAGCGAATATGTTTTACAATTTTAGCCAGTAACAGCAAGTGGAACCCAAAGAAAAATAGTCCGATTAGCCAAAGTGTGTTAAACACATCTACCTGTGCCAGAATCTCATTTTCGCTCAACATATCAACAATTGGCACCAGAGCGAAGACTGCCGCACCCATGAGTACTGCATGTGTGATTCGGAAATAGGTTGAAAGCAGACTTAACTTGTGATTTTTATACAGTTCAAATAGTGCCCATGCGATAATGACATCTAATACAGCTGCGAGTAGAAACGCCATCGCTCCGAATCGAATATGTTGCTGATTATCAGCAACTGCACCAACTGGGTCACCAATAATGGCATCCAGAACAAAAAAATTAGCGTAAATTGCTAGGAAGAAAATTCCTAGATAACTTGCCCCCGCAATAATTGAAAGTGTTTTGGGATTCATATAAAGATTGTACCAAGAGTTAGAACAGCATTTTCTTACCTCGAGTTAATTATCACAATGGTTGAATACTAATTAATTAGAATCACCACACTGCCTTTCTTGCGTCCAGAATCAACGTAATAATTTGCTTCAACGATTTTATCTAGATCAAACGTTTTATCAATAGTGGCAATTAGTTTACCTTCATCATACATCTCAGTTAGTTCTGCTAGGTCAGCGGATAACTCTTTTGCAACATCCAGACTATTAACGGTTACATACGTACCTCCTTTTGCAATCAAATGAGTCGCCTCTGATTTGGTGATTTTTCCAACCGCATCAAAGACTACGTCAAATTCTCCTTCGATATTTTTAATGGCAGTCTCTTTATAATTGTAAACTTGTGATGCGCCAAGTTCTTTTGATTGTTCCATGCCATCTGGTCCGCTTACGGCTGTTACCGTGGCTCCAAGATATTTTGCAATTTGCATGGCTGAGGTTCCGACGGCTCCTGTAGATCCATAAATAAGTACTTTCTTGCCTTTACTTGTACCTGCTTTACGCAAGAAATAGAGCGCAGTATTACCACCAAAAGCTAGTGTACTGGCTTCTTCAAAAGTAGCAGTTTTGGGCTTTAAAGCAATTGCACGCTTATCTGGTAAGGTGCAGTATTCAGCGAACGCGCCAAAGCTAAAACCAGCCATGGCATGTATTTCATCACCAACCTTAAAGCGAGTTACGCTCTCGCCAACCTCGACAACTTCTCCTGCGAGGACACTGCCTGGGATTTGCTTTGGTTTCGTTATTCCTACTAACAACCTTATGACGACCTTTGCTATAAAACCTTTAAGGCCGTCACCGCCATCAAGTGCGCGCATCCGAACATCGCCAGAATTCAGCGAAGCCGCTCTAACTTTAATCAAAATCTCATCACTATTTGGTTTTGGCTTTTCAACTTCTTTTATACTAAGAACTTCGGGCCCACCATAGCCGCTTGCTATTACAGCTCGCATGTTTACTTGTTTCTACTTTTATTAAAACGAGAGATCCCCCAGAAAAGAATCCCTGTGCCAGCAGTTGATAAGAAAAAAAACAGTCCCATACCAATTGGTGAGCCCCAGTGAAGAATATAAATGATGTTTTCCATGTTAAGCTTTTTGTTTAATATTTTGATAATGCTAAAAAAACCAAAAATCACTATTCTAAATTTTGATTATCTTGTTCGTCACGCGAATTTTTTTTTGATTTTCTCTTCGTAGTATACATCGCTACTCCAATCGCCACCCCAATAGCAATTCCCGCACCAATATTATCCATACCGATGCCAAGGATGACACCGAAAGCGATCCAAACAGCAAGTATTGTTTCTGGATTTTTCATTTGCTTTTTCTCCCACGCACGAAACTTTTTTAAGTATTTCATAACTACAGTATAGCAAGAAGAAAAGCCAAGCATTTTCATACTCGACTTTTCTTTACATGGCTCCGCGAGTAGGATTCGAACCTACGACCCACTGGTTAACAGCCAGTTGCTCTACCGCTGAGCTATCGCGGAATGTTTTACGTCGGTTGGTAACCCGACAAGCTAGATAATAGCGGAAATATCCGAACCTGCAAGCGCTTGGATTTTAATGTCAAGTGCAGCAGATTGTACAGCTGATATAATAGAATATGTAAAAGTTAAAACTTATAATATGGCTGTACCTTATAGTTTAAAATACACTAACATCAAACAGAGTGATGCAATCGAGACTTATCTGGAAGAACACCTGGCAAAACTTGATGCGGTAGTTGATGATTCTGACACCTCGGCACAAGCACAAATCGAGCTGGCCAAAACTGTCAGTGATCAACAGTCTGGTGATATATATCGGGCTGAAATAAATCTACATAGTTCCGGTGAGGTTTTCTATGCTGACGAAACAGCCAATGACATTTATGCGGCAATTGATGCCATGCGCGAAGTAATTGTGCGAGAAGTACGCAGAACCATGGAAAAAAAACGTGACCAATCACGTGATGGCGCCCGTCAAATTAAAGAAATGCTACGCGAGAAATAGCTCCTAGATTTTAGGTAACAAAGGGTCGTGTCCCAACCAATTAGTAAATTCTACCCAGGTCATCACCGATTTACCAGCTGGAGTAACCGAGCTTATGTTAATTCGATTTGTATCATGATTAAAATCAGCTGCATTTATAACAATGCGATGTTTGCCATTGTTTCGAATTACATAAAAAAAAGTTTTTGGCCAGGGATGTAATGCCTTGGTTTTTTTATAAATAGCAAACTGATCGTCCTCCAGATCAACTTGACCGTCTGCTTTGGAAAGTTTGTGACAGTAAGTAGCTTCATCATGATTTTGCGGTTGTGGCGTTGTTTTGCCAGATTTGATGTTTTCGAATAGTCCAGGGATTAAACCAGCGGCAATTTCTGATAGCTGGGTTGCTAACTGCCCGGCGGTCGGCAGTGGTGTTGGCATTGGTAAAGTCTTTATGTAATAAATTGGCCCCGCGTCTAGTTTTTCTACCATGTGCATAAAGGTTATGCCGACCTGGTCTTCATTATGAAGAATCTGCTGCACCACTGGCGAGGCACCACGCCATTTTGGCAAGACTGAATAATGAACATTGATAGGTGCTTCATTAGGTATTGAAAGTATGTCGGGGGGGATTATTTGCCCGTAGGCTACCACCAATAAAAAATCCGGTTTTAGTTTGGATAGCGCTCCTCCATGTTCAGACAGCTCTTGCTGATTGTGGGGTTGGTAGCAGGTGATGGCATTGTCATCGGCAAATTGCGCGACTGTATTACGGGTTAGGATTTGTTTGCGCCCAATTTTTTTATCGGGACCGGTAACGATTGCTTTTGGGGTCAAACCCCTTAGCATCAATTTATCCAAGATAATTCTGGCCCGATCGGGGGTACCAAAAAATACAAATGATGGTTTGGTCATACAATTATAATAATATATCAGGATTTATCCGAATTGAATATTTGTTGTGAAGATTGAATAAATAGTTTTTTAGCGGCAAAGATTGGTCATCATGCCAAATAGGACGGGGCACGGTAATTAAACAAACCTTATAATTATCTAATCCCGGCAGTATCACCAGATTACTATTCAGTTTTTTTAATAATGATTTTAAATTTTGTTCATATGGCAAATTATGATCCACTGGCAGAGTAAGTTTTATTTGGGTAGAAAACGGGGGAAAGTTCATTTTTTCCCGCTCGCGTAGGTTTTGAATTTGAAGTTTTCGATAGGTTTGATTTATAAATGTATTCAAGACTCGATTGTCTTCTAGCCTGGTTTGTAAAAACAAATTTTGCGTCGTTAAATATTTGGCATGTTCTAATAGTCTGATGATACTAGTTTCGACATTTAAACTTGAACTAGAGAGGGCGGCGTCAACTGATACAATTATCGAATTCGGAACCGGTTTAGTTTGCAAATAGAGTCCTCGCTGGGTGGTTAAAAGTATTGTTGAGTCTCCATTGTTAAAATTTTTTATAGTTTTACGTGATTGAGCAGGGGTATCAGTTACGGTATCTACCACCGAAATATTATGATCTTCGCCAAGTAATTCCCGCAACGCGATCTCGGTTTGCTTAAGGGTGATGGCTAGCGGGTGAAGACGCCACGAGCCACATTCTTCACAACGATCCAACCACTCCTCGGTAGTATTTGGATCTGACCATTCTTGAAGATTACTGGCAATTTGATAGCGCTGAATTTGTTCGCGAAAGTTCTTGGTATAGTTTGTGTGGCGGCAATCCTGGCAAACTAGCACCGGATACAATCCTCGTCTAGTGACATAAACCAGGGTTTTTTGCTGTTTTGACACCCAGCTTTGCAAAGCATTCTGAACTGATCGATCAAATACAACGTCAATAATATTTTTTTGCCCAGTTTTTCGACGATAAATATTAGGCTGAACGGCTTTTTGGTCAGACTCTAGATTAATATCAAAAATTTGATTCTTGGTGCTTTTTTGGGTTTTCAGGGTTAGGTAATGATTGCTTGGCAACAAGCTACTCCACAGGTATAAATCGCGGTCTAGTTCAATGGCTACAGCTTCAATGGCTTTATCCCAATGAAAATGCGGCCAACGTCGTTCTCGCCAAGACTCCCCACCGGGATTGATGACAATAATTTCAAAATCACCCAAACAAAACAATGGTCCAAGGCTACGGGGGACGATAATAATTTCCGAATCATTAATTTGCTGCCAAACTGTATGTTTTGACTGCGGTTTTAATGCTAATGTTTTCAAATCACTTAAAATCCCCAGCATCATGGCGGACTGATTCTCGTCACTCACAACCACAACCACTGGTTTTTGATTTTCTCGTATCAGTCTTTTTAAGTGCCTTTGTAAACCGCTTGGAGGAAATTGCCATAGATGTAGAGGATGTGATTGACTGATACTAAACTTCCTTTTTTTAACTGATCCTACTTGAATCTGTTGCCACATCTCTATTTTGGTTAAAAGCAGTTTGGCAACTGGACCACGATTACCAGCGTAAAAACTAGCTAGTTTATCAATTGCCATGATAAAATTGCCGGGCAGTTTAATTTTCGGGTCTGATTGTTGGGACAATTTTTTTAAAGCGTAGTCAGTGCTTTTGAGGTTATTTTTTTGATTAAGGGCCGAATCGATCGATAGTAGAATTGCTTGATTAGTTTTATTTCTTATTTTAAGACTATATAGGCCACCAACTTCTAGATCCTGATCGGTAAAAAATGACACCTCTTCGAGTCCTCTGGCTGCAGTCAAAGGCAGGAAAGTGGCGATATTCATAACAGTATTAATAATAGCATTGGATTATTCTGATATTAATCATGATTTAGTTAGCGCATGTAATTTCAATGGGCTAAAATAAGGCAAATGAAACCTTTTTTACAGTCGCGGCTAGGAATTGATCTGGGAACGGCCAATACTTTGGTTTATGTTCCTAAACGAGGAGTCGTTCTAAACGAGCCCACGGTAGTGGCAATTGACCGAAAAAATAATGCAGTGCTGGCAGTTGGTAGCGAAGCCTATACGATGGTGGGCAAAACCCCTGATGACATTGTGGCTTATCGCCCAATGAAAAGCGGTGTCATTGCTGATTATCGTATTACCGAAGCGATGATTTCATATTATTTAGCTAAATCACTTTCACGATATTCACTGTTAAAGCCTGACATTATAGTTTCGGTTCCTGCTGGAGTGACCTTGACCGAAAAAGATGCGGTGGTAGAGGCAGCTTTGAAGGCCGGCGCTAAATCAGCCTATGCAGTCAAAGAACCAATTTTGGCAGCAATCGGAGCTGGTGTTTCAATTCAAGAACCATCTGGACATATGATAGTTGATATTGGTGGCGGAACTACCGATGTTGCGGTGATTTCACTGGGTGGCATTGTGGCATCGGAATCGGTGAAAATAGCTGGGAATAAAATTGATGCCAGTATTATCGAATTTGTAAAGAAAAAGCATGGACTACAAATAGGGGATCGCACCGCCGAGCGAGTAAAAATCGAGGTCGGCAGCGCAATTGCCCTTGATGACCCACTGGTCACGGCAATTAAAGGTCGGTCGATGTTGGATGGATTACCGCGTAATGTCGAAATCAATTCTAATCAAATAATTCCCATGATCCAGCCGGAATTAAACGAGATGATTGATGCCATAAAACGAGTTTTGCAAGCTACCCCTCCTGAATTAGCTTCTGATGTAATCGATAATGGGATCTTGATGACTGGTGGTACGTCATTGCTGCGCGAATTTGACACCTTGATCTCGAATCGGGTTGGAGTAAAGGCGCACGTTGCTGAAGAAGCGCTATTATGTGTCGCCAAAGGTACTGGCGAAGTATTGGCTCATCTGGATCTATATAAACGACGGTTATTATCAAAATGGATTTAATTAATCAAAATCTTACTCTAGTTCAGGGCAATAAAACTTTAAATTGGAAAAATTTTTCAGACTATCCTGCTCTCGTTTTGTATTATTCCGGTAGTTTTGATAAAACCCTAAATTGGATTAAAGTTAATCAAACAAAGGCGACCGATTTTCATATAATAAATCCGCAAAATGGTAAACCAACCATCGCCGACATTCGTGAATTAAAACAAAAATTAATCACTTCTTCGTTTGGCCACGATCTTTTCATTGTTCGCGCTGACATTTTAACTACCGTGGTACAAAACTCATTGCTTAAATCCCTAGAAGAGTTGAGCGAAACAAAACAGATTGTGATACTTACTAGACCAGCTGCAGAATTAATTCCGACCGTTCGATCTCGGGTAATGGTAGCCCAATTAATTGATAAAACTAATACCAGTGGCACATTGCTAAATAAACTAAAATCACAGTCTGTAGGCGAGCGCCTGGATTGGTGGGAAGAGCTGAGCGCGCAAAACCAGTTTGGGCAATTGCTAAATGAGTTCCTAGTTGATCCTGAATTTGCTAGTTTGGCAGTATCGGATCAAAAGAAATGGTTGCAATTGGCTCGGGGCTACACTGACAATACGATATTACCAAAATATTTGTACGAATTATTATGTATATCTGTAAAATAGTTCTATAGCTAGTGCTGCTGCAATTTGTTAAACTAATAACAAATGGATATTTTAAAAAATTTTAAAACCGAATTAGAAGATACTAAAGAGTGGCTGATCAAAGAACTGGCAAAAATTAGAACTGGTCGGGCCTCCGCATCTTTGCTTGATTCTACTCAGGTTGAAGTATATGGGGCTAAAACACCGATTAATCAGGTTGCATCAGTTGTATCAGAAGACGCCCGCACCTTGCGCGTGACACCATGGGATAATAATTTGATTAAACCAATAGATACTTCTATTACCGCCCAGGATTTAGGGGTTTCAACCTCGGTTGATGACAAGGGGGTCAGAGTGCATTTTCCCGAATTAACCACCGAAACCCGAGAAAAGATTGCCAAAGCTGCCAAATCCAAACACGAGGATGCTCGAGTAACCTTGCGAGGACATCGCGACGAGATTAGATCAGACGTACAGAAAAAACAAAAAGACGGTTATATTTCCGAAGACGAAGCTCGAGATCAATTGGATAAGGTCGAAGAGCTGACCCTTAAATATAATAAAGAATTTGATGACATTTACGAAACCAAGTACAAAGAATTAACCACTATCTAATAATGAGCGCAATAATTGTTTTTATAGTTGTTCTAGTCTTTTTGATTACAGTCCATGAATTAGGGCATTTTTGGGCGGCTAGATTATCGGGGGTAAAAGTTACTGAATTTGGAATTGGTCTACCTCCAAAACTGTTTGGTTATCGACCTAAAGAATCGGAGGTCGAATACACTCTCAATTGGCTACCAATTGGAGGATTTGTAAAAATTTTTGGTGAAAATTATGAAACCATTCAGGATGATCCTGACTATGAGCGATCATTTATTCGGGCCAAACGCTGGAAACAAGTCTTTATTTTAATAGCTGGAGTATTAATGAATTTTATCGCGGCGGTACTTTTATTTGCAGCAGCAGCTTGGTTGGGGGTTTTGACTCCAACTGATAACCTGGCTGAACGAGACGGTTTTTATGTAGTTGCCGTTAGTCCAAACTCGCCAGCCGAAAACGTTGGATTACAGGGTGGGGATAAAATTTCATATTTAGCTAGTCCCGATGACGCCGGAACTAATCGATTGGCTGAAGACGATATAGACTCTGATTCATTTATAAACTATATTTCAAATAATGAAGTAGTCGAATTTGGGATAGTTCGAGGAGGTGATCCAACAGTTTTGAAGGTCGAACCAGAAAAAGGAATAATAGCAGCCGATCCTGATCGTCGCGCAATTGGAGTCTATGCGGACTCGCTGGTGATCGAGCGTAGTAATTTTATTGACGGTTTGGCTTATGGGCTGGATCGATCGATCAGTGGTTTGGCGGCCATTACAATTGGATTTACTGATTTGATTGGTAGTATTTTTGAAGGAAGTGGGGGTGAGAGCTTTGCTAGTTTGTCTGGTCCAGTTGGTATTGCCCAGCTGTCTTCACAGGCGCTTGATATCGGATTTAGTTCACTATTATCTTTTGCGGCGTTTTTATCACTGAATCTAGTGGTATTAAATCTGTTGCCATTTCCAGCTTTGGACGGAGGTCGGATTGTGATGGTATTAATTGAGGGCATAAAAGGGTCGCCATTAAATCCTAAATTTGCTGGTTACCTTAATTTAGTTGGTTTCGGCTTGTTACTATTGTTGATGCTTGCAGTTACCGCCCAAGACATAATACGACTAATCTAGAGACGATTTTACAAAGAAAAAAGTTATTAAATAGACTACAATGCAATAGCATGAGGCAATCGCAATTATTCACTAAAACTAAAAAACTTGCCCCTAAAGATGAGGTTTCAAAAAATGCTCAATTATTGATTAGGGCGGGTTATATTCACAAGGAGATGGCGGGAGTTTATTCACTACTACCGCTTGGATTACGGGTAATAAATAAAATCGAAGACATCATTCGTGAAGAGATGAATATGATCGGGGGACAAGAGGTTGAATTATCAACTTTACAGAATAAAAGATTATGGCAAGAGACAGGTAGGTGGGATAGTGATAAAGTAGACAATTGGTTTAAAACTAAATTATCAAATGATACTGAAGTTGGATTAGCCTTCACACACGAAGAACCGCTCACCAAGTTATTGATAAATCATTTCGATTCGCATAAAGATTTGCCACTATATATTTATCAGTTTCAAACAAAATTCCGCAATGAAAAAAGAGCTAAAAGTGGCATTATGCGTGGTCGAGAATTTTTAATGAAAGACTTATATTCATTTCATAAAGATGAGGCAGATTTTAAAGTTTTTTATGAGAAATGTGCTGCAGCATATCTATCCATCTTTAGAAAAGTAGGAATTGGTGAATTGACTTACCGAACTAAAGCAGCTGGAGGATCCTTTACGGAATCTTTTACGGATGAGTTTCAGACGATTTCTGACGCAGGAGAAGACACTATTTTTATCGATGAAACAACAGCTAACGCCTACAATTCAGAGATAGCTAGTTATAGTAATTTTGATATTGAGCTCTCAAAACTAAAAAAAGCGACCACAATCGAAGTTGGTAATATCTTTCCACTAGGTACAAAATTTTCGGAAAGCTTAGGTCTTGATTTTAAGAATGAATCAGGAAAGTCGATGCCGGTCATAATGGGGTCATACGGGATTGGGTTAGGTCGTCTGATGGGGACAGTGGTCGAGGTTTTGTCGGATGAATCAGGGATAATTTGGCCTGAAAGTATCTCGCCATTTCAAGTGCATTTATTAATATTGGGAACCGATGATAATGTCATTGATCAGGCTGAAAAAATTTATTCTGATTTATCTCGCGCAGGCGTCGAGGTATTATTTGACGATCGAGATCAATCACCAGGAATTAAATTGAGCGATGCTGATTTAATCGGCATTCCACATCGATTGGTGGTGTCTTCTCGATCTCTTGATCAAGGTGGGATAGAGTACAAGCGTCGGGATTCAAATGAAGTCAATTATCACACCCTAGAGCAAGTGCAGGTAATGTTTAATTAAAGACCATATGTTAAATAATTTGATAAAAACTATTCAGTCAAAGCTCTCGGCGGATATTGGGATTGATTTAGGTACTGCAAATACGCTAGTTTACCTCAAGGGCAAGGGGGTGTTGGTGAACGAACCAACGGTGATCGCAATTAATACGAAAACTAAACAAATTGTGGCCGTGGGATCCGGGGCAAGCAAAATGATTGGCCGAACTCCTAAACACATTACCACTGTAAAACCGCTTCTAAACGGTGTTATTTCAGATTTTGATGCAGCCCAGGAATACCTAAGCTATTTTATGAGGCGTGCCGAAGAAGAGTCTGGTAAAAAATTAGTACAACCTCGAGTGGTAATTGGTGCTCCATCTGGTATTACTAATGTCGAGCGACGAGCTATTCGCAAGGCAGCACAAAATGCTGGTGCTAGGCAAGTTGTGGTTATGGAAGAGCCATTATTGGCTGGTGTCGGCGTTAGGTTGCCAATACATGATCCGGTCGGTTCGCTTGTCATTGATATGGGTGGCGGCACCACTGATATAGCTGTTATTACCTTGGGTGGAATTTTCCATTCACGACACACCACAGTGGCTGGCGACAAGCTCAATAGCGATATCATCAATTTTGTGCGTGATGAGTTCAGGGTTTTAATTGGCGAAAAAACCGCCGAGCGTCTGAAGATAGAAGTTGCCAGCATAACTGATTTAGAAGAAGATCTGGAATACAGTGTACAGGGTCGTGATTTAATCAGCGGCTTACCTCGTGAACTAGTGATAACTAGCAGCGATGTAAGTCAAGCAATCAGAAATTCAATCAAACAGCTGGTCAAAGAGATTAGTTCGGTATTGGAAATAACGCCTCCAGAATTAATTTCCGACTTATCTCGACGCGGTATAATTATTACTGGTGGGGGCGCGCTGTTGCGTGGACTATCGGAATATTTGTCCAATGAATTGCAGATGGAGGTTCACGTCCCTGATGAACCGCTGTTATCTGTGATCCATGGCACTTCGATTGTTTTGGAAAATCCGGAACCTTTTAAACCTAGTTTTGTCCATGATGATGAAATCCCCCTCGAAATTTAAGACAGTAGCCATATATCTGTTACTGGCAGTTTTTCTGTTTGGTTATAATGCGACCCCTGGCCTGTCACAGAACACGCAAACAAAATTGTCAGTATTGCGTGAAGGATTATTGAGCATTGGCAATAACTACTCGGCAACTACCGCTCGATTATCCGTAGAAAATGATATCCTCAGGCGATTATTGGCTGATTCATTTGCCCTTAATGTTCAATTGGATAAGGAATTGCAAAACAATAGAATTGAGCCTATTTTAAATCCAGATCAATCAACCCCAGAAACTGATGTCGAATCGGTTGCAGATGATTCAGGATCTTCAGCAGATGTGGAAACGAGCGAACCTGCCGCTACGGATGATCAAACCGATGAGCTAATAACTACTTTTGCCACCACTAGAGTTGCTGCAACTCCACTGATTTATTTTGATAATCCGTCATTTACGCTTACCCTCCCAACTATATCGGATCCAAATTTAAGCTTGGATAATGGGGATAAACAAAATTACGTAACCGGCTGGGGTTATTTATTAGGTTATTATGATAACGATCAACTAATACCCTTTACGGCAGACAATTCGCAATTAACTACTACCTTGGATTCGGCCGCGATTATAAATGTTAGGGTAACCAATTTATTTACCTATGAAATTACTTTGCCAGCCGGGACAACTCCACCCCAAGGATTAATTGAATCAGACACTGAACTAGTATTGGGAGTTAAAATTGGTGAAGTTAACAATGGTAACGACACCATTGCTACTTACCAATTACCTTTTCAATTACAGATTGGTGAACCTCTCGAACTAGTGCATTTGATCGACATTAATGCAGAAGAAGAATGATGCGGACACTATTGCCGATTCTAATTTTTTTAGTCAGCTTTTTAGGGTTAACTCACGTATTGCTTGGACTGTTTTTATCTGCGGCATTATCACCAATCATTGGCCATTGGAGCGCGCTGGGATTGTTATTTGTAATTGGTATTTCAGCTGGGCTAGTAACAACAGTCATAATTATTGCCATTACTGCCATGATAGCAATCACAAGTCAGCATATTTTTAACCACTATTTTGCCAGACCAAAAAAGATTATACTGAAAGGGTGGTAAGATTTAGGCCAAAAAAACAACTAAACTTTGATGCCGAAGAAATTTTATTCGAAGCGGAATCTAGAAAACTTACTGAGCTGAGTGATTATAGTAATCAATACGAAACCAGGCTGGGGGCAATTCATACTTTTTTGCCACTATTAGCGGTTTTGATAGTGGGAATATTATTTGGTGGGCGTATGTATGCCTTGCAAAATGATTCCGATCGAGGGCTAGCTAATCAGGCTGACAGCAACCTTTATCGGGTGTCAGCTATTGTGGCGGACCGCGGCGAAGTTACTGATCGCAATAACGTTCCTCTTATATGGAACAGTAAAACCCCGGGGGCAGAATTCTCGGATCGCAACTATATTGAAACTCCGGGATTCAATCACATTCTTGGCTTTATCTCCCCTCCGTTAAAGGATGATAATGATAATTTTTCGCGAGCAAGTTATGTAGCACGTTCTGGGGTTGAAAAAGTTTATGATCCTATGTTGCAAGGTGATAATGGCGCCATTATTGCTGAAACTACGGCAGAAATGGATGCCAGTTCAGGTAGTAAAATTGAGGAATCATTGCGTGGTGCTGATCTAGCTTTATCAATTGATAGCATTGTTCAAGAAGAGTTATATAATTCGATTAAATCACTGGCAGACAAAGTTGGTTTCAAACGCGGATCGGGAGGGATAATGGATATAAAAACCGGCGAAGTCATTGCCCTGACTAATTTCCCTGAATATAGTCGCGATTTTAATGACCAATCAGGAGACGAGGCTTATTTAAATTTATTTACTCATGGATTATTCACCCCAGGATCGATTGTTAAACCCTTTATGGCTCTTGCTGCCCTAGAAGAGTCGATAATTAGTCCGGATCGAGAGATCTTATCAACTAAAACAATAGTAATCCCTAATCCTTATAATCCATCTCGACCAACCTATTTTTCTGATTGGAAAGCACATGGTTATGTTGATGTCCGAGATGCCTTGGCATTGTCTTCGAATGCATATTTTTATGCAATTGGCGGGGGGTTATATGATCAAGAAGGAATTGGTATTAGCCAAATCAATAAGTATATGACCGCTTTTGGCCTTGGTGAGCCAGCTGGTATTGCTGGATTTGAGGAAGTAGGAGGCGTTGTTCCATCACCAGAATGGAAAAAGCAAACATACCCCAATGATCAGACCTGGCGTTTGGGTGATACTTTTTTAACTAGTATTGGTCAATATGGCTGGCAGGTAACACCTTTGCAGATGTTGCGCAGTGTTGCTGCAATTGCAAATCGTGGCATCCTGGTACAACCCACTCTTAAATTAGACGGTGAACAAATTAATACTAAAGTGCCAATTAAGATTGATGATAGCAATTATCAAATTGTTCATGAAGGCATGCGCCAGGCGGTTGAATCTGGTACTGCTAGGGGATTAAATGTGCCATATCTAAATATTGCTGGTAAAACTGGAACGGCTGAACTAGGGGTCTCCAAAGCTAATGTCAACTCGTGGGTGATGGGATTTTGGCCCTATGAAGAACCTCGTTATGCATTTGTGGTGATGATGAACGAAGGTTCAAGATACAACCTTACCGGAGCGACCTTTGTAATGCGGCAATTGTTTGATTCGTTAAATACTATGGACAGTACGTATGTGACCCAATTTAGTCAGATAGTGCAGTAGAGCACTTTTTTCTATACTATAGTTCTATGGAAGAAATCTATTTTTCAGCAGATAAAAAACAAGAACTTGAAGCAGAATTGCATCAATTGACTAATCATATTAGATCAGAAGTAGCCAAAGAAATTGAAGTCGCCAAGTCTCATGGTGATTTATCCGAAAATGCTGAATATAGTGCTGCTCGTGCCCGCCAAGCCAAGGTAGAGAATAGAATTAGAGAATTGGAGCACAGTTTAAAGCATGGACAAGTAATTTCTAATGATACTAATGATGTTGTTAAAATTGGCCATCAGGTATTAGTATTAAATTTGAATAATAATAACGAGAGTCAGTATTCAATTGTTGGTTCCGAAGAGCAAAATATATTAGAAGGAAAGATTTCGCACACCTCGCCGATTGCGCAGGCTTTGATTGGGAATTGTGTCGGTGATGTAGTGGAAACTAATACGCCATCAGGAATTTTGCGACTAGAAATTAAATCGATAAACTGATATGGCTAGCCTAGAAGATTTAAAACAAGAAAGGTTATTAAAACGAAAAGCTTTGTTGGATAGAGGTTATTCGGTTTATAAAACAGAATCTAAACAAGAGATTACAATTGCTGATTTACGAAGTAGTTTTGATTCATACGAAGAAAAAGGCGATAAAGTTTGGCTAACCGGACGGATTCTGGCTCAACGCGGGCATGGCAATTTGGTGTTTATGGATATTTATGACGGCACAGGCACAATTCAGTTATTGATAAAATCAGATTTGCTGGACCCAGATAAATATGATGATTTAATCAATCTAAGCGATCGAGGTGATTTTATAGAGGTATTTGGTGTGGCTAGTAAAACAAAACGAGGTGAGCCATCACTGATGGTCGAGGATTGGGCAATGGTTACAAAATCGTTAGTACCGCTGCCCGATTCTTGGGATGGACTTAAAGATGATGATTTGCGATACCGCAATCGGCACTTGGATTTGTTGCAAAATGATGAATTGAGAGATTTGTTTATTAAAAAAGCCCAGTTTTGGTCCGAGATTAGAGATTATTTAGAAACTAAAAATTTTATCGGGGTCGAAACACCGACCTTGGAAGTTACTACCGGCGGTGCCGAAGCCAGGCCATTTAAGACTTTTCACCATGATTATCAAATGGAAGTTTTTCTGCGAATATCAGTGGGGGAGTTATGGCAGAAGCGACTAATGGCAGCTGGTGTGCCCAGAACCTATGAAATCGGTCGTGTTTATCGCAACGAAGGTTCTAGCCCCGAGCATTTGCAGGAATTTACTAGTTGCGAATTCTATGCTGCTAATATGAATTTTGCCGATGGCCAGGATATGGTGATTGATTTATTTAGGAATTTGGCTATGAAAGTGTTTAATACCACTAAATTTAGCACCCGAGGTCATACATTTGATTTAGCAGATGATTGGCAACAGCTGGATTATGTCGCTACGGTAGAGGAAATGACTGGTATTAACGTCATGGAATCTGACATAGCGCAATTGAAAGCAAGATTACAAGAGTTGAAAGTTGATTACCAAGGGGATAATCGCGAGCGATTAATGGATTCGCTATGGAAATATTGCCGCAAAAAAATTAGTGGTCCCGCAATTTTGATAAATCATCCTCGCTTACTAGCGCCATTGTCAAATCCACATCCTGATAATCCAGAATTAACTCTGACAATGCAGCCAATTTTGGCTGGTTCTGAAGTAGGTCGCGGTCATTCCGAATTAAATAATCCTGATTTGCAACGTGAGCGTTTTATTAAACAACAAGAATTATTAGCAGGTGGAGACGAAGAAGCCATGATGCCAGATTGGGAATATGTCGAGATGATGGAGCACGGTATGCCGCCAACATTTGGATTTGGATTTGGCGAGCGATTATTCAGCTTTTTAATAGATATGTCAATTCGCGAAGCTACCCTGTTTCCACTGGTTAAACCACGCTAGCAATAATTATAAAAGACATATAGGTGTCTTATATAAAAGACATAGTAATGGTAACTTATGTCGTTTAGGCTTGACATATGAATATTTTGTATTAAACTAATAGATAGTTGTTCAAACTCCATTAAAAAAGTTATGAACAGCGTCACATAATTAATATCTTATAAATTCCACAAATATGACTAAGCAAACTCTAAAAAAAGCGCTGGCAGTATTTCAGCTAGTAGCAGTAACCCTGCTATACACTGTACCTGCAGCACAGACAGCTTCGGCACAAGCCCTTGTTGCCAAGGCTGTAGATGACAATTATCAAGTAGAAGTAGGTGAAAGCTTTAACTTCAATGTCCTAGATAACGATACTCCAAATCCTGGTGCCTTCTTTATGTCAGCTGGTTCAGCAAATGATTCTTCATTGGGAGCTCTGCAAAATAACGGTGACGGCAAATTTACCTTTACTGCTAATCAAGAGGGTACTTATACTTTTGATTACACTATGTATTGTAATACCGCTAACGGACCATCAACCGATAGTGCTACCGTTACTATCGAAGTAGGAGGGGGTGACACCAACGAACCACAACAATGTACTCCAACTGCTATAAATGATAATTATCAAGTATCAGTCAATAGCACAAAGACATTTAACGTTCTGGATAACGATACTGATGGTGGTAATTCAGCTATTATCTTTGTATCCGCTGGTTCACCAAACAACAGTAATTTAGGAGACTTAACCAACAACGGTGACGGCAGCTTCAGCTTTGATGCTGAACAAGAGGGAACCTATACCTTCAACTACACCATTGGTTGTGCTGGTTCCACCGAAGCCGATCAAGGTACAGTTACTATCGAGATTGAGGATGATGTAATTGTTCCTGGCAGCTGTTCAATAACTCTATTGGCCAGCCCGACTCAGTTGGATGTATCTGACCCACTAACGCTGGAATGGATAACAGAAGGCTCGACAGCTGATGATGCTACGGTGCGAATTGGTTCACAGGATGATACACGTGACGCGTTTAACTTTACTACCGATAATCTAGACGGATCTAGGACTAATTCAGGTCCAGCTACTGTTGGTGATTACCAATATATTGCGGCTGTAAAATGTGCTGACGGAAAAATTGCCCGTGACACATCAGATGTTATTGTAAAAACAATTGACAATAATCAATGTAATCCGATAGCTGTAAATGACTCCTATTCTGTTCAAGTTGGAAATCAGATTGATAATATCCAACCACTTCAAAACGATAGCCCTAGTGATGCGATATTTTTTTCAGCTGGCTCACCTAACGATTCTTCACTTGGTAACTTAACCTATGATTCTCGAGATGATTCATTTAGTTTTGACGCTCAAAAAATAGGAACCTATACCTTCAACTACACTATTGGTTGTGCCGGTTCCACCGAAGCCGATCAAGGTACAGTTACTATCAAGATTGAGGATGACTTTATAGGCGTGACCTGTGAACTTGTTGCAATTGACGATAATTATCAGGTTAAAGTAGGTGATAGTTATTCATTTGACGTATTGACCAATGACTTTAATCGAGGAACCAAAGAATTAGTATTTGTTTCTGTTGGTTCGCCAAACGATAATTCTCTGGCTAATCTAAATAATCAAGGTAATGGTAAATTCATGGTACAAACCCTAAAAACGGGAACCTATACCTTCAACTACACCATTGGTTGTGCTGGTTCCACCGAAGCCGATCAAGGTACAGTTACTATCGAGATTCTAAAAGATAACGTTGATGTTTGTAGTGCTGTTAACGCACAAAACGATAGTTATCGCATCGGACGCAATAATATGCAGATTCTTGACGTATTATCTAATGATTCTACTGCTTCAGATGACGAGCCTCTAGAAATCGAACAGATCAATATTGCTCCTCGAAATGGTAATGCATCAATTGTAAACAATCGAATTCAATACACCCCAAATTCTGGTTTCCAAGGTAGCGATTCATTCACCTATCGCGCCGAAAATGATTGTGGACGGGTAGACGAAGCTACCGTATCAATCACCGTTGGTTCAAATAACAACGGCGGTGGAGGCGGAGGTGGTGGAGGTGGTGGTATCCTTGATCCTATTGATCGAGATCGCGACCGTGGTGAAGTAGAAGGTGATGATGAAGTTAATCTAGATATCTTTAACGAACGTCTAACCAAACTGTCTGATTCAAAATTCGTTGTAACCTGGAATACTAACGTACCAGCAAGCTCGCAAGTAGTTTACGGTATGCGTTCAGTATCTGATCCACGTGGCGAATGTGGAGAATCAGATCTGGGTTATCAGCAGTCAACCAGTGTAAAAACTAACCGTACTACTACTCATGTAATGATAGTTGACGGTCTGACTCCTGGAGCGCAATATTTCTTCCGACCGGTATCAGATCGCGATGACGCCGATTGTGAAACCGGACGTGAATTAACCTACCGACCAGTTAACATCTGTGAAGGCTATATCAAAGACTTCCTACGAATCGGTCAATATAATGACCCGCGCGAAGTAGTTAAACTGCAGGCTTTCCTACGAATTTACGAAGGTGCCAACGTGCGCATTACCGGAAACTTTGATGCATCAACTGATGCGGCTGTAAAGGACTTCCAAGCTAAATATTATGAGGAAGTGCTACAGCCGTGGGGCTATGATCGCGACGAAGCCACAGGTTATGTTTATATCACTACCCGCAACAAGATCAACGAGATCATTTGTGAACGTGATATTCCATTTACTGACGCTCAACTATCAGAAATTGCCAACTTCCGTAGTTACTGGAACAATCGTTTCCAAACTACCCCAGTTGCAACGCAACCATTGTTTGGCGATGCCAAGGGTGGGGGAAGTGAAGCTGATCTATTGCCTGAAACTGATGATGATACTGATGTAGTAATCATTGGCGGAACTGACACGATTGTGGGTGAGACTATTGCCGATGACGAATTCTTCCTGGATACAGTATCAGACGATGAATTGTCTGCCGAAGCCGAAATAGCACAGAAATCACTGGCTGCTAGCGCGGCTGGCGGAATCCTGTCCTTTATCTTCTCGCTACCGTTTCTGCTTACCGTTCTTGGATTGCTAGTATTGCTGTTGATTTATGAAGTAATCAAGGATCGCAAGGCTAAAAAGGATGAAACGGATGTTGTAGTAGTAGCTGATGAACCAGCGGTACCTACAAAAACCAATTAAACAAGGTTATTTAATAAAAGAACCTTTAAAAAGCTGCCAGCAATGGTGGTTTTTTAATACTAAATAACTTGACAAATATTCTAAATCTGGTATATTAGTAGTTAGAGGTGACCACTGGTGGCACGCTCTAGATAGCCGTTAAACCGCTGTCTACAGCCCGCCATCCATAGTGGCCCATCAAGTGCAAACGCACCTCGACAAGTCTCTCTTTTCTCATACGCTGCCGGATAGTCTCTTCAGACAAAGCCGGCATATACGATCATGGCACACGTCATCGACAAAAAAGGCCTCTTCGGAAGCCGCACCATCTACCGGGTGATCGCTTTCGGCGCTTTCTGGTGGATGCTCGCCCTCGGCGGCCTTCTGACCGGCTGCAGCGACACCATCGCTGGGCCGGACATGCAGCAGTGCTGTGACGACGAGCCGGCTCCGACCGACTCGACTGATACGCCTCCGCCTGACGGCCCTCCGGCAGTGACTGAGGGCAACATCAAAGTGGCCCAACCGCTGGGCGACCCTCAGTACGTGGAGCTCAGCCGCGATGCCGTCCAGAAGATTACCGGCCTCACCGGAGAGGTAACTCTCTATGGGATCGGTAACTGGTCAACCTCCAAGGATGACCAGCTCTACTACTGGACCGCTACTCGCACTCACCGGGCACAGCCTGGTGAGGAGATCGGCCGGATTAAGATAGGTGATAAGGTCTGGGGAATCCAGATCATCACCGATTAGGCGTCCTGTAAGGCGCCCAGAGAAGAGGGAAACTAAAGTCGAAAATAATGTTCCTTCTGATTCGCGGTGAACACTGCGGATTCTAGCCTGCCTGGTTTTCGATACACGTTCCAGCAGGCTTTTCTCATACTTCATTAACGTAGTAATAGTGGTAATAAAAGAGGTAAAGCTATTTGACAAAATACAGATTCTAATGTATTATTATGGATAGAGTCGGTTGCAATAATGCAACTCGACCCCAGTTCTTTGACTTTTCAGTTGCTGTCTAGAAATAGACTAGTGCTAGAGGTCAGTGAACCAGGGTCGGCTCGTCACTTGTGACTGGCCTAACCTCGTCATCACTCATACCCCGCGCCCCCGCGGCGCCCCCTCATGAACCACCTCAACCTGTTTTTCCTGGCGCTCTGCGCCGTCCTCCTGACCGCCGTTCCTGCGACGGCGCAGACGGACCAGATAGTCCCGCGCCAGCCTCAGGCTGACGTGATCGAGAACGTTGTGATGACTTCGGCACAATGCCGGCAGATCATCGAGCTGGAGGAGCTTTTCTTCAGCGAAGGAAACTCCACAGCAGAGAACCCATACGTTCTTGAGGATGTGGCTGAGATCTTGCGGGCTTGCCCCCAGACCAGCTACATCATCTCGCCCCGCCTGTCGGAGGTTGAGCTGCGTAGCGTAAACGCTCAGCAGCTGGCCCGCGACCGCGCCGAGTTCGTGCGCAACGAGCTGTACAAGCTCGGCGTGCGTAACTGCAACGTCGACGTAAACGTCGACGAGCCGGTCACCGGCTTCCTCGAGCCTGAGGACGCTAAAATCGCCAAGGACCGCGAAGGGTTTCAATTCGAGCACGCTAGGCAACGTCGGGTGGATTTGATCCCCCAGACCTGTGCGAGAGAAGACTGCGACCTTGTGATGGTTCGCCCGGCGCTTGTCGCCGAGCGTCGCCAGCCGCGTCCGACCCCGCCTCCGCCGGCTCCCAAGCCGCAAGAGGCGAAAGAGGTTGCCCCGTGGTACAACAACTTCGGCGGCGGTGTCCAGTTCGGATATGGCGGGCTCAAGTCCCTGGCATACGATGCCGTAGGTATCGGTTACGCCGAAACCTGCGGCGGCGAGCTGGGTGCATACCCCGCCTCTGCGGGACAGTGCAACACAGAGTTCGCAGAGGAGTTGTTGAGCGTTGAGGTGAATCTCACCTACGATTTGCTCGACCACTTCGCCAACTCCGAGATTAGCGCTGGACCGAGCGTCGGCATCGGCGGAACCCGTACCGAGTCCGTTCGTGACGGCATCGGTCGTACCCACGTGAGTTTCTCTCTCGGAGGGCAAGTTGGTGTAGAAACCCTGCCTGACGTGGACTTCACAATTGGGGCGGGGTACCGCCACGTCACTTCGCTGTACTACGCCGCCCCCACTGGTGGACCGTATGTGCAGGTGGGAGCGACGTTCTTTCCTTGGAGACAGTAGTCCGCAACTGAAAACGCTTAACGTGAGCGTAAAATCACGTAATACCTTGGAGTTTACGAACTGCCACGGTCCCCGACGACGCACAGCGCCGCCGGGGTTTTTTTTACATACTATACAATTTATGGCATAATTAAGCTTCACAACCTGACCCTCGCTATGAAATTAGCCACTGTTATTGGCACCCTTGCCGTGGGAGCGTTCCTAACCATGTGGAGTATAGTGATCCACCACACCAATAGAGCATTGGATGAGTTGGATCCGACCGGAAGAATGTACGAATGATTCTTCCTTCCTACCACCTACCCGTCGTGTTGCCACTCCAGCAACCGGCGGGTTTTTCTTTTTCAACAAAAATAAATCCTTTAGAAGTATGCTAGATTAAAACTACACTAGACCCCAACCGCGATGATCCCCGAAATCCTCCTCGTGTTGGTAATTGTTCTTTTTCTGCTTCTCATGCTTGTGATGGGCTTTGCCCGCCGGGACGAGAGCTGCGAGAGCGAGAACCCGCCGCCACCCACCAATCGCCGTATCTCCTGATGCGGCGGTTTTTCATAACTAAACTTATAAAAGGGGATAACTAATGCATCGCTATTAACCCTAGTGCTACAATATGAATACCAAGTGGGATAAAGTGGGATGAATTCACAACTGTAGGAAATGTGGATAACTACCAGTAAATCCTAATTGGTAACCAATTATGGATCAATTTATTGGCGAATATCAGCATAAGCTCGATAGTAAAAATCGATTTTCGCTGCCCAGTAAAATCCGCGCCACAATTGGGGAAGTGGTAATAGTCACCAAGGGTTTGGATGGATGTTCTTATGTATATTCACAACCAGCCTGGGAAGAAATTACTGCCAAATTAAGCTCTTTATCATTAGGTAGTCGATCAGCGCGGGCATTTAACCGATTTGTACAATCTAGTGCCACTGAAATAACAGTGGATAAATCTGGACGCATTTTACTGCCCGAGAATCTGCGCAATCATACAGACATTGATTCCGAGGTAATTATCGCTGGGGTGGGCAATCATCTGGAATTATGGCAGCCGGCAACTTGGCAAAATCAACTGCAACAGCTGGATGACAGTGTTGATCAGATGGCAGAGCAGCTATCTGATTTGGGGGCTATATAAACTATATTCATATGTTTGATCGTAAATTAAAACCATCACCATACGTACCTCGGGTGTCACCAATTACCAAAGAAGACTTGCGCGAACGCATTATTGTCCGACCCTGATCATGCGGTTCAAACCAGGAGAAATTAATGGTTGATTCAATTGACACTAAGAGCAATCGTCACCAACCAGTTCTGTTAGACGAAGTAGTGGCCGAACTAGATCCGAAACCTGGAAACATAGTGGTCGACGGTACGGTAGGAAATGCTGGCCATGCACAAGCGATTTTGAAAGCAATTTCGCCCACAGGTCACTTAATCGGCTTGGATGCTGACCCGCTAGCAATTACTGAATCCAGGGAAATACTCGAGAGACTAAATCTGCAAACTAGAACTACATTAGTTCAGGCAAATTTTGGTCAAATTCGATCTATAGTGCAGGAACAAGGAATCGATCAAATAGATAGAATTTTGCTGGATCTAGGTCTGCGACGTGGTTCATTAGAAGATAGCGGCCGGGGATTCTCGTTTCAGCAGTTAAACGAACCGCTGGACATGCGATTTGATCCCAATCAGGCAAATACCCTAACCGCGGCTCAGATCCTTAACAGTTTCTCGGAAGAAGTGTTGGCCGATATTTTCTACCATCTGGCCGACGAGCGATTATCAAGACGATATGCGAGGGCAATTGTGGTCCATCGAGACAAACAAGAATTTAGCACTGTTGCCGATTTGGTTCAGATAATTGAGGCAGCGACTCCTAAACGCGCTAAACGACCTGAAAAATCATCCGCTACCAAAGTATTTCAAGCCCTGCGAATGACAGTTAACCAGGAATTGGAAGTTCTGGATCGTGCAATAAACACAGGGCTAGAGCTACTACCGGCCGGGGGGCGAATCTCTGTCATAACCTTTCATTCAATAGAAGATCGACAGGTCAAACAGCAATTTCGCCAATTAGAACGCCGTAGTTTGCTGACAAGACTAAATAAAAAACCCACCAAACCCAGTCGCAAAGAAATTATTAACAATCGACTATCACGCAGTGCGACGTTGCGTACCGTAATAAAAAATTAAAAAATGAACAAAAATTTGAAAACAGTTTCTAGAACATCACGACAGCCCCGGACCAGGACGTCGGCGCAGGCCAGTTATTTGGCCAATAATTATAGTCAGTGGTTATCTAGAAACTGGGTTCAAGGCTATCATGCAATTAATTTGGCTATACCCAAAAAGTTTAATTTTTATCTGAAATTATCAGTCGCTATGGTGTTGATGTTAGCTTTTACCTATGGATTTTTAGTTAATAAAACGGTTTCGGTCACGGCCGAGTATTCACAGCTGGAAAGTGATCTGATTCAAGCTAACAATAAACTATCGTCAGTAACCACCAGAATTACCAATATCGAAGAACAATTACGCAACAGTGTTGGGCAGTACCAAGGTCAAACCCTGCAGGAAACCGAACCGACTGGATTTGTATCGCGTGATGTTAGCACCGTACTTAGTTATCAAACCGACTAATGACTAGGCGAGAGTCGGCTAGAAGAATAAAATTACTAGCTACCGTATTCAGCATCTGCTTAATTTTAATTAGTTATCGGCTGTATCAGGTACAAATTGTAAATGGAGACGAATTGCGCCATCAAGCCGGATCACAATATGTGCGAACCAGTGTAGTGGAATATGATCGGGGCTCAATTTATGTAACCGATCGCAACAATCAATCCTTTCCGGTAGCTAATGTGGCTTCAGGTTATGTGCTGATTGTTAATCCCAGTATTTTGAATAATAATATTACTGATTCTGATATTGAATTAATTTACCAAGCTCTGGACAAAGGTACGAAACAAAAACTAGATTTTGCTAGATTTAGTGAAAGATTCAAAGATAAAATATCTGATTCGGAAGACACTTATGAAGAAGTGTTGCAGCATCTACCTGAATCAGCAGCAATTGAGATTCAGGATCTAGGCATAGCTGGGCTCCAGGTATATGCTCAGCGTTGGCGAAATTACCCGGCCGATGATCTGCTGGCCCACGTAATTGGGTTTACTTCCTATAATAGTGATGACGAAATTGTGGGAACTTATGGTCTAGAGCGAGAATTTGAAAGCAGCCTTAGTCGCGGCGAAACTTCAATTTTCACTAACTTTTTTGCCGAAGCCTTTATGACAGCCAAAGACGCAGTGGCTGACAGTTTGGCGTCAGATCTATATCTGACCATTGACCGATCAGCCCAAGCGGAGTTGGAAAAGATAATTCAACAAACATCTAATTATTGGTCTACAAAGAGTAGTGCTGGAATTGTGATGGAAGCCAGTACCGGTGCAATTGTCGCGATGGCCTCAACCCCTAAATTTGACCTAAATAATTTTGGCAACGTTTCTGATTCATCAGTGTATGTAAATCCACTGGTCGAGAATGTCTATGAAATGGGGTCAATTATCAAGCCTCTGACGATGGCATATGCGCTGGATAAAGGGGTCGTGACAAAAAATACCCATTATGAGGATACGGGAAAATTAACGGTTGATAAATCAACCATTTCAAATTTCGATGGTAGAGCCAGAGGTAATGTTGCGGTGCAAGAAATTTTGAGTCAATCGCTGAACGTCGGCACAGCATTTTTATTAACTAAAATGGGTAGTGATAGTTTCAAAGATTATTTTATTAAATCACAATTAGATCAACTGACCAATATTGAATTACCAAACGAGGCAATACCGCTGACTAATTCATTGCTATCATCCCCGCGTCAAATTGAATATGTGACCGCATCATTTGGCCAGGGATTTGCTGTATCGCCCATTGCAGTAACGCGCGCACTAGGAATATTGGCCAATCAAGGTAAATTAACCCAACCTTATATTGTCGAGCGGGTCCAGCACGAATTAGGGACCTGGTCAGATTCCCGGCGACAAAATCAAGTGCAAGTTATTTCGGCCGAGGCTGCCAATACCACTACCGATATGCTGGTAAAGGTAGTGGATGAAGCATTGCGTAATGGTGATGAGTCATTGCGTAATTATTCGATTGCAGCAAAAACCGGAACGGCTCAGATTGCCAATTCAACCGGATCGTATCGCGAAGACGCCTATTTACACACGTTCTTTGGTTATTTTCCAGCCTATCAACCTAAATATGTAGTATTTTTAATGAACGAAGAACCAGTAGGTGCCCGATATGCGTCCGAAACTCTGACCGACCCGTTTATGTCATTAACCAAATTTATGATTAATTATCAAAACATCGAACCAGATCGATAATTTATTGGTATTTGGTATTTGGTATTTGGTATTTGGTATTTGGTATTTGGTATTTGGTATTGCCACAAACTTTCAGTGTTTAATATTTGATATTTATACTTTGGTAAACTAAAATTTCTACACAAGGCTAATAGATTTGGTGGCAAATCTATGCCCAAAATAAATAATTTTCTAAAATTATTTATGATAAAAGACGGCCCTATCGTCTAGCGGCTAGGACATCGCCCTCTCACGGCGAAAACCGGGGTTCGATTCCCCGTAGGGTCACCATTGACAGCTAGCTGTTTATGGGTCGTAATTAGACTCAAAAACACTAGCTCAAACAACACAAAAAACAGCCTCACTTGAGGCTGTTTTTTGTGTTGGGTGAAAATGTTGTTATTTGTTTTTATTTACAGAGACCTGACGCTTAACGACTTTCTTTACTATAGCAACTGGCACCTTTTGATCAAAACTTATCTGAAATCCTTTGCTCCCGGTTTTATACCCTTTCTCTTCGAGTTTAGACCTATGTTCCTCATCGAGTTGACCTTCATATATTTCAAAACCAATATGTTGCTTATAGGCATCAAAACCAACCAAATGACCGTTTAGTTTGTAGTAAGGCTTACCATAACTAATTGTCTCTTCAACACCCTTCACTGTTGCTTGTATTAGCGCTTGAAGCTCTTTGAGGTGAGGTCGTGCATCTTTTGCAGATTCTTTTATAAACTCATTTACAGTCTTTACATTGTGATTTGTCATAGTTATTTTTTAGTACCAAACCACTTAGCGGCTTTCGGCCTGCGATGTGGACAACCAGGCCAACAACATGGCGTCTTTTTACCGGCTTTCATGTCGCTCTCAAACCGGCGGAGGTGTTCTGCTCGAGTTTCTTCTTTCTTGCCAGTCTCAGCGTAACAACACCACTCGTTGCGTTGGATATCGGTCAAACCGTTCCAAATCTCAGTGAGCTGCATATCTTTCTTCAGTACAGCTAACACAGTTTTTGGAACGTCGTGATAGGCGGTGGTTTTAGTGATTGTCTTTGTCATTATGATTTAGCTTTATAAAAGTATACTACCCAACCTAGTAGTAAGGCTGGAACTATTGCCCAGAGTGACCCTGAAAAGCCTTTATACGCACTGTACCAATATAATCCACCAAGCGTAATGATTATCAGTCCCAGTCCAACCACAGGAACATACGACTGCGCTTTCTTCCAAAATGCTCCAATTAGTAAAGTGAGTGCGAGTAATATTTGAACCACACCAAGCGTTACCCAAAACAACTGTGACCAGGTACTGGCGGCTTCACTGGCTAAGAACTCGAAATTTCCCATCATATACATCGCTCCAGCTATAAACCACAGCGCAAGAAGTATCTGAATAATTTTTGTAGTAATTTTCATATATTATTGATTATTGTCTGCATTAAATAATTGCTCTAATTTCTTGAATTGCGATGCATACCCCATTTTCATACCAAAAGCTGCCATACTGGCTTTAATACCCGTCTTCTTAATAGTGACAATGAAAACCATATTAGTTTTTTCGCCATTTATTGTAAGAGTTACATCATTTATTTGATCTATCGTAGTAGTGTCTTTCCTTCCTTCAGTCCAAGCGAGTGCTTCATATTGTAATTGTTCATGTTGCTTTACTAACGTGAAGTGACCCTCAAGTGGCCAGCGGGTACCAGCATACGAACCCATACTTTTACCAGCTTCCATTACAATTCTAATTTTACCTCCAACTTTTACATCCATCTCGCACTCTGGAATCGTCGTTCCTTCTGGTCCCCACCACTGTGTTAGGATTGTCGGGATAGTAAAGGCATCCCAGACCTTTTCAACTGGAGCATTAAACTCTCTTTCAAATTGCAGAGTTTTTTCTTTCCCGAACAAAAACATATTATTGAAGGTTTGCAAGCTTATCAAACATACTGTTCCAGCCAGCCATCATTTGTGCAGCCATTTCTGGGTTGTCAGCATATGGATTTTCCATCTCAATCGTCATCTTAGTTTGTTCACCTAAATCTTCAAACCTAATATCTACCAACGTCTCTTCAATCTGGTCGCTACCCGCTCCATAATGTGAAGCTGGCACGTCAGCACCGGTCTCATCAGTAAATGAGTCGTAGTATGAGAGGCGCGTCATCGGTGTGATGGTGTGGTAACGTCCACGACCATAGTACTCTTTCCCATCTTCAACGCTCTTAAAGCAGTACCGAAAGAGGCCGCCGACTTCCACGTCAGCGGTAGCAAGCGTATTGGTCATTCCGGTTGGGGTGAACCACTGTGCTAGTAGCTCAGGAGTTGTCCAGGCTGCCCAGACTTTTTCAATTGGATGATTAAAGGTTCGTTCGATAGTTAGTTTTTTCATAGATTTATTATTTCTCATTTACCACCTCTTCTAAGGCTTCAATTGACTGTCGCCAGCCAGCCTCCATACCACTGGCGACCATGCCATCACGGTCTTCTTTGGTGAGGAAGGTAGAAATACTTTTCATTTTAGTCGTGCCGTCACCGGCGTCGGTGAACTCCATACGTTCGAGTGAGACATGACCTCGCTCTTGTATACCCATAAACTCAAACGTCCAAATGATTCGTTCACTTGGAGCAATTTCGTGAAAAACACCGTAGAAGCCCCATTCATTTCCTTCAGGGTCTCGCTCAGCAATATCCCACGTGCCACCGTCCTTACCTTCAAACTGGTTAACTGTGACAGTGTTGCCACGACAAAACCATTTAATGAATAAATCTTTGTTAATAAAGGCTTCAAATACTTTCTCTAAAGGGGCGTTAATTTCGACCTCACCAATAATGTCTTGTGAGTGTTCTGGAGCAGTTACTTTTAGTGTTGCCATATATTTTGTACTTAACTTAGGGTTTAATAATTTTTACTTTAGGCTTCACAAATTTCTTTGAAATACACGAGCGCTTGTGACCACGCATTCATCATCTCTTCAAAAGCCTCATCGGTAACCATAATGACTTCAAATGTGGTGGTTCTATCGTCGTTGGCTATAAAATAGTAATCCTCTCGCGTACCCATCCATTTCTTCATCATATCGTCAGTTAGAGATATTTCTTCGTTTTGAGGATTGACCATCGCTATGTGCTTGGTTTTGATACACTGGTATGGTTTATATTCTTCTATCACTACCTTCGTACCGCCTCTTTCTTTATCAAAAAAGGAAATGTGACCGCCCTCTTTCCAGTCACCATCGTAAATCATTCCTTCACCCCAGGCTTTGGACCAGCCTGGATATACAGACTTGTCTATAAGCTTATTAAAAACAAACTCTTGTGGTTTGTTGATTTGAATTGAATAGGTAAGTGTTTTCATATTATTTTTCATTAAGGAGTACCTCCAATGCATTGAAGCGTTCATTCCACATCTTTTCATACAACTCAAGATGGGTCGTGGCGACGGCAACGGTCTTTGGCACAACACTGATAATTTGTTGTTTGCCTTCACGACGTTTAGCAACCAAATTGGCACGCTCGAGCACACCCACATGTTTAGCAATTGCTGCAAAGGACATTTTGTATGGTTCAGCGAGCTTGCTTATGGAAAGCTCGGCTTGTGACACCCGCTTTAAGATATCCCGCCGTGTTTGGTCGGCGAGAGCCTGAAAGACAGTGTCTAAATTAATACTTTGTTCAACCATATAGTTGAATATATCATACTTACTCTTTGTCGCAACTACTGAAGTTTGATTACTTTTTTGTTTAGATAGACGTTACTCTTCAAACATCTAAGAAAATCACGCTTTTCTTCTAGGTCTCCTTCTTGCAAGATAAACTTACAGTAATTGCGGATATCAATATCTTTGACCGAAATCTTGGTCTCATTTCCTAAGAGCATCTGCTGAAATTGCTTGTAGCGGCGAACTTCGTTGGTGATCTTGTCTCGCATCGGTACCACTTTGATATCTATATCATCCAAGAGGGCTTGTAGTTGGGTTATCAGGTCATTTTCATTGATAAACCCACAGTCACAGTGAGGATCGCGGGTGCGGGTACATTTGTAGTAAACGTAGCGGTGGATATTGCCATTCTTTTGCTTTTTAAACTTCTCATCAGCGGTAATGCCTGAGCCACAGAGACCGCAGGTCATGGTTTTAGTGAAAGCGAACTCTTTTTGGGCTGAACGTGGTTCGAGGATTTGGCTTTTGATCTGTTCTTGCACGATATTAAACAGCTCCTTGGTGATGATTGGTTCATGGACACCGTCATACCAGTTGCCAGAATTCTTGGGATACTCAAATCTGCCGTAGTAAAAGTGGTTTTGGATTATGCGATAGAGGTTGCCGAGGCAAAGATGTTTGCCGTTTTCAGTTCTAAAATCAATCTCATCTCTCAGCCATAAGTGTAGCTTTCTTCCTGTCCAGCCATCATAGCCTATCTTCTCAAACATTTGTTTAATCATTGGTGCGCGTTCAGGATCAAGGATTGCTTCGCACTTCTGGTCAATGCGTTTAAATCTAGTATAGCCAGTCGGTGGCTTGCAGGGCCATAGGCCCATTTCAACCCTAGCTCGCATACCACGCTTCACATTAATGCTCTTGTTGTCGTTTTCGAGCTTGGCTTGGGAGCACAAAATCATCAGTAAGAACTTCTCGTTTGGTGAGTTTGAGAAGGTTTGTCCATACGTTTGAATATGAATCAGTTTCCCTGCGTCCATGAGGTCAACCACAGTACCAAGGTCACCAGCGTTTCGAGACAGACGATCTGGTGCCCAGGTGAGAATACCGTTGTATTTTTCGTTTGCGATATCTCCGAGCAACTCTTTAAAGACTGGTCGCTTGCCAGACTCTTTAGCAGAGTGTGACTCACGCTTCACATCCACCACATTGAGTTTCAAGCGCTCTGCAATGGCCTGCATTTCTTTAATCTGGGAATCTATCGACAGCGCCTGTTGTTCGTCTGATTCGGTCGATTTTCTAGCGTATAGACAGTATCTGACTCTTGCTTCTGATAGAGATATATCTCCTTCCATATCTATATTAATGACAGACCAAAATACCCTGCATAGCTATGCAGGGTATTAAAAGCGTCACATACTCGCTACGCAAAAAACACTACCGGTCGCTCTGGTTTCTTATTAACCATCACCTCTAGTGTCACTAGCGAAAATGCATCTGCTAGGTCGTCATGCTTTTCTGAGCCAAAGTGGACTAACTCTTGAATGAGTTTATCGCTAGCTTCATGCGGGAAGAACACTCGCTTATCACTCAAAGCTGTAGCAGCAAGGTTCAGTCTTTCTCGCTTGTCACCAAGCGGACGCACACCCTCAACATCAATCGATGTTTTATCGAAGTGCTGCACCACTGCATCTTGATACGCCACGTTCTCAATAATAAACTCCGGATTCATTTTGTATTTTGAGTTAAGCTTGAGATCAAGATACTGTATCTGCTCACACGTTTTTGGAAAACTCATCCGAGCGTGTACGATTTCAGGCAAGACGTACAGATACAACTCACTATTTCGTGAACAAGCTAGTACTGGAACCATCGCGGTATAATCAGCGGTAGTTTTCTCTGAAATTGCTAGATCAACGCCAACAAATACACCAAGACGCTTCATATCAGCTGGTATCTCGTGATAGGTACGAATCCAGAGTGGATCTATGATCTGCTCATCGTCTGGAATAATCTTGAGCAAATACTCACGTTCCCATGCTTGTTTGCTCATAACCTCTTTTCGTAACGCTTCAAGTGATGCTTCATCTGGAAATTTCTCTGGCCACAAACACTCGCCGTGACTGTTGATCAGCGGATAAGCTTTAAACACTCCTGACACTTCATTGTTTTCAATTTTTTCACGTAGGCGCACCATAAGTGAGTCGTCATGAACAAGGTTTCCAATCAAGATGATCTTTGTATGCAAGTCACCAGCTGGGATGATTTCTCCGGTAAACCAATTGAATGTCTTGTCTCGATTATCTTGAGTCTTGGTTGAAGCGATATCTTCGATATCGTCACAGATAATAAGGTCAGGACGATGACTCTTATGACGCAGTCCACGCATACTTTGATCAGCGGATAGCACCATGATACGAGCATCGTACTTCGGTATCACAATAGAAGCCGCGCGCCATTCATCTTGTGGTTCTTCAAATGGTCCGAGGTCTTGTTTAAGTAGATCGTTGCGTTCTAGTTCAACCTTAATGTTGTGAAGCAATTGTCGAGCTTGCACTTGGGTACGAGAAATAATCAACACAAACTTTTTCTGTTGTTTGCCGAGAATAGCCCAAATTGGATACGACAGTGAAAAGATGGTTGATTTGGCAGAGCCTCGAAATGACACTACTGCAAACAGCTTTTCATCTGTCCGCTCGGTGAATTCAATCATTTCCGAGTGAAATGAAGCACTTGGATACTTGATGTATTCATGCAGATAAATCGCCATAAAGTACCGATGGCTGTCTTTAGTGATTTCACGACGAACGGCGATGTCATTAGTAATCTTTTCTATGAGATGATTAGGAATGTTAGTCATGTTCTTTTGTCTTAGGATTGGTTAATTGCAAAGCTTGTTTGATAGTTTTCTTCTGACTATCTGTTAGTTCAATAACCTCATGTTTGTTCACTACTTCAAGCTTCTCCTTGTATGCTGGATGGCGTTTATTGAGCCAAAAACGCACCGCTGAGAAGTTTTGATCTTTGATCAGCTGTAATAGCTGACTTTCACTCATATCGTTGACGTAATTAACTCCTTCAGCTAAAGCGTCATCAAATTCAGCGGCAAAGTCTTTGTCGTCCCGTTTCCAGCGATAGACAGTATTTCTAGAGACTCCAGTCTTCTCGCACGCCACTTGCACAATTGGCACCTTCTTTAGTTCCTCAAGGAACTGTTTGGAATATCTAGGTTTTTTCATAGAAGTGTTTGATTAGCTGCACCTTTTTCCCAGTTAATTTCTCATATCGCCGACGAACAACTTCACAAAATATCGGACTTTGCTCGATGGTATACACTCGACGTTTAAGTGCTTCAGCGGCAATCAAAGTACTGCCCGAACCAGCAAACGAATCGAAAATAATGTCATTTGATTTTGTGCAACGTTTGATTGCTTTTTCATGCAGTGTCGGCGGCTTAGAAGTTGGGTGTTCGTATTCACTGGCTTTTAGCCGCTTGGCTGTCCAGACATTAGATACATCTTCGAGTAGCTGATTGCCAGTACCCAGTTCTTTGTTTTGCACCTCAGTCACGTCTCTGGTTTGTTTGGATAGATATGGACTGCCGAGTGTGCCATATACACAAAATTCAACGACTTTGTTAAATGCTACTTGAGGTGTCGGGCTGGCATTATTTTTTAACCATAGGTTCAGGCGTCGATTTTTAATTCCAAGTTCGTTATACAGTGTCTGAAATACCCAAACCCACGCTTCATCGCACCAATACATCACATGAGTATCTTTGGTCGATACAGACAAGGCAGCCTCGAGTGTCTGCTTGATAAACATTTTGTATTGTTCTGGTTTTTTGTCGTCGTCGACCTTACCGCCGTACGAGCTTTTGTTACCAACGCCTTTGTCATAGTCGAGGTTGATGTTGTACGGTGGGTCTGAATAGATGAAGCTGGTGCGGTCATCACCAAAGAGAGCTTGTACGGCACTTGTATCAGTGCAATCTGCGCATAACAACTTATGTTTCCCAAGTACCAAAAGATCACCAGATTCAATATCGGTATCCTTGGCTTTATCTACTTCTTTATCTTCGTCAAATTCGTCGTCTTCAGTTGATAAGTCCTTATCCCAAAATTCAGCTAACTCAAGATCATCGAAGCCAGAGTTGGCAAGCAGGTCGATATCGAAGCTTTTAAGAGCTTCAAAATCCCAGTCACCGCCCAGCTTGTTTGATGAAATGAGATACTGCTTTGCTTCAGCTTTGGTGAGCTTACGATTAGGGACACGAATGTCGATTTCTTCGCTACCCCGACCAAGAAGCTGAAGTGCCTTAATTCTCTGATGTCCAGCCAGTATAGTACCGTCGGCATCAATCGCTGGTATCTCAGCCAGTCCAAATTTCTTTAGACTCTTCTTGAGATCGTCCATTTGTTTGTTGGTAATGGTGCGAGGGTTGATAGTTTGCGGAATGAGTTCATCCACTGTTTTGGTGGCGTTGTGCCATATTAGTTTTTTCGTCATTTTAAAACTTGTTTAAGTTATAAAATGCATGAAATAGAAAATACCTATCTCACACACGAAATAGCAGAACCGAATTGGTTAACTATTTCTTGTGCGAAATAGGCATGGTCGTGAGACGATACACTACTTGCTTTTGTACACAAGCAATCTATTGATTGATGCCCCAATTATACATCATTGTCTTTCTTTTGTGCAAACCTAGTTTTTCTATAAGCAGGTGTACCCTCCATAAATTCAGCAGCATCTTTACCAAGAAAGATGGGTACGCCGTCTGCTGGGAATGCGAGCAGCACTTCTTTACCAGCTGCTTGAGCTTTTTTAATATACGCATCAAAGTGCGGATCATTATGCAAAAAACCCAGCATATCTAGTGTTGACGTGATGGTATTCTCGTCTACCTGGGTAATATTTTTATGTTTATGGTAGGTTCTGACTGGTTCAGATCGTTCGAGTGCTTTTACAATTTTCTTGCCTTGGTTCTGGGTCGGGCGCTTTTGGTTACCGTGCAGGTTTATATCAGTGATACGAAGTACTTCGTACTTAACATTTTTATCCATATCAGCTGGATTGACTTGATTGAGTTCTAAATCAAAGAGTTTAATGTCCATAACAAGCTTATTTTAGTATAAAACATGGGATTTTAGTATACTTGCATACATGAGTGACAACAGATACATAATTCCTATCACTGAAGTTTCATCTTCCTTTAGGGAGGCAAAAGAGCAATACAATAAGTTTGGCCACTTTGTTTTTTATGATGCAAAACCAACTCCTATAGGTAGTTTGGCTCAAGGTAGGAGAACTGTTGTGGTTGGTGAGCCAGGTATAGGAAAAACTGAATTGGTTAAAAAGATGGAGAATCATCTTAAGCATGATGGACATACAACAAGTTTTATTCCTTTAAGCTCTCGCACTGCTATTAATGAAATTGATAAGTTTGTTGGTAAATCATCAAAAAAGACCAAGTCACTTTTTCTAGATGCTTTAGATGAAGTACCTCGCTCAGAATTCAATTCCGTGCTGAAAAAAATACAAGAAATATCTGAGAAATATCCAAAAATCAATATCTATATATCAAGTCGGTGGGTGTTTATGGATAAGTACGCAAGCTCTTTCCCTACATACAGATTTATAATAATTAAACCATTTACGCCTGGTCAAATCAGTGAATACCTTGAAAAAGGCGGTCTAAGTGAGGGTGAAGTCGAAGATTTACTTAATAGATCGTTACGTTTTCATGGCCAGAGTATAATCCAAATTCCACGCTATCTATTTTTATTTGAAGATTTTGTTAAAGCAAAAGGGGTTACAAATATTTCCAACTTCTCTCGTAATGATCTGTTTGAACACTTTATCTATTCAAAGTTATCTCTTGAGTCAGGACGAAATGAACAAATTCGTGATTTAGAGCCTGTTATAAAAAGATTGCTTGAGAAACTAGCGCTGACTATGGAAATTTATCAGAGTAATAATATTACTCGTGATGAACTAGTGACATTTTTTGACGAGATTTGTTCCGATCTGAAACTGATGGTACTTGCTCAAGTTGGTATAGATATTTTATTAGAGAACACAGTGCTCCAAACTAGCAAATACGATACGGGTAAGATTGAGTTTGAAAACGTAGAGTTTCAAGAATATCTTGCCGCTAAAGAGATAACTCGTTTAGCTGAACCCCGAAAAGCTATATTTGAATTCGCCACTGATCCAGTTATGAAAGAGATATATCCGGCTTGGTATAATACTCTTAGTTTTTACACAGATATGGACACTGAGATGCTCGGTCAACTAATCGACTTTTCTGGAATAAGCGGAACAGCATTCAAAATTGTTGACGAATCTTTTATTAATTTTTTGGGCAGGATTAATCCAAGTCTTACTCCTCTAGAAGTTAAAAAAAGATTGTTTAAAGACGTAATAAATTATCACAACAATAGGCTTCAGTGGATACCTGGACAGCTAACATCGGCACTACCTGCTTTCTTTAGTTCAGATCTCGAAAAGTTCCTTAAGCAGATTGTTGAGAAAGCTGAAACAGAACAGAAAGATTCAACAAAATATTATGTACCCTTAGGAAACGTGTCATATATTTTGGCATATTTATTGAAATCAAAAGTATCAATCGATAAAGAATACTGGAGGGAAAAACTAATAAGTTACTCATCAGATGCGTATGAGAATGGTGTTTTGCCTCGACATGCATTGTACGCTCTAGCTGAGTTTGGTGATAAAACTATTGTTAATGATCTTCCTGACATCACAGACACTCCTGATGAACTCGTGATGCGCGAGTATGTTTCACTATGCACTTCACTTGATCCTAATAGTGACAGGAGTATTAATGCGTTTGTAAAGCTGATTAGAGCTAATGATTTACACGGACGGTACGGCATATATGAAATCACCGAGCCACAAGCAATTAAAAAATTCTTGCAAATATATATTGAAGATGAGCAGTTCCGTAAAGAATTTTTAGACGATACTTCAATTTTTAAGGATAAAGACTTGAAAATCGTTGATCATATCAAAGACGGTTTTGACGATGAGATGCAAGATTTGTTATTTCAAGCAATTGTTAAATCCGTCCACTACTCCGTATCTTCTACTAGAGGCAAATCGACTTTTGTAAGAGGAATAATGAAGTTATTGCGAGATAAAAATGATGACTTCTTTGTTGTACTTATTAATCAGCTCAACAGCGATGAGGAAGGTGCCCACGGATTATATTTTGCTCAGGACTTCTTTGAAGATTTATTGAGAGTAGAAGATGTTGCAACCTTTATAGATGCAATGTTGGCTGCTGACGAACAGCAAAATGTTGTAATGCATACACTTACGCGCATTAAACTAAAGGGTGGTCAAGACGCAGAATTGATATACGAAGCAGGTAGAAGTAAATTGCCAACCTTATATCAGGAATATGAAGAAGCAAGGAGTCAACAGCAAGTAAATCATGATGATGCTAACGATGATCGGATTTTAGAGGCATTCAAAACTTCTCTTTGTCCAGCAGAAAACATGTACATGAATCGAGTGTTTTACGATTACAACTCAAATGCAGAAAAGCTTGAAAAACTTATGAGTTCCGATGACAAATATCGATTTGATACTTTGATAATACAGGAAGCTTTGCGACATGATCCTTCTTCACACGGCCTCACCATAAACTCAGAAACTGACGATGGTGCAAGTCGCAACTATACTGCTAGTGGCGCAGCAATAATATTTGGAGATGCTCTAAAATCAGCTCAGCTTAGAAAGATAGAAATCACCCCTTATAGATCTAACATCGCTAAGTTCATACCTTTTGCTCACACCGAACAGCTACAAACGGTATTTGAACTGATTCCTGATTTTACTGAGGAAGAACTTGATCCAGTAGTTGAGATTTATTCTTCTAGAGATAATGATTTATGGAAATGGCAACCTGATGCGTTTGTCGACTCAGTTGAACAATACAGTCTGACCAAGGCGTTGCCTATTTTAAAAGACTTTATTCATCAAAGCGACTTTCGCTCACGAGACCGAATTAAGGCACTAAATGTTTCAGAAACCCTACATTCAGACGAAAACTATTTAATGAGTGTGTTTGGAATGTACAAAGAGAGTACTCAGGAAGATGAAAGAGAGATTGCTATTGCAGCCAATTCACTTCTTATCACTAAACATGCTAATCGTGATGCTGTTAATTGGAGGCTAGATCAAGTTAAATCAAGAGTGGCAGCTACCCCGACGAGACGAAGGTCAAGATTTGCACATACTGTCACACCTATGGAGGATGAAATTCGATTTGGTAAAGAGTTTGCAAAGCCACTTATGGACTTGAAATACCAAGGTTTCGAAGATGAATACTTATTATTATTGGACAGAGCACTGGAGGTTTGGGCCATGGGAGAGAACCATCGTTCATATGCTCAATACCTATGGGAGATTACATTTGCCTACTTTGAAAACCTGAAAGAATTTGGTGACTATAAGCCATTAAAGATTTTAGAGGAAAAAATTGCAGCAATTGGTACAAAGAAGAAAGGTGCAAATTGGCTTGCTGGACACATTGTGAAGCTACGACTTGCTTATCTGAACGCTATAGGAAAACCAATTCGATATGCTGAGGCTATACGGAGATACAATGCTGCTCGAAAGTATGTAGACTCACGCATAACAACATCAGCTGATTTGACTAGAGAGCTGCAAGATGTTTTTGACTCTGACTTACGAAAGTGGATTGAAGGAGAAGGTGCTTATGAATTGATACTGGGTGGTAGAGTTCTTGATTCTAAAAAGCAAGAATACGAAAAGCTAATACAAAAAACAATAACGACTCAGATTGAAAATGCGCTTCTCAAAAGAGGTATAGAATCTGAAGTTTTAAGAGAACCTGATTTACTCGACGACAAACGTGTGGATCTCATCATTCGATATGGATTTGTAGGTCCAGTTATTGTTGAAATAAAATTAACTTCAAACAAAGACATCAGAGGACGAAAAGTTGAAGAATCAAAATCATACAAAAGTTTACAGAGGTACATGGATGGATATGGTGCATCCCACGGGATTTTTCTTATTATTGTAAATGAAGAACTAAAAACACTTGATACTGTTAAGTATACATTCATGAAGATAGATGGTGTCTCAGCGATTTCTCTTGACTGTACAAAGTACATTCCAGCTACCTCAACAAATAAGTCCAAGGAAGCTGTCGCTAAAAAGACTGCTGTCAAGAAAGTGGTCAAAGGAACTGTTCGTAAGGCTAAAAAATAATTGGCAAAAAGACTCGTTTGTTACAGGGCTGTGTAACTTTGTGACACAAGCGCGATATGTGTAACTTTTGTCACTTTTTACTAGGGCTGTTGAAGGGTTGTATATGATCTATGTTTTGGTGCTAAAATAGCCTTACCTGACAAGGTGAACAATAAGTTCTACCTGCTATAGGCTCACAAAAGCTAACAACAGTTTCAGTTTATCTGAAGCTGTTTTAGTTTTAAGTGAATTACCAGTGGTAATAATCAAAAGTCGGAGAAAGCCCAGCTTTCGAGACCGGGTAGGAGCCACTTATGAGCCTAGCGAATTAGTGAGCTGACACCGATTCCCCGTAGGGTCACCACTTCGCTAAACAACTCGCCTTGCGGGTTGTTTTAGCTTCGCGGCGCGCAGCACAAGAAGTGTGCAAAGTGACGGTGCCCCGAAGTTTAACGTAGTGGTATAGATTTAAAATGCCTAACACTAATAGTGTGTGTGGTATTATTGCCTGTGTTAATTATGAAAACCAAATCCATACTCCTAACTGTCTTATTAGTTATACTATTAATAATTACAGCTAGTATTGGTTTTGTCTCAACTGATCGAAACAATCAGATTATTGAAAAGCCAAATGATGTGGTAATACATGAAAATTATGAATTAGCTTCGATCTATCAAAGTAGCGGCCCGTATAATAATAGATATTACTGGAATTATGATGATAAGTGGTACGTGATTGAACCAATAGCAAGTCCTGAATTTTATGATCACTTAGACCAAGAATCTTTTGAGATTATTGATGGAGCTTGGGCTAGAGACAAAAATGGAATTTATTACCATGGTAGAGTACTGGAGGGTGTGTCTCCCGAAGGGTTTGGTTTTATTGAGGTTGAAAAAACAAAAACTAAGTATTATTCAGAAGAATCTAGGACTGAACCTCAAAAAACTGCCGTATTTGGTCTATACAATGGCAATATATACGATGGATCTAAACCTATTCCTTTAGGAACTGATGATTTAAAAATTGAGATAGGTTACATGGGACAGGTTCTAACAAACGGGATGGAAATTGGTATTTAAAAGGAACATGTCATGTAACTTACTATATGCCAGAGAATGAATTTTTTGAAAAATATGATTATGATTCAAAGGAACAATATCTTGAAAATTACCAGTACTGTTAATATGGTTGAAAAAAAGCCTAACTTCTGGCAGAATGCAGAACACTATGTCTAGTTTTGCAGTAATTAAAACCGGAGGCAAACAATACAAAGTTGCCAAAGACCAAATATTAAAAGTGGAAAAGATTGCCAATGTTAACGAAGGTGACAAGGTGGTATTTGATGAAATTTTGATGCACTCGGATGGTGATAAGGTCTCAGTCGGGACACCAACTGTCAGCGGCAAACAAGTCGAGGCTCAAGTATTGGATCACGGTAAAGATAAAAAAATAACTGTTCTGCGTTTCAAACCAAAATCAAACTATCGCAAAAAAACCGGACACCGCCAACCCCATACTACTCTTCAAATTACATCGTTGTAAAACCCCTTAGGGAGTTTTTTTAATCTACTTTTTATCTCGATGACTAAGGGCTTGGGAGAAAGTACTGCCGTCAATGTATTCTAGCGATGACCCGGTAGATAGACCTCTCGCTAGTCTAGAGATAGCGATATTATGAATTGATTCACTTAATAGGTTAACCAAGGTTTCTTCTAGAATTTCAGTAGTAAAATCACCATTAACAGTGGGACTAAGGGCAAAGATGACTTCAGTTAATTTGTTCTCGGAGACCTTTCTTTGAATTAATCGTTTAAAATCTGATAATTTGATATAAGATTCATATTTAATCTGATCCAAATCAGGGCGCAATACACCACCCAAGACAAAATAGGTACCTTGCCATTGACCCAGGGATTCAACATTTTCTAAGTCGGAATCAGTTTCTACTACCAAAATTTTGCTATGATCACGATTTTGATCACTAGCAATAGGGGATAGTGATTGACCATCATCGCTGTAAAAATAATGAAAGGTTTCCTGGCATAATTTAGTGTTTGACCTAACAGTTAATAATAATTCTCCTAATCGGCGACTGTAGCTCGGTTCTTTTCGCAATAAGTAATACACTATTCGGCGAGCCTGACGAGGTCCGATACCGGGCAATGATGATAGATAGCGCTGTAGTTCTTGATTTTGGTCCATTTATTCAAAATTGCCATCATACTGGCTCTCGGGCCCATTGGCAAAGGTGTCATAATCACTTTGTTCAATATCCAAATAGCATGATTTGTCGGGATCAAACATCAGCTCAACTCGTCCAACCGGACCATTACGGTGTTTTTCGATTAAGATTTCCGCATTTTGAGATCGGCCAACTTCTTCGCGTTCGCGATGAATAAACATTACTACATCAGCATCTTGCTCGATTGATCCAGAATCGCGCAAATCAGACAACCTGGGTTTGCCACCGCGTTGTTCGACCGCACGTGATAGCTGTGATAGGGCCAATACAGGTACATCTAATTCACGGGCCAGAATTTTTAGCGATCGAGAGATTTCTGATACCTGTTGAACCATATTGTCCGAATTTTTAAAGCGACCAGACGGCGACATTAATTGCAAATAATCAACAATTACTAAATCCAGTCCTGATTCACGTTTCACCCGCCTAGCTACCGATCGCATATTCAGAACGGTATTACCGGCTTGGTCATCAATATTAATTTGGGCTTTAGACAATCGCCCTAGTGCCTCGCGCAATTTGGCAAAATCAGAATCGGCTTGGACTTTTCCGGTTCGCAAACGCCAGGCGTCAACTCGTGATTCAGCAGCCAACATTCGATCTACCAATTGTCCCGAACTCATTTCTAGCGAGAATATTAAGACGCTGGAATCGTGTTGTAGCGCAGTTTGTCGGGCAATATCAAGGGCAAGGGCCGTCTTTCCGACCGATGGTCGAGCTGCCAAAATAACTAGATCTGACCGCTGTAGGCCAGATAGTTTGTTGTCCAGCGATTTAAAGCCAGTTGATACGCCTCTCAGAGATTTATCAGAATTAGATAATTGCTCTAGCCGCTCGAATGCACCTGACAGTTCATCAGGTAGTGAGGTCACATCAGATGTTTTCATTAGTCCAGAAACTTCGAACAACCTTTTTTCTGCCGAATCTATTAAATCGGCAATTTCCAGCAACTCTTCATACGAATTACTGGCGATATCATGAGCCGCTTTAATCAAAGATCGAGCAATGTGTTTTTTCTGTATAATTTCGGCATAGTAGATGGCATTGGCTGATGATGGAACTGCTTGGGATAAATCGGCAATATAGTCAATGCCGCCGCATTTATCCAGATGTTTGCGTTCAGTCAGGCAGTTGGTCAAGGTTAGGGCATCAATAGGCTCGGATTTGGAAAATAAATTTAGAACCGCAGAATATATCCATTCATGTTTGGGCAAGTAAAACGATTCAGGTCGGACTAAATCAATAATGTCGTGCAAACAATCCGGTCGGATCATAATTGATCCCAGTAGTGCTTGTTCGGCATGAATTGATTGTGGGGGAACCCTCAGGTCGGATATTGGCGAGGGAATACTATTAGATCCGGCCGGTGTTTTTTTGGTGCTGCCGGCTTTATTTTTTTTATGGTTATCTGACATCTTTCTATCTAGATTGTATCACTTATAAATTAAATCCGGCTGTGATTTGGTTAAAGATTGCTGGAGAACCTGTGTATAAACTAGGTTCGCTTGTGCAGTTTGGTGCCATCTGGCGTATCTATGATATTAAATCCGTGCTGGTATATTTGCTTGCGAATTTCATCAGCTTGGTCATAATTTCGAGATTTTTTAGCAGTATCGCGCTGGGCGACTAGGGCCATAATAGCAGCCGGAATGTCCTCTGCAGCAGCTTCTAAATCACTAAAATCAATTCCCAATATATCGGTACTAAATATATATAGTTGTTTTAGTTCATCAGTTGATAAGTCGGGCGAGTTAAGTGTCTTTCTAAGCCCCGCTAGAGTATTTGGGGTATCGAGGTCTTTGGACAAGGTTTCTAATAAATCGGCAATGATTGTGTTGCCAGTGTCGATATTTAAGTCAATATTTGAGTTATTGCTTTGATTGCCTGGCGTACTAGAATCCAGATTTTTAAATTTTTCCCATAAGCTGCGCCGGGCCGATCGTGATGCGTTTAAACTTTGCGTGGTTAAATTTTGTTCGCTGCGATAATGCGAAGTCAAGATTAAGTATCGAAAATCAGCCGGATGATAACCATTAGCTTCTAGTTCATCTAGATACATCACGTTACCCACTGATTTAGAAATTTTTTGTCCGTTTAAATGCAGGTGATTATTGTGAAGCCAATAGTTGGCCATTGCCGAATCAAAGGCTGTTTCTGATTGAGCTATTTCATTGGTGTGGTGAACCGCTATATGTTCGATTCCACCGGTATGAATGTCAAAACTCTCGCCTAAATAACGCCAGGCCATGGCCGAACATTCAATATGCCACCCGGGAAAACCGATCCCCCAAGGACTTTCCCAGCCGATTGAGCTGCCTGAATCAGCAAATTTCCATAACGAAAAGTCCCGAGGCGAGCGCTTCTGAGTATTATTTTTTACACGCGCATGGGTAACATCTAAATCACCATGGATATCAAAATAATCATAATTTTTAAGCTTTCCGGTATCAAAATAAATAGCATCATGTTCAATTACATAAGCAAAGCCGCGCTCGATTAATCGTTTTATGATTTTAATATCTTCTTCGATATGCTTTGATGCGTATGGCAAATGATGTGGTTGTTTGATATTTAGAGCGGCTAAATCATTTAAATAACTGCGCGCATATTTTTTTCCTAGTATGTGAAGGTTTTCAATTGTCAATTTCAAACCCTCATTCTGCAGGGCTGATACCATTTTGTCGTCTCCTTGATCTTGATCCGCAAAAATGTGGCCAATGTCCGTAAAATTCATTACCTGCGTTACCTGATATCCCCAGACCTCAAATTGGCGTCGCATGACGTCCCAATATATATAAGGGCATAAATTTCCGACATGAGCGTTATCATAAACCGTAGGTCCGCAATGATATATACCCACCTGGTTTGGCGAGATCGGATTAAAGGGTTCCAAGACTCTGGTTTTCGTGTTGTGGAAATAAAGTTTCATATTATTCAAACCACCCCTTTATATTAAGGATTACTACCGTTATTACTACCACTGCAGCCATAATTCCCAAAACTACCCAGAAATCATTTGCGCTGCCAACAAAAGGTACTGATTGAGTGTTCATTCCAAAAATACCCGCCAAAATTGTAAGGGGGGAGGTAATAAAGGCGACCAAGGTCAATTTTCGCATCACCTCATTTTGTTTTGTCGCTAACAACTCCTCGTTAGTTTTGCGCAGATCATGGTACAACTGATATTGAGCAGATGTTTGATCGGTGGTGTGGTCAAGTTCTCGATCCCAGAAATGTAGAAATTTTTCAAGTGGTTGATCTGTGGTGGGGAAGAATTTCAAGACGTGCCTTTGTTCGGCGATTGTTTGGTTTAAACGAAACAAATTGCGACCAATATTCGAAATTGATCGCACCATTGCTCGTTCAGACCCGCCAAATATTCGCTCATCGATTTTTTGTTGTTCTGAATTGATAACTGCCAATAAATTTCGAAGGTCTTGATGAACTTTCATCATCAAACCGCCCAGGAAATCGGCCGAAGTGATTTTTTTCTGTCTGTTAAGGCTTGTTTCAATCTCTAGTTCGTCACGCAATTCATTTATGGCGTTAAGAGGTTCGTAGATAACAGTGATAATAGTTTGGTCAGTTATAATGACATCAAGTTCATACCAGCTCGGCTGGGAGTTCAGCGATAAACTTGTGACCGTGTGAAAAGTAAAATAAATTTGATCCGATATTTGGGTGACTCGTGTATCGGATAGTGGTTGGATCAGATCGTTAATTATCTGGCTATCAATACCATAATTAGTTTGCAACAACATTAGCTCGTCTTTGGTCGGTTTTTGGACATCTAACCATTGAAACTGTTTAAATTCGTACTGAACAATCACTGGTTTATTGTAGCAAATTGACCTCCTAATTGTTTCGTAGCTATTAATAAAAGTGTATAATATAAAATAGTAGTTATGCACTCAAAATCCTCTAATAATCAAGATATAAATAGCTCGGTAAATAAAACTGCAAATCACAGACAAAGCAGTTTACGCGCGAGCAATAATTTGTCTAAATCAATTCCTGCTATCCAACATGATCAGAAGCCTAATCAGTCCCGTCGATTAATCCTTAATTCAATAACGCTATTATTAGCTTTTTCCCTTGGTTTTGTACTAGCTAATTATCGGGACATATCAGCGGCTCCAATAATGCAAAATATTAATCCTGGAGTTGAATCTGACACTAATATAGATCAGGGGATTGACTTGAAACCGCTATGGGAAGCCTGGTCGCTTTTAGAATCAAAATTTGTTTCTGATAGCGAAGCTGTCACTAATCAGATGAAATTATATGGTTTGATCGAAGGTTTAGCCGAGAGTTATGACGATCCTTATACGGAATTCTTTACGCCAACCGAATTAGAGCGTTTTAATGAAAGTGTTGAAGGGGGTTCATTTAGCGGAGTAGGCATGGAGATTGGTCTAAGCAAAGATGGTTTATTGCGGGTGGTAGCGCCACTCAAAGAATCTCCTGCCGAGGCTGCTGGCATTAAATCAGGGGATATAATTTTAAAAATCGATGATACTTCCACCCTGGACATCAGTCTAAATCAAGCCCTTAGTTTGATCAGAGGAGAATCAGGAACTATTGTTCAGTTGCAAGTTGCGCGCGAATCAGCTGAAGAAACTTTGGAAATATCGGTAGAACGAGCCGAAATCGACATACCAGTTTTACGAACTAAAGTGGAAGATGGTGTCTTTATTATCTCGATCTATTCATTTAGCGCTGATCTAGATGATCGTTTTAGGGGTGCATTGCGCGAATATCAGGACAGTAGTGCAGACAGTTTGATTATTGATTTACGTAATAATCCCGGCGGTTATTTGATGTCGGCAGTTGAGCTGGGTTCTTGGTTTGCTGATGCCGGAGAGGTTTTGGTTCGCGAAAGACTGGGTAGTAGTTCCTCGCAAGACAATAGATTGTATCGCAGTAAAGGATATTATCTAGAAAAACTTCGCACTGAACCACTGGCGGTATTGGTCAATCAGGGTTCAGCTTCAGCTTCCGAGATATTTGCCGGTATTATTCAAGATTATGATCTGGGCGTAGTAATTGGTGAAAACACTTTTGGAAAGGGGTCAGTCCAAGAACTGATTCCATTACGCGGCGATACTGCTATCAAGATTACAACCGCTAGATGGCTAACGCCTAATGGTCGGTCAATCTCTGATGGAGGGCTAGAACCTGATGTTATAATCGAGGATGATCAAGAAACCGTTGAAATTGATGAGCAGCTGGATAAAGCCTTGGATCTACTAAAATCTAACTAGCAATCAAGATTGGGACTTGGTAATATAGTCCATATGCAAATAGTATTAACACAAGATGTTGCTCATGTTGGGCAAAAAGGTGACGTAGTACAAGTGTCCAATGGTTATGGAATAAACTTTTTAATTCCCCATGGTTTGGCTTATAAATCTGATTCACCACAGGGTCAGCAATTAATTGCCAAGGTAGAATCTAGTGCCTCTAACAAAGCCAAAGATGCCGCTGATCGTGTAACTGCTCTGAAAGAATTGACAGGCCAGCAATTTAACTTACCGGTAGAGGCAAATGATTCCGGAGTTTTATTTGCTAGTTTGAACGAGGAAAAGTTATCACGAATGATTAGCTTGATTACTGGTAAAGAACTACAACCAGCCGAGCTAGCTCTCTCAGAAGGATCTATTAAACAAACTGGTGAATACGAGGTGTCACTGCAACATAATGATGAAGTAGTCGGTTCAGCAATGCTTAATGTCACTGCTAATCAAATCTAGGAATTTTATAATAAAAAAAGCCTCTACATTTAGAGGTTTTTTAAATTTTATAAATAAATTATTTATCTATCTAGTAGTAACGTTTACTACCTTCTTTTTTGAAGTTGAACCGGTGAAACTCTTTTTGCGCTTTTCGGTAAATGAAACTACGCCGTCCACCATGGCAAATAAAGTATAATCTTTGCCAACACCAACATTACTGCCTGGTAGGTATTTTGAACCACGTTGTCGCACGATAATTGAGCCTGTTGTAACCTCTTGGCCTTGATTGGCTTTAATGCCTAAATATTTAGGATTGGAATCAGTTAAATTGGAAGCTTTACCAGCTGCTTTTCTTTTTGCCATAGTAATCTAGAGATATTTTTTGCTATAATTTTGTTGTAGATGGCTTGCGCCTGATACCCGCAGATTATAGTTTATAACTATGTTAATCGCAACACTCAAAAATAACTGGCTTGAAGCTAGCTTGATATTACTTTTAATACTAGTATCGGGCTCGACCGGCTATGAATTGGGCAAGCAGTCGGCGCTGTCCGATCAAGCCGAACCATTAAATGCAACCTTGGTCCAGACAAGCCAGACAAAAGAGGGTAATTTAAATCGTGAGTTAGCTCGACTAGAGGCTAGTTTAGCTAGTATTAACAGCCAAGCTATTGGGGTAATCAGTGAACCAGTAATTAATACAAATAATTTACCAGTCGAATCACACCCGAATGAGAATCAGTCGATTGTATTCGGATCGGTTAATGGTACCAAGTATTATAATCATGGTTGCAAAAGTGGTGATCGGATAAAGTTAGAAAACCGAATTTACTTTGAATCAACTGATATTGCTCAACAGGCAGGTTATGAACCAGCCAAAAATTGTAATTTTTAACTATGATTGTAATTGATATTGAAACCACCGGTACTAATCCCAGACAACATGCCATTATCACAATTGGTGCTATCGAGTTTGAGAATCCAGACAATCAATTTTATTCTGAAGCCAAGGTTTGGGAGGGGGCAAAAATTGACGAAGAGTCACTGCCAATTCATGGATTTTCCATCGCTGAAATCACTGACAAAACCAAAGAAAGTCAATATATTTTGCTTAAATCATTTATTGACTGGTTTGCCTCAATAGAGGATCACACTCCTGCTGGTCTGCATATCGGCGGGTTTGATTTGCAATTTTTGGAGATCGCGGCAAATCGCGAGAATCTAGCTTGGCCATTAGGTAAACGATCGGTTGATCTACATAGTTTAGTTTTTGCCCACCTTCATGTATATAATCGTGATCTTTATACAATTAAAAATAATCACACTGATATTTACGGTAACTTCATTCAAAAATACTGTGGATTACCAACCATTCCTAAACCGCATAATGCTTTGACTGATGCTAAATGGGAGGCCGAGTGCTTTAGCCGATTGCTTTATGGTAAAAACTTGCTGCCGGATTACGCCCAATATCCGGTACCGGATAAACTGCTACAATCATGAATATAGACCTGGACCAAAAATCAGTTTTTATCTTTGATAAAGACGATACTATCACGGACACTAAAACTGCAATAACGGCAGAAATGAGCCGGTTATTAGAAAGTCTTTCCGCAGATAATTATATTGTGATTATTTCCGGTTCTGCCTGGTACATATTCGAGGATCAAATTTTACAATATTTATCACCCGAGAATACTAATCTATCTAAATGGTTTTTTCTGCCAGCTAGTGGCAGTCAGATGTTTAACTTTCAAAATGGCAAATACAATCAACTTTATGATCACTCGATAGATCAACAGAATTTCGAGACAATCAAAAAACTACTTTTAGATTCTTTTACCAGATTAAATGACAGTGAAAAACCAAAAAAAGTATACTCAGGTCAAATTGAAAATCGTGTTGGTCAAATCACTTTGTCAGCATTAGGACAACAAGCTCCACGAAATGAAAAAGTTGCTTGGGACCCGACCAGGGATAAACGACAAAAAATGGCATTATGGTTGCGACCACAGCTACCAAAATTTGATGTTAAGGTCGGTGGCTCGACCTCGATTGATATTACTAAAAAAGGGATTAATAAAGAGTTTGGCGTTCGAAATGTGTTAGAGTATTTAAAAAAAGATTCTGATAATGCAGTTTATTTTGGTGATTCATTAGAACCTGGTGGTAATGATGAAGTTGTTAAAAATATTGCTGGTCTGGACACGGTGGCAGTTAGATCTCATCACGAAACTGAAAAAATCTTACGCGAGCACTTAAATTAGTTGCCCAGTTTATTAACTAAAGATTTCAGGGTCGCTGAATCATTAAGGTCGCCAACCAGTAATTGCTCGGCAGTTTTAATAACCACTTTATTATTTAAATTATATAAAATCGCTTCTGAGCTGGTTTTATTAACCAGCAAACAGTGTTGAACATTATGAATTTTAAAATGGCCCTGAATTACGTTGTCATTATCGTCTTTGTCTAACTCTTCATACAAGGTTTTCCAAGTTCCAATATCGCTCCAACCCAAATCAGTAGCAATAACTAATACATCACCTACGGGAATTTTCTCGATCAGGGCATAATCTAATGAAATTTTGGGGAAATTATTATATATAGTCTGGGAATTATTAAAGTCATTAACTTGTAATAGATTATCAGCCAACTCTTTGGCGTGAGTTTCTAATTTCTCGAAGAAAGTTTTGATTTGCCAGGTGAAAATAGCTGTGTTCCACAGGAATTTATATGAATTATGAAATGTTTTGGCTAATTGTTTATTAGGTTTTTCAACAAATTTATCAAGTTGATATACCTGAATATTATCTATTCTTTTTATCAACGAATCAACTTTTATATATCCCAAATTTGGGTTAGGGGATTTGGTTTTAACTGCTACCAAAACAAACTTTTCATCCTCGGACGCAATTTTTTGGGCCGCTTTAACTACATTTTCGAACTCGTCATTATAGGTGATTAGCTGATCTGCATTGATTATGGTTACTACTTCATTTAGATCGCTGCTAGTAGAAGCAATATATTTCATCGCATAGGCAATACCAGGGCCCGTGTCTCTTCGAGCTGGTTCAGCAATAATATTTTTATCCGCTAGTTCGGGCAGCTGTTCTTTAACAATTCTGCGATAGGTTTGATTGGTAGAAATATATATATTGCCTGGATTACAAAATGATAATCGATCATATGCCATTTGCAATAGGGTTCGATTACCTAAAAAAGTTTGAAATTGTTTTGGCTTTTTAGCGGTACTTAGGGGCCAAAGTCTAGTACCCGAACCACCGGCGAGGATTAAAAACTTCATGCTTCTAAATTCTTATAGGCTAATAGTGCTAATTCATGCATTATCAATGATTCTGCACCACTATTGAGGTTAACACTGGATTCGTGTAATCCATCATAGGTTGAATTGGTTTGGCGGTTGTATACGTGCATATTATGAACATTGTTACCGTAAAACCAGCTCAGGACGTCATAAGCTCGATCCTGCCAGATACTATCTTTGTTAATCTTGGCCGCTGCCGCACAAGCTAAAACCAAATGCGCTGGTTCTTCAGGCTGCTGGTCAAACAGCGCTTTTTCATGCCCTTTTTTAAACCATCCGTTCTGGCCAATCGGTATTATGGTTGTTTCATTATTCGATACCAGAATTGATTGTTGGTACAGAAATTCTAAAGTCTGTAAAGCGCGCGAGGTCTCTGGATTGTTTTTGAAATAAGCGCTTGCATACAAATGAAATTCTGGCAACATTCCATTAGCATATGCCAGAATATCTTCATACCAATACCAGCTTTCATCGCTGGTATTAGTTAACAGATCCGAAATATAAGTTAGGCGATTTTGCAATGCAATATGTAGACAGTGTTTTTCGGATTTTATTAAATCAGGTAGCTTCAACCGTTGAAGGATACCTAATCCTACAAATGAACATGCCCGTGGCGAGAGCTCGGCAGTATTAAAGCTGCTGGAATTAATGATCTCCTGCCACAAGTTTATCGCTTTTTCCTTTAATTCATTATGATCGGTTTTGGTAGATCCTAAATAAGTGCCTAGCGCCCAAATACCGCGTGCCCTGGCATCTGATAATTCCTCGATAGAATTCTGTTCGTGATCTGGTTCATGATGAAGGTTAAAATAATTATGGACATGATTTGGGCTGGTGTATGAACGTATTACCAATTTAAGATAGGTTTGCTGCATTGAGTCCAGGGTCAAAGTCTGAATATCTGTTTCGTTTTGTAATAATTTGGTAATTAATATTAACGCTCGGGCGTTGTCGTCAAGGGTATATCCATTGACAACATCAGGTTGGTGCAAGGTGCCAAATTGCCATAATCCAAATTCATCACTACGTTTAAATAGCGGCTCTATAGAAGGATCAGGTAGTCGATAGGGGTGTGATAGAACACTGTCAAGGCCAATAATCTCACCTAATTTAAGGGCGGTATTATCCCATAACCATTCACGTGTTTGATAGTAAGCGTTTTTACCCTTGCGATAAAGGCTATGAGGTTCTGCAAAAGCTTTAATTAAAATGGTGGCTAGGTGATTATGATCTTCAAAGGGAATCAACCACCCGATATCATCATTTATAACGTCTTTGGCGTGCAAGAATTCGGTAGCAACAACCGCCCGACCCGACCCCAGTGCATATGAGAGTGTTCCCGACGAGGCTTGTTCAGGATTCTGCGGCGGACAAATATATAAGTCAGCGCTTTGTAACCATTGTAGTAGCTCTGATTCCGGTAAAAATTTATCGACAAAGTGGACTTGTTCTGACACTTCTAATTCATTAGCTAGCTCTTGCAAATGCCTACGATAATTTTCGCCATTTTGCCTTGACTCATTTGGATGAGTTCTCCCAATAATAAAATAATGAAGGTCCTTTATCTGCTTGAGGGCCTCGGCTAGCGCTTTGATTCCATACTCCAGTCCTTTACCTGGCCCAAGCAATCCAAATGTGCACATAATTTTAGCCTCTTTGGGCAATTTTAGTAACGACCTAATCTCATAAGGGGTCTCGAATTCGACAAAAGGAATTCCGTGAGGAACAACCTCGATCTGACGCGGTGATATTTGGTATACGTCTTGCAATATTTGTTTGGCACTATCGATCATAACAATTATTTTTTCTGATCGACTAGCTAGATCCTGGACAATTTTTATTTGATTAGATTGAGGGGTTTCAAGTACCGTATGCAGGGTAGTAAATAAAGGCTTTGATAATGTTTCAACTAAACTAGCTACCATTTCACCATTTCGACCCCCAAATATACCAAATTCGTGTTGTAATAATACACCAATACAATCTGGGTCTGAATTTATAGTCTGGGCCACTTGTATATAATCATGGGCCACGTTTTTTCTAATTTTTAATTCATCTGAATCAGCAAATAGCTCTTGATCTGATTCATCGTGAACAATTATTCGCGAGACTTGCATTTGATTTTGATTCCATACCGTTTCAAGTGATTTTTTAACGTGATTAGAAAAGGTGGCTAACCCACAAGATGTTGGAGGGGCGGTGGAAACTAGATATAGAGTTTTTAACATAAAGATTTACCAGCAGCTAATCGTTGAAAGGGTCTGGAATAACTAAATAGCCTGCTTCGGTATCAGATAATCCACAATACAATTCCGCCATGCCATCATCGCGTCTAACTATCCCCCCGGCAAAAATAACGTCTTCTAAATCTGGTCGTTTTGAAGGTCCAGTAGGAAATTGTTCACGACTGGCAATTTTCTTCATCTGGGTAACCTGTCCGGTTTTCCAATTGTATTTAAAGGTAGTCGCTACATAACGCCGACAATCGTCATTGCCATCATTATTGCAATCTCTGAATTCTGCCTGATGGGCCAACAGTCCTAACCACTGATCGTCTAGTACATGGATTTCATTTACGCCACCCCAATCGTCTTGGCCAATTCCTGTATAGAGCAAAGTGGCATTGTCTAATACTCCAGGTTTTAATTCTTCTAGCGAGTCAAGCATCGTGATACCAATTTTGCCGCGACCGCCAATAAATCCTTGTGGTCTGGTAAACACAATTATGTGACCGTCAGGCAACTGCTTGATTCGGATGTCTTTCATATTTTCAGGACCTTTAGCAAACGGCTCGTCTTCTAAATCATCAGGCCCAGAACCGCGGTGAAATAAGGTGCGATAAGACAAGCTCTCGCCCTTTTTTTCAATTTCTACGCCGCCGAATATAAACGTATCACCAACCCAGGTAAAAAATGGGTCTTCTAATTTATAAAAGGGGAACTCGGAACAAAAATTATAAATACCAGGCTGAGTTCGACGAAAAAATCCTGATATTGAATCTTGGGCCTGGCGGGATTCAACTCGACCGGCTAAGTAAGTTCGCCCTTGATAATTAAACGGGGCACTAATGTTGTAGACATCGCGATTATTTGGAACTCCCTCGAAATGCAATTTAATTCCTTTAACATTTTGACAATCAGAAACTTTCAACTGAGAGTTGCTATCTAATTGATGTGGGGCAGGGTTTTTACCCTTGATACTTTTTAGTATTTCGAAAACCATTACAAATTAAATTATATAACAAATTGGTAATATTTAGAATTAGTTAATCTAGGCTATAATATTAAGGATGAAAAACCGCTACGATGTTATCTGCATAGGAGCGGGCTCGGGCGGTTTGGCTACCGGATTGGCAGCCGCTGAACTGGGTTTAAAGGTTTTAATTATAGATAAAAACAAAAATAAAATTGGTGGTGAGTGTGTGCATACTGGCTGCATTCCTTCGAAGGCATTATTATATGCCTCGCGCAATTATTCTAAATTTGATCAGGCAATTAAATATGTTAAGAGCGTGCAGCAGAAGGTATTGCTCCAGGAATCACCTGGTCAACTTCAAGCCAAAGGAGTTGATTTAATATTTGGAACTGCCCAATTTATTGGCAGAAATCAGATTAAAGTGGCTGGTAATGAATATACTAGTCACAAAATTGTAGTTGCCACTGGATCTCGGCCGCGAACGATCGAGGTTGAAAATCATGGTAGTACGATAGTAGTTACTAATGAACAGCTGTTTGATATTAAAAATCCAACTCATTTGGCAATTATTGGCGGTGGTCCCATTGGTTGCGAAATGGCGCAGGCATTTATAAATCTAGGTATCAAAGTGACTCTGTTAGAGCGAGGTCCTCATTTGCTGGACAAAGATCCAGATTTTGCGGGTAATTTAATTTGCAAAAAGCTTGCCCAGGCTGGGGTAGTAGTATGTTTGAATAGTGAGGTTGAAAAAATTGATTACGGCAACCGGCTGCATATTAAACAAGCTGATAAAAATGAAACCACCAAACTTTCTGAATCAGTAAGTCATCTACTAATGGCGGTAGGTCGGGTTTATGATTATAAAGAATTAAATTTAGCAGCTGCACAAATAAAAACTGATAATCAGGGTCAGCCGATTTTAGATTCAGCTCGACGGTCCGAATCTAATAGCTCAATTATATTTGCCGGAGATGCCAGTCGTGACCCTTTGTTTTCGCACATGGCCGAAGAGCACGCTCGTACCAATTTACGCAACTGGCTGAACCCATTTAAAACCTGCCAACCGCGTAAAAAAATAGTACCTTGGATTACTTTTACAAATTATGAAGTAGCCACGTTCGGTTATTCGATCAAGCAACTGCGCAAACAAGGTGTTAAGTTTAGAATCATTAAAGGTGATTTTGCTGATAATGATCGAGCTATGACTGATGATTATCAAGACGCCGCTTACCAGTTGTTAGTCGCTAAAAAACCCTACTCACGCAGAGAGCGAATGTGCGGTGGTACGGTAGTAGCCCCCAAGGCTGGAGAATTAATTCAGGAGTTAATGCTGGCCCAGGAAAATAATTTATCTATTGCTAGTTTGCGCAATAAATTTTATGCTTATCCCACCATGGGTCAGGTGTGGCAGTCAGTTTTACTACACGACCAAAGCGAGCAATCCTTAACTCCACGCGTAAAATCCATCATAGCTCGTTGGTTTAGACTAATTAATTAATATGTCCGAGTTACTTAATTCACAAATAAAAGTTTTTAATCTTGCTGAAGAAACTTGGCAAAAAATGCTTGATGATATTAATGCAGCCAATAAATCAATAGTGTTCGAGCAATTTATTTTCTTGTCATTTAGTGAAGGTCAAATTGGTTTAGAATTTGTGAAGGCATTTATCGCCGCGGCCGAAAAGGGAGTAGATGTGGCGCTTAATCTGGACGCGGTAGGCAGTATTTCTTTGTTGAAAAATAAAGGTTTGAAAAAGCGGCTCCGAAACAGTGGAGTAGAGCTGAATTTTTATCAAACTATTCCGTTGCGAAATGCCACTACTCCAATCCGTTTTTTTGTAAGGAATCACCGCAAAGTTCTATTAATTGATCAGCAAATTAGCTGGATTGGTGGTACGGTAATGAAAGAAGAGTTTCGTGATTGGCAAGATTATAACTGGCGGATTGATTCAAATCAGTTTGGAGAAGAGCTGCATTCTGAATTAATTAAACAGCATGAACGCTTGGTCACCGGAAAAAGGTCTATTGCACCGTTTTCCAAATTATCACCTGAAATTAGGCTGGTTGGTAACTCGCCAGGTATTGGTAATCGACATGTTTATGAGCAAATATCAGAACATATTTTAGTAGCCAAAAATAAAGTATGCTTAGTTACACCATATTTTACCCCTCCGCTTCGTTTGTATCGAGTATTAAAAGAAAAATTAAAGGATGGATTAGAGATAAAATTACTGACTCCTAAACAAACCGATCATGGCTTGGCTGATTGGGCTCGGTGGTGGTATTTAAAACAGCTTCAACCCCTGGGACTCAAAATCTATTTCACCGATCATATGAACCACGCCAAAATTGTTACGGCTGATAATTGGGCCAGTTTTGGTTCTACCAACCTTGATTACCTTAGCCTGGTATTTAATCACGAACTTAATATTGACTTTGAAGAAGGTTCCAAAGTCGAGTTAATAAATTCACAAGTGAATCGATGGTTGGGGGGTGATTATTATTATGTTGATGAAGAGATGCTGCAAGATGTTCGCCCGTCTTGGTGGCAGCGATTCCTGGGTCGGATTTTAGTGTTCATTACCTAAATATGTCAACGCTGCATCTGGTTTATCCAAATTCAGTATTTTTTGATAAACGGCATTACCAGGGAGTGTCGGCTATTTGGTTTGTCGAGGAGCCTTTATTTTTCTCTCATTTTAAATATCATCAGCAAAAACTAGTTTTACATCGAGCGTCTATGAAGGCCTTGTATGACAAATTGAATGATTATGGAACCTATCAGGTTCGCTATTTAAATCATAGTGAACTGGATAATAGTATCACCGTACTCGACCAGGCTATAAAGGCTGGGTACACTGATATAAAAGCCTATTATCCATCTGATTATTTACTTGAAAGAAGAATTAACGCCTGGGTTAAAAGTGATAATCATTGCAACTTTAAATGGCTTGAATCTCCATTATTCTTGAATACTAGGTCAGAACTAGCAGATTATTTCAATCGAGACGTCAAGAATTTCCGAATGGAGAGCTGGTACCGCAGTGAACGAATTAAGCGCGGGTTTTTAATGACTGATGATAATCAGCCTGTTGGTAATCAATGGAATTACGATCAACTTAATCGTAAACCTCTACCCAAAAATATAATTTTGCCCAACAATCCAAAATCAAATTCTAGCGAATACGTCAAGCAAGCGATAAATTATGTAAGGGCTGAATTCTCGGATCATCCAGGTCAAGCTGATCAGTTTTGGTTTCCAGCCGATCATGTTGCAGCTATTAATTGGTTTGAAGAATTCCTTAGTAACCGATTTCAAGATTTTGGCCCTTATGAAGATGCGATTCAAAAGGAATCAGAATCTATTTTATTTCATTCAGCCTTGTCGCCATTAATCAACACCGGATTATTAGAAGTAAAATATGTTATTAATCGATCTCTACAATATGCGGAAACAAATAATATACCGATCAATTCAGTCGAGGGGTTTATTAGGCAATTGATTGGTTGGCGCGAATTTATGCACGGGTTGTATTTACACCGCGGGGTTGAGATGAGGAATAAAAACTTTTTCAAACATTCTCAACCACTACCAATTAATTTTTGGAATGGCGAGAAGATTGGAATTAAACCAATTGATCAAGTAATAAAAAAAGTTAGAAAAACTGCCTATACTCATCATATTGAGCGTTTGATGATAGTTGCTAATTTTTGTGTTTTGGCAGAATTTGATCCAGATCACGTGTACGGGTGGTTTATGGAAATGTTTATAGATGCCTATGATTGGGTGATGGTGCCAAATGTTTATTCAATGGGACTATTTGCAGATGGAGGAATCATGGCTACCAAACCATATATCTCTAGCTCGAATTATATTGCCAAGATGAGCAATTATCGCCGTGATCAAAGTGATCCTGATCATTGGTCAGCCAAATGGGATGCGATGTACTGGCGATTTATGCACCTGCATCGAGATTTTATGGAACAAAACGCTCGTATGTCACGTACCACATCACACTTGGATCGAATGTCTGGCTTGGACCAAAAATTGGCTTTGGCTACAGCAGAATTATCGCGACTGACAAAATTGCAGCCTTATTATTCTGCGAACGATAAAAACGAAATTTTGTGTCGCCACACTTGATTATGACAAATTCATCATTTAGTAACGGTCAATAAATTAGTTCTAGTACTAGTTATCTGCAAATCAATAAAAACTACCTAATTAAACAAAATAATTGTTATACTATTTCAAATGGATTTTATTAGCGAATTTAAAGATCAAGATGTCGAATATTGTCGTAATATAGTCAAACAGTATAGTTTTAATTATTACAATGCCTCAAGATTTTACCCGCGCGAAATTCGCAAAGCAATATGGATAATTTATGCTTTTGTCAGAGTTTCTGATCAAATTGTAGATGATCCAACTGTAGAAAAACCTATTTTAAAACTAGGGCAATGGGCACAAGATTGGATTGATACGTATCAGGGTCAGCCATCTGATTCGCCAGTTCTGCGAGCAGCGGCACATGTGTGGCAACGATATAATATTCCTTTTTCCTATTCCGAGGATTTTTTAGCCGCGATGGCTCAAGATTTAGAGAAACCCCGATATGAAACATTTGCTGAATTAAAAGATTATATGTATGGATCAGCTTCGGTCATCGGGTTGATAGTCTCGCATATTGTTGGGTATCGAGGCGGTGACGAAACATTGCGGGGCGCCAAATTATTAGGTGATGCAATGCAGTTAACAAATTTCATACGTGACGTGCGCGAGGATATTACAATTCGTAATCGTATCTATTTGGCTAATGAGGATATGAAAAAGTTTGGTGTTAACGAGGAGGATTTGCTTGAACTGAGAACCACTGAAAATATTAGGGCATTAATCAAATACTATATAGAAATTGCTCATACGTGGTATGAAGAGGCGATACCGTATATTAATTTCTTGCCACATTCGTCACGATTGCCAATCAGAATGGCGGCCGAAATATACGAGGATATTCTAGGTCAAATAGAGAGGAATGATTATGATGTTTTTACCGCACCGCAATTTGAACCTGCCAAGCTGGAAAAAATCAAAACCATGAAAAACGTTTGGTATTACAACCGCAAATATGACCGATTATAAACTAGTCTATGATCACTTAATTATTGGTTCAGGTATCGCCGGATTAACTTTGGCCAATTTACTGGCTCGTAATGGGGATTCGGTTTTAGTGCTCGAGAAAAATGACCATGTTGGCGGTCGGGCTAGTTATTTTGAAACTGACGGGTATTTTTTTGACATGGGGCCTAGTTGGTTTATGCAATTGGATGTATGGGAACAAACTTTTAAGTTGTTTGATGTTGATATACATAATGAACTGAATTTGGTACCGCTTGACCCTGCTTATCGAGTATTTGACGCTGGATCAGATCGAGAATTTATCGATGTCCCTAGTGGTGATCTGAACCGAATATATGAACTATTTGAAGAACTGGAACCAGGATCAAGTAATAAATTAAAAACCTGGCTTGAAGAAGCAAAAGAAAAATATCAGCTTGGTTATGATTTATTTATGTACCGAAATTATCAGGGTCTTGGCGACTTTTTCAACCGCGACCTAGTCAATCGTGGTAAAAACCTGGGTAATCTGAGCGATTTAGTAAAATCAGTTCATTCTGTTGTAAAGCGGGAATTTAATTCCCCAGAACTAATCAAGATTCTAGAGTACGTTTTGATTTTTATTGGTTCAGACCCAAAAAACACCCCCGCGCTCTACACGTTGATGAATCACATAGATTTTGCTGGTGGAGTGTACTACCCACAAGGTGGTTACTACGAGCTAATAAAACTATATAAAAAAATTGGAGAAAGTTATGGCGCTAAATATCTTGTTAACAGCGAAGTAGGGGAAATCTTGATTAAAAACCACCAGGCTACTGGAGTACGACTAATTAATGGGGAAGTGATCCAGGCCAAAAATGTAATCTCGAACGCTGATATCACTTGGACTGACCAGCAATTACTACCGAAAAAATATCAGCAATATTCTGATAAGTACTGGGACAAACGAGTTTATGCCCCTAGTGCATTCCTAATCTATCTAGGTATAGATGGCGATGTCCCTGAATTAATCCATCATAATTTTCGATTTCAAAAAGATTGGGAAAAAGGATTTTCGGAAATTTTTACAGAGCGAATTTGGCCAGAAGACCCGTCTTTTTATGTATGTGTTACTTCGAAAACCGATCCCGATGTGGCACCGCCGGGCAAGGAGAATCTATACATATTATGTCCTGTGGCTCCTGGATTATCGATGACGCCCGAATTTAAGGAAGAGTTTAAAGATAGAATTTATCAGTTGATCGAAGCTGAAATGGGTATAGAGAATTTTAAAAAAAGAATTGAATTCGAAAGGGTTTTTACCTATTCCGATTTCAAAGCTCGCTATCACGCCCCGCAGGGAACTGGGTTGGGATTGGCGCATACCATGATGCAATCAACCGTATTTCGTCCCAATAACGTTCACAAAAACATCTCCAATTTGTATTTTTGTGGTGCGGGAACCAATCCTGGTATCGGCACGTCAATTGCTGCCATATCCGGACAGAACGCTTATAAACGCATTCGAAACATCAATCATCCTAGACCCTTAAAGGTTTCGGATCTCGTTAATCGATAAGATTTGTTGTATAAAACAAAATAGATGCTGCTAGGTTTCTGTTTGTTTTCATAAATTCATGACAATAAACGGAAGCCTGGATCGCCCAGGTTCTTCCAAGCCCTTAATAAAATGAAGCACCTTACTCCTGTTGATAAGGCTTTTCAAGACGTGAATAGATTTCTAAAATGGCACTGGCAAATCCTCGCAGAAAAGGATGATTTAATGCTGAATTATATATCTGAACCGTATGCAGAATGGATTGGAACCGACGAGGGTGAAGTGTGGGACATTCAAGAGGTGCGAAAACTTCTGCGTGAATCTGATTCTGGATGGAAATTGAGCCAGATCGTTGCACGTCAGTGATAGAGCATTTGGTACCTGGTCAAAGGTGCTTCTACACTTTTTTCCAGATGCTAAATAGCGAGGCTTATGGACGCTTCCGCAGCTCTGGGCTGGTAATTTGGCGTAAAGGCTCTTATGGCAATGATTATCAGCTAGCGCAAATGGTCCTAAGTTTTGAGGTCCCCAACGCAATTGTTGGTCCAAGCCTCTTAAAAACATTGGCCGGGGAGTAGGCTTGGCATTTTACAAATAAGGGTGTTGAAATAAACGTAATCCCTCGCAGAAAATTCTGTTTTACGATGGGATTTTCTGTTATGTTGGAAGACTTTGCAGTAACCAATTTATTAATTGACATTCTACATTCAATTTACATCTACATTCTACATTCAATAAGACAACTCTAGTGTTATATATAATACCAAAAGTAATGGATGGGACTACAAAGGGAAGAGAGTTTAATGATAGATGATAAAGCAAGTTTATAGCCACAAAGGACTAGAATCACTAAATGATAGATAGCTTTACACCGCGGAGATTGTATGGTGATATATCGCCATAATGAATACTATGGTGGGGTGGGTGACAGTTACCCAATGGGTTGTTAAATCTGTGGTGTAATCAGTATAAAAGGAATATAAAGAAAAGGGTCATACCAACGATTGCATTAAGTAAAGGGAATTTTTTATACAGGGCGAACAGTTTTTTATAATCAGATCTGGCTAAATCAGATTGATACATTAACCATACATATGGCAAGAATAAAATGATACCGATAACTGGATGGGTGAACAGTGCTAATATCGCGGCCGATAAACCATAGCAAATAGTACACAGTAATATAGTATTTCTTGCCCCCAGTAAAATGGCAAAAGTTTTCATCCCTGCCTCTTTGTCAGCCTGAATATCGGGGATAGCTGAATAAATATGCATTGCTGTCGTCCACAGCATCGCGCCAGTAATAGCAAGCCAGTTTGGATCCAGACCAGAGACTAGGACATAGGCAAAAACACCCGTCGCTACATAATGGGCTCCTGAAAATAACGAATCAATAATTGGTTTAGTTTTAGCTCGTATTGGGGGCGCAGAATAAAAGCCGGCAAAAAACCAAAATGCTATTAGCCAAAACCAAGCTGGTAGACTTAGCTCTAGCATAAATCCTGCAATCACAAACGGTAAATTAGTCGCTAAGATCCATTGCCATAATTTTGACTGTTCAATGGGAGTTACCAAAGCTTCATAATCGCCCTTTTTTACATTAAGCTTATCCGTTTCATAATCATAGATATCGTTAATTGCGTAAATGTAAATATTTGCTGGAATTAAAAAAAATAATCCAAATATAAACAGAGCTATATAGTCATTTGAATTTATAAAGCTAGCGCCAATTACCAACCCAACTAAATAAGTACCAAATTCATATAACCAAAATCTTGGTCGACTTATTTTTAATAGTCTGGATATTCTCATTGATCTAGATTAGCAATAAATAATGTATTTCGCTGCTAGATTTAGGCGCTAAACTATTTGTTATACTGATTTAAATGAATAAAAAGGTAGTAATAACAGGCGGATCTGGATTTTTAGGGACGTTAATTGGCGAGCAGTTACTAAGTTCTGGCTTTGATGTAGTTTCGCTAGACATTGCGCCACCTCAACGTGGTCAGATGATGTTTGTCGAGGCTGATTTGGCAGAGGGTATTCCTGAACATCACTATTTAGAAAAACCAAATTATGTAATCAATCTGGCTGGCGAGCCAATATTTGGACGTTGGAATACCAGTAAAAAAGAGCTTATTTACAATTCACGAATTGACGGTACCAGAAATCTAGTAAAGTTTTTCAAAAATCCCATATTTCGACCTGAAGCCTTGGTATCAGCCTCGGCAATTGGAATTTATGGCGATTCCGGAACGGTTAACGTTGATGAACGCTCTGACCTAGGCGACAATTTCTTGGCTCGAGTGGCTCGAGATTGGGAAGCTTCCGCTCGCGAGGCCGAGTCATATGGAGTTAGAACAACTATCATTCGAAATGGCCACATCATAGGTTTGGGCGGCTTGATGAAAGTTTTTAAATCGACTACTGGTTTACGTATTGTGCCTCGACCAATAAATGGACAAGTGTGTTTTTCTTGGATTCATCAATATGATGCTGTAAAAATTTATCTGGAAGCGATGGCAGAACCGCTGGCGCCGCCGGTTATCAATGCCGTTGCTCCCCGAATCTCTACTTATGGAGAGTTTAGCCGCGAAATTGCTCGTCAAACTAAATCAAAAGTTATTCCGGTCCCAGTTGAGGTATCCAAACTTTTTTTAGGCGACTTTGTTTCAGAATTATCTCTTAGCCAGTGTGTAAAGTCTAAAATGTTGTCATCAAATTTCAAATTTAAATACGGTTCAATTGAAAAGGCGATAAAAGAAGTTCTAAAAAATTAAGTTATAATATATTTATGGAAACCTTGTTGATGGTATTAATAGGACTGCTACTGATTTTAAACATTATTCTAGTGGCAGCACTATTTATTGCCTACCGATTTTTTCGTGAACTTCGCGCCTTTATGGAGTCACTACATTATGACATCGATAAATTACGATCCGACTATGATGTTGTTAAAACAAAACTAAAGGGTAAGAGCTCGTTATTTATGCTAATGCTAGGACTGGTGGGACGGCGTCGGGCTTTGAAAACAGCGGCTGAAATGTTGGTCGGGGGACGACATCATAACCGATCATGAATCCAATTGAATTACCAAATTCACTTTCGAATAATCAATTTATTACTTGGCCCGGGATGGAGGGTTTTTTATGGTATTTATTAGCTGGTTTAGGAATTATAGCCGCCATTTTTTTTCTAACCATCAGCTATCATTGGCTGCGTTATGAAACTCAAAACAAATTAACCCCGATTATAATATCAGTCAATGCAATAGTATTAACTTTATTAATTGGAGGTGCGGCAAATTTGCTGAGCAATTACCTAATAACGGCTTAAACTATTATGAAATTAGAGAATGGCGAGCAGATTATTAAAGTGATTCGAAAACATCCGTTTTATATTATTTTACAAGCCACCTTAATTTTAATATTGGCTATCTCGCCTAATTTAATTCTCATTTTGATGGATTGGGTTTTTAACTTGCTACCGGCCAATTTTGATTTTAACTTCACTTTTGACCCCAATTTGCAGGCTTTTTGGTATCTGTTATGGCTATTATTTTTGTGGATTATTTTATTCACCAGATTTACTGATTATTATTTAGATAAATGGGTTATTACAAATAAACGCATTATCGATGTTGATCAGCGAGATTTCTTTTCGCGTGAAGTCTCATCAGCCAGGTACCCAAAAATACAAGATGCAACTGTCGAGAGCGTGGGGGTAGTTGCGACACTGCTTAATTTTGGCACTATTACCGTGCAAACCGCTGGAACCGAGCAAGAGTTCATTTTTCCCTTAACTCCTAATCCAATCAAGAATAAAGAATTTATCCTGGCAATGAAGCAAAACTGGATTCGACACAATCAGTTGTAGAATACCGAGCTTTTAGGTTACACTTAACAACAGTATGAAAAAATTACAAACAGAAGAGTGGGTAGCCGTAGTGGTTGGTCTTGCACTAGTAGTGGCAGCGCTATTTTACGGACTAACAGGCGGTTTATTACAAACGGATGAAGTTACTAATAATCAAGAACCAATGACTGATGAAACCAGAATTGATGAAGATATACCAGCCGTTGAGGCTAGCGATGAACTACAAGTTATTACCTTGGAGCCAGGTGAGGGCGAAGCTGCCGAGGTCGGTGATGTAGTAATTGTTCATTATCGTGGCTGGTTGCAAGAAACTGGCGAGCAATTCGACACTTCATACGATCGCGGTCAACCATTTCCGGTTCAGTTAGGACAAGGACAAGTTATTCAAGGTTGGGAGCAAGGATTAATTGGTGTCCAACCAGGCGAGCTGCGTTTGCTAGTAATTCCATCTGATTTGGCATACGGAGAAGTAGGTACGCCTGGCGGTCCGATTCCCGCCAACGCTGATTTGGTATTTGGGGTCGAGGTAGTAGAAGTAATTACCGCCGAGCAACTCCAGGCTTTACCGCAACAATAGTGATTGACCCTATAAAATTTGAGATTATAAATCGGATTAATACCGGACTGGGAAGGTCCGGTATTTTACATACCCCACATGGCAAAATCGAAACACCAGCTTTTTTACCAGTTGGAACCAAAGCAACTTTAAAGGGAATTGGATCCGATAAATTCAGTAATCTAGGCTTACAAGGTTTGCTATCTAATACTTACCACTTATTTTTACAACCGGGATCAAAAATTGTAGCCGAGCATGGTGGGTTGCATAATTTTATGAATTTTGATGGTCCCATCATGACAGATTCAGGAGGATTCCAAGTTTTTTCCTTGGGGGCAGCGTTTGGCAAAGGAGTTACAAAATTTGCCAAGGGTGATGTAAATAATTCAGATCAGCGCACAGGTTTAAACGTATATGCAAGGGAACAAGCAGCCCAGCACGGACAGTTATGTATTGTCGATAACGAAGGTGTAACCTTTACGTCGCACATCGATGGCTCGCTGCATAGATTTAGTGCCGAGCGATCAGTCGAGATTCAGCATGAATTAGGGGCGGATATTATAGTCGCTTTTGACGAATGCACATCACCTACTGCCAAGTACGACTATCAGCTAGAAGCATTAGAGAGAACCCATAATTGGGCCGATCGATCACTGAAGGCTCATTTACAGAATGTAAAAGCTTCGCAAAAACAAGGCTTATATGGAGTAATACAAGGTGGTCGTTTTGCAGACCTGCGGCAAAAATCCGCAAGTTACTTTGCAGCTAAAGGATTTGCTGGTTATGGCATTGGTGGATCATTTTCTAAAGAAGACTTAGGTGAAAGTTTGCGGGTAGTGAATGAAATTTTGCCAGATAATAAACCGCGACATTTACTAGGAATTGGCGAGCCCGAGGATATTTTTGCGGCCGTCGAGCAGGGAATTGATACATTTGATTGTGTGGCACCGACCAGATTGGGTCGCGTCGGTACTTTATACACTGATCAAGGCAAAATGGACTTTACCAAATCTTGGGCTAAAGGTAGCACTGACCCAATGTCCAAGCACAATAATTGGTTTAAAAATACAACCTATACCGCCGGTTATATTCACCATTTATTCAAAGCCCGCGAAATATTAGGTTCAATGCTGTTATCTGAAGCCAATGTTTACTTTCTGCTGAAATTGACTAAAAATATTCGTGATTCAATTAATAACAACATTTACAAAGACTTTAGAGACGGATTTCTGAATAAATATACTAGCTAGTAATTACTAAAATAGTGGACCTTTCACAACACCAACTTCCTCATCAATACATTATTATTGTAAAAGATCATTAGACAAGAAGATTTAAATGTTCCTGGTAGATTTACGACTTATAATATCGATCAATATTTGTTAAAATAACGAGGATGAAAAAACTGTATAAATCAACTAGCGATAAAAAAATTTTTGGAGTTGCTGCTGGAACTGCTAATTATTTAGGAATTGACGTAACAATTTCGCGAATCATCTGGTTTTTATTTATTTTAATAACTAGCTTTTTCCCAGGATTACTATTGTATTTGATACTGGCTTGGGTATTACCAACCGAAGGCGAGGTAAAAATAACAAGTGAAAAATCAGACGTAGATTAAACGAATTGCATTGACAGTAAATAACTAACAATTTCATTATGATCGGCCAGGTGTCGCAAGGAGGCTGAAATCATATTTATGTCTTGGTAAATTTTTAATAATTGAGTAAAACCTCATCATAAAATTAAATGTCAAAAAAATTTGAACTAAAAACAGAATTTTCACCAGCTGGTGATCAACCAAAGGCAATTGAAAATTTAGTTAAAGGATTGCGGCGAGGGGACGATTATCAAACCTTGCTGGGGGCTACCGGTACCGGTAAAACCTTTACGATAGCTAATGTAATTCAAAAAGTACAAAAACCGACTTTGGTGATTGCGCACAATAAAACCTTGGCCGCGCAATTGGCCCAGGAGTTTCGCGAGTTATTTCCCAATAATGCAGTGCATTACTTTGTATCTTATTACGATTACTACCAACCCGAAGCGTATGTACCAACCAGCGATACTTATATTGAAAAGGAATCGCAAATTAACGAAGAAATCGAGCGCCTACGTCATGCTTCCACTCAGGCTCTACTTACTCGTAAAGATGTAATAATTGTAGCATCAGTATCATGTATTTATGGTCTGGGATCACCCGAAGAGTACGAGCGACAAAATATCAAAGCAGTGGTTGGCGAAAAACTTACACGAGGACTATTTATTAGAAAATTAGTTGATATATATTACGAGCGCACCAACGCTGATTTGAAGCCAGGATTATTTCGAGCGGTAGGAAACGCAGTTGAAATCATGCCAGTAAATGAAAAAACAGTTTTTCGAATGGAATTTGGCGTCGGTACAATTGATAAAATTATCGAAATCAATGCGATAACTCGTGAGGAGATTGGTGAACGTGACGCCTTATTTTTCTTTCCCGCAAAACACTATGTGACTTCCGAAGACGATCGTCAGCGGGCATTAAAAGATATCGAACATGAATTGCAAGAGCGACTCAAAGAATTAGAAGAAGAAGGAGCCATTTTGGAATATCAACGACTAAAACGGCGAACTCAATATGATTTAGCACTAATTCGCGAAATTGGTTTTTGTAACGGGATTGAAAATTATTCACGACACTTTGATGGCAGGGTCGCTGGAGAGCCGTCAAATTCATTATTGTCTTTTTTTCCCAAAAAAAATAGAAAGAAAAATGGTCAACCTGATTTTTTGACTGTTATTGATGAATCGCACGTAACCGTTCCGCAAATTGGCGGAATGTATGCAGGTGATCGGGCTCGCAAGGAGACCCTGGTAGATCATGGTTTCCGGCTGCCGTCAGCGCTAGATAACCGACCATTAACTTATGATGAATTTATTGAACGTACTGGCCAGACTATCTATGTTTCTGCTACTCCAAAAGATTACGAGAAGGAAAAATCAACTCAAGTAGTCGAGCAAATCATCAGGCCAACTGGATTAGTAGACCCAGTCATCGATGTTCTGCCTGTGAACGAACAGAAAGGTGATGATTATCCAGGACAGGTCAAGCATTTTATTGCCGAAGCGAAAAAAACAATTGATGCTGGTTATCGAGTCTTGGCTACTACTTTAACTAAACGCATGGCTGAAGACATGTCTGAATTTTTAAATGAACGGGGCATGAATACTAAATATTTACATTCCGAAATTGATACATTGGAACGGATCGAAATCCTGACTGAATTGCGTAAAGGCGATTTTGATGTATTGGTAGGTGTAAACTTGCTTCGTGAAGGCCTCGATCTACCCGAGGTTGCTTTGATCGGTATATTGGATGCTGATAAAGAAGGATTTCTGCGATCTGAAACGTCACTAATTCAAACCATCGGACGGGCAGCCCGTAACGCGAATGGGCGTGTTCTGTTATATGCCGATACGGTAGGCGAAGACACATCTTTGAAAGCTGCTATCGAGGAAACAGAACGCCGGCGTGAAATTCAGTTAGCTTACAACAAAAAACACGGCATTACGCCAAAAACAATTGCCAAGAAAATATCTGATATTACTCAACAGTTGCAGTCTCGTCACGATAAAGCGGTTCAAGAATTACTGACTGTCGATAATGCTTTATTTGCAAAAAATCCGCTGAAGTTTATTCGACAAAAAGAAAAACAGATGTCTGAAGCGGTCAAGGAATTAGACTTTGAAACAGCGGCGGTATTGCGCGACGAATTAATAGCGCTAAAGAAAGAAATGGACCGACTAGAAAAAGGAGGACCACGACGAAAAAATAAATAGTCGATTGAAGTGTCTGATCGTTCGCATTATAATCAAATTTCTGCACTTTTTGTATTATGGAAGATAAAATCAAAGTAACCGGGGCACGCACTCACAATTTAAAAAATATTTCAGTCGAGATGCCACGAAACAAAATGGTAGTTGTTACCGGTCTATCTGGTTCTGGCAAATCATCACTGGCCTTTGATACTATATTTGCCGAAGGTCAACGTCGTTATGTTGAATCACTGTCATCATATGCCCGGCAATTTTTGGATCAAATGCAAAAACCTGATGTGGACGAAATTACTGGACTATCACCAGCGATATCGATTGATCAAAAAACCGGCTCTCGAAATCCCCGATCAACTGTAGCCACGATTACAGAAATTTATGACTATTTGCGGGTTCTATATGCCAGGGTAGGGACGCCTTATTCACCCGTGTCTGGTGAACCAATAGTTAGACTGACTAACGAGGAAATCAAAAATATCATTATTGATAAAATCACCCAGCTGGATAACAAAGATGACGGCTTGGTAAAAATATATGCTCCGATCGTAAGGGGTCGTAAGGGTGAATATTATCAAATGCTATATGACCTGTTGGGTAAAGGCTATTCGAACGTGTTGATTGATGGTCACGAGCAGTCTCTGCGCGACCAAATTATCCTCGACAAGAAAAAAACTCATAATATTGATTTATTTATCGACGCAGTAGATGTGTCAGAATTTCATTCTGACCAAAAATTTGCTGAAGAACGACTGTCCGAAGCAATCGAAAACGCATTGAACGAAGCAGATGGGTTAGTGCGGGTAGTATTTCCCGGTGACGAAATGCCCCAACGCACAGCCCGGGAAGGTGAAGAGCTGTCAGATGATGAAAAAGGACCGGAACAGGCCCGATATGGTTCGTTGTTCTCGACTAGCTTTACCGACCCTTATTCAGGGTACTCGTTTCCTGAGGTCGAACCAAGGTTGTTCTCATTCAATTCACCATATGGTGCGTGTCCAATTTGCCGTGGTTTAGGAACCAAACACTTCAAGGGAACAGAACCTTGTGCTACCTGTGGGGGTGCCAGATTGCGCGAAGAAGCGCTATACGTATTCCTGCATCACGAAAAAGGCGGTCGATCAAACATCGCGGATTTTGTGGCGATGTCGGTCGAAGACGCCGAAGAATGGTTGATAGGTCTGAAACTAAATGAAAAAAACGCAGAAATTGCTGAACCTATTTTGCGAGAAATCGAAGAACGTCTGAAATTTATGTCGAATGTCGGCATTGAATACTTAACCCTGGATCGTAGGGCTAATACCTTATCTGGCGGCGAGGCTCAACGAATTAGACTGGCATCACAATTGGGGTCTAAACTGGTAGGTGCATTATATGTTTTGGACGAACCAACCATTGGCCTGCATCAACGCGATAACGATCGGTTAATTAAAACTCTGCTGGATCTACGAGATTTGGGTAATACAATTTTAGTGGTTGAGCACGATGAAGACACCATTGCGGCCGCCGACTATTTGATTGATATCGGACCTGGTGCCGGACGACATGGTGGAGAAGTTATTGTGGCTGATGACTTGAACAAACTAATGGACGCTGAAACTAATACTTCAGATTCACTTACATTATCTTACTTACGGGGTGAAGTTGAAATACCTATCCCTGACAAACGTCGTAGTTCTACCAAAGGCGCAATTAAAGTGGTTGGAGCTAATAAACATAACCTAGAGAATGTCAATCTAGAAATTCCGTTGGGCCGATTTGTTTGTGTCACTGGGGTATCAGGGTCAGGAAAATCTACCATGCTTTATGACGTGGTCGAGAAAAATTTAAAGCGTTCGCTTGATCGTCGTGATAAATCTACCGAAGTCATTAACGCAGCAAAGTTTAGTGGTTCGGAATATATGTCACGGATGGTCACAATTGATCAATCTCCAATTGGTCGAACTAGTCGATCAAATCCAGCTACCTATACGGGTGCTTTCAATCACATTCGCGATTTATTTGCCTCAACTAGTGAAGCCAAGGTGCGTGGTTGGTCTGTTGGCCGATTTTCATTTAATGTCAAAGGCGGAAGATGTGAAGCGTGTCAAGGAAAAGGGGTTCAAGCAATTGAAATGCATTTTTTACCGACAGTTTATGTACCGTGTGATGTATGTGGAGGAAAGCGCTACCAATCCGAAACATTAGAAGTGACCTATAAGAATAAAAATATCTACGATGTATTAGAAATGACTATCGAAGAAGCCCTTGAATTCTTTAATGATATTCCGGCAATTCATGATCGCCTGCGTGTATTGGATCAAACCGGATTGGGTTATTTGAAGCTAGGTCAGTCGGCTACAACACTATCTGGTGGGGAAGCCCAGCGAATAAAAATATCGTCCGAGTTATATCGTCGTCATACTGAAAAAACTATCTATTTACTTGACGAGCCTACGGTTGGATTACATTACGAAGACGTTCGAAAACTAATTCAAATTTTGGACAAGCTAGTCCAGCAGGGTAATACGGTAGTTGTGATCGAGCACAACCTTGATTTGATTAAATGCGCTGATTACGTAATTGATATGGGGCCGGAAGGTGGTAAAAACGGCGGCCAGGTAATTGCCACTGGGACTCCCGAGGAAGTGGCAGATACTGATGGTAGTTATACCGGTAAATACTTGTCCAAAATGCTTTCCAAATCTAAATCACGGAAAATCAAAGCAAAAAAATAACCGCATCCGTAGATGGGTTAGGTTCGTCATCTTTATTCCTAGGGAGGGAGGGCCGCCAAGGGCCGGAGGCATCGCGTTAGACGCAATTGACCTCCGACCCTCAGCTGGTGGGATCAGCGCTTTTTGTTATGACTAGCAGAGCGTTGCGCGGCTTCGCGTCGTTTGCGCTTCCTGAGCTTTTTGCTCCGCTTGAGCTGCGATCGAGCCTTTCCTTTAGGCATGATCGAGCTCGGTGTCTTCGGTGGCGAGAATGTAGAGATCGACATCGACGTCCTCCAAGAGAACGTCAGTGAGCTCCATCTCACCTTGGAGGGCCATGAGCTCAGCTGCGCCTCTGCACTCTTCGTCACCAATGCACAGCCCGCCCGAGCGACACTCGCAGTAGACGAGTACGGAAGACGCGCCACTTGAGTAGGTCGCAGAAGTGTCGTTTTTGCTGAAGTACAGCTCGATCCCTTCTCGGATCAGCTGTCGGGCACGCCTTCGACGCAGTTTCCTCTGCTGACGAAGGACGCGATGGTCAGTAGCGGAGCGTGAGCGTTTGGCTTGAGAAGCCATTAGGATAGAGGGGGTAGATGATGAGAAAGGACGCTCCGGAGTGGAGCATTGACCTCGGATTGGTCAACTGTCCCTTCTCGGTGTAAAAGTTATAATAGGTATTAAATTTATATATGTCAACTGACCATACAGATAAATGTGGAAAAATAAAAAAGCAAAAGGACGGACTTAATAAATTACCTGATAGTCCAGGGGTGTATTTATTCCTACAAAAAGAATCACCCCTCTATATTGGCAAGGCTACATCATTGCGGGATCGGGTTAGGTCGTATTTTAATAGTGATTTGCGGCAAACCCGGACCCCCCTGGTGCAAAAGGCGGTTGATGATGCTGATGTAATAGAATGGCGGGGTACTGATTCAGCTCTGGAAGCTCTGATTCTGGAAGCAAATTTGATCAAAAAATATCGCCCAGTTGGTAATACTTCGCAGGTTGATGATAAATCATATAATTACATAGTTTTTACTGATGAAGAATTTCCCCGCGTTTTTACGGTTCGGGGTCAGGAATTGACTACCAAATTTGATCCCGATGAATTCAAGTATGTATTTGGTCCCTATACCTCGGGTAATTCCCTAAAACGAGCATTGCGCTTGATCCGTAAGATCTTTCCATTTCGGGCCAAAAAAGACCCAGTTCAGCGCAAACGCATCCATTCCCCATTAAATGAACAGATGGGCCTGGTCCCCAGTTTCAAAGACATTGAAAAGGCTGAATATCAGCGACTGATTAATAACCTGCGTTTATTTTTCGAAGGTAAAAAATCAAAACTAATCAAAGGCCTTGAGCGTGATATGAAACAGCTGGCCAAAGAAATGAATTTTGAACAAGCAGCGAAATTGCGAAACACAATTGGGGCGCTAAATCATATTAACGACACTACGCTGATTAACGATGATTTTATCCAGGCCACAACAGAAGCCGATAATAGTTTTAGTATTGAATCATATGATGTCGCGCATACGATGGGCGAGAATATGGTGGGGGTAATGATTGTTATGGAAGGTCAATTGTTTAATAAATCACGTTACCGCAAATTCAAAATCAAACGTTTTAAAAAATCTAATGATCCTGGAGCACTGCGCGAAATGCTTGAAAGACGGCTTAATCACACGGAATGGCCACTACCAAATTTATTCGTTGTTGATGGTGGCAAAGCGCAATTTAACGCTTTTACAAAAGTTTTATATAAAAATGGGGTAACTATTCCGGTGGTGGCAGTAACCAAAGGGGTCGGTCATAAACCAAAGGGATATGTTGGAGACAATGAAATTATTCAGAACCACGAAGATTTAATCCTGCGATCAAATGCCGAAGCCCATCGTTTTGCCATTACTTGGCACCGTTCAAAGCAACGTAAAGAACGATTCACGTGATACGGAAAGTTTGAAAACGATAGTTTTCATTTTGGCTGAGAGTTATGAAGACAAAGAGTTCTCATGGAGCACAAGCGACTTTTCTTGGCACCGTTCGCAGTGTCAGTTCGCTAGTTCTCTCGATAAATCAGGATCACAAGCGGCTCCTGGCCGGACTTGCGCACGACCTTTGGTCGACTTTGTGTGTTCCGTCTTTCGAGCCCTGAAGTGTCGTCAAAATTAAAACCCAAACACATTTGTGTTCGGGCTAAATTTATATGTGGACCCGACAGGACTCGAACCTGCCACCTCCGGTATGCAAAACCGGCGCTCTAGCCAGATGAGCTACGGGCCCTAGTTACGCTCAGAAATCCCGAATTGCGGAATTGCTTCGCTATGGCATAGATTTTATAAAATCTATTTGCGTAAATATAACAATAGTTTGTTGAAATATCTAGATGTTAATAAATTATAGACTTATCGTGTATTTGTAGTTAGTATTGCAAAACATGGAAATTATTAATGTTGGATTATTCGCCTTGATAACAGCTATTGCTACATCTATTGGAGTATTGCCAATTCTGTTTTTGAAAGATCGACAATCAAAAAAATTTCAGGGATATGGTGTTGCGATTGCCGGGGGTTTGATGTTAGCAGCTTCAGTTGGATTGGCATACGAAGGCTTTGCGTACGGATCATGGCAGACTTTGACAGGGGCAATCATTGGATTAGTGTTTATTACCCTGGGTCATCGGTGGCTTGAAAAGCGATCAGATCAGGTATCAGTTGGCAATCTGGTAGGGGCTGATGCGGTTAGGGCAGTTACGATAATTGGTATCCTAACGATTCATTCTTTCGCCGAGGGGGTCGGTATTGGGGTGGCATTCGGTGATGGACTAGCGTTTGGACTATTTATTACAATAGCGCTGGCAATACACAACATCCCAGAAGGCCTAGCCGTAGGTTTAAGTTTGATGCCAAAGGGGGTAAGCGCTGGCAAGAGCGCCTGGTATGCATTTTTGACCAGCTTGCCTCAACCGCTGGTAGCAATTCCGGCGTTTATTTTCGTAACCTTGTTTTTACCATTATTGCCGTTTGGGTTGGGGTTTGCAGCTGGGGCAATGATTTGGCTAGTATTTGCTGAATTGATTCCAGAATCATTGGATGATATCGGCGCTGATGCGATGGCCGTGGCAGCCACCTTATCTTTTATTCTAATGATTGGCTTCCAAATTCTGCTGACAAGTCTCATTTAAAAAATAAATGTGGACAAGTATTTGACGGTTAGCCACTAGGTCTGGCATATTTAAATAGCACCAACCCCCATTTGTCATGTCTCTCGTACCCATTGGTTTGCTCTTTCTGCTTGTGGCTTCAGCGATCATTGCCGTAAGGATGATGCGAGGAAAGAACCACAAGTCATACCTTGGGCGTCAGGTTCACGTCGAACCTCAGCGAAGTGTTAGTCGACGAACCTGAGCAACCCTCATGTCATGCCGCCGGGCCCCGTAAGGCCCGCGGCATTTTTCTTTTAAAAGTTATTTAAAGTCTGTATATTAATGCTAATAGATTTTTGTAAAATCTATGCCATAGTTCAGTAATCCCTAGTTAAGGGACTACTGAGCGTAAACAGGGCCTTTAGCTCAGCTGGTAGAGCGCTTGTATGGCATACAAGAGGTCAGCGGTTCAAATCCGCTAAGGTCCACAGATTATTGACTTTTGTCATCCACACAAATTGTTTTACGATTTGTACAGGTTGGGTTATACTGCAGCAAGACAGTTTTTACTGTCGAACAAATTAAAAGAATAAATTTAAGCTTAAGTTTATGGAACATCATAACAATACTGCAAGTGGAGTAGCATGGTTGGCACTAGTTGTCGCTATCCTAGCTCTTATCCTTGCATGGAGCGCATACAATCGCGCTGGACAAGACCTAGCTGTTGAAGTTGCTGACGAATTAGATCAAGCAGCTGAAGAAGTTGAGGATGCCGCAGTTAACGTTGAACGAGAGTTCGATGAAGAATTTGTGGACGAAGACGAATTTGGTGATCGTGTAGAAACCGACACATCAGTCAACGTAGTCGAAGACTAATCATTGTAATTATTACAATGTAGCGATAGTTGATATAATTATCGTACAGAATAAAACCTCATGCGCGAATGAGGTTTTTTCTTAGGTAAATAGTTCCGATCCGAAAATTGATAGCTACATAGTTACAATTGTTCAAATGACATTAATATATTACCATATTTCTATAGAAATATGGTAAGGAAAATTCGAGTGAGTATAATTAAATTTAGTAAAATTTAGACTGAAGGGGTGTTTTCGGTAGCTAACTTGTGTATCAGGTCAGAGACGGTCAAGTTCTCGGAACCATTTCGCCCTTCCAAAGTAGCCGTATTGTTTTTCACTTCATCATCGCCGACTACTATAAAATATGGCAGTAAATCGGTTTTAGCACCTCGAATCCTTTTACCCAGAGAATCATTGGTAATTATGGTTGATCGAATGCTTTGTTCAATCAGCTGATCATTTATTTTATTAGCGTAGTTTATATGGTTTTCAGCGATTGGCAGGATACGGACCTGTTCAGGGGATAGCCAAAACGGAAATTTACCGGCATAGTGCTCGATCAAAATTCCCATAAACCGCTCGATTGATCCGAAAACAGCTACATGTAATACCGCCGGGCGCTGTTTATCGCCATTTTCATCGATATAAATCATATCAAAATTCTCAGGTTGAATAAAATCTAGCTGTACGGTGGCTACTTGCCATTGTCGACCTAGTGAATCCTTGACCTTAATATCTATTTTAGGACCATAGAAAGCGGCTTCACCTTCTTCGATGGTATAGTCAGCACCCCAAAATTTAACTGATTCTTCCAGGATGCTTTCAGTTTTAGTCCATATACTGTTTTCACCAAAATACTTGTCTTTATTATCTTGATCACGGACCGATATTTCTACTTTGTATGAATTAAAGTCAAATAAATCGTATACGTCTTTTACCAAACTTAATACCATTTCTATCTCGCTTTTTATTTGGCTGTGACGAATAAAATGATGGGTATCATCCTGGGTTAAGGCTTTGACTCGGGTAAGGCCATGGAGCTCGCCTGATTTTTCATTTCGATATACGGTAGTATTCTCAGCGTAACGCAAAGGAAGGTCGCGATACGAGTGAGGTAGGGAATTATACAGTTCAAAATGATGTGGACAATTCATTGCTTTCATAACGTATTCATCGCCATCTTCGTCAGTCATGACCGGCATCATGGCATCATATTTTCCCATATGACCTGATGTTTCATACAGATCGCGCTTGGCAATGTGGGGGATATGAACAAATTGATAACCTAACGCGGTTTTTTTATCAGTAATATATTTAGTAAGTATCTCTCTTATTAAATTGCCAGATGGTAAAAACATTGGTAAACCTTTACCGACTTTATCTGAAAATGTAAATAGTCCCATCTTTTGCCCTAGTTTGCGATGATCGCGTTTCTTGGCCTCTTCACGTTGCATTAAATATTTGTCTAATCCAGCTGCGGATTCAAACGCCAAGCCATAGATTCTTGTCAATTGCTGATTGCTCTGATCACCACGCCAATAGGCACCAGCCAAACTGTCTAGCTTGAACGCTTTGGGATCAATTTCAGCGGCTGGACTGTCTACGTGACCACCACGACACAAATCGATGAAGCCTTCCTTGGGAATAGTTGCTAGGTTTTCTATTGAAAGCTGTTCCGGTAGATCAGGGCCCGAATAGTAAATTGTAATATCAGATTCTTCTGTTTCGATGGTATCTATTAGTTCTAATTTGTACTCATTATCAGCAAAAATAGCTCTGGCTTCATCCGCAGTTACGGTTACTGCTTGAAATTGCTGCCACTTACCCAAGAGTTTTCGCATTTGTTTTTGAATCTTTTTTAAATCTGATTTTGAAATGGAAATCGCCCCTCCTTCGCCAGAGGCTTCCGAGGACGCAGCAAAATCAAAGTCATAATAAAATCCATTATCAGTCGGCGGGCCAATGGTTGGTTTTGCTTCAGGCCACAAATCGGTAACCGCTTTGGCTAGTAAATGTGTCAGCGAATGTCTGATTTTATAAAGTTTATCGGCTGGGTAATCAACTTGTTTCATGAGATTAGTTTAACTCTAATAGTTAAATGTTTAAAGCTAGCTGAATGTCAGCTGCCTCGAATTAAAAAAACTATAATTTATAGCTTTGATATTCGATCTACTAGCACTGATCGATCGCTGTTGCGCTCGGTCAATTTTCCCTCCATTTTGTATACGGAATCAATCTCCAGTTTATCTTTTAATTCATCCCAGGTATCTGGGAAAAATACTACTTCTATCATGTCATCCAGATCAGCCATTACGCCAAAAGCCATTGCCCGATTAGATTTTTTAGTCTGAATGGGCCTGAGGTCCTGTAATATTCCTACCACATTCACTTGGCGATCCAAAAAAGTATCGTCAGTTTTTATGTGAGTAATATTTTGATTGCGATTATCCAACTTGTGTTTAAATTTATCCAAGGGGTGACCGGATATATAAACACCCAGCAGCTCTTTTTCATTATTTAGGATTTCTTCTTTGGTAAAAGTAGCAATGTCGCGTTTAAGGCAAAATTCAGGTAATTGTAATTCGGTCGAAGCAAATAGTGAACCCTGATTATCAGCCTGAGAGTGCACTTGTTTATGATGCAATAGCAAATCACTAAGGTTGCCAAATAAATCCGCCCGCCACCTAACCACGTCAGTTTTTGGTGCTGGTTCTAGATTGTCAAGAGCTCCGGAAAATATTAGCGCCTCTAGCGATTTACGATTAAGAGCTCTTCCACCAACTCGTTCAATCAAATCGGCAATTGATTTAAATCTACCATTTGATTTGCGCTCAACTATAATTTGATCAGCGATTCCTTCGCCGAAATTTTTAATTGAATACAAACCAAATCGGATGACCTGAACTTCATTATCTTGATCAATTACCGTAAAACTGGCAAAAGATTCATTTATATCAGGGGGCAAGACTTCCAAATTCATATTGCTGCATTCGGCTACCGATTCCGCAATCTTGTCCGTATTACCAGCATCAGCAGTCAAAACAGCCGCCATGTATTCAGCTGGATAATTAGCTTTGAAGTATGAGGTTTGATAGGCAACCCGACCATACGAGGCCGAGTGGGATTTATTAAACGCATAGGCGGCAAATGGTTTGATTCTTTCCCATAATTCATTCGCTAGATTAGGATCAATTCCATTATCAACACAACCTGATTTGAACTTCTTTTCTTGCTCGTCCATCAGGGCAGGGATCTTCTTACCCATCGCTTTTCGAAATTTATCAGCATCCAGCCATGAATAACCAGCTAGGCGAATTGCGGTATACATAACATCTTCTTGATATATCAGTAGACCGTATGATTGCTGCAGGGCGTCTTTTAACATTTCATGGGGATATTCAACTAATTCAGGATTATGTTTACGGGCAATGTATTCAGGAATAAACTCCATTGGACCTGGTCGATACAGGGCAACCATAGCATTAATATCAAATATATCGGTTGGTTTCAGATCTTTTAAAAATGCGGTCATTCCTGATCCATTTAATTGAAACGTACCATGGGTTTTGCCCTCGGCTAACATCTGAAAAGTATTTTCGTCATCAATAGGAATCGATTCGATATCAATTTTTTTATCATGTCGCCATTCGATTCGTTTTACGGTATCAGCCAGGATTGCCAGATTCTTTAGTCCTAGGAAATCAAATTTGGTTAATCCCGCCCCGTCCTCGCCAACGGCGTGCATATCATATTGGGTAATCAATTTACCGCCTTTGGGATCACGTTGAATCGGTGTAAAGTCATTTAGAGTGGTGGGGGCAATCACAACACCAGCCGCATGAACCGAGATATGTCGGGCGTTGCCTTCCAGTCGTTGGCCCATATCAATAACCTGTTTTACTGAAGGATTGTTTTGATATACCTCCTGCAGTTCCGGAACCTCTTTTAGCGCCTTGGCAATCGGCATGGGAAAACCTTGTTTAGGTGGAGGTATTAATTTGGCGATTTGATCTCCTAGAGCATAAGGAAATGACATGGCCCGTGCCACATCGCGAACTACACCTCTGGCTAGCATAGTGCCAAAGGTTCCGATTTGGGCGACCTTGTCATGTCCGTATTTTTCCCTGGTATATTCAATTACCTCATCCCGGCGGTTATCAGCAAAATCCATATCAATGTCGGGGGCGGAGGGTCGATCAGGGTTTAGGAATCGTTCGAATCGCAATCCGTAATACAGCGGATCTAGATTGGTGATTCCAGATAAATAGGTGACCATTGATCCAGCCACTGACCCACGAATAGTAGTGGGAATATCATTTTGGTGGGCATAATGCAGTAAATCCTGAACAATCAAAAAATAGGCGTCATATCCTTTGTCATTTATTATTTTAAGCTCGTATTCTAGACGATCAATTACCTCTTGGTTATCAGTTTCAAATCCGCGTCTATTAAACCCTCCATAACATAATTTTCGCAGTTCTTTTTGAGCGGTAGAGTTTTCGGGTAATTCAAAATCTGGAAAATAAAAGGTACCTAACTCAATCTCGACATTGCAAGCATCGGCAATTTTGATTGTATTATCAATAGCCGCTGGCATGTCTTTGAATTTTTTATTAATTTGCTCGGTAGTCAAAAACGAATAGTCCTCGCTAGCTGCTTCTAATTGATAGTAACCCCTGGCAATGGTTTCGGCGATTCGCCTAACTTCGCGATCCTCGGGCTTTAAATAATAGACATCATTAGCGGCCACCAGTTCTAGATTGTGTTCCTTGGCAAAAGAATAAACCTTTCGCTGCAACTGATCATGGCCATTTATTTCTGGATGAAGGGTTATTTCATGATAAACGCTATCCCCAAAGACTTCCCGATAGAAATCAAGGACCTGCCGGGCTTTACTGGTATTGCCGCGGTCAATGTGCCAAGCAACTTCGCTGGTTTTAGCCGGTAAAATAGTTATTAAATGTTTGGAATGTTTCGAAATCAGGTCATGGTCGATTCTGGGATGTTGATAAAACCCGCTTAAAAATCCCTGGCTAGTCAATCGCATCAAATCTTTATAGCCTTCAGTATTTTTAGCCAGCAATACTAGACGGTAGAATCGTTTGTCTTCTTCGGTGTCTGAATCTTGTCGTGATCCAGTGGCGACGTAAAAATCTACGCCAATGATTGGTTTAATATTATTTTTTTTGGCCTCCTGATAGAATTCGACCGCGCCATACATTGATCCAGCGTCAGTTAATGCCAGGGATCTTTGCCCATCGGACTTTGCGGCTGCTACCAAATCAGGAATATTGGGTACGGCCTGCAATAGGGAATAGTGCGAATGAGTGTGCAGGTGAACAAAATCGCGCTGTTGAATGGCCATTTGATGTTATTGTAGCGGATAATGAAGTGGCCTCAAGACATTTTGAGCGAAATAAAACGTCTGCCTGAATCGGTCAAATGGGTGGTGGGGATTGACGAAGTAGGGCGGGGGGCAATCGCTGGGCCGATGGTATTAGGAATTTGTGCCATAAGACGAGGAGATGAACTTGAACTAGAACGAATGAAAAACCTAGATGATTCAAAAAAACTTACCGCAAACTCTAGGCAAAAGATTCTATCGAATATAAAGTCATTTCCAGACCATATTTCTATAGAAATATGGTCAACACGAATATCGGCAGCTGTAGTTGATCGCATCAGAATTAGGCAATCTTACCTAACAATGATGAACCGAGTAGTTAAACAGTATGATCCAGCCAAAACCATATTTTTAATGGATTATGGTATACCAATTCCAAATAATTTTATTCACTGGAAAAGTTATAAAAAAGGAGATGCTACAATCCCGGTAATTGCTCTGGCTAGTATTTATGCTAAAGAGAAACGGGATAAATACATGAAGAATACTGTGCATCAACGCTTTCCTGGCTATGGCTTTGATAAACACGTTGGCTACGGCACGCAGTGGCACAGATTACAAATCAGAAAACATGGAACGTGTGATCAGCATCGCAAAACCTGGATAAAATAATTTAGACATCCGACCTCTAAATGAGATTTACCCTAACAACAATCAAATAATTTAATTACTGTATAAGGTGGGGAAGATGTCGTTCTTCCCCCGACGCCGACAAGATATCAGTTTAGTTATCCAGATCTTCGTCAATGGTTAGCAGATGTAATTCCCAAAGGTAGTTAAAATCGTTTGAATGATAGAACAAACCTCCGATCTCAACCCCACCTTTATTAAATGTGTGCCGTAGAGAATCCATTAGGGTGTCATTTGCGGCACTGCCTTTATCAGAACCAAATCTACTAGAGCTTAATAATACGACTCTTAAAGTTTTGGTTTCAAGGATTATTTGAGCAGCTTCTAGCCAGTCAATTGCTATCATACCGCGATGACACGAACCAAGCGGTGATATTGTTGATGCCCAGACGGGATAGAACCCCTCTGAGTCTGGATTGCTTTCTTTAATATTCGAGACGTGAAAGCGAAAACGCCATCCAATTGTGAAAAGAGTTGAGGCGAGCGTCCTGGGATCCATGGTCGTGGGTAGTAAGGAGAAAGTGGCTCAATGAGAAGAGTCAAGTGATCCGAACAACCTTGCCAAGTTACGGTATAAAAGCTTGGTTTGGTAGCTGCAAAATTCCTCAATAAGGAGGGCGTAGCAGCAAAGCTTACCACTTTGGCTGCTACGTACAACATAAGATAGGGCTATCAGGAGCCCTCTCAACCTCTCGATTACACCAGTGGCGCTGGTTAAAGCTCAATAATGGACGAGCCTGCTGCTATCGGGATTAGTCACCGATTTCGCTCGTTGTTCCAATCGAAACCTGACATCGTTTCAGGCAAGTAGATGTGGAAGGCACTCACCGTAGATGACTGCGACCGTGAGATTTGTAAAAAGGACTGGGAATACAGGTTCGCGCCGAGCAGGCATGACCTCCCAGACGTACCTTAACTAATAGGGAAACTTAAATTGGGAGTGACTACCTGGTTTAAGACTCTAGGGACTCGCGTGACAATACAGTGCGCCAGTGCCTCCAACCGACCTCGTCTCTCAACAGCATCGCTAGTGAGAGGGACGGGGTCATTTTTTTGTTGTTTTTATTCCTGATTCCAGTTATAGTGTCGCCACTATGGGTTCACGAATGCGAAAAAACAAATCACAACGTGATCAACGACGCGCGCATTTGCATGCGAAATTGCCACGTCTATCGACCGATTCAGAAACCGGATCAACTCATTTACGGCATCGAATCGATTTAAAAACTGGAATGTACCGCGGTCGCCAGGTATTAAACGTAAATTCAAACTCACGACTTACAACCGACGACCCACAACAAAGTAATTCTGACGATCAAAAGACCAAGACTAAGTCTGCAGAAAAAGAAGCTGCCGCTAGTTAATTGTTATCGTTAGTTGTTACTTGTTAACTAAACGTGGGGATAAGATCCCGCTTTTTTTATTTTGTTTTGTATAATCTAGATAAACGAGCTTGATTCCACATATCCTCAATATTTCTATAGCAGAAGTTGGACGAGGCTTGTTCTTTAAAACCATATGGCTAATCGACACTTATCACGATCAGTAGTTTTACAAACTCTTTTTGAATGGGATTTCAATCACAAATCACTACCTAGTATAACCACCACACTAGCAAATAACGCGACTGAATTTGCCGACGACGCTGGCGATAGAGAGTATATGGATGTGTTGTTATCTGGGGTATTACAAAATCTAGAGGCAATTAACCAGGTCATCGAAAAAGCCGCCCCCGACTGGCCACTGGAAAAAATAGCCACCGTTGATCGTAATATTTTGCGGATTGGACTTTACGAGCTATTGTTTGGCGATCATGATGAAGCACCGCCTAAAGTCGCTATTAACGAAGCGATCGAGCTGGGTAAAGGATTCGGTGGTGATGCATCGGGTAGATTCATTAATGGGGTATTGGGATCAGTGTATCGCGAGCTGGGCGAGCCAGGCAAAGATCAAGCTAGTAATAAAATCAAAAATATTCCGTATTCTAAAATGCCGGTTCAGACGCTGGTCGGATCATTAATTTACGCTAATGATGATGGGATGATCAAGGTTGCGCTGATTCATGATGTATTCGGCCGCTGGACCCTACCCAAAGGTCATATTGAGGACGGCGAAAGTGATTTCACCGCGATCAAGCGAATTTCAAGTAATGAGTTGGGCATAACGGTAAATCCGGGCGAAGAGCTGGGTGGTAATGAATATATTGCCAATGATCCCGAGGCAGGCAAGGTTCGCAAACAAGTGAGATATTATTTATCAGAAACAGAACTGGCTGACCTTACTCCGGGCGAATCAGATGGAATTCAGGACGCGAAATGGTTTAGCCTGCCCGAAGTAGTTACTTTGCGATTTTACAAAGATGTATTGCCAATTGTAACCAAAGGGGCCGAGATTATTTTAAAAAATGAAGAAGATTAGACAATAAATGGTTTTAACCGATCAATTTGTTTGCTAGGCTAGCAGCATGAATGACGAATATAGTTTTAAACCCGCTGAATCCTTTGCCGATTCTGTAAACATCCAATTTGATGATTTGGGATTGCTGGAAAGGGCTTTTACCCACCGATCATACGTTAACGAAAATCGTGGTCAAAAAATTAAACACAATGAAAGATTAGAATTTTTAGGTGATGCGGTATTGGAATTGGTAATTACTGAATATTTATTTGCCAAATATCCAAATAAACCTGAAGGCGAATTAACCGCCGTGCGATCGGCGTTAGTTAACACGGTATCTATATCCGAAGCGGCCACAGAATTAAATATGAATGATTACCTGCGTTTATCACGGGGTGAGGCCAAAGACATTGGCCGGGCAAGACAGTACATTTTGGCTAATACGTTTGAATCAGTAATTGGAGCCATTTATTTAGATCAGGGATATAGCACTGCGAAGGTATTTATTGGTAATGCCTTGTTTTCAAAAACCGACGAAATTGTCGAGAAAAAGCTGTGGCAGGATGCCAAATCAGGCTTTCAAGAATCCGCCCAAGAGCACGTTGGGATTACTCCATCATATAAAACCCTGTCAGCCGAAGGTCCTGATCATGATAAAGAATTCACCGTTGGGGTTTATTTGAAAGACGAGCTGGTGGCTGAAGGGTCTGGTAAATCAAAACAAGAAGCGCAGCAAGAGGCTGCCAAAGCGGCGTGGGAAAAGAAGGGGTGGTAGGTTTAACTGAGAACTGATAACTAAAAAGTCTTGACAATATTTAAATTATCTTTATAATAATTCTTGGACCATTACCGCAGCGAGGCTGCACCACCATGGCTGAACAACAAATCCCAGGTTTTACTAAAGGGGGTACGCGTGCTTATCACAGGCTTATCGAGACAGGTGATCTGCACGTAGGGGCGAGCATCTTCTCAATTCGGCGCTTTGCGGCTGATTATGATAAGTTGCCTGACGAAGTCGACATGCATTCCGATGTGACAGAGCGTCATGTGAGAAAGTATGCCCGTAAAGGGTTCACTCGTCAGGATTACTAGTCATGCATAAGGCTGCTCGGGTTGTGAGACAAGTGACAATCAAGGTTCCCAACCTGCCAAACCAAGCAGGAAAAGGGGCTTTTTATTTTACTTTAATTTTCTAAAACTTTGCTACAATAATGACAAATGGCGCTGCGAACAATTCAAATAAACGGATTTAAATCTTTTGCCGGCGATACTACCCTACATTTTTTTCACCCCGTAACGGCAATTGTGGGACCGAATGGATCTGGTAAATCCAATGTCGCTGATGCCATTCGCTTTGCCCTAGGCGAGCAATCGATGAAGTCCCTGCGAGGGGGTAAAGGTGAAGATTTGATATTTAATGGGTCCAGTAAGGTTGCTAGAAAAAATCGCGCCCAAGTTTCACTACTTTTCAACAATAAAGATAATATTTTTGATTTAGATAGTTCCGAGGTTGAATTGCAGCGTTTAGTGCATCGCGACGGGGTAAATGAATACATCGTTAATTCGAATAAAACCAGACTCAAAGATAAACTCGAGCTAATTGCCAGCGCAAACATTGGACCAACTGGCCATCATTTAATTACCCAAGGCGAGGCGGATAAATTTGTGACCGCGACTGATGTCGAGAGGCGATTATTAATCGAAGACGCTCTAGGTCTGAATTTATATAAATTACGCCGCCGTGAAGCCGAAAATAAATTAGATAAAACCACTGATAAATTAAAAGAGGTATCAAAACATATTTGGGAATTGGAGCCAGTGGTAAAATCATTATCTGGTGAAGTCGAGCGGTTGCAAAACCTTAAAAATAAAGAATCTACTCTAACCACATTATATGCCGACATGTTTTATTTGTGGCGTAAATGGATTACCCAGCAGAGCCTCGAATACGAAACCAAATTAGCTGATCTGGCTAAATTCCAACAAAAACTAGAAGCAGAGATTAAAAAATACGAATCGCAAGCTAGTGAAAAAGAAGATCTAACTGATGATGAAATCAATCTGGGAATTAAAACCAAAAAGGTCAAACAAGGTTTGGCGGATAAAAGAGAATCTTTAAACACCTTGTCAATTGATCTTGGCGAAATCAAAGGGCAGTTAACCCAATTGCTAAATCGACAACAACGACTTGAAAAATTGGTCGCCAGCACTAATGACAATTTAAACGTCTCTACTATTGCAGTATCAGCTGATCGGGTTGCTAGATTGCATCACGAAATTCAGTCCGCGGCTAGTTTGATGGCTGCTAAACAGTCAGACGATAAATTTTATAATGAATGTTTCGGTGATTCTGAATCCCAATCGTCAGAATCGAAAGATAATTATCAAACCGAACTAAGTCAAATTAATAGCCAAATTCAAGAATTAACGCGTCGACAAAACGAAAAACAAATAAAGGAACGCTCGATTCAAAACGAAATAAAAGAGCTAGAGCAATTTCTGGCTAGGTTAGAACAGGACAGCCGAGTCGCTTCTCGTGACAGATTGGACTCAGTCCGTGCATTGGAAAAAGCCAGGGCAGAATTAAAACTTGTTAACTCGAAAATTGAAGAGACAATTGAAAATCAGGGCCAGTTAAACGAAGATGAAAAACATTTCAAGGATCGCAAACATAAAATTGCTTCAATTTATGGAGCCGAGGCCATTGATCAGCCGGCAATTTCAATCCCAGCTGGCGAGCGAATAGACACCAGGTTAAGAGAAACTAAACGTCAGGTTTTGCGTCTTGAGGCTCAATTAGAGGACGCTGATATTACTTCGCTAGGCAATTTACGGCGTGATCTAGAAGTCGAGGCAGCCCGATTGTCACATTTGCAAACCGAACGCCATGACGTGGATCAAAGTCTGCAAAAGACCAAGCAATTGGTAGGTAATCTGACTGCCCAGATCGAAACTAAAATTGAAGTAGGTTTAGCGCAAATTAATGTCAACCTCGAGCGCTTCTTTCGGGTTTTATTTGGCGGCGGTACCTGCATTCTGCGCAGTACTAATGAAAACAACAAACCAGGGGTGTCTATTGATCTTAAACTACCATTCAAACGGATCAAATCAGTAAATTCATTATCAGGTGGCGAGCGATCACTAGCATCACTGGCCATACTGTTTGCTATTACATTATTATCACCACCTCCATTTGTAGTATTAGATGAAACTGATGCGGCTCTGGACGAGGCCAATTCACGCCGTTACGCCAAATTAATCCGCGAGTTATCTGATCATACCCAACTAATATTAATAACCCATAATCGCGAAACGATGACCTTTGCGGACGAGCTGTATGGGGTAACAATGGGATCAGATGGGGTGTCCCGTTTATTGTCGGTAACATTAAAACAAGGTGAAACCATTGTCGAAAATTAAAAATTTATATCTTTAGTGTTTGTTATAATGCTGGCTTAGTATGTTTTTTAAAAATAAATTGAATCACGTAAATTCGAATCGAGATTTATCAAAGCCAAAGGTGTTATTGGAACCTAAAAAAGCCCCAAACGAAACTTTGACTAGACAGGCTCTATCCCAAGAAGAAGAACGTCGTTTTGGCAAAATTAATCAGGAATTCCATGACGGACTGAATCACATCAAGAGTTATCCCAAATCTGTAACAATGTTTGGATCCGCCCGGCTGCCAGAATCAGATCGCTATTACAAATTAGCACAAAATCTAGCCAGAAAAATATCATGCGAGGGTTACGCGGTAATTACTGGCGGTGGTCCTGGAATAATGGAGGCAGGCAATCGCGGGGCCTATGAATCGGAATGTAACGGGGTTTCAATCGGTTATAACATTGAATTGCCGTATGAACAAAATTTGAATTCTTTCACTGACGATCATTATAGTTTTTACTACTTTTTCTCCCGTAAAGTAGCCATGACCTTTTCGGCCGAAGCATATTTATATTTCCCAGGTGGCTTTGGCACGCTGGATGAGTTATTTGAAATCCTAACCCTGGTGCAAACCGGCAAAATTGAACGGGTGCCAATAGTTCTAGTCGGCAATGAATTTTTTGGAAATCTGGATAATTTTATCAAGGATACTTTATTGGAAACTTATCAAACCATTGATGCCGAAGATCGTGATTTGTACACTATAACCGAAGACGAAGATAAAATTCTTGAAATAGTCCGCAACGCACCGATGCGCCACGAATAAATAGAAATCAATTTTGATTTCGCAGTGGCTTGCACCTGTTGATGTATGTCACTTTATAAACATTCTCTACCATGTGTAATATGACAAAAATAAATGACTATTAAATTCATTATTGCATCTGTGCTGATTGTTTCGTTAATATCAGGATCAATAGCCAGTATTTATTATGGTCATGAATGGTATGTGCTAAATTTATTTGTTCATTTTCAGCTACAGCTTCTAGTGCTATTGCTAATTATCGGATTGTACTTACTATCAGAGAAAAGTTTGATCTTCTCGGGTCTTGCCTTTGGTTATTGTATATATTTAATCCTGTTAATTTTTCCAGCGGAATTTAATGCGACATCAATTAATGATCCCAAGATATTTTTTCAAAATGCTCTTATCACCAATGTCAATAATGATGAATTAATAACTAATATCACTGAAACAGATCCGCATATCACTGCCATTGTCGAGCTATCACCGGAATTATCCGATGAATTAAATGAAATTTACGATTATCAAATTGCTGATCAAGGCATTGGCGGGAATCGCTGTAGCATTTTCTCGTCAGTCAATTATCCTCAAGTTAAATACGATCTGACCTATCCGGTATGCGCTATTCAAACCCCCGAATATCAACTGATCGTAATTCATCCCGCACCGCCATTGAGTGACGGATTGCTTCAAAAACAACTGAAACATTTTGCGGAACTTGGCTCGATCATAAACAACTTTAACCAACAGGGACAGCAATTTATTCTGATAGGGGATTTTAATTCAGCGCCATATCCCAATTATTTTAAAGAACATTTTGGCCCCTACGTGCAAAACAACATTTACAGTTGGTCGCCGCACCGACCGTGGAGCATTCCAATTGATCATGCGTTAGCTAATTTTGACATTAGTGTTTCAATCGGCAAAACTTTGGGATCCGACCACGCTGGATTACTGGTTGACACACAACTCTAAATAAGGTTTAATAACACTAGACTTTACCCTGACGAGGTGTAAAGAAAACCTTCCAGTCGAAGACGTATCGACATGTACCTAGTTTCATGAGACATAAACAAAGCAAAAAAGCATCTGTAGTAGTCCTCAACTACGTAGCAGCAATGCTTGACAGGTTCACTTACATGGAGCTACAGGAGGAAGATCCACTCTGCTCAAACTTTATTGAGTTTCTTCATAAAGAGCTTAATGAAGAAATGTGGGAAGCATACCCTAGGTCCGGTGATCCAATGGATCGTTCGGTGAAGAAAGAGGCTTGGAATAGAATTGTGTCTAATCTCAAGTACATTACTTCTGAAGACGTTAGAAAGTGGGCTGAGCAAGTAGATGTTAGCCGACTTGAAACTCATTGCGAGATGATCATGTCACATCAGATCTAGATCAAGTATGAGCTAGTTTAACCTCTTCCTAGCGATTGAATAAGAGGTGTCCTTTATAATCCGCTCGTCATAATATTCTGACGCAGCACCAATCTTGCCGGGTGATCGCACCTGGCCATGCCCTCGCAATAAATCTGACACCAACTTTGGTGAAGGACGCGAGGGTATTTTATTTTAATCTAAGCCAGATTCAATTCTTTTAGTTATAATTCTAATAACTTCAAATACTTCGGTTTCTAAATCAGCTGGAAAACCACATTCTCTTAAATAATTAAATATTTCTTGGCTATTTCTAATTTGAGTGCCGACCTTTTCATTAATCATAATAAAAACAGCATCTTGTTCTAATAATGTTAGCAGGTCTTTTTTTGATAGATTTTTAAGCAGATCTGCTGTTTCATAAGCACGCCAGCCCGAGTTAACGAAATTCTTAATCCTTATCCGATCTTCTGATGTAAGTTTTTGAAATGTGTCTATAACCTCATCGAGCTGTGGGGCTGGAAGTTTTTTTCTAGTTTCTATTTCAACGGCAATTGCTTCTTCAACTGCTTTTTCTACCATTCTTAAATCTACTTTCAATTGCTTTTGCTTTTCACCTCTAGAATTATATTCTTTGCTTTCCATACAATCAGGCTAATTCAAAATCCAATTGGCGGCGGTCCAGGTTGGCGCTGGTTAGTTTAATTTTTACTTCATCACCTATTTGGAATTTCTTGCCGGTTTTTTGACCAACCAGGGCATATTCTTCTGGCCTGTACTCGTAAAAATCATCTTCCATGGTTTTTGATCGCACTAGTCCTTGCGCTTTGGTGGTTTGTTCCTCGACAAAAATTCCGTATTGCGACACACCCGATACGATTCCGTTAAAAGTTTGTCCAACCTTATCCTGCAGGTATTCGACCTGTTTATATGAAATCGAGGCTCGCTCGGCATCGACCACGTTAATCTCGCGCTGGCTAGCCTGTTTGGCCGCATTGACATAATAACCCTGATCAGATTTGGGAGGCAACTCACCTCGCAAGTATTTATCCATTGCGCGATGAACCAATAGGTCCGGGTAGCGCCTAATTGGCGAGGTAAAATGCAGGTAGTTATCAAAAGCCAATCCAAAATGACCTTTGTCAGTAACCGCATAGGCTGCCTTGGCCATTGCGCGCAACATTTGATTATTAACCAGATCCTCGACCGGGGTATTATCAACCATATGCAGTAATTTTTGAATCACCTGATGTCGTATTCGGTCATCCAAGAGGTCTTTTTTAGTCAGCCCTTCGTAACCTAATAACTGAATAAACTTGTTCAGCTCGATCAGTTTGTCGCGATCGGGGTTTTCATGAACGCGAAAAACTGACAACGCCTGCGCCCCTAGTTCTTTTGATTTTTTCTCGAAAAATTTGGCAGCTTCTTGATTACACAACAGCATAAACTCTTCAACCATTTTATGAACCTCTTTGCGCTCGTATGGATAAACTCCAATTGGTTTTTTATTTTCATCTAGCTCAAATTTAACTTCATCATCGCCAAACTCGATGGCACCAGCTGCGATTCTGTCTTTACGCAGCTTGAGAGCCAAATCATTAAGGAATCGGATGTCGTTTGCATGTTTATGATCCGCGCCTTCGATCAATGCCTGGGCTTCTTCATAGGCAAATCGATGATCTGAATGTATTACTGATTTTGTAAATTTAGTACCGATATGTTTGTTGTTTTTAAATTCAAAAAATCCTGAAAATGCCAACCTGTCAGTATTAGGATTCAAGGAGCACAAATCGTTGGAAAGCTCGGATGGCAGCATCGGAATTGTGCGATCTACCAAATAAGTCGAGAAGCTGCGTTGATAAGCTTCTTGATCTAGGTCAGATTTAGGAGTAACAAAATATGATACGTCAGCGATATGAACACCAATTGTAACGTGATTGCTGGACTGATCGAGCCATTCAACCGATAGCGCATCATCAAAGTCTTTGGCATCAACTGGATCAATAGTTGTGGTTGCTAAATATCTGGCATCATAACGATGTTGATCAGCGATCGCTTGCTGGAACAACTGTTCTCGATTATCAGATAGTTTTTGGGCTTCGTTTTTAACTTGAGGAGGGAAGTCATCAATTATGTTTTGCTCGATTAAAATTGCCTGCATTTCGGTTTCGTGATCGCCTTTTTTGCCCAATACTTTTACAATTTCGGCCAGCGGTGCTTGATCGGGATTATCCCATTTAACCACTTTGATCAATACCTTGTCGCCATTTTCAACTTTGCCAGCTTCATTTCCTGGCAGGAAAAAATCAGTGTGGATTTTGTAATTGTCAGGTTTAACAAAGGTGACTTTGGGTTTTTTATCAACCGTGCCCACGAATTCGCGCGATCCAGTCTCAATTACCTTAACCACTTTACCAGTTTGTCGACTAATATCTGGACTATCGGTCAGAACAACTTTGACTCGGTCACCGTGAAGTGCTTTACCAGTGTCACCTGGCTCGATCAAAATATCTTCGGTAAAATCATTTGGTTCATCCACTAGAATAAATCCGGTGCCTTTACCAGTGGTAGATAGGACGCCGCTATAGGTTTTGCTATTTTTCATTGCCAGTATCATAACGCAGAACCTAATTCAGTTCAGTAAATTTATCGATTACAGTATACGTTAGTTTACTCTTTCTGTAATAACTCATATAACTTTAAGTAGATTATGAAATCGTATTTTTAAATTGTCGGCGAATTGAAAATAAAATAAATTAACCAGGCGGAAGATCAATCGTCATGCTTTCAAACTAGTCAGTTTTTTGTTACACTCGGCAACAATTATGCTAAAAATACGTTTAAAACGAGTAGGGAAAAAACGCGACAGTGCATTTAGAATTATTGTTAGTCCGTCCAGTAAAAGCATTAGCAGTGGTAAATACTTGGATCAGATTGGTTTTTACGATCCCCGAATTGATAAAAAAGATATTGACGTTGACAAGGCAAAAACCTGGATCGACAATGGGGCTCAACCAACAGACACGGTATATAATCTTTTAATTGATGCCGGTGTTATTGAGGGCCGCAAAAAAAATGTGCTTCCACAGAAATCTGCACCTGCTGTTGAGGGGGGTGAAGATAAGGGTGGTGATGAAAATGACGCAGAAACTGCAAATGACGTTACTGATTCAGCTAGCGACGAGCCTTCAGAGGGTGATTCGACCGAAGAATCTGCAGACGCTAATTCGCAAACCGCCGATGACAAAGAAAGTGATGCTACGGAGGGCGATTCAGAGCCAGCAAAGGACGATAAGTAGTCTCATCAATATCTAATCGCTAAAAAACCAGGGGGTTAGGAATTTTTCTTTAAACTTGCTGCAATAACCTTTATACTTTAAATATGACCTACCAAGACCAAGAATTTCTCCGATACGTAGTTACCGAAATTGTTGAGCACCCAGATAGTATAAAAATCACTAGAAAGATCGATCCCACCGGGATTTTGCTGGAACTAGAAGTTCATCCTGATGACATGGGGCGAATAATTGGACGTGGGGGCAGAACTGCTGATGCGATTCGTAAACTGCTATGGGTAATTGGGACTAAAACTGATAATCGAATATCATTCAAAATTATCGAGCCTGGGGATTCGAATTATGGTGGTAAAAAATATAATGATATTGATGACTCAAAATCAGAATCGACTACAATTGATGAGGATAATTCAGAATCTGGACCAGTTGATATAGCAACTAGCCCGGACGAGGCATCTGAAATCTAAATAAATTTTGAAAAACTTTAAGGTAATTACTCTATTCCCAGAGTCTTGCGAAGCTTATACTGATAGTTCAATTCTAAAACGTGCCCACCAGGATTCATTAATCAATGTGTCATATTTTAATCCACGTGATTATACGGTCGATAAAAACCACCGGCTTGACCAAAAACCATATGGCGGCGGGCCTGGAATGGTGCTCGAGGCCGAGCCATTTCTACATGCCTGGCATGACGCCACCCGCGCTGATAAGGGGGTTAAGAAGTTGGTTAATTTAATTAGGGGGAAACAAAAAACCTTTCAAACTATTTTCTTCTCGCCATCTGGCACACAATTTGATCAGACGATGGCAATTGATTTAGCAAATAGTAACAAAGATCTGATTTTTTTATGCGGCCGATATGAAGGTTTAGATTATCGTGTAGTTGAAGCCACTAATTCAATACCAATTTCAATTGGACCATACACCTTAACTGGTGGTGAGTTACCAGCGTTGTCGATGATTGATGCTATCACCAGACATATCCCGGGTGTTTTAGGTGATAAGATGTCGCTCGAAGAGTGTAGGATTTCATCCGCCCGGGTTTACACCAAGCCCCGATCGTTTAAGTGGCAGGGCAAAAAATATGATGTGCCTGAAGTTTTGTTTTCTGGTAATCATGCCGAAATTGACAATTGGCGATCCCAAAACCTTGACTTGCAAGATAATAAGTAGTTAAATCATATTGGACCATACCAACTAGCCTGAGGAGGCACGTCATGAGGTTACATAAAATTCAAGACATTCGTGCTCGAGTCATAGATCTTCTAGGTTTGATGAGTTCCTGCAAAGAAGAGCTAGATCGCAACAGGTATAATACTTACAGTGAACTGTTGAGAGACTTGCAAAAACATTGCGATCATCCTTGAGAGCATGAATACTCAGGAGAACATGCATGGCAACTAGGCTCATCAAGGCCAGTTACTATCTGCGGTGTATGCAGTGTTCAACTCAGTTCGTAAATCAACGGCGCCAGGGCGACGCCAAACGTGTAGTGATAAGCTGCCCACATCGCCCTTCTTTCAAAGTTTGTTTAGAAAAGTAAGTTTTGAAATAATTAAGACTTATTTCAACAGTTTTATAACTAACGAGAAGAGACATTGTGGAGTTGACAGATAGTATTAATAGTTCTATTATTAATCAGTTCTTTCCATCAGCTCACACTTGAGATGTTACAGTTCAAAGTCCTCTACGGAGGTCCCACCTATGCAGCTGGCAAATTACAAATTCCAAGTTGCACACCCAGACCCTTTTTAGGCATACTTAGTATTAAAAGTACACAATGATGCCGGCGGTGCTATGATAGCCTTCTTCGGTTCTGGGAAGGAGATGATATAGAGCAGTACCGCAAAAAGGTACTGGTATGTGAAGGTTGTTGGCGGCTATACTATGAGTAGCTAAGTGTTCCTTGGGTGCCGGAGTGACACCATATGTCTGTGTAACAGCATGACTATCACTCCTCTTTCAAAGTTTGTTTATCAAATTAATTTTGAGAGAATATAATTATGTCCGAATCATAAGCAGTCAGAATCTTATGGAATTTTTAATACACAAGCCGGGGTTGTGTATACTATATTTATGCCACGAAGAAAGATCGGCTTTGCAGTGGGGGAATATTATCATATCTATAATCGAGGAGTCGATAGGCGAGAGATTTTTATTGATCAACAAGACGTATCTCGATTTGCACTTGGAGTTGCATTTTCAAATAACGTTGAAAATAATTATCAACGTTTTCGAGATCATTTTGATACGATTCCAATTATTACACCAAAAAATTTAAAAGTTACAGTTGAAAAATTGGTCACCCAAACACCTTTGGTAAAAATTTATGCGTATTCATTTCAAATTAATCACTTTCATTTAGTGATTAAGGAAATTACTAAAGGCGGAATCAGTACTTTTATGAACCGTTTACAAGGTGGTTATACGCGATATTTTAACAATAAGTATGGTCGTTCAGGTAGCCTGTTCCAGGGACGCTTTAAAGCTGCTCACCTAAATAACGATCATCGTCTTAAGAAAATAATTGCTTATGTAACTTGCAACAATCAGGTTCATAAAACCGAAAACTCAATTACGGCACAATGGAATTCTAAAAACGAATATTTGTATTTACATGACGTCTTTTTTAAAGGAGAAAGAGCTAAAAAACTTTATAATAGCAACATTTCCAATGATGAATTTAATTCAGTTGTCAATTTTGTTTTGGAAGATAGAAACAGTTAATAACAAGTAATTAGGTTACACAACCCCGGCTTGTGGTGGCACAAGCCGGGGTTGTGTTTGAGTTAATACCTATTGCGTAATAGTCTGGCGTTATGATTTTTGCGCGCACTAAACCTAGAATTAACAAAACTGTATTTGTTGGTGTATCCGGAGGGGTAGACTCGTCAGTCTCGGCCAAGCGCCTAATTGATCAGGGGTACAAGGTCGTGGGCGCGTTTATGAAAACCTGGTATCCCGACTGGTTGCAATGCGATTGGAAAGCTGAAAGGCGTGATGCTATGCGAGTATGCGCCAAGCTGGAATTACCATTTGTTGAATATGATTTGGCGGACTCCTACTTCCGTGAAGTAGGAATGTATTTGGTCGACGAATATCGCGCAGGGCGAACTCCAAATCCTGATGTAATGTGTAATCGCCACGTCAAATTTGATGCGTTCTGGCGCGCAGCCCAGGCTGATGGGGCAGATCTGATAGCTACTGGGCATTACGCTAGAAAGGGGGGTCCAGATAAAATTCTGATGGGAATAGATCAGAATAAAGATCAAACTTATTTTTTATGGGGCATTAATCCCACTATCGTCCCTCAGATATTATTTCCAATTGGTGACGCTACAAAAGATAAAATTAGAAACGAGGCTAATCAATCCGGCTTGATAACTGCAACCAAGCCTGATTCACAAGGGATTTGTTTTTTAGGTCAAGTTGATTTAAAAGAGTTTCTAGGACATTACTTGGACTTACAACCGGGTCCAGTCAAAAATTTGGCTGGTAAAACTATTGGCAGTCATGATTCGGCCTATGTTTACACTGTTGGGCAACGACACGGATTTAAAATTGACAATCGACAAACTGATTCCGAGGTATTGTATGTAATTAAAAAAGATGTAAATAAAAACATATTAATTGCTGGAACTAAAAATGAACTGAACGAAGCAACTCGAAAATCAGAGGTAAAGTTAGTTCAAACTAATTGGTTCCAGGACGTCGACCCAGGTATAAATTTAACGGGCCGTTTTCGGTATCGACAACCTTTGATCGACCTTACTTTAAAAACTATTCATACTACGGCTAATACGGCAATTATTAAGTTCGCAGATCCTCAATCAGGGGTTGCCTCTGGTCAGTCACTGGTGATTTATGATGGTGAGGTAATGGTAGGTGGGGGGATAATATCTGAGTAGTGAGTAGTGAGTAGTGAGTAGTGAGTAGTGAGTAGTGAGTAGTGAGTAGTGAGTA
>CAZHOI010000001.1:0-42357 GCA_964534365.1 uncultured Candidatus Saccharibacteria bacterium | reverse complement strand
GTGAGGTATAATGTCGGGCAAATGCGGGAAATTTTGATTACCAAAGCTAATGGGGTAATGGAGCCTTTCGAGGTTTCAAAACTGGAATCATCTTTGTTGCGATCAGGGGCCACTGTTGATCAGACTGCTATAGTAGTAAAAAAAATAAAAGGCAAGATTAAACCAGGTGACACTACCGGCGAAATCTATCGTGAGGCATTTAGGTTGTTAAAAAAATTAGAAAAAGGGGTAGCGGCCCGCTATTCTATGCGACGGTCATTGGCAGAACTAGGTCCCAGCGGTTTTCCATTCGAGATCTTTGTATCCAAATTGTTTAAATCAATGGGATATAAAACCAAGGTTGGACTGCATTTACCAGGGAAATGTATTGAGCACGAGGTGGATCTGATTGCCTGGAACAACAAAAATTTTATAATGGGCGAGGTAAAATTTCATAATAACTCAGATTTAAAAAATGATTCTAAAACCGTGATGTATGTGCACGCCCGCTACGAGGACTTGAAACGGTCAAGGTTTGGGGGTTTGCAACAGAAAAATCAATCTGAACAAGGTTGGTTAATAACAAATACAAAATTCACCCAAACCACGATCAGTTATGCTCGCTGTTATAATTTAAAATTATTAGGCTGGAACTATCCCTACGGGGCAAATAATCTACAAACCCTGATCGAGTCTAGTGGATTAGAGCCAGTAACAATTTTAACAACTCTGACTACTGCTCAGAAAAATCTATTATTAAAAAATAAAATTGTGATGTGTAGCGATTTAAAAGAAAGTCCTAATGTTTTATCCGAAATAGGTTTGCCAGCAAAAAAACAAACTGAAGTAATGTCCGAGCTGGATCATATTTGTAATTGTGCACCGATTGCTAGTGTTTAATCATCATCCGCGTTACGCTATTGATTAATGGGTAGAGGAATCAGAAATAAAAATTGGAATTACGGTGGTCGTAATTGGAAATTATCACGATCAAAGATTGATTTGTTTCAAGAATGTCCAAGGTGCTTTTATTTAGATAATAAACTGGGTATCAGGCGTCCCAGCATGCCAAGCTTTCTGATAAATACAGCGGTTGATACGTTGTTAAAGAAAGAGTTTGATGTCCATCGAGCTGAACGATCAGCCCATAAATTGTTTGAAAAATTTAATATTGATGCCGTGCCGTTTAACCATTCTAAAATTGATACCTGGCGAGAAAACTTTGAAGGGGTACAATACCAACATCCACAATATGGCTTTGTAATTTCAGGTGCGGTTGACGATTTGTGGCAATTATCAGACGGTCTGGTGGCGGTAATTGATTATAAATCTACTGCCAAGAATGAGCTGGATATGACCAGTAAATGGGTGCAGCGCTACTATCGCCAATTAGAAGTTTATCAGTGGCTATTGCGCCATAACGATGTTGATATTTCCAATACCGCCTTTATTTTATATGCTAATGGCGATACTGGCGCCGAGCGATTTGACGGCAAAATTCAGTTTCGAATGAGTTTGTATGAACATGTAGGAGATACCAGCTGGATTGAACCGGTGTTGGCAGAAATTTACCAAACCCTAGAATCTGATGATATGCCAAAGCCTGGTAAGGATTGTGAAGTGTGTGAATACGAACAAATGAGAAACTCTGTTATAAACGACAATCCACAAATTGTTAATAGTAACTCAGAAAACGCTCCCAAAACATTATTTGATTAAATTAATATGAGTATTTATAAAAAAATTTTTGATGTTGCCAAGTTTTACATTAACTTGTCAAAGGACAACGCTCATAACTTTTATTTAGCGATATTTTTCCAAGTAATCGGTGCAATTCTAGCAACAGTAGCTACACCTTACTTACTTAAAATCATTACTGATAGCTTAGTTTCAGGCTCAATTAATATTGCTTGGAAATGGTTTTATGTTTTGTCGCTAAGCTATGTGTTCTATCGCATAAGCTTCTATTTAACCGAAAGAAATTTAATTAACTTAGAGATTAGTACCCAACATATTGTCGCTAGCGACACGTTTGATAAGCTATCACAGAAAAGTTATGAGTTTTATTCCAACCAAAGCTCAGGTAGTCTCATAGAGAAATTTAAAAGAATTACTTCTTCTTACGAGAGCATAGTTGACACTTTTGTATATAGCTTACTAGGGTCAGTTATTTCATTGATGGGGATAATTATTGTTTTATTTTTTGAAAACTACTTATTTGGAATTTTGTTTTTAATAGCATTTATTTTCTTTTTCATAACTTTCTTTCCAATGAACCGACACAAGATAAATTTATCGGACAAGCGTGCAAGTGTTGGATCAGTTGTTATCGGTAAACTTTCAGATTTTATCGTTAATACTCACACCTCATTAGCCTTTGGAACATATAAGCAGGAGTTGGCTAATTTTGAAAGAAATGACTTAAATTATCGGGAGAAACAAAAAGACGAATGGATGTATAACACTAATATGTGGGCCATGCTTCATATAGGACTCTCAGTTTTATCTTTAACGACTTATGCGCTGGCAATTTATTTATTTTCTACTGGCGAATTATCAGTTGGAAGCATTGTTTTATTGACAAGTTATTTAACAGCAATATTTTTTAGGTTGGGAGACTTTGGTTACGCTATTAATACTCTTACTACAAATCTTACTGACGGATATGAAATGGTTGAGATTATTAATCAACCAGCTGAAATTAAAGATATTGATAACGCTGAAGTAATACAAGTAGAAAAAGGATTTTTAGTATTTGATAATGCAACTTTTAATTACACTGGAGAAGGTGCGGATGAAATAAATGATCTTAACCTTACTATCAAATCAGGGGAGTCAGTTGGTTTGGTGGGCCATTCGGGCGCTGGCAAGTCAACTATTGTAAAGCTGTTATTGCGCTTTGTTGACGTTACCAGTGGATCAATTAAAATAGACGGTCAAGACATTCGAGATGTTACGCAAGAGTCGCTGCGTAAAGCAATCGGCTACGTACCCCAAGAGCCGCTATTGTTTCATCGTTCACTATATGAAAATATTTCATATGGTAAACCAGGCGCTAGCCTCCATGAGGTTATTGCATCTGCTAAAAAAGCTAATGCACATGAGTTCATCAAATCTCTACCGAAGGGCTATGACACCTTGGTTGGCGAGCGGGGGGTTAAATTATCTGGTGGTCAGCGGCAGCGAGTGGCAATTGCGCGTGCCATCCTCAAAAACGCACCGATTTTAATCCTTGACGAAGCGACCTCATCCCTTGATTCAAAATCAGAAAGGGAAATTCAGACAGCTATAGACAATTTGATTCAAGGCAAAACAGTTATTGCTATTGCCCATCGACTGTCCACTGTCAAACACCTAGATAGAATCATGGTGCTAGAAAATGGTGAAATTACTGAACAGGGCAACCATGAAGAGTTACTGGCAAAAGATGGTATATACGCTGATTTATGGAGTCATCAACAGGGTGGGTTTATTACTTAAGTTATAATTAGGTTATGACCGAATTTCAGGAGGAAGTTACTAAAGCTTTAAAAAAGTAACGAAAGGACAGACGGTTTCGTATCAAGAGCTAGCTAAGTTATCGGGTCATCCTAATGCGTATCGAGCGGTGGCTAATTTTTGCAAGAAAAACTGGGATACTGATATTCCGTGCCATCGAGTTGTACACGCTGATGGACGGGTGGGTAAGTATAATCGCGATGGTGGCGAAGAAGCGAAGATTAAGAAATTGCATAGTGAAGGGGTTAAGGTGGTTGAAGGCTATGTCAGGGATTAAAAATCAATTAGGTACGAAAGAAAAAGCGCGACGTGCAGGTAGCAGTCGCGCTGTAGAGAGCCAGGGGGTAGGTTGAAGGCCTAGAGCAGTTGGGCAAGTAACTGGCCACAACCAGAGATTAAACTACCAATCAAGATCAGCAGCGATGCCTTGCACAATGGTAGAAAAAAGTCTTGATGTACTTCCTGACTAAACTGGTACGCGTCCATTTTGAGGGGGGGGGTTGGGGTGGATATAATTACTGTTATATACTAATTAATATGGATAAATCAAGTCTATTGAAACTAATCAGGGATGAATTAATCGATTTTCAACGATCGCCACTATACGAATATCGAGTTAAAAATGGATATTATCCGGTAATTGGTGAAGGTGATCATGACGCCGAGGTCATGTTCATTGGCGAGGCCCCAGGCGAAACCGAGGCCAAAACCGCCAGGCCATTTTGCGGTGCTTCGGGCCGAATTTTAGACCAATTGTTAGAATCTATAGATCTGGATCGCAATGACGTATATGTGACCAATGTAGTGAAAGATCGGCCGCCTAAAAATCGTGATCCAAAAACCGAAGAGATCCAGTTATACACCCCTTTTCTAACCCGCCAAATTGACATTATTCAACCCCATATAGTCGCCACTTTGGGTCGTTTTGGCATGGAATTTATGTTTCTAAATTACCAGAACGAACTAGAAGTAATCTCAAAAGGTAAGAATGCGGGCAAACCAAAACTGCCAAAAATTTCCCAAGCACGTGGTCAAACATATAATTTGCAAACTAGTGAAGGTACAAAATTTAAATTGCTGCCGCTATACCATCCTGCTGTAGCGTTATATAATCCTACATCAAAGGATGATTTATTAAAGGATTTTAAAGTATTACAAGAACTGATAAGCTAGTACTGAACCACATTCGACGAATTTCATTGTTAGCAGCAAATTTTTACTACTCGATGTATTAATTATACACCTCGTACCAAAAATCTTTGCCGCCTCGAACTTCACTCAAATGTGATCCAGTTAATATTTAAAAAGTTTAAAACATTTATATGGAGGTTAAAACAGAATGGGATTTGAAAGGGTTGTTTGGCTATGATGATTATAAAGATCCCCAAATTGAAAAAGATGTTAAAAAAGGGATTAGACAAATCAAAGCGTTTGCTAAAAAATGGTCAGATCGCGAAGATTGGCTATCAGATCCAGCAGTTTTGCGTGAAGCGCTGGATGAATACTTTGAACCAACTAATGCTGGGAAAGCCTTATATTACTTATCTTCACTAAGCACTAAAGAAACCTTAAATACTGAATTACAATCAATTCTAGCTAAATATTCTGACAGTGTTTCAAAGGTAGCTGAATCAAACTTATTTTTTACGATAAAACTGGGCAAACTCGATAAAAAGAATCAAAAAGATTTTTTACGTTCTAAGGAGCTAAAGTCTTATAATTTTTGGTTAAAAAAGCTTTTTGCTGAAGCAAAGTATGATTTGACAGAAGATGAAGAGAGGATAATATCACGCTACTCTCGTCCCAAATCTACTCTTTGGATCGAGACTTTGCAGAAAACACTTAACGAAAAAACAATAAATCATAAAGGTAAGAAATTATCTCAATCTGAAGCGGCTGCTAGGGTATCACTTGAAAAGAATACCAAAGCCCGTCGAGCTCTTAATAACAAGCTGTACCAAGCGTATGCAGACCTAGGTAATATCGCAGAAGGTTCTTATAATGCCACTTTACTAAATCGAAAAATCAGTAATGAGCTAAGAGGCTATAAAAAACCTTATTCGGCTACTGTAATGTCATATCAAAATACCGAAAAGGAGGTAGAAGAATTGGTGGAGGTGGTAAAATCGGCATACAAAATTTCCCACGATTATTATAAGTTAAAGTCAGAAGTATTAAATCTTGATGATTTCTCATACGCAGATAGAAATGTTGATGTTGGTAAAGTCAAAAAAAAGTTTTCATATCAAAATTCAGTTGAGGTTGTGAAAGAGGTCTTAACAAACTTTAATATCGAGTCTGCTAATGCTTTTGGTTCACTAATCAATAATGGTCAATATGATGCATTTCCCAAAAAAGGGAAACGCGGAGGTGCTTATATGAATTCGGTCGCTGATCAACCAACATTAGTCTTTCTAAACCACGTTGATGGGTTTGATGCCATGATGACCCTTGCACATGAAACTGGACATGCATTACATACATATTTTACAGACAAGAATCAACCATTTCATTATCAAGGTTATCCAATATCTACAGCTGAAGTAGCCTCAACTTTTATAGAGAATTTAGTGTTTTATGACCAATTGCCAAAACTAACTGAAAAAGAACAGTTTTCAGCGCTTATGGGTAAGATGAATAATATGGTGAATACAGTACAGCGCCAAGTGGCCTTTTTTGAAATTGAACGACGATTGCACGAAAGTATCCTGGATCAGGGACATATTTCCCAAAACCATATGCAACAAATATTAATTAGCGAGTTAAAAGATCAATTAGGCAGACATGTTTTGGTAGAAGATAAAATTGGCAATTTGATATTTATGATGGCCCAAGCTCATTTCTCTAATCCGTTTTATGTTTATGCTTATGCATACGGTGAACTAATTGCACAAGCACTATATCGGCTGTATCAAGATGATCAAGTTAAAGGAGAGAAAGCAATAATTAATTTTATGTCAGCCGGCTCATCAGCAAAACCGAAAATTATTTTTAGAAAATCGGGAGTTATGGTTGGTAAAGAATTGTGGGAAGAAGGATTAGATGTGATGAGGTCTGACCTGCGTAAACTCAAGCGCCTAAATAGAAAACTTAACAAATAGTATGTCTGATAAAGCGCGAGCACCAAAACCCCCAATTCATCTGCGGATCTGGAATTACTTAATTTGTGGTGATTGTCTGAAAGATTTTGAAAAAATTCTGGCAGTTCTGACTTTGATCGGCGTTTTCATATTTGGAATTGTTACTTTGTGGCAGATAATTAGTTTGGATTTCACTCAACTTGATACTTACCGTTTTATCTTATTTCGAGTTTTAGAATTAGCAATTGGGGTCGAGCTGGCCAGGCTGCTGTTGTCATATAGTCTGGACACAGTTATCGAGCTATTGGCATTTGTGATTGCGCGCAAAATGGTTCTTCTGGAGGACGCGTTTGTCGAGTTGATTTTAGGCGCCAGTGCTTTGATGGTATTATTTATTGCCAAATCAGTATTAGGTTATTCCGAAGCCAAGGAAAGAAGTCTTGACGCAAATACTAAATCTGCTCAAATAAATGGTAATAAGCGCTCGATATAATTTCGCTTAAATATAATGTTAATATTTGATATTTTATAAAGATGCAATCAACTGAAATACGAGACCGATTTTTAAAGTTTTTCAAAGCACGAGGTCACAATATTATTCCCTCGGCTCCAGTTGTGCCTGAAAATGATCCATCTTCATTATTTACCACAGCGGGGATGCAACCTTTAGTACCTTATTTACTTGGCGAGGATCACCCCGGTGGCAACAGATTGGCAAATGTTCAAAAATGTGTCCGTACTAATGATATTGATGAAATAGGGGATGCTACCCATGGAACATTTTTTGAGATGTTGGGTAATTGGTCTCTTGGTGATTATTGGAAGCGAGAAGCCATTGAATATACCTACACATTCTTGATTTCAAAAGAAGAAGGTCTTGGCTTAGATCCGAATCGACTTTACATTACTGTTTTTGAAGGTAATGAAAATGCTCAAAAAGATACTGAATCAATCGAGATTTGGAAATCATTAGGAGTGCCAGAAAACAGAATTTACGAATTGGGAGCAGATTCAAATTGGTGGTCACCGGGTGATAATGGTCCGTGTGGCCCGGATACCGAGATCTTTTACGACCTTACTGAAGAAGGGTTAGGTGATTTATCTAAAGAAGAGTACCTAGCTGCTGATGAGAAACAAGATGTTGTTGAAATAGGGAATAACGTTTTCATGGAGTATTTGAAAGAGGATGGTAAGATTGTAGGAAAGCTAGAACAGAGAAATGTTGATTTCGGTGGTGGATTTGAAAGGCTGGTAATGGCAACTCAAATGAAGCGAACGGTGTATAAAACTGACATTTTTGAATCTCAACTACAATACTTATCTAATTTTGATACTACAGCTGATGATACCAAATCGCGCTATATTATTTGCGATCATCTGCGGGCAGCAATGTTTATAATATCGGACGGGGTAATACCATCAAACACCGATCAAGGCTATATATTACGTCGCCTAATCCGACGCGCCATTGTTCAAGGTAGGAAGCTGGGGCTAAAAAGGGACAACTATCTAGAACTGTTCAAGTTGTATGTTAAACAATATCAAGACTATTATAGAAACATAGATATCCAACCTCTAAATAAAATATTTGTTGATGAGTTTGATCAATTTAGTGAAACATTGGAAAAAGGTCTACGTGAGTTCGATAAAGTATCAAAAGGAAATATTACCGGTAAAGATGCGTTTAAATTATTTTCTACTTATGGTTTTCCGCTAGAATTAACTCAAGAATTAGCAGCCGAGAAGGATTTGACTGTGGATATTGCCGGTTTTGAGGTTGAATATACTAATCATCAGCAAGCTTCAAGAGCGGGATCGGATCAGAAGTTCAAAGGGGGTTTGGCGGATAATGATGAGATGTCAGTTAAATATCATACTGCAACCCACTTACTACATGCAGCCTTACGAGATATTTTGGGACCACATGTTCAGCAAAAAGGGTCAAACATTACGCCAGATCGGCTAAGGTTCGATTTCTCTCATCCTGAAAAACTTACTAATAGTGAAAAGATAGCGATTGAGGATTGGGTTAATGACAAAATTAACCAAGGTTTGGTGGTATCAATGTCAACTATGTTTAAAGATGACGCTATAAAATCAGGCGCCATTGGTTTGTTCGCAGAAAAATACGGGGAAAATGTCACTGTTTATACGATCGGTAAAAATGATAATTGGGTATCGCGAGAGTTGTGTGGGGGACCGCATGTTGCCAATACCGCCGAGCTGGGAATTTTTAAAATTAAAAAAGAACAAGCGTCTTCGGCAGGAGTACGTCGTATTAAAGCAATATTAGAGTAGCATGTTGATTTCTGAATGGTTGCGTTATTTATTTGCTATAGTTGAGTTATGTCAGAAGATAGTAAATCAGGTGAAAAACCCGATCAACCAGAGGTAATTAACGATAAAACGGCACCAAGCCAAGATCCGCAACGTCCGCGCAGTACAAAAATGGTTTCCAAAAAACCAAAAGTTAAAATGAAATCAGACAAGCCTCTACCCAGTCGCTCGATTAGAAATATTACCAGAGATTCAGCTAATAAAAAAAACAATGGTAAACCGGCTTTTTCCGATGATAACAAATTCTCTTCACGACGTTATAAACAGACTGGCTCAAAGAGCTTGGTAATAATTTTAGGGGTTATAGGTTTATTAATTGCATCATTTCTAATTCTAAGCATTGTTATGCATCGAGCTAGTCTAGAATTGATCACTAATCCTGTTTTATTATCCACTAATGACGAGCTGGAATTTGATTCCAGTGAATTCGAATTACGCAGTGTTAGGGTGACGGAATCAACTGTAGTTTCAGCCGCCGGAATAGAAGAAGTGGAGGATAGCGCCGAAGGAATTATCACCGTGTTCAATACGACTGATGAACCACAGCGCTTGATTGCTACTACTAGATTCGAAGCTCCTAACGGCGTGGAATATATAACCCCAGTGGCGATTACAATTCCTGCCGCTGACGGCCCCAACAATCCTGGCGAGCTTAAAAATGTGATGGTGGTATCAAACATATCTGGTGAAGGGTCAAATCAAACTGTCAATCAGGATTTATCGGTACCCGGATTAGTTGGAACCGAGCTAGAGGATCTGATTTACGCTACTGCACAAACACCTTTTACTGGCGGGTTTGTTGGTCAGCGACCAGTAGCAGACGAGACTGATCTAGAAAATGCGTCTGATCAATTGCAACAGAATCTTGAAGAATCTTTTGAAAGTCTGGCCAGAACGCAACTGAATGAAGGTTCACTATTAATTGGGGTTAATTCCGATATTAGCTTTGACGTCGATCAACAACAAGTGTCTGGCAATGACAGTCAGGTGCAGGTTGAATCTACGGCCAGCGCCGAAGTAATTGTAATAAATGAAGAAATCTTTTTAAGGAAGTTAGCAGCAGTAGCCCAGAAACCGGTTGATGTATCTGATAATTTGAGAATAGAAAATCCCGAGTCGATTGTATTCAATATTGAATCAATTGATGAAAATGGAATTGAGCTTGAAGTAGATAGCAACGTAAGATCCGAATATGTTATTGATCCACAGTCAATAAAAGAAGCCATTGCCGGAATGTCAGCCGATGAAATCGATGAAGTCCTATCAAATGATTCCGCGATTGCAAGATACAACCTCGATATCAGTCCGCTTTGGAAGAATTCTATTCCTGAAAATACTGAAAAGATCACAGTATTAATTAATACTGGTAATGTGGAAGATATCGAGCGATTGCCAGTTATAGAAGACGACGAACCTTTGAATGATAGTGAGATAATCGATGAGATCGATACAGATTCCGACGATTCAGAAATTAATGAAGAAGATGAAATCACCACTATTCGAACTAATTTATAACAAAGTTGGTGTTTATCTTTTGGTGTGTTAGAATACTCGCTATTGCGTGAAAATATGAGTTCTCAGACCGAAAACGATACTAAAACAGGAACCGTGGTGGAAACCTTACCTAATACCATGTTCAAAGTTCGGCTTGAGGACGGTGAGGAAGTACTAACTTATTTATCTGGCCGAATGCGAAGATTTCGGATTCGAGTAGTAGTAGGTGATACAGTTACTTTCGAAGTTGATCCATACGGTGGTAAGGGGCGCATAACCAAAAGACATTAATAGCACCTGATTACCACAAATATGAAAGTAAAGTCATCAGTTGGAAAACGTTGCAATAACTGCAAACTAGTCAGAAGAAATGGGGTGATCAGAGTGATCTGCCCAGTAAACCCTCGCCATAAACAGCGTCAGGGCTAATTTCACAATTCATCTTATGCGAATACAAGGAATTACAATACCCAATAACAAACGCCTGGTTATTGCCCTAACAGAAATTTACGGCATCGGCCCAACCAGGGCAGCCAATATACTAGATGATTTAAAAATATCATTAGATGAGAAAGCCGAGAATCTTTCTGATGATCAAGAAAAAGCAATTCGTGAATCAGTTGAATCATTTACAGTTGAAGGTGATCTACGTCGTGAAAAACAATCAAATATTCAGCGATTAAAAGATATTGGGTCATACCGAGGAAAGCGCCATGCTGGGGGATACCCTGTCAGGGGGCAGCGAACTAAAACCAATCAACGAACTCGAAAGGGTAATCGTCGGTCTACTATGGGATCTGGCCGTCGTAAATTAGAGAAGAAATAATATGGGTAAAAAAAGAATAGCAACAAAATCAGGAAAACAGTTCGACAAAGGTTTGAAAGCCAGAGCATTGTCAAAAACCAGTAAAAAGAAGTTATCATCAGGCACTATTTATGTGCAGGCCTCGTACAATAATACTCGAGTATCTCTAACCGATAAGGCAGGTAATTTATACGCCACCTCATCATCTGGAGCACTAGGTTTCAAGGGAGCTAAAAAAGGAACTCCATTTGCCGCCGCCAAAGTAGGCGAGCTGATTGCCGAAAAAGGTAAACTAATGGGGCTAAATGAAGTTGATGTAATTGTAAAAGGAGTGGGTGCTGGGCGCGAAGCTGCGATACGATCCTTTGCTGCTGCAGGAATTAATTTATCAAGTATCAAAGACGCCACGCCTATCCCACATAATGGTGTACGTCCACCTAAAGCTAGAAAAGTTTAAATATGAAAACAGGACCAAAATACAAAGTATGTCGCCGTTTGGGATCAAGCGTATTTACCAAATGTCAAACTCAGAAATACACTCTGTCCGAAGAACGCCGCCGACCACCACGCCGACGCCGCTCACGATCCAACTATTCGACTCAACTGCTTGAAAAACAACGGGCGCGCTTTACATATGGTGTTTCCGAGAGACAGTTTTCGCGCTATGTAAAAGAAGCAATTGAAAAATCGGGTTCTCCGGCACAGAATCTATACCAACGACTAGAAGAAAGATTAGATAATGTAGTGTTTATGCTGGGTTATGCAAAGTCTCGAAGAATGGCAAGGCAGCTAGTATCACACGGGCATTTTAGTGTAAATGGAAAAAAACTGACCGTCCCGTCTCATCAGGTAAAGGTTGGTGATAAAATAGAGCTGCGTGATCGATCCAAAGATATGCAATTCGCCAATAAAGAAGACGCCGCTACCGCATTGCCGGCATGGTTATCAGTTGATGAAAAAAATAATCATTTGGCACAAATAGCCTCGGCACCAACTTATAATGCTACTGATGTCAATTTCGACCTGACCAAAGTAGTAGAATTTTATTCTCGTTAATAACCTTAATACTCAATAGCTATGAAATACGACATAATTTTACCTTCTAAACCAACGCCGTTATCCGAAGAAGGAAATCGCGGACAATACGAAATCAATGGACTTTATCCAGGATATGGACACACTCTCGGTAATTCGTTGCGCCGCATTATACTATCTTCACTACCTGGCGCAGCCATAACCTCTGTTAAAATTGATGGGGTAAAACACGAATTTTCAACCATTGAAGGAGTGCGTGAGGATGTTATTACAATACTGCTAAATTTAAAGCGAGTTCAAGTACGCCTGGACTCTGACGAACCAGTTACATTTGATCTTGAATTTAAGGGCGAGGGCGAGCACGATTTAAGCGATCAAAATTTGCCGGGACAATTGGAGGTAGTTAACCCCGACCAAACTATTGTTACCATTGCCAAAAAATCTACCAAGGTTTCTATGGAAGTCACAGTAGAAAAAGGATTAGGTTATGTGTCGCGAGATGTTATTACCAAAGGCAAGGCTGACATTGGATTGTTGGCATTAGACGCAATTTTTTCTCCAATCAGGAGGGTTAATTACGAGGTAGAAAACATGCGGGTCGGAGATCGAACTGATTACAATAAACTGCGCGTTTTTATTGAAACAGATGGAACTATTAGTCCACGGGAAGTATTAGAAAAATCCGTCGAGATTATGATTGTTCAGTTACGTTCAATCATGGGAGTAGAAGATCCGTTTAGTTTTGTAGACGAAGAAGAAGCCACCGACGCCCAACCAAGTGATGAAGAATCACAAGAAGATGACAACGAAGATAATCAAGAACAATACAAAACCCGGGTCGAGTCATTAGGATTATCAACCAGAAGTGAAAATGCACTGATAAATGCTAATATCCGCACTGTCGGTGGTATTGTGGCCAAAACCGAGCTGGAACTATTGCAATACGAAGGGGTAGGGGCAAAGGCCTTGGAAGAAATTCACGAAGCACTGCAGAAATTGGAACTAGAGCTGAAACAATAGTGGCTAATTAACGCCAATAAAGTTGCTTTACCAATCAAATTGCTTGATAAAATCACCAATAACTATTACATTACTAGGGCATAATTACATACGGGATGAAACACGGAACTAAAACAAAAAAATTAGGACGCACCAAAGATCAGCGTGAAGCCTTGATGGCATCATTGGTTGAATCCCTAATTCAATACGAACAAATCACTACAACCGAAGCTAAGGCCAAGGCTCTGCGACCAATAGTTGAAAAACTAATTACGAAATCTAAAACTGATACGGTAGCAAATCGCAGGCTGGTTCTATCCCGATTGAAAAATCGTAAACCGACCACCAAAAAATTATTTGACGAAATTGGTCCCCGATACAGTGATCGTTCAGGTGGCTATACCCGAGTAATAAAATTACCCCCAAGATCATCAGATGCTGCTCCAATGGCGGTAATTCAACTTGTATAATTATATGAACAAAGTAAATACAGAAAACCAAATAGATAAAAAGCAAATTGCCATCAACGCATCGGGTCAAAAACTAGGCCGTCTGGCTTCAAAAATCGCGGTATTGTTGCAAGGTAAAGATTTGGCTGATTATGCTCCAAATAAGGTAATGCCAGTTGAAGTGGTAGTTAATAATATTTCTGAACTAGATATACCCGAGAATAAACTAGCAAATAAACAATACCAAAGTTTTTCTGGATATCCGGGCGGGTTGAAGCATCAAAACATGCAGCAGGTAATTGATAATAAAGGCATTGCTGAAATACTGCGTCGTGCGGTAAAAGGTATGTTGCCAAAAAATAAATTACAGAAGCTAAGAATGCAAAATTTAATAATTGAAAGTGATAAATAATATGGCCACTAAAACTAAATCCTCATCAAATACAGATCAAAAATACTATGAAGCAGTTGGTAGACGTAAATCAGCTACTGCGCGGGTTAGACTATTTGAATCCGATAAAGCAGAATTTATGGTAAACAATCTGCCAGCAAACGAATACTTTAAAACCGAGGTAGCACAAGGTCGAATCAGACAACCATTAGAAGTTACGGAAATGTTGGGTAAATTTAGGGCCTCAGTTAAGGTTTCTGGATCAGGATTATCTTCACAAGCCGATGCAATCGCATTAGCGGTGGCCCGAGCATTATTAGAATATGATGAAGAGTTGCGATCTCAGTTGCGAACTGCCGATTTACTGAAGCGAGATCCCCGGATCAAGGAACGTAAAAAACCAGGATTACGCAAGGCCCGCAAACGCCCACAATGGTCCAAACGTTAATTAACAAAAAACTCCCTACCAGGAGTTTTTTACTACACTGCAAACAAATTACTGCATGTAAACTGTCGCTAAGATCGTTGGTTCTTTTACCATCTACAACTCCTCATCAATTCATGAGATATGATTTTATTCTTGCTAAAATGATTTAGTCCTAGCTGCCAGTAGTAGTTCTTATTACAATAATCTGTCTTATAAGTGGGGCTATGGGGGAGGCAAAGCAGTAATTTCATAGTTGAGCAAGGTTGATTTAGGTCTGTGGATAAGTATAATATAAGTGTTAAATAAAGGGTTATTAGGTATTAGCAATTAAGTTCTTTAAAATATGACTGATCCTAAAAAAACTGAATCAAACAGTGATGATGGTATCGAATATATCGAAGACGATGATTTCTCGGGCGAGAAGTCATCAAAAGATAAAATTAAAAAACTGCGTGAAAAATTAGCTAAATGTGAAGACGAAAAAAAACAAAATCTCGCAGGTTGGCAACGATCTAAAGCCGATTTAATAAATTACAAGAAAGAAGTTGAAGAACAGAAGACAGCCTACGTTAAAATCGGTCAGGAATCCGTAATTTCAGAATTAATGACCGTAGTAGATGCTTTTTATTCCGCCATGAAAAACCAAACGGCATGGGAATCAGTAGACAGCAACTGGCGAACAGGAGTGGAATACATCCATAATCAATTATTAAAAACTTTTGCCGAATATAACGCCGAGCTGATTATTCCCCAAACTGGTGATGAATTTAATGAAGCTGAACATGATATTTCGGGAGATACCGAATCAAACAAAATCTTAGAAACAATTCGTCCTGGATTAAGGATCAATAATAAAATAATTAGAACGGCATTGGTAAAAGTTTCCGACTAAAATTGTTATTACCAATAATAAAACTTATAATTAAATAAACTCTTTAACAACTTAACTACTCAAATATGTCAAAAATATTAGGAATCGATCTAGGGACTACAAACTCGGCCATCGCGATCATCGAAGGGGGAGAGCCAAAGATTTTAGAAAACGCCGAAGGTAATCGCACCACGCCATCAATTGTAGCCCTCACTAAAAAAAACGAGCGCGTCGTTGGTCAGCTGGCTAAACGTCAAGCAGTTACTAATCCCATTAATACTATATATGGAATCAAACGATTTATCGGCCATGATTTTTCTGATGAGGTAGTACAGAAGGATAAGGATATTGTGCCGTATGAATTACGAAAGGGTGAAAAAGGAGGGGTAGAGGTAAAAATGGGTGAAGAATGGTATCGTCCTGAAGAAATTTCGGCCATGATCTTGCAAAAGCTCAAAGCAGATGCCGAAGCCAAGATTGGCAGTGATATTACTGAAGCCGTCATTACGGTCCCAGCATATTTTAACGATTCGCAACGGCAAGCAACCAAGGATGCTGGTAAAATCGCTGGATTAGAAGTTAAGAGGATAATTAATGAACCAACTGCAGCGGCTCTGGCATATGGTTTAAACAAAGATAAAGATGAACAAATTGTGGTATTTGACCTTGGTGGTGGTACCTATGACGTATCGGTACTAGAAGTAGCTGATGGCGTGATCGAGGTTAAAGCAACTGACGGTGACGCCCATATGGGTGGCAAGGATTTTGACCAGGCGATTATAAATTGGGTTGCAGCAGAATTTAAAAAAGAAACAGGAATTGACATTAGCAAAGACCCATTGGCCTTGCAGCGATTAGACGAAGCAGCCGAAAAAGCAAAAATAGAGCTGTCTTCTGCATCGCAAACCGAAATCAATATTCCGTTTATATCTTCGTCAGATGATGGTCCGGTTCATTTGATTATGCCGTTGACCCGAACAAAGTTGGAGGAATTAGTTCAGGAATATATTGATAAAACTATCGCCATTACAAAACGAGCGGTCGAGGCATCGCCATTTTCGATCGGCGATATAGATGAGGTGATATTAGTTGGTGGTCAAACCCGAATGCCTGCCATTGTCGATGCAGTCAAAGATTTATTTGGCAAAGAACCTAATAAATCAATTAACCCAGATGAAGTTGTGGCATTGGGCGCGGCAACCCAGGCAGGAATTTTACAGGGTGATGTAAAAGACGTGCTGTTGCTGGATGTGATACCTTTATCATTGGGAATTGAAACAATGGGTGGTGTGGCGACTAAGTTAGTGGAAAAAAATACTACCATCCCAACCTCCAGGTCCCAAACCTTCTCAACAGCGGCCGATAATCAGCCATCAGTTGAAATTCATATTGTCCAGGGCGAGAGATCGATGGCGGCCGATAACAAATCGCTGGGTCGATTTATTTTGGATGGTATTGCTCCGGCACCCCGTGGGGTACCACAGGTCGAAGTATCATTTGATATCGATGCTAACGGAATTTTAAACGTCAAGGCAATAGATAAGGCTACAAACAAAGAGCAATCAATCAAAATTGAGGCCTCTAGTGGCCTAACCGATGAAGAAATTGAAAAAATGACCGCTGATGCAGCCAAACACGAAGCCGAAGACAAAGCCAAGCGCGAACTAATTGAGCTAAAAAACACTGCTGAGCAGCTAGCTTATACAGCTGAAAAGTCTATCAAAGATAATGTAGAGAGTATTGGTGACGAAACTAAACAATTAGTAGAGTTTGATATTGCCTCGGTGCGCCAAGCAATTGCAGACGATGACAAGGAAAAAATCACCGCCTCATCAGAAAAGCTCTCTAATTCGATGCAAAAAATTGGCCAAGAATTAAATCAGGCGGGCAACGACGAATCCAGCAGCGGTTCAGACGACGAAGGTGTCAAAGAAGCCGAAGTCGTTGATGAAGACAAAGGCGATAGAAACAATGATTCCGAAGGTCAAGACTAGGATTATTGTAAGGCCTGGTATAAAGTACAGTTATATCAGGTTTTGAAATAGGACTAACATTATGGCCAAGCAAAAAGACTACTACAAAATATTGGGGGTGACCAAGAAAGCTGATCAGTCCGAAATAAAAAAAGCTTATCGTAAGTTGGCTCATCAGTATCATCCTGATAAAGAATCCGGGAATGAAAACAAGTTCAAAGAAGTTACCGAAGCTTATGCTGTTTTAGGTGATGAAAAAAAACGAGCTGAATATGACACTTATGGACAAACGTTTGCCGGACCTGGTGGGGGTGCGGGATTTGGTGCCGGTGGATTTGATTTCTCGCAATTTAATGGTGCTGACGGCTTTCAATTCGACCTTAACGATCTTTTCTCGGAATTCTTTGGCGCGGGATATTCCCGAACCCCAAAAGGTCGAGATGTATCAATTGACATTCAAATCGATTTTAAAGATTCTGTATTTGGCACTACCAAAGAAGTAATCATTCCGATGCCGGTTCATAAAAATGGCCAGACCACCAAAGAACAGATTCCAATTAAAATAAAAGTCCCACTTGGAGTGAACAACGGTGAAATGCTGCGATTATCTGGTCGAGGTGAGGCTATTCCTGACGGTTCACCTGGCGATTTATATGTCAAAATTCACGTTAAACCATCAGCCAAATTCAGAAAAGAAGGACCTCACCTGGTTTCTGATATAGATGTTAAGCTGACTGATGCATTATTGGGATTTGAATATCAAATCGAGAGCCTAGATGGCCCAATTACGGTTAAAATCCCAAAGGGGATCAACCATGGCGAACTATTACGGGTGAAAGGGCGTGGAGTGCCTGTATCCGAGAATAAACGCGGGGACTTACTATTGCGTCTTCAGGTTAAAATGCCCTCCAAATTAAGCCGTAAAGCTAAAAAATTAGTAGATCAATTACGCGAAGAAGGGTTGTAAGCTATATTTTATTACTTAATTTTATCACCACTACTTCGGGCCGGGCTGTTGTTCTGATTGGTGGACCCCACGAGCCAACACCGCTCGAGGTATACTGATGGCTACTATTGGTTTTATCAAAATAGAGTCCATAATCAAAATGGCCATAATACAACCAGGTTAAAATATTGAATGGCGCCAATTGACCAAAGTGAGTATGACCTGACAGTTGCAAGTCTACACCATTTGCTAGCGCATATTCCGAATGTAGCGGATTGGGCTCGTGATAAAGTAATATATTGAAGTTTTCATCTGATAGATTGATTTTGGCAATTTCGGTCTTGAAGTCGAAATTGATATTTGATAGTGAATGGGGAATTCCAGCAATAACTAACCCTTTAATTTCTTCACTTGAAGAATCTAGCAAGTTAACACCTCTCATATCCAAGATTGGCTTTAGATCGGCGTTAAAATTAATATAGTATTCGTGGTTTCCAGTTACGTAAAAAATATCATTAACATTTAGTTTGTCTAGGGGTTCGGTAATTCTTAGCCAATCAGCGTGAGTAGAGTCAAATAAATCGCCTCCAATCAACAACAGTTGTGACTCCGTTTGATTAACTTTTGTAACTACTTTTTTCAAGAAATTATGATCAAGGGTTTTACCCAAGTGAACATCAGATATAAAAGCAATTTTTTTTCCATCCCAATATCTAGGAACTTTGACAGATTTTATTTCTAGTTCTTTGACTTTTATTTGCCCAGCTCTTTTAATACCAAATAAAAATAAAATTAAGGCGGCTATAAATGAAACGGATGAGATAAGCGGCGACGAGGTTAATACCAAGAGCGGCCAGTAAATTAATGAGGCGAAAAATAAATTAAATAACAAACCCCAGCCATAACCTATAAAATTATATATTTTGTCCATGTTTGGACTAGAGCTGGAGTGTGACAGATAGTAAACATAAATGCTGGCCGCTGTTAATGTGAATGATGCTATTAATACAACTATCCATCGGGTGTCGGCGAAAAATAGGTCGAGCAAAGTATTGATAACAAAAGCCTGAACAAGGGTTAAGATTATTGCAAAGATTATTACCGTAAACAGGTGTTTGACTTCAGACATATCTTATTTGTAGTGTACAATAGGTTCATGCTACAAGCGATTGTAATAGTGGTGTTCTTGGCAGCATTTTTTTTACTGATGAAGGGGCTGCTGTATTTGATCAAACATCCTGATATTGATATGACTCTAGAAGGTAAAGTTATGGCTCATGAACCGAATATTGAAAAGCAAGCAGGACTGATATTGACGTATTTACACGAAGAAGAAGTAGCCACTAAAGACGAGATCGATGTATTATTAGGATCAGATAACTCTAGTTCACTACTACTTAATTATCTAGACCAAATAGGAGAAATAAATATGAAAACTAATAAAGATGGTGAGGTTGAAATTAGACTATACGATCAGATACCAAAATAATAAAAAGCCATGAAATTTACTCTATGAAATTAACCTTCGGATTACTACTGATAGCGGTGTTCTTGGCGGCGTCACCGGTTTTAAATAACTCATCGAGTGAATCACTGGATCAATTTGATGGACAGGCTGAGCTATATATTAATTCTCAAAAATATAATCTAGCTGTGGCTGACAGTGCCGAGGAAAGAATCCAAGGTTTATCTAGGCAAGCAGATTTTGGAAAATACAATGGGCTATTATTTGTTTTCGATAAACCTGACACACACGGAATATGGATGAAGGATATGCAATTTAGCATTGATATTGTGTGGCTAGATGAATCCAAGCAGGTGACCTGGATAATTCAAAATGCTAGCCCAGAATCCTATCCTAAAGTTTTTTCGCCACCCAAATCAAGTAGTTATGTAATCGAATTTCCCGCCGGAGAAACGTCACAAATAAATTTAGAAATCGGTCAGAAATTATCATTTAAATTAGAATAATTAGATTTGGTAGACATTTTAACCTGCTAATAATAGTAATTGTCGAGTTTTAAAGGCAATAAAAACCACCCGAATAACGGGTAGTTCAGGCAGTCATAAGCCGGATTCTGTTTGTAGTGAAATTTGTCTAAGATGATTATTGCTAATCAACTTTAGCGGTTCTCCCAACATCACTTTTAAAAAGTGGTGTCGGATACGACCTTGCACTCGGATAAGGATTTTGCCGTTTCACTAGAACAAATAATAAATTATCTGTTCGTGCCTACAAGGGGACACCTTTGTTTAGCACCTACATTACTGTAGTAATAATCCATAAATGGATTACTTTATCCTTGCGGATAAAGTCGTCACTGCTCGCACCTCTATTGTTTCCAACGACGGGTATTACCCGCTACCTTCCCCCTCACTCAGTACGTTAATACAAATTAACAATAGTATACTAAATATACTTTCTAGTATTAGCAGACTGAGTGAGGGGTGAGTGTCCGGACTTTCCTGCACGTCAAACGTGCTATCACTCGCTGCCACCAATACATTGTAGTGAAAAAAATAATAAAAGAAAGTATATTAGAATCAAATGAATTGCATTAGAAATTTTTCAATAATTGCTCATATCGATCATGGTAAATCGACTTTGGCTGATCGTATGATCGAAGAAACCCAAGCCCTAGAATCAAGGTTGATGAAAGACCAGGTTCTGGATCAAATGGAGCTGGAAAGGGAACGGGGTATTACAATCAAAATGCAACCCATAAGAATGCACCATAAGAAAAACGATCAAAATTTTCAGCTAAATTTAATTGACACCCCAGGTCACATCGATTTTGGTTATGAAGTTTCTCGGGCTCTTTCAGCGGTAGAAGGAGTGGTGTTGTTAGTAGACGCGACCCAGGGTGTTCAGGCTCAAACATTAACAACATTACAGCAAGCTAAAAAATTAGGTTTAAAAATCATCCCGGCCTTATCTAAAATAGATTCACCGCTTGCGAGAATTGATGAAATTAGCCTAGAATTAGCCGAGGCAATTGGAATCGAGCTGGAAGAAATTTATTATGTATCTGGCAAAACTGGTGAGGGGGTAAATAAATTACTAGATGCAATAGTTGATAAAATCCCAGGACCTGAATTGCTGATTGATAATAATGATAAACAGGCTCTAATTTTTGATTTTCAGTATGATTCACACCGCGGAATTATAATTTATGCTCGATTATTTAAAGGCTCGATTCAAAAAAATGATCAGCTCTTTTTTGCCAACCTTAACAAGAGTTTTAGTGTTAGTGAAGTTGGCATATTTGCCCCTCATGAAAAACCCACTGAATTGTTATCGACTGGTGAAATTGGCTATATTGTCACTGGCATTAAGGAACCAGGAGTTGTTTCAGTTGGAGATACGTTGGTGGCCGCAACCAACAAAGGCGAGCTGATGCCTGGATTTAAACATCCAGCACCAGTTATCTGGGCGTCAATTTATCCTGAAAGCCAAGATGATTTTACTTTGTTGCGACAATCTCTCGAGCGTTTAAAATTAACTGATTCATCGCTATCTTTTGAAGAGGAGGCATCGCTAGTATTAGGACGGGGATATAGATGTGGTTTTTTAGGAATGTTGCATCTAGAAATTGTTACCGAGAGATTAATCAGAGAATATGATGTTGAAATAATTATTGCTTCACCCTCAATTGCTTATCTGGTTACTACCAAAGATGATCTGATCGATACCTACTATTCAGCCAGTAGTTTTCCTGATTATAGTGAAATCAAAACCATTGAAGAACAATGGTGTGCCTGTGAAGTGATAGCGCCAGCCAAACACACCGATGGACTAATGCCATTATTTTATGATTACGAGGCGGTTGTACAGACTACCAAAGTATTTGGTGATGGGCGGACGAAATTTAGTATTGAAATGCCATTGCGAGAACTGATGAGAGGATTTTTTGACGAATTAAAAAGGGTGTCTAGTGGATACGCGTCGATATCTTATAATTTATTATCAGATTGGCGACTAGCCGAGGTGGTTAAATTAACTGTCCTAGTAGCCGAGGATGAGGTTCCGGCCTTTTCCAGAATTATCTCCGAGCGTAAGTTGGAAAGTGAAGCAAAAAAAGTGGTGGAAAAATTACATGAAATTTTACCCCGGCAGCAATTTAAAACTAAAATTCAGGCCTCGGCCAAAGGGCGGATTCTCGCTTCGGCTACTTTGTCGGCTTTTCGCAAAGATGTGACCGCAAAATTATACGGTGGTGATGTCACTAGAAAGCGAAAACTGCTAGAAAAACAAAAGAAAGGTAAAAAGAAACGAGCAAATTTTGGCTCGGTCACAATACCTCAAGATGTATTCCTCAAAATGGTACGCGAAAATTAATTAAATACTATTGGGGTGTAGAGCAGCACCATTGCTACTGCTAATAAAATTGATAGGGCTATCCACAAATATTTAATCTTATTTTTATGCTTTTTCGAGAAGAACATGACTTCATATTAACATGTCTGGGTAATGGTAGTGTAGAATAAATACACAAATGACAGCTGTTGCAAAAAAACGTTTTAAGAAAATATTAGCGCTAGTTCTAATATTATTTTTAGGTGGAGTGCTGTTGCGAATGATAATGGTGCTAAATTATCGTTCCAATCTAGCTGTCGAGCGACGTGACGATGCCAAGGCCGAGCTGAACCGAATCAATAACCTTAGTGCATCTCTGGAACGTGAAGCTAGAAGTTTGGAATCAGTTGATGGTCAGCGCCGTGCCCTGCGTGATCGCTATGGATTAGTTTCTGAAAACGAAGGCTACCTGATTTTATTACACGATCATCCTCATAATTCTGAAAACAAAGAGGTTGATAAATGGTGGCAACGATAAGACAAAGCGGTTAAATATGTCTCTTCGCTAAGAATCGAACTTAGATCTAGTCCTTAGGAGGGACTTGTTTTATCCGTTAAACTACGAAGAGTGTTAGTATTATAAGCCAAGTATAAGAGGTAGGGCCAGTATGCCCGTGATTTACACCTTACCCTACTGTTATAATAAATTGATGGAGTCCGAAATCAGGGAATTAAAACAACAAATTAAAGAATTAGAGGCAAGAGTTGCCAAAATAGAACGTGCCAAAACCCGGGCTCGGATTTATAGATTAATTAAATTTACCATTATTGTAATACTTGGCTTTGTAATTTTAAGTTATTTGCGACCGGTGTATGAATCAATTTATGAAATATATCAGTTTAGTACTGATCAGTCGAGTGATAGAGGGGGAGTTAATGTTGATTTTGAACAGATGCAGGACCTATTGCAATCAATCCAGTAGCAAAACTGTTAGGTTTTTGTATAATGTTTTTACGCTCGGGTAGCTCAGTTGGTTAGAGCACTGGTTTGAAGAACCAGGTGTCGGCAGTTCGAGTCTGCCCCCGAGCACTGTTTACGCAAAGAAATTTTAGAAAATTTACTTTGCTATGGCATAGATTTTTTGCAAAATCTATTAGCGTCAAATTATTTAAAATATCTAAGATTAGAATTCGATAGTCAAAGGACTATTTGATAAGTAGAATTAGCTAACCACGACTGCGAACTTTCAATTTAGTAGATCTGGCTTTATCTAATTTTGGCATTCGGATGGTTAGCAAGCCGTGATTTTCGGCAGCTTCGGCCTCTTCAACTTCGATTTCATCTGGCAGGGTAATACTGCGAGTAAACGCGCCCCAAAATAGCTCTTGATTATAATAGTTATTGTCAGGAATGCCTTGCGGTCCTTCACGATGTCCTTCGATAGTTACCATTTCTCGAGTAAGGTTTACATCCAGATCTTCGGGCCGCACCCCAGCAATCATGGCTTGAATAATGATTTCATCATCGAGTTCGTACAAATCAATTGATAGTTCGCCACCATGCTGATCCTTGGACAACCATTCGTTATTAAAATTCGCTTTATTTTCGGTCAGCCCCTGGTGTTGGAATTCATGAGGTGTTGCCACTGAATTATTAATTTGACCACGACGTGGGTATTGATCTGGTTGATCGCTCTGATCGTATTCCTCGTCATAATAATCAGCTTCATCATCATCGTGATTAATATGTACCGACCGATAATTACTGCGATCATTGGTATTAACAGTTCCAGTAATCCTTTCAAAAAAAGTTCGTCTTCTGCTCATATAAAAATTATAGCAGATCTGTATCAGCTGACAGAGTTTTTACCTTTTCAAATATAAGGATAAGTGGTAATAATAATAGCCACACACCAGCAAAGACTAATAAAGTAGTCCAGGTATAGTTCTGACCCAAGGTTAAAAATAGGTTAAAGGCTAGGTGAACTATAACCGCAATAGTAAATCCGATAACATAATAATAATGCTTGATTTGTCTAGATTTGTAATAACAGAAAGCCAGTGCAGCACCATGAGCAGCCGAAGCTATCAAATGCAATACGGTAGCTCCGATAAATCGCAAGTTTGACACAACTAATCCCTCAAACAAAATGGGGCCATTGAATGGTTGCAGTAGAAACAAGATATTTTCGACTGCCGCAAATCCCAGGGCGGCGGTTATCATGTAAATTATCCAATCAATAGGTTCGTCAATTGGGGCTGCTAAATAATGTAGGGCAAATACTACTGCTGACAACTTTAATCCTTCTTCGATAATTGCCCAGGACAGGAATTGAACCAGAATATTAGTAGGGATTAGAAATTGTAGAATTCCTTCCAATAAAATTGCCAGCAGCACAGAAAAGCCCCCTAATAAGAATGTTTTGATAATTGCTGATCTGGGTTCGGGGTGGATTGCGTCTTCTTGTAACCACAGAATCAACCAAACCAGTGGCGGACCAAATCCAAATATAAAAGACAACAGTACTGGGCTAGTCAATATTTCCATTAGGCCAGTTGTTAACCATTAATATTTCTCGATCATTAGATTTTTTGGGAAGGCTTTGCCATATTTCTTCGGTAACAAATGGCATAAATGGGTGTAATAGTTTAATTGAGGTAGTTAAAATCTCGAATAGGGTAAAGGCAGCTGATTTCGATTCGGGCGATTCGTTATAATTATCGCCAACGTACTGTTTTTTATCCTCGATAATTTTGTCGGCAAATTCATGCCAAAAGTAACCATATAACTTTTCAGCAGCAAGATGTAGTCGATAATTTTCAATATCATCAGTTACTTCGGCAATTATATCGTCAAGTTGGCTTATTAATTTTGTGTCATCAGCGGTCAATCCAGTGTCAATGTGTTCATAATCCTCTGGCAGCGACATTAATACAAATCTGGTAGCATTCCAGATTTTATTGGCAAAATTTCGATAGGCTTTAACTTTGGATTCTCCTAAATTATTGTCGGCCCCAGGCCCAACCCCTATTAACAACGCCATTCGTAGGGCATCAGTGCCATATTTTTGAGTTAAGACCTTGGGTTCAATTACATTACCTAATGATTTAGACATTTTTACCCCTTTCTCGTCGCGCACCAGCCCATGCAGATAGGCGGTTTTAAATGGAGCCTGACCTGTTAAAAATACCGACATCAAAATCATTCGGGCTACCCAGAAAAAGATTATGTCATAACCCGTCTCCAATAAAGTATTGGGAAAAAACCTTTCAAGATCCGACATCTCCTGCCAAGAGAGATTTTTAGAGGGTTCATCCAACATTTTTTCATTAGAAATAGCACTGGGCCAACCCAAAGTGGAAAATGGCCATAAGCCGGATGAAAACCATGTATCTAGTGTGTCTTCGTCTTGCACCCAATCACCAGATTCATCCGGAGGGTTTAGTCCAATATGGACATCATTAGGATTTAGAATTTCGGATTTAGAATTTACCTGTTTTCGATAGAATACAGGTACCCGGTGTCCATAAATAATTTGTCGCGAAATATTCCAATCACGCAATTTATTAATCCAATCGAAATAAACACGCTCATATCGTTCGGGAATAATTTCAGTATGATCTTGCTCAACAGTTTGCAGCATTAATTGCTTTAAAGTAGCCCTCTCGCCTTTTTTTAGCCCGAATGTGTCTTGTAACAATTCAAATTCACGATCAACTGCTACCCACCACTGCAATTTAGGAAGCGGTTCGATTATTCCACCCGTTCGCTCGGCTGTGGACAAGTTTTGTTCAATTTCTGCCTCAGTTATCATTAAACCATTCTCTCGCAGCCACTGGGCAACAGTTTCGCGCGCGGCCTTTGTTTTTTGACCAACCAATATTTCACCAGCCTCACCAGTCATTTTTGCATATTCATTAATTATCTGTTTGACTGGTAAGTCATTTGCTTCGGCCATTTCCCAATCAGTTAAAGAGTGTGCAGGAGTTACGCCCAGCGCACCGGTACCATATTCGGGGTCAACATTTTCTGAGGCAATTACCTTTAATTCCAATGGCACGCCACAAAAATCCTTAATTTTGAATGTTTTACCAATGTATTTTTGGTATCTCTCATCATTTGGGTGTACGGCTACTGCTGTATCACCGACCTTTGTCTCTAATCGCGTAGTGGCAACGGTAATGGGGAAGTCGGGTGCATATTTAAAAGTATAAAGTGTAGCCTGACCTGGTTTATAAACAATCTCATCATCGGATACAGTTGTTTGACCCTTTGGATCCCAGTTTACAATACGATCTCGCTGATAAATTAGACCGGCATTGTACATTTTTCGAAATGCTTCTACGACTGCAGTTTGGCGATCTTTATCGAGGGTAAAGGCATTACGCGACCAGTCCAACGACAAGCCGAAATCCTTTAATTGTTGTTCAATGTAAGATTGGTTTGAGATGGCGTATTGATTAATTAAATCAAAAAATTCTTCTCGCGAATAATTATGCCGACGCTTACCAGTTTCTTTTTGATGAAGTTTCTCGAACTTTGACTGAGTAGCAATTGCTGCGTGATCCGTGCCTGGTAGCCACAAGGTTGGTTTGCCGGTCATGCGATGGTAGCGCACCAGGACATCTTCGATTGCATTGCCAGCCGCGTGACCGATATGCAAGTGTCCAGTGATATTGGGTGGGGGCAGTACAATCGAAAAAGATTCTTTAGCTGGATCAGATATACCATCAGCAACGCATTTATCTGGATTGAAATAACCACTGTTTACCCATTTATCATAGATACCGGATTCATATTGGGTGGCGTCATATGCGGAATCAAACTTGTCGCTATATTTCATGCTTAATACAAATATTAGCAAACATTATATACTCAAGCATCAATTCTCTAGAATTCTAGAATGAGTTAATGTGAATTTAGTTTTAATTCGTGCTCAACATTAAGTCAGCGTTTTACATTTTTAAATAAGTTTAAGACGAAATAAACTTAATCCATTGCAATAGACCAATTTGACTTTGCTACTATATTTATCGGATCTACAAAACTTTTCTGGTCTACTTGCCAAAATCCGGCCATAGCAATCATAATGGCGTTGTCACCATATAACTGGGGAGTAGGAAATAAAATTGACTTACCTCGTTTGTTAATTAAATCTTGAAGCGCGTTTCGAAGATGTTGGTTAGCAATAACACCACCACCACACAAGATTTGTTTTGGTTGGTATTTGGTAATAGCTTTATCTAATTTTAGTATTAATATTTCTGCAACAGTCTCCTCGAACTCACGACTGAACTGACTGACAAACTTTTTAGTTAATTCATTCTTGTCGATTATTTTTTTTGATGCAGTTTTCAGACCCGAGAACGAGAAGTTTAAATCACCCGAGTATTGCATTGGTAGTGGCAAATTAAATTGATGATCGAAATTAGGATAGTCAGCCCGATGCTTAGCAGCCAGTTTCGATATTTCAGGCCCACCAGGGTAGGGCAGACCCAGCAATCTAGCAACCTTATCAAACGCTTCGCCGGCTGCATCATCTACGGTCCAGCCAACCTTTTCAAAGCTTACCGGTGAGTTAATTTTAATTATTTCGGTGTGACCTCCAGAAACTAACAAGCCTAGCGCGGGTAATTCCAGTTCTTTATTGGAAAACAAAGCCGAGTGCACGTGTCCTGCCATATGATTTACCGCCACAAGGGGAATATCCCACAATGCTGCCAGTGACCTGGCCACGTTAATACCAATCCATAGTGCAGGGGCAAGGCCTGGACCAGCAGTGACAGCTATTGCATCAAGTTTATTTGGCTTTATCAATGTTGCAAATTTAATCAATTGATTTGCTAATTCGGGCTCTCGTTGCAGCCAATCATAAACTTTTTGTAAAACCTTACTATCCAAATTATACTGATGTTCTTGAGAACTTTGGTATAAAGCTTTTTTGAGCAGTGGTATCAAGTGTTTAGCATGTTCACGACGGGCGACATTGGGATATACGCCGCCAAACACGCGGTGATCCTCGATTTGTGAGTGAAGTACGTGAGATTTAACTTCAAACCGTGCTTGTGTGTCAGATATTTTTTCGCCATCAACTACAGCCACCGAGGTCTCATCACAACTGGTTTCTATAGCCAATATTTTCATTTGTGTGGGTAGTAGAGGATTCGAACCTCTGACCTCATCAACGTCAATGATGCGCTCTAGCCAACTGAGCTAACCACCCTTAATAATACAGTCTTCATATCAGACTATTTTACTTTACATAGAATAACGATTTTGTTTTATAGGCACAACTATAATTTTATGTAATTATAAATCAATCATGCAAACACAATTAATTAATAAAGAGATCGAGGGTTTAGAGAAGTTTGCCAATTTACTAGATTCTCAATTTTCGGTGTTTGGTTTATATTTTGGATTAGATTCAATTATTGGATTGTTGCCAGTTGCCGGGGACATGATCACTGCTGGTTTGTCACTGATAATAGTACAGCGTGCTTACTCCCTAGGAGTTTCAAACCAGGTACTACTCAAGATGGTAATTAATATTTTGATCGATACAGCTATTGGATCTATTCCGGTTATTGGCGATATTATAGATGTTGGTGTCAAGGCTAATAAGCGAAATGTTGAAATGATAAGAGGACATTTCCAATCAATATAACAAGAGATTATATTAACCGTTTGTTTCTTAAAGCGCTGCCAGAGCTTGATTTAAGATACTTCTCAAATTCATACGCTTTAACTTTATTTACGAAAGCGCAGTACCAAATTAATTCATAAGGACCTGACCAACTAGTAAACTTTTTGTTATCAGAGTTATGCTCACTCAATCTACGTCTTAAGTCTTGAGAAGTTGCAGTGTAAAATTTTAAATTACTTTTAGATTGTAAAATATAAACGTAGTGCATTGACAAAATTATAATACTGCGCTCTATACGAGCTTCGCGTCATCACCGCTTCGCACGCCTCTTGTGCTGTGCACCGCGAAGCTAAAATCCCTCAAGTTGAGAAACTGAGGGATTTTAGCGAAGTGGTGACCCCATAGCGTGGCTTTCAGAACTTTCAAAAGATAGAAATGGAATTTTATTTTCTATCCGTGCTTTAGAGTTGATTTCATAATCTTACCAACTTATAAGCTATAATTATAAATACATTAACTAAAATAAATTTATGCCTAATTTTGAATTTCCAGCAGGAGGAATGGATAAAAATCCGTCAGCAGAAAAATATGTTGACGCAGTTGTTGAAAACTCGAAACATTTAAGGTTTCAAGAAGTAGCTAAGCAAAAATTGATTGATTTAGAGGCTGAATATAATACTCAGTTAGAAGCTATAAACGAAGACGAACAAGAAGCTCTACGCCAATCTCCTGAAAAAAGAGAAGAAATCGAAGATTATTACGAAAATTTGAGATCAACAATCAGTAAAGCAATTATGGCTGATGTAGACGTATTTAGGCAAATTTTAGATGAGAGTGTAGCTAAAAGTGAGCCACTTGAAGAAGAGGCTTCAGTGGCGTGGAAAGAAAACTACGGTAACAATCTTAATTAAGATTTATACCTTGAGCGAAAATAATAAGGTCACTGAGGCTACGATCGAGTTTTGCCAATTGCTCGCTTAGAATTTTAGTAGAAACTCTGTCAGTTTCAATTTGATCTATTTGTTCAGTAAGTTCATCAATCTCTACTCTAGTCTCGTCAATGATTTTTAATCGATCCTTGATACTCTGGCGATATTTCTTTGCGTGTCCATCAAAACCGTCTTCGATTGCCATTTCAAGCATCTTTTTATCTTGTTCAAGCGTAAGTCGATGGTACTCAATATAATCTATCAGTACGCTAAAATAATCAACTGAACTGTCCAATCCCTCATCCAATAAAGCTAAAATTTCAAGATTTACTTTATGAATATCGCTAAGTTCTGGATTAAGAAATTTACGCTCTTTTGAACTGTGCTTACTAGGTTCTTTTTCCATAGCTAATTATCTATATAGTTACAGATTACCAATTTTAAAACAAACTATTGCTGACCAATGATTCTTTTGTAATTATCTATAACTTCATCTGCGTCGGTATCCATAAAAGTGCTTAGCTCAGTATCATTTATTTCAATAAAAATTTTTTAGGTCCATATCAAACATTTACTACAGTTTTTAATATCACAATCACATTTTCTATACTCTTTATTGGTCATATTGTTAGCTATTTAGGCTCTCAACTAAATCTACTACTTTTTGCTGATGTGGCACAACTTTACCATTAAAGATAATGTGATATTCAAATTTATTATTTAGCTCTTGGAACTCTCTAAATCCAAGTTCTTTCATCAAAGGGTTGCTGGTAATGGTATTTTTATTTAACTCATTATTTTCTAAACGCTTTTTCTCGTTATCATAGGTCAATTTCTCTTGCTCGGTTTTAACCTCTAATACTAGATGTCTACCTAAACTAGTTTCAATAAGAAAGTCAGGAAAATACTTTGATAGCTTATTAGTACGTTCGTCTAAGTTCTCTTGATAATCAAAGTAAAACTCATTGTGCTTATTATTAGTAATGCCTCCTGTAAAGTACACGTCCTTCACTAGTTCACCATCTTTTAGATTGGCTCGCAGGTAATTAAACATTTCTAACTCATCCGTACTATCAAAATTATAGGGATTAACGTGAAATCCTAGTTGTGAGGTCTGACCATTTTCCTCTGACTTCTCCCGATAAACTACTAGACTTCTAGCAAATGCCTCCTCTTCATTTTCACCCAGCTCTCGCTTAACGTTAATTTTAAATGGGAATGATTTTGTAAGTTCTAATTCTTCTTCTTTTGTATATACATTTTTCTCGTATTGAATTCCTTGGTCTAAGATTTGATCGATAATACTGTCAATCACCAGATAATTACTTTCGACTGCCTGAACTAATTGCTTTCTGGTTATTTCATTAACCTCAAAAAGTCTATTGATTTCGGAAAATTTCAAGTGAGTTCTACGTTGAATTATGGAAGCGATATTATAATAGCCAAATGTTCTGAGGTGTTCTGAGGTTTTCTCTGATTTAATAGAAACTGGGTCTTTATAGATCGCTTTACCGTCTTTGTTCAAAGTAATTTCACGCTCTTGGACAATAAGCTCCTCTAATTTCTTCGGTGCCAGCTTTAAGCTTAACTTAATTTGTTCTAGATCGGCTTTTTCAGATGAAATAATTTCAGTAATTTGTCGAGTAACTTTCACAGTTCTTTTCTTCTCCACTACTAAGTCAACTTGGACCTCATTTTGTGATTTACCACTTAATTGCAAGATATTAGTGTTGAAATTAGCCTCTAATTCCTTATTCAAAACATTATAATTTTCATTAGATAAAAACACCCGAGCTTTAGTTGAATTATCGCCAATTCGTCGCAAGCAACGGCACGAAGATTGCAAGACAAAATTATTACTAGTTGAATTTTTATATAGAGCAACCGCTACAAGTGATTTACAGTTCCAGCCTTCAGTACCTTTATTAACTAACAATACAAATTGCTTATCGCTTTCTGGAGTATCTAATCGGTTAAACTCAAAATCAGCGTCACGCTTCTTTTTTCCTGTAAAAGTTGAGTGCCAGACCAGCTTTTTATGCAAAGGAATTTTTAGTGACATTAAAGCCTTGTCTAGGTTTTTCTCTAATTGCTCTAACACGCTTATATCACTGGTATATATTGCTATCTTAGGTAATCTACCTTCAAGTCTATTTTCACCGTATTCAGCCCAGAAAGCTTTTATTACTGAGTTCACAAAATCTTGTGATTGCACTTCGGCAACACTTCCGTGATTACTAACAATAACTTGTTTTAAAATACCTTTCTCGATCCCTTTTTGTAGCCCAAAAGTATAAACCGTATCAGGAAGCATTGTATTATTCACATAAGGCGTACCAGTTAAGTTTGCCACCGTAACGACATTTGTATTATTTGAAAGGTGTTGAATGGTTTTACGAGACTGATTTAAACTCTTTGCTATATCTTTACCATACGAATGGTGAGCTTCATCAACATAGACTGATAAGTTTTCTAATCCTTGTATAGCCATTAAACGCTCATTAACACTCTCTTTTCTCAGTTCAAACAAACGGTTGCCTTTATGCGATTTTGAAAAATTACGAATAATAATCTTAGATGAATTACTGACGATGATATTGTAATTACCAAGTGGATTGAGTGGTGTTTCAGGTTTCTCTAGATACCAGTATTTAACGTTCAGTAGTACGTCTTCGTATTCATTAGGGATGACTAAGCCATAATCAAATGTCTTAATTTCTTTCAATACCTCGATTATTCCTGTATCAGCAGGTCCAAAAACTAAAGCATTTTTAGCGAACCTATCGTCCTGAGGGTGATTATAGGACAAAATAAATTCATACATAATTAGTACGCCCATTAGAATAGTCTTACCTGATCCCATAGTTAAGGCTAGTACGTAATTTGCATATCCGTAATCAACAAACCCTAAATTTTCTAGCTTTTTACCAAGCGTTTCTAATCTTTTTACTTCAGGTAAATCATTCCACAATTCAACAATCGTCTCCTCAAATCCCAAATCACTCAACATTGATTGATCGTCATTTATGAACTCAAAAAGTATCTCGGGGACCGATTTATTATCTAGAATTTCTTTCAAGTAAATAAAAGTTTCAAATGCTTCACGTTGAGGCTGGTGCAAGAAGTTATTCCCGTCTATATGAGCTAGGATATTCTTGGTTTCAGGATAAATGCCTTGATAACCGTTATTACGCCATTCAATAACCTTCAATTGTAGGTAATGTTCAAAAGACTTCATATTATTTAACAGTTACTTCTTGAGTTTCAAAATACTCTTCACCTAATACGTCAACAATTTTTACCGCAACTGTATATTTTCCTGCTTTCTCATAAGTATGCTCATACGTAGTTTTAACCAGACCTTTGTCATTATCAGTGTGTAAAAATGCTTCGGCGTTGAATGAAATATCAGTAGTTGATTTTTGACCTTCGCCATAGTTCACATCAATCACGATGTGCTCAATCGCTTGTCGATAGTCAAATACGTTTACTCGCTCGTCCATTGACAGCCGACCTTCGTTTTCTAGCTCTAATCGCTTCATCAAAAGTGGTGAGTAATAATCTTGAACCTCAATAGTCAATCTTTTACCTTTAACTTTAGTTTTAATGGTAGCTTCAGTTGGTTGTTTGAAATCTAATTCTTTTTTATCAACTTGAATATCTCGCACTTCAATTTCAACCCCCGTTTTATTTTCTTTGTTTATAAAGTCACGGACATCTAATTCAGTTCCGCTACAAATAACAATTACTTTATTGGCAAACGTAGTTTCTTTTTGCTTGCTGACAGTTTTTACTTCAAATAGCGATATGTTCTTATTGATGTCTTCAATAATCATCGCTATATCAGCCTTAGAAAGCACTCTATTAGGCGAAATTACCTTCACATAGTCATTACCTAAAGTTCCATCAAATTCGCCACGTGTGAGCTCCTCAATGCGGTATGTTTCAAACAATAGTTGCTTTGCCTGAATGTCATTATTGAATACATCATAATGATTAACGTTATAGACTTTAAAACCAGTCTCATTATCAATTTTTTCTTCAATAATCTTGTTAATGCGTTCAGTAGTAGTGATAATTGCTCCTTTATTGATATCACAACCAATCCAACGACGACGAAGCTTCTCCGCTACAGCTAATGTAGTTCCTGAGCCCGAAAAACAATCTAAAACTAAATCTCCTTCATCACTTGCTGCATTTAATATCAACTCTAAAAGTTCTTCAGGTTTCTGCGTCGGATAACCAGTTTTTTCATCTCCATCTCTTTTTACCTTGTTTATTTTCCAAGTTTCAGAAAGTTGTTTATTAAATGTTCTTTTTTCTCCATTATATTGATAAAACTCTTCGCCATTTTCATCAGTATGAACATTATCTTCACTCAGCTTTTCAAGATAAAAACATTTATCAAAGTGTTTCTTATAGTTAAACTTTGGATTACTTGTCTTTGCATAAACCAGTATGTTGTCGTGATCTCTAGCAAAATAATTAGGATATTTACCAGAAACAAAATAATGCCATATTACTTCGTTTCTGAAATTATCACTTCCGAAGACCTCGTCCATTAACAACCTTAGATGTGAGTTTTTATGCCAGTCACAGTGTAAATAAATTGACCCTGTATCGGATAGGAGTTCACGTAAAATAATCAAACGCTCATACATAAATTGTAAATACTCGTCCTTCTCCCACATATCTGTGTATTGCATTTGTTCTAAAACATTATGATCAACACCTTTCAATCTTTCTCCGTTAAGTTTTACTTTCTTGACGTAATCAGCTTTGCTGTCAAATGGTGGATCAATATAAATTAAATCAACTTCACCTCGATATTCTTTCAGTAGATGTGATAAAACTTGTTTATTGTCACCCCAGAATAACTTATTAAAATCCTTCGCTTTTAGATTGCCGTACACTTCGGTTTCTTGGGCAGGAAACCACTCGATTGAGTTAGGAGTTGATTTGCCATACCACTCGAGCATTGCTCGTCCTTTAATAGTCGGTAACTCCTGAACAGGGTTCTTAGGTGATTTATTTGTCATTGTTTGGTCGGGTTTTAGGGCAAGGAAATCAATGTAAAACAATAATCTCCCCACCAGAGTTGTTGCGACAGCTTATAAAAACTGCCCCTAAACCTTTCGGAGTAGGACCCGACCAAGAGTGCAACAACCTGATGAGGAGGTTACTAACTTGGTCGGGTATTTTGTTTGCCTTGCTTCTAAATGAAGTTTAGGCAAAGCTGTTTGGTTTCATACCTAAATTTAGGTACTATTTAGGATACATTATGTTCACAACGTTCACAAAGTGCACATAGTGCTATGTGAATGCAAAATGAAGCTCAAAACTACCGATAAAGAAATCTTAGAAACACTTTTTGAAATGAAGGGTGGATATGTCCTTAATTTTTCTGATAGAACTATGAGCGATTTCTTTTCGACGGAATTTCAAATTAACATTTATGATGAAAAATATGATTTCGATTTCCCGAGTAAATCTAAGGCTAATAGGCTAAGAGGTATATGGAAAGCTGAAGATAATCAGTTAATTGGAAACATTATACTTGGTTTAATTGAGTATAAAGAAACTACCCAGCTTTTATCAGAAGAAGAAATTACTGATAAATCAAAGGAGTTTTTAAAAAGAGCTAAAGAGATAGCTGAAAACCTAATAAAACCTAAGGTAAAAGAACCTGCGAGAAGAGTTTCAAATCTTTATTCACACATTAAAACAACTGACGACCTACTAAAAAACAAAGAGTTATTTGATAAGACAAAAAGGATATTTGGAGACTTAAAGCCTAATACAACCTATGCAAAAACTACAAATGAAAAAAATGACGACCTCATACAACTACTAATTGATTTGGATATTGTTGAATATGATTGGAAACAGATTGACCTCCAGAAACATAGAGATATAGGAAATCGCTTAATTGAATTTAAGTTTAATTCTAATGATTTTATTCCATTGCTAGAAAGAGTAAATGGTAGTAATAGTAGGGTAAAAAAAGAAGCACTTAAGTTAATATCTAAGGATATAGTTTCACGCTACTCTGATGATGAAATAATTGAGCTATTTAAGGATGTTCGATATAGAAGTGTTACAACAGCGGAGACTATGTTTCCTATTGAAGAAAACTTCACTGGGATTAGTTGGAATAATGTATTTTACGTTTTAGCTTTTTATAGTTCCGCTCAGGATCACGAAAACTTATTTTATTTTTTGAAAGTTTTAGAAAAGGTCCTTCACCCATTAGCTTTTAATGGTGATGAGGAAAAAGCTAGAGAAACAGAGCAAAAATACAATCAGTACTTAAAATATGACGACATACAAATTGTTAATAACGTCGCATATATTGGTCCAACGAGACAAGAATATGAAGAGGAAGGTTGGCGTGAATGGGTTAATTCAAATGGAGAAGAGGTTGAGCCTAAAGTTACTGTTACTTACTCAAATAAAGTGGCTGAGTTATGGGTCTTATGGTCTCAGGTATCTTTTTTAGCGGTAACCAGAAAAGATTATCCTAGTCTCGAAGTTAGCAGAATTGATGAAATATATTTTAAGTTAATTGATAAAGTAGAGACCATTATTAACGGTGGGAAAATAGGCAATTTATGTGAAAAATATGAAAGACCTTTTACATCATTTAGCACTGCTGAAATCGAAATAAGATCAAAAGGATACGACAGTGTTGCTGAACCAATCGGAAAATTTTTAATGGAAATTACTGCTTTAAATCCACCAACTCAATTTATAGTTCAAAAGCAAGAAGAATTGAATGAACTAATCACAAAAGTTATTTCATTAAGAGAAAATGATACATCAGATGTGTTTTATGCAGATAATCTGAATTACGAACAATCTATTTTCTTCTTGAAATTATTCCTTAATCAATTTTTTGCAATTCTCGATGTATTTATAGAAGGCTTTTTTACTATGACAGACGAGAGATTAAACGAAAAATACATTTTGATTAAAGATAAGTTGCTTGAAATGCTAAGTCTAAATGAATTAAAAAGTTTCAAAAGCGAAATACCTGATTATCTTCCTGAGCATTTATTTGAGATGTTAGATGGTATAGAAATATGGTGGAATGAAGGTGGTACTAAGGCTGCTTTATTAAAAATTGTTGGAGATGTTGATATGACTTGGGTAAGGCTTGGAAAACCTCAATTCAAAATACCCAACGATTTAAACGAGCTTTTTAATGATATAGATACTGTTATATCTGAACATAAACAAAACAAAGAACTTAAGTGGAAAAGAATGAAATTGAATGTTGACGAAGAGCTCAAAGTCAATTCGTCAACTGAAAACAAGACCCAAAAACACGAACATACACATCTCCATAAATTTGAGAACAGTTTACAAGAAAAAGATATCACTGTTGTAAATAAAACTGAAAAATATGATGATCTACGATATATAACTAAGAAAGGCGATGATTTCTACTACCATAAAAAGTTCTTAAATTTAGGAATAGATACAGATTACTATCAAGTTTTCAATTCGCTTTTTTCAAAACTGCCTGATGGAGGAGAAATATCTTATGTAGAACTGGGTAAGGAAATAAAGTCTAAGATCGCAAAAGTGAAAAATATGTCTATAGATGAAATCAGACTGTTCATTCAAAATAATCTGACTAATACTAAGAGTGGCTTTATGAGGAAAGCTAACATAAACAAGACAGAGAATAATGGTAAGGCTTTAATTAGAGTAAAAAGAGGTCAAGGAATTATCTTTAACAACAAACCTTAGTAATTCTAACAATTTCTACAGAAATTAGTTGTCTCAATCAATTTTAAACCCCTAATATAAAGGGTTTTTTATATTATTAAGAAATAAGTAGTAGTTCGCAGACCGTTTTATTTATTCAAAACTTATGTAAGTACTTCATTGATGGAGTACGTTACTAACCAATATAAATATATATATATGAAAAGAAAATCTAATGATGATTACTCTTATTTGCCATTAAACGATTATAAGAACTATTTCTATCACGAAGACCTTGAGGTTGCGTCAGCTCTGTTGTGCAAGGGCTACAAATTGATTGACATAGTGCCGCAAACTAGAACAAAAATGACGTTCGTGTTTAAAGCTCATCCAGCCATAACTGATGCAGTTGACGGCTTTTGGAGTAATCGAATAGAGGTTAGACCGTTAGAGTTTGCCAATCACCGTAAAAACTTAAAGACAAGGATTTTTAGTTTGCAGAAACATTACTAATTTTAATTTGAATGTATATGGAAAAAACAGAGAAAAAAGCAGAGAAACCTATCGAGAAAAGCTCATTATTTATTCAAGGAGAGTTGTACGAAATGATTTATGACAAATCTAATGGAGTAACAAACTTTGTAATCTTAAATAAGTCAGGGCAAATTGAAACTCTAGATCATATTAAGTTAGGAGCTAAAACCTATAAGCCACTATCGCCAGATAACGTCCTGATAGATCGAGGGGTAATCCTGTTTCCTTCATCAGCCGTTGATTACGTAAGCGAGGAAGCTCTATTGATAGAAATACAAGGCTTCATTCACAAATATCTTGATGTGACCGAAGTTTTTGAACAAATCGCGACCTATTATGTTTTATTTACGTGGCTCTATGACAAGTTTAATGAAGTGCCTTACCTTAGAGCGATTGGGGATTTTGGCAGTGGTAAATCGCGATTACTGCAAACGGTTGGGTCACTTTGCTATAAACCGATATTTACAGGTGGTGCAACTACCACTAGTCCCATCTTTAGAATTGTTAATGAAATTAAAGGCACGTTGGTCCTAGATGAAGCTGATTATAGGTTTTCGGATATGACCTCAGATATAATCAAAATTCTTAATACTGGATATCAAAAAGGTATGCCTGTGTTGCGTAGTGAAGGCAAAGGCACATTTGAGGTTAAAGCCTACGATGTATTCGGACCTAAAATAATTGCGACTAGAGAAACGTATCAAGATAAAGCTTTAGAAAGCAGGTTTTTAGTAGAAGAAATGGGGTCCAGTAAGCTACGTAAAGATATACCCAGAACTTTAAATCAAAGCTTTTATGACGATGCCGAAGCAATTCGTAACAAACTACTGATGTGGCGTTTAAAAGGCTTTAACCTGCCGATAAACACCGATCAAGAGCTAATAGAAGGTATTCACCCTCGCCTTAATCAGATAATTATTCCACTACTGTCAGTTATTAAAAATAGGTCAGTCAAAAATCGACTTAAAACTTTTATTACCGATTATAACTCCGAACTTATCGCTGATAGAGGTTTATCTTGGGAAAGCGAAATCATACTAGCGATTTTAAGAATTAAAGATGAAACAAGACCGCTAGAAATAAGAGTTAAAGAAATTGCTGACAAAGTAAATAGTGAAATTGAAATCGGAGATGAAGTAATAACGCCAAGAAAGGTTGGTTGGTATTTACGTCAAAAGCTACAACTTAAGTCTCATCGAACTAGAAATGGCTATGTACTAGACCTTAAAAGAAATAATAAACGTCTTGAAATGTGGCAGGAGCGTTATGGATTTACCGAAGAAGATTTCAAGCAACTGGAGACTATAAATAAGCCTTCGGAACCTTTCACACCATTAACAGCTAAAGATATAGGGTTTTAAATTCTCTATTGATTACGTAAAACTATGACTAAAACAGAAGCAGATTATTGCAAGAAATTGGAGGTATGGTGGTTACTAAGAGATGTAAGAGAGCGAGGGGGCTATAAGAACTCAACAATAAAGTGGGGTGAAGATGGTTCTCACGGAAGCATTGGAGCTGAGGTGTATATCTCACCTGGAAGTAAGTGGATCCGCTTTAGATACAATCAAACTGATAGGTTTACTGGTGAAAAAACTGATTTTGATTATAAAGTTCACTTAACCACTACGCCGTGCAATTTTGGCGGTGAGAGATATTGGTTTATCTGTCCCTTATCTAAGAATGGCAAGCCGTGCGGTAAGCGTATTGGGGTTTTATATAAAGATGGAGACTATTTTGGTTGCCGTAATTGTTATGAACTTACCTACAGTTCGAGAAATGCAAATAGAGGTTATAAGCATTTTCCTCTTTTTAGAACACTAGATTTAAGTCAGCAGATGGATAAATTGTGGTCCAAGATTAAAACGTGGAGCTATGACGGAAAACTAACTAAAAAAGCTAAGCGATATAAGCAATTAGAAGCTGAATTACATCATTATTACGGGGTTTTTCAAGATACAGAAAAAAATGATGGGTGGGATACCTAAGGTCGATGTAAGTATTTAAAAGCTATATAATGGATAAACTACATAAAAGTAATAATGCCGACACCTCAGCAATTGAGACTAGTGAGGGGCAACGTGAGCTTTTGTGTAGTAACAAAGTATCGGATAGTCGTCCCTCATTAAGCCTAAATACGTTAAATGCTTTAGAAGACTTGGGTGACATTCTTAGACCAATTTATGCGAGAATGATGCAACAGGGCTACGTTATAATAGATGGTACTTTAGTAAAACCCGACCAACTATGAGTAATTTGCAAAAAACTGAGAGAGATTTTATTGATGAAATAAAGTCTGGCAAATATCGAGACTATTATTTTATATATAATCGTAAGAGTACTGACGAAGCAGCTAATCAGAAGAACTCTATTTCATATCAAAAAGTTGAGAATACAAGATTTGCTGCTCGTGAACACCTTCCAATTGTTCAGCTTTCATTAAAAGGCTTCTGTACTAATGGAATAATTTCAGAAAAACATTCAGGTTACAAGGAAGATGACAGATTTTCATTTACTGAGGAAGGATTAGTTCAATATAAGATCGACCGACCTAAGTTTCAAAAATTACTTCAACTTTTAAACCAAGGTTTTTGTAAAGGTATTATCTGTTTATCTTGGGATAGAATTAGTCGTAATAAGGCTGACGATACGATTATCCGTAAGTTAATGCGTAGAAATATAGACGTGCGTTTTACTTACGCTAAATATGATAAATCTAGTGCAGGCGATCTTCATATGGATATTGATGGTATGTTCTCACAACACCACTCTCGTGTGACAAGTGAGAAAGTAACTATAACCACTAGGAATAATAGAGAAAAAGGTATTTGTACTTATCGAGCTCCTATTGGTTATTTAAATGAAGGCAAAATGGACCGTAAACCATTCGATCCTGAACGAAGTCCTATTATTACCGAAATGTTCAAACTATACGTTAAAGGTACTTGGAGCTTATCAGATATTGCTCGGCATTCTAACGATCAAGGAATGACCACAGTGCCAATGAGGCGAAGAAGAACAAAGGAAGAGATGTTGGATGAAACAATCGATATTAAAGATATTCCTAAAGTATCTCGCCCGATTACAGAAAATACTGTTAGTAGAATACTCTCGAACTCTTTTTATATTGGAAAAATTATCGGTCCAGATGGCGATTTGATTGATAGTGTTAGTCACGAACCGCTAATTGACGAATATACGTTTAATCAAGTTCAAAAACTGCTAAAGAAGAATACTGTTAGCACTCATTATACAAACAAATTAGATTTACCACTTCGAGGAGTTATGAGGTGTGTACATTGTGAACGTTCTTATACTCCATATATAACTAAAGGCAACCAGTATTACGGTTCTCACTGTAAGAAAGAATGTCCCAGTAGTTTTAAGAACTTTAGTTTTAATTACATTAGTGATCAAATCGGTTCAAAGATTAAAAACTTATATTTTACCGATAAGGAAATCGATGAAATGGACGCTAGAGCTGGAACTGAAATTGCTTTACTAGAAGAACGTCGAAATACTGAACTAGCCCAACTAGAAAGGAAGAAAAAGAAATTACGAGAGGATCTAAGCTATCTTCGCAGTAACAAATTAACCTTATTGAAGTCAGGGGTTTATACGCCAGAAAGTTTTATGGAAGAAGAAGCGAAGAACAGCAGTGAACTTGATGAACTTTGTGAACGTGAGCAAGCATCAGACAAAGCAATGCACGAAACTATGAAAGATGTTCAAAAACTTTCAGAACTAGTAAGAAACGTTGCAATCCTATACGATTTTGCAGAACCACTAGAAAAGGAGCAAATTATACGAACTATTTTTTCAGAACTTTTTGTTAGCGAAAATACGTTGGAATATAAGCTTCAAATTGGATTTGAGTGCTTTGAAAACCGTTTTCAAGCTATTTGTGACCCCACGGGGAATCGAACCCCGATTTCCAGGATGAAAACCTGATGTCC